>CANFWH010000004.1 GCA_947450645.1 Comamonadaceae bacterium | reverse complement strand
TTTTTTGTGAATCTTGTGACCTTGCCACTGACGGGCAAAAGTCGATTCTCAAACTTCAAAAAATTCTGTCCGTTCAGTCGAGAAAAATTTAGGCAACTGTCAAAAGCAGGTAAAGCGCCACGACCTGAGCGCCTTGGAATTCGCTGTACTTTTTACGATAACAAAGAACTACATCGCTTTCTAGCTGACCCAATCAATTACCGCGTCAATGAGGACTCATAATGAGTCCTCCAAATATTAATTACACACCAGACGCAATCTCCGATTTCGGGGTGCTTTTCGTCCAAAGCCTTTACTGGCATGGCCTAGCAAAGACCACAATCAATTCCCAAGCAGGCCACAGCGCGACCACATCCTTTGCAACTCTATGTTTTCAAAGGAAAAACTGTGGCTGAAAAATTTCTAAAAGCACGAATACCAGCCGCGCTATATGAAGCGATTCAAACTCGAGCAAGTATGGACGGAAAGCGGTTGGGAACCTTCGTGCGGGAACTGCTGGAGAGTGAAACGCAGGCCATTGGCACATTGCAAGCCTTGGCACGGATTGAGGCCTTTGTCAAAGGCGAGAAACAAGGTCTGGCAACGCCAGAAGCCATAACTCTTGACAACGGGACGCTCTTCATCTTGCAAGAGATTCGATTAATCGTGCGGGAGCTTGCCATGGAAAGCAATGCACAAATTCTCGCTCGTGTTGCCGCCCAACTCAAAACATTTCATTCAAAACTAATTTAAAGGAATTCATCATGACTAAGAACACTTACTACGACAGCTGGGCTCACGCTCGCCAAATTTTCTTAACGCGGATTTTTGAATTTTTATTTCTGTCGCTTTTTTTGGGGCTAGCTACATGGCTATGTTTGCTGCACTTTGTCTTCGATATTGAGTTCATTAAAGCTATTAGTTTTACGCTGAAGAACTCTTTGCACCTAGACAAGGTGTGGAACGCTGTATTAAGTCTGTGTGGTCTGGTCGGTTTACTACTGAGTAGCTGTCTATTTATTTGGTTACTTCAACGTAAACGGCTATCCAATGGTGATCGTTACCGCCGAGGCGCTCGCGTTGAACACCGTGAATTTGATTGAGTAACGGCTGTTCGTCATGCTGCAGAAACTTTTTCAAGCCATGAGTGGCAAATCTAATTTATTAACCATTGGTGGCGCACCCTTAGCTCCAGAACAAGAATCGCTGCACTTATTGCTTGCTGGTTCGACAGGGACAGGAAAGACAACAGCCGCAATTGAACTGATGCTAGGCATCAGCAAGCGTGGAGACCGCATGATTGTGGCTGACCCGAATGGCAACTACCTTCAGCATTTTTACAAGCAAGGCGACATTATTCTGAATCCCTTTGATCGAAGGTCGCAAGGATGGAGTCCCTTTTCGGAAGTTCGTAAACCATACGATTTTGACAAAATCTCACGATCCATCGTGCCAGATGGTCATGGCTCTGATGCCCAATGGCATTTTTATTCTCAAGTGCTAATTGCTGAGGTCATGCGCGCCCTACTGAGCCGAGGCGAGAACACAACCCAAGCACTAATTGAAGTCCTCACAACTTGGCCTGCCGAGCAAATAGCAAGTTTGGTGGCGGGCACAGCAGCCACGGCTTTATTTGACAAAGACGCTGCACGCGCCCTCGCCTCCACACGCTTCATTTTGGCAAGCTATTTAAAGCCTTACCAGTACCTAAAGTCGGGAGACTTCAGCTTACGTGACTGGCTAGAAAACGGCGAAGGTAATCTATATTTAACTTGGCGCGAAGATATGACCGCCAGCCTTGCCCCTTTGATAGCTTGCTGGGTGGATGTGCTTTGTACTGCAACCTTGAGTCTGCCCCCTGATCCCGAGCGACGGCTATGGTTGATGCTGGATGAACTGGCAAGCCTAGGCAAAATTACCAGCTTAGAAGCCGCCCTGACAAAAGGCCGTAAGCATGGTTTATGCTGTGTTGCAGGTATTCAGTCTATTGCGCAACTAGAACGAATTTATGGGCGAGATAGCGCCACTGTATTGCGATCTTGCTTTCGTAATTTTTGCGCATTTGCGATTGCCAAAATCGACCCCGATACTTCGGAGATTTTTAGTCGCGCCCTAGGCGAACATGAAATTGATCGCGCGGTTAAAAGTGAATCTCGCAGCGCCCAAGGCAACAGTCAAAGCACATCCGTTCAGCGAGTGCGTGAACGCCTAGTGCTCCCAAGCCAAATCAATGAACTTCCCAATCTGAGCGCCTATCTTGCACTTGCAGGGGATCAACCCACGCGCAAGATCCGTCTGGATCTGATCCAGTTGCCCGCCGTAACCGCTGCAATTGAAGAATAAAGGATACGTCATGCTATCAATGTCCAACGTTGCCAACAGCTCCGCAGCTGGCACCTATTACGAGAAAGCAGATGACTACTACAGCCAAGACCGAAGCCCCAGCGTCTGGAGCGGCAAAGCCGCTCAAACACTCGGGCTAAATGGAGCCGTCCAAGGCGCAGAGTTTCGCGCCATGCTCGATGGCCGACTGCCTAGTGGGGTACGACTGCATCACGCAGGAGAAGGCAGTGGGAGACGGGGTGGCACAGACTTGACATTCAGTGCCCCTAAATCCGTTTCCATGCAAGCATTAATTGGCGGTGACACGCGGCTTTTGCAGGCCCATGAAACAGCCGTGAGCCGAGCTTTAGAGCATGCAGAAGAGCTAGCCGCCTGCCGCGTGACAGAGGATGGCATAACCACGCGGCTAATTACGGGCAATCTTGTTATAGCGCAGTTTCGGCACGACCTTAGCCGCGCCGCAGATCCTCAGTTACATACACATGCCGTGGTTATCAATGCTACGCAGCGTTCAGATGGGGCATGGCGTGCCTTAGATAACGAACCTCTTTATCGCCACAAAATGTGGCTAGGCGCCAACTATCGAAGCGAACTGGCCAAGGAAGTAAGAATCCTCGGTTATGAAGTCCGCGTCACGCACGGTGATGGCCGCTTTGAGCTTACGCACATTGACCCCGTTCAAGTCAAAGCTTTTAGCAAACGTTCCGTCCAAATTGAGCAGGCAATTCAAGAAAAGGGATTGACACGCGATCAAGCTACAGCTCGGCAATTACAAGTTGCAGCCCTGCAAACTCGGCAGTCGAAGGAAGACCTTGACAGAGCAGCTTTACTCAAACAATGGCGCGAACATGCGGCGGAAGTTGGCATTAATTTTCAAGCGCCTCATGTTGCTAAAGACTATGCGGATTTAGCTAGTTCAAACACTTTCAAACTTCACGCCGCTGCAAGCGCTGTTGAATACGCAGTCAACCATTTAATGGAACGTGAAGCCGTTGTGAAACAGATTGACATTGAACGCGCCGCCATGGAACGCGGGACAGGTGAAACAGACTTACCAGCCATCAGACAGGCAATGGAGAAATCAATTGAGCTGGGCGAGCTTTTGCATGAATCGAATCTCTATACAACCCCAGCAGCCCAACAACGAGAAAGGGACATCCTATCCATTGAAAACCGAGGTCGTGGTGCATGCAAAGCCATGATGAATTCCGAGACTGTCAGGCAGCAATTCGTTGATAGCAAGCTGAATGCTGGACAGCGCAGTTTGGTTGAATCCGTGCTAACCAGTCGCGACCGATATATGGGCATCCAAGGTCGTGCTGGCACAGGGAAAACGACAGCACTGAGTGCAGTACGCAAATTAGTCGAGGAACAAGGTATCAAGCTTGTGGGTGTTGCCCCATCCGCCGCCGCCGCCCGTGAACTGGCAGGTAGTGGCATCAGATGTGAAACACTTGCAGCACTGGCAACTACTGACTATAGAAGCTTGGATAAAAAAACCTTGGTCGTACTGGATGAAGCAGGCATGGTGAGTGCTGGAGATATGCACTCACTCTTTCAAGCGGTTGAAAAAGCAAATGCAAGGGTTCTCTTAGTTGGAGACACCCAACAGCTAAAAGCAGTTCAAGCAGGCAGACCTTTTGCGCAGCTCCAGCAAGCTGGGATGAACTGCGCCGAACTAACTGAAATCCAGAGGCAAAAAGAGTCCAGTCTTAAAGCAGCCGTTGAGCTAGCAGCAGCTGGCAAAGTTGTACAGTCATTGGAGCAATTGAAATCTAGCGTAATTGAAATTCCAGAGCACGAGAATCGGCATCGGGCAATTGCATTGGCCTATACCAGTTTAGATCAAGAGGAGCGCAAGGCAACGCTTGTTGTCGCTGGCACAAATTTAAGTCGCGAAGCAATTAATTCAGAAGTGCGCAAAGAGCTGCAGCTGGAAGGGAATGGGACAACCCTGACCACACTCAGCAGTAAAAATCTCACACAAGAACAAAGCAAACGAACAGTTAGTTATCAAGCTGGTGAAATGGTTCGAGCTGATCGTGATTACAAAACACTGGGGATGAAGCGCGGAGACCTTGCGCAGGTCTTAGATGGTCCCGCTGGAGTGGTGACGTTGGAACGCGCAGATGGACAGGTAATCCCCCCTTTGTTAACGACACGTCAAAGTAGAGGGTTGATGATTGCTGACTAAATAGGCTTGCAGGCATTGAATGGGCGTACGCCCATTCAATGCCATGCTCGGCCTGTCGTGATTGTAGGCATAAGCCCATTCGGTTGCCGCTTCCTGTACCTCCGCTATGTTGCCAAACAAATTGGGGCTGAGCAGCTCATAACGCATCGTCCTGTTGAAGCGTTCGATATAAGCGTTTTGCTGTGGATTGCCTGGCTGGATAAATTTCAGTTCAATCCCATGCTTGTTCGCCCACTCCTTGACCGTGCTACTGATGTACTCGGGACCGTTATCACTCCTGATTGCGCTTGGCTTGCCACGCCATTCAATGACCTGATCCAATGCCCGCGTGACCCGCACGCTGGGCAGCGAACAATCAATCTCCGTGCAGAGCAACTCCCTGTTGAAGTCGTCGATGACGTTCAGACTGCGGTAACTTCTGCCGTCCGTGAGATGGTCATGCATGAAATCCATTGACCAGCAGGTATTTGGACGTTCTGGTATCGCTAGCGGCTCAGGCTTGGCACGCTGTACGCGTTGGTGCGGTTTGATGCGCAAATTCAGCTTGAGCTCACAGTAGACACGGTACACGCGCTTGTGATTCCAAGGCTTGTGCTGCACGTTTCGCAGGTGCAGGAACATGAGCCCAAAGCCCCATACGCGGCAGCGATACGACAGTGCCATCAAACTGTCAGCAACGACTTTGTTCTCATCTTTGTTCTTTGCCGCGTAGCGGTAACAGGTCTGGCTGACGCTAAAAATTTGGCAGCTGCGGCGCACACTGATTTGACGATCCTGCACTGCGCTTTGCGCCATCTGTTTACGGACAAATGGCGCTACCACTTTTTTGCCATGGCTTCCTTGAGAATGTCGGCATCTAACAACGCGTCGGTGTACATCCGCTTGAGCCTTGCGTTCTCCCGCTCTAGCTCTTTCAAGCGGCTAATCAAGCTTGCATCCATCCCGCCAAATTTGTTGCGCCATTTGTAGTAGCTGGCGCTACTCATGCCATGCTCTCGGCACAGCTTGCTCACGGGCACGCCTGACTCGCCTTGTTTCAAGATCGTCATGATTTGGCTGTCGCTAAATTTACTCGTCTTCATTGGTAAAAACTCTTTCTGCCCAGTGGGCTTTGAAGTCTCTACTTTTAACTGTTATTAATTTGCGGGGGGATTACCACTTTTTTGGCTGGGTATTGAGCAACAAAATCTATAGTTTTTAGTGATGGATGGGAAAAAGTCATTGTTGTTTTACCGTTTAAATTGGTGACAGCAAAACTCCCGGTCGCAATAATGTCCATACCTATCAGAACATCAAAATCTCCCAAGACGCCGCAGGTCACTTCAACGGGGGCAAATGATACGCCATTTGGAAGTGTGATGCCAACTACGTGACGCGTCGTTTCATTTGAGCCATGAACCCCGTTTACGGTCGCAATTCCAAATGTTGCCAGACCTAACTCATCGATTACTTTTTGAGTAATGACGCTCGCTGTAGCACCTGTATCCCATATTGCTACAAATTCTGCGCTACGCGTAGGAATTTGCGAATCGAACATATTGAAGAGACTACATTTAGTAGCAAGAACACGCGCAATTTGGGGCCATCTGCAAGTAAAGCTCTTTGGAGTAGATGGCGGCGGGCTACGCAAAGCTGACCCTTGAATGGAAGGTTTGGGTGTAATCTGAATTGCCTGGCGTGCATCGTTGAACCAAAAAATCTCCTGGTAGGTAGTGCAGGTTGCCAATTGCCGTCTCTATTGCCTCTTTGAGAGATTCGTAAGCACCGCGAACACCCTCATCCTTTATCACGAGGTATTTGCCTTCATATTGAGAAACCAGCTCACTTTGATGAGCTAAGTAAAAATCAAATTCTGGTTTAAGGTTGGACATAATTACCTCCAAGGAGATCGGAAATGGGTTTTTGATTATAGAGAGCGGCATTTACAGCTGCAAGCCGTGTTTTTGCCCACGTTGAAACGACGGCTAACTAAGACGCGACATTCTGGGTACTTGACAGCGAACTCTTCATGCACATCGTTACGCACATTATGCCTAAGGTTACCGCATAGTAATCAAGTGGGTCGCGTTCTGAGTAGATGAGTGAAGTTGAAGTTGTCCCGATTGTTGCCGCTCACCTAAAAAGTGCCCCACTTTAATGTTAAGAGGCACAGAATGGAAACTAAAGTGACGTTCCGCACCGCAGTAGGAAATTGACACTATCTTCGGACTATTTATGACATTAACTTTGGGTTTATGACATTAATTATGAACCCCTACACTCACAGTGGTGCACCGCCGCGCCCAGGTGAGATATCACTGGCGCACAACGGCGTGCTCTTTTTAGATGAACTCCCCGAATTCCCACGCTCGGCACTAGAAGCACTGCGCGAACCATTGGAGTCAGGCAAAGTCTCTATTGTTCGCGCCACGCAGCGAGCAGAGTTTCCTGCGCGATTTCAGCTGGTTGCTGCTATGAATCCCTGCCCCTGTGGCTATTTGGGCTCCGCCGTTAAAGCTTGCCGCTGCTCACCCGACCAAGTTTCGCGGTACCAAGGAAAATTAAGCGGTCCGCTGCTGGATCGAATTGATTTGCACATCGAAGTAGGCGCGATGCCCAGTAATGAACTCGTGAACGCACCAGTTGGCGAGGCCTCCGAGGCCGTTCGTACACGCGTTCGCCACGCAAGAGACATCGCCGTGACCCGTCAAGCCAAGGCCAATCACGCCCTCGACAGCGCAGAAATCGACGCGCAATGCCAGCTAGACGCCACGGCGATTAAATTTTTAAGCACCACAGCTACGCGCCTAGGCTGGTCTGGGCGCAGCACGCACCGCGTCATGAAAATCGCCCGCACCATTGCCGACTTAGCCAGCAGTGAGACGGTAGGAGTGGCGCATATTGCCGAGGCGGTGCAATATCGGCGGGCTTTGAAGGGGGCGTGAGGGGGCTGGGAACTCCTTAAAATCTCAGCATGACATTTCTCGAACAACTCCAAACCGCGCACACGCAAAACAACTCCTTGCTCTGCGTCGGCTTAGACCCCGACCCGACTAAATTCCCTGCACATCTCAAAGGCCGCGCCGACAAGATTTTTGATTTTTGCGCCGCGATTGTGGATGCCACTGCCGACACCGTGATTGCCTTCAAACCGCAAATTGCTTACTTTGCGGCGTACCGCGCCGAGTCGCAGCTAGAGCGCTTGATGGAGCACATGAAACGCGTGGCGCCCAACGTCCCCATCATTTTGGATGCCAAACGCGGCGACATTGGCTCCACCGCCGAGCAATATGCCATTGAAGCCTTTGAGCGCTTTGGCGCAGACGCGGTGACGCTCTCGCCCTTTATGGGATTTGACTCCGTATCGCCCTATCTCAAGCATCACGGCAAAGGCGCGTTCTTGCTATGCCGCACCTCCAACCCTGGCGGTGACGATTTGCAAAATCAGCGTCTTGCCAGTGTCGAGGGTCAGCCACTTTTGTATGAACACGTCGCACGCCTTGCGCAAGGCCCTTGGAATACCAACGGGCAACTCGGCTTAGTGGTCGGCGCCACTTATCCACAAGAGATTGCTAGAGTCCGCGAAATTGCACCTACGCTACCGCTACTCATTCCTGGCGTAGGCGCACAAGGCGGTGATGCTAAAGCCACCATTCGCGCAGGCCTTACCAGCAAAGGGCTGGTGGTGGTCAACTCGTCGCGTGCGATTATTTATGCCTCTAGCGGCGAAGACTTTGCAAAGGCTGCACGCGCAGCCGCATTAGAGACACGCGACGTCTTGCAAGCGGCACGCGTTTGGCTTAGCGCCGTGACGGCAACATCGCCAAAAGAACGCCATCCTTCAGCTTGACATGGTGATAGATGGCTGCCAGTGCGTGCAGTCCCGCCAACCAAAGAATAGCGTCCCCCATCCAGCCGTGAACGTCGCCCCAATCAGCCAGACCAGCAAGTGAGGACTGCGCAATGAAGGGCATTTCATTGATGCGAATACCGCCAAGCAAAGTCAGTGGATGGGCCTCACTACCAAGCGCCATCAGCGCTGATAGTGGCAGCGCCAATAGCAGCATCCAAAGCAGGCCATGCGTGAATTTGGCCGCCACGCTCATCCAAGTAGGTAAATCAAAACGAGGCTTGGCTGGGCGCACGGCCACCCACAACAGCCGCACTAGCGTCAAAGCCATTATCAACATACCTAGCGATTCATGCACAACAATATCAAGGCGCGTGGCAGGGTCTAAACCTTGGCGCATTTGGCGTCCAAAGTGCTCAGGGCCAAGAATAAAGGCTGCAATAACAGCAATCGCGGTGAGCCAATGCAATGCACGGCTCAAAACGTCGTAACGTGCGGGTGAAGTAGTCATGTTTTTTCCTAAAGCGTATTATTTTATTTGGCGATAAACATCCGTCACCCACGCAAAGGCGGAAATCGCATCTTGCTCGGCCACATCGCCACCACCAGCGCGGCGATCACAAACACAATCCCCGCCCATTGCCAGCGGCTAACGTGCTCGCCTAGCAGCCACATGCCCGCCGCCAACCCCACCACGGGGACACCTAGACTAAATGGCGCAACGCGATTAGCGCTGTGACGCTTCAAAAGCTGGGTCCATAGCGTGTAGGCCAAACTGCTACCTAGCAACCCAAGAAAGGCCGCCGCTATCACCGACACAAGACTTGGATTGAACCAATTGGCACGGCTACTTGGCGCATCAAACACGTAAGACAAAAGCACAAACGGCACGATCGGGATGATCGATGTCCACACCACAAACCCCAGCGCCGAAAAATCAGAGTTGACTCCTTGAGCACGTCGAGCCACGATGTTCGACGCGCCCCATAGACTAGCGCCGCACAGACACAGCAAAAAACCCAACACCGTCACACTGGCCAAAGCCGTAGGCGCTACATCCGTAAAGTGCATCCCAAAACAAACGATGGCGAGCGTCGCCAGCACCAGTCCGATTTGCTGCTGGCGCGAAAGCTGTTCGCGCATCACTGCCCAGCTAATGATGGCGGTAAAAAACACCTGCGTTTGCATCAGCACCGAAGCCAAGGCCACCGTCATCCCGACATGCAGCGCCGTAAAGAGAAAGCCAAATTGCCCCACGCCTTGAAATAAGCCGTACATCACCACAAACTTAAATGGAAGTGCTGGTCTTGCTACAAAGAAGATGAGAGGAAATGCCGCAAAAAAATACCGTGCTGCGCCCAATTGAAATGACGTAAAGCTTTGCAAGCCGTACTTCATCACGACAAAGTTAATGCCCCAAATCACAATAACAATGAGCGCGGCCAAATAGTCTTTAGTGCTAAATGCCTTCACTTCAAGATCCTTTTTAAATACTTGCCTGTGAAGCTCGTGTCTAGCGCTGCAATCGTTTCTGGCGTACCCACGCCCAGCACCGCGCCACCACCCGCGCCGCCTTCCAGCCCCATATCAATCACCCAATCTGCCGTTTTAATCACGTCTAAGTTGTGCTCAATCACAACCAGCGTATTACCTGCATCGCGCAATTGGTGCAGCACTTTGAGTAGCAAATCAATATCCGCAAAATGCAAGCCCGTAGTCGGCTCATCCAAGATATAAAGCGTGCGCCCCGTATCGCGCTTCGATAGTTCCAGCGACAACTTCACCCGCTGCGCCTCACCACCCGAGAGCGTCGTTGCGGATTGGCCCAGCTTGATGTAGCTGAGTCCCACGTCCAGCAAAGTTTGCAATTTGCGAGCGAGTGTGGGCTGCGCTTTAAAAAAGTCGAATGCAGCCTCCACCGTCAAATCCAAAATCTCGGCAATGTTTTTGCCTTTGAACTGCACTTCTAAAGTTTCGCGGTTGTAGCGCTTGCCGTGGCACACATCGCAAGGCACGTAGACATCGGGCAAAAAGTGCATCTCCACGCGCTTCACACCATCGCCTTGGCAAGCTTCGCAGCGCCCGCCGCCGCTGCCCGCCGCCACGTTAAAGCTAAAGCGTCCGCTGGTATAGCCGCGCTCTTTCGCCATCGGCATTTCCACCATCAACTCGCGAATCGGCGTGAAAAGTCCTGTGTAGGTCGCGGGATTGCTACGCGGTGTGCGACCAATCGGGGATTGATCGACATTAATCACTTTGTCAAATTCGTCTAGCCCATCAATCCCGTCGCAAGGCGCGTGCTCGTCGTGTGCGCGGTGGATGCTGTGCGCCGCAGCTTTATAGAGCGTGTCATTCACTAAGGTCGACTTTCCCGAACCCGAGACACCCGTGACGCAGGTGAAAAGTCCAATCGGCACATCCACGGTCACGCCTTTCAGGTTATTGCCCGTGGCGTTGTTAATCGTCAGCACCTTCTTTTTATCGAACTTGTGCCGTTTAGGGATTTTGATTTGCCGCGCACCACTCATGTACTGCCCCGTCAGCGATTCTTTCACTGCCAGCACATCCGCGCACGTGCCTTCGGCGACCACACGCCCACCGTGCACACCCGCACCCACACCCATGTCAATCACGTGATCGGCAGCGCGGATCATGTCCTCGTCGTGCTCAACGACTAACACCGAATTACCAATGTCACGCAAATGGCGTAGCGTGCCAATCAAGCGGTCGTTGTCACGCTGATGCAAGCCAATGCTAGGCTCGTCCAGCACATACATCACCCCCGTGAGGCCACTGCCTATCTGGCTTGCGAGGCGGATGCGCTGGGACTCCCCGCCCGATAAGGTCTCTGCGCTACGTGACAAACTGAGATAGTTCAAACCCACGTCATTTAAAAATTTGAGGCGCGCTGCAATTTCTTGCACCACCTTGGCGGCAATTTCGGCTCTGCTGCCTGCTAGCTTGAGATTTTGAAAATAAGCCAGCGCTTCGCGCAGCGTGAGATGACTGAGTACATGCAGGCTTGATTTTTCGCTACTCGCGCTGTCCACCAAAAACACATTCCGCGCCTCGCGCTTGAGCCTCGCGCCACTGCACGTGGTGCAAGGCTGTTGGCTTCGGTACTTGGCAAGATCTTCCCGCACCACGTTCGAGTCCGTCTCGTGATAGCGCCGCTGCATGTTGGGGATGATGCCTTCAAACGGATGCTTCTTGCTGAGCTTTTGCCCTTCGTATTTGCCCGACTCCAAGGTGTAATTGAACTTAATCTCCACCTCGCCTGAACCATGCAGCACCACGCGCTGCGCCTCCTCTGGCAAGGATTCAAACGCCTTGCTCAGATCAAATTTATAGTGCTTCGCCACGCACTCCAACATCGAGTGGTAGTAGTGATTGCGGGCATCCCAGCCTTTAATGGCACCACTCGCCAAACTAATAGACGGAAAGGCGACCACGCGCGACTCATCAAAATATTCCATCTGCCCAAGCCCGTCGCACGTCTCGCAAGCACCCACGGGTGAATTGAATGAGAACAGACGCGGCTCCAGCTCCGCAATCGAGTAATTGCAATGCGGGCAAGCAAACTTGGCGTTGAAGAGATGCTCCTCTTTCGTGTCCATGTCGAGCGCGATGACTCGCCCGTCGGCCAAGCGCAGCGCGGCTTCCAAGCTCTCGGCAAGGCGCTGCTTGATCTCAGCTTTGACCTTCACACGGTCTATCACCACATCAATATCGTGCTTTTCAGTTTTTTTGAGTTGCGGCAAATCCTCGTGCATCACCACCTCACCATTCAAGCGAAAGCGCACATAGCCCTTGGCTTGCAGCTCGGCAAACGTATCGACAAACTCGCCTTTTTTCTCCCGCGCAATAGGCGCCAGCAGCATCAACTTGGTATCTTGCGGAAACGCCAAAATCGCATCCACCATTTGGCTCACCGAGAGCGCTTGCAGCGGCAAGTTGTGGTCAGGGCAATACGGCGTACCAGCGCGGGCGAACAGCAAACGCATGTAATCGTGGATCTCCGTCACCGTGCCCACGGTCGAGCGCGGGTTGTGCGAAGTCGCTTTTTGCTCAATCGAAATCGCAGGTGACAGTCCCTCAATCACGTCCACATCGGGCTTGTCCATCAACTGCAAAAACTGCCGCGCATAAGTGGACAAACTCTCCACATAGCGGCGCTGCCCTTCGGCATACAGCGTGTCAAACGCCAAGGAAGATTTGCCCGAACCCGACAGTCCCGTAATCACGACCAACTGATTGCGCGGAATATCAAGGTCAATGTTCTTCAGGTTGTGCGTCCGCGCCCCACGGATCGAGATGTGCGTCATCGCCGATGGACGCTTGAGGGCTTGAGCTAGATACTGGCTGTCAGTGGTTGTGTTCACGAGAGAAGGCTAAGGTATACAAAACCTTCCATCATAGGGGGTTCAGCAAGATGTTTCAAACATTCAAAACCAAGCCATCCTCACGTCTAGCCGCACCGCCCGCAACCAATTCCTCGATATAGCCCGCAGCCCACGTCTCCATTGGCTTATCGGAAAACCACCGCCCACGCACCATCTCAAAATAAGGCGTTCCTTTTGCCCAATCGAGGAAGGCTGATTCTGAAATGCTTTGTAGCTCTAGCAGCTTGTATTTGAGCAGTACTTTAACGGCGTAGCGCGTGTGCTTGAGTGGGTTTTGCACAAAGCCATCGAGCCTGCTGCGAGCCACTGCCAGCGCGGCTTTCACCTCATCACCCGAGAAGACTGCGCCGTGTCCCGGGATGACGGTTTGTGGATTCAACCCTTCAATCACATCCAGCGTCTGGGCGACTTCGTCAAAAGCGCGTTCGCCCTCTAGCTCTTGAAACACCACACCAAATCCGTTTTGCCACAGCGCATCGGCAGAGATTAGCGTGCGAGTTTCGGGCTCAAACAAGATGATGCTGTGCGGGTCGTGTCCAGGTGCGGCGTGGACTTGCCATTTGCTATCACCAAGCCGCACCTCATCGCCATGCTGCATGGTGTGCTCAAACGTAAAGCGTGGGCAGTTTTGACCTGTGGGTTTATAGCTGAGTGCCTCATCGTCCCAGCTTGCCACATGCCTCGCTAGGCCATATGGGATATGGGTTTGCACAGTGCCAAATTCGCTTTTATAGGCCGCCTGCAACGCCGCATTGCCACCGCAGTGGTCGCTGTGCAAATGGGTGTTGATGATGTGATCGAGCGGTCTCTCTTTGAGGCTTGACTTGACTAACGCCAGCGTTTGATCGCTGTGCGTGCAGTAACCCGTATCGACCAGCGCCGTGCTGTCCTTGCCAATAAACAAGATGTTGTTGGAGGAGAGCCAGCCGCGCTCAAAGATGCTCCACGGGGGCAAGTACTTGTTCATAGTAGGCGTTCGGTTGATCGTGTTCATCGTAGCACTGCCCTACAAATGCCAAGCCTTCGCGCGGGGCTGGGAAAGGACGCACATCCAAGCCCGCTTCGCTGATGCCAAACGCATCGTGAATCACACAGTCATTTTTGATTTGTGGATAAACGACATGGGCCAAAAAATCTTGGTCTGCGCCATATTCTGTTGAGGGTTGATGCGCTGTCAATTGCGACCTTAAGTTCTCGAGCGTGCCGCCCTTGCAAGCCCACATGCCTGCCATGATGGGCGTCCAGTGGAAGGGGTGATCGCGCATGATGTGCGCCGCCTTATCAGATACCAGCCACTCATCAACAGCGGCCACTTCACGTAACGACAAGCGTGAATCAGTGTCACGAAAAAGAACGTGCGAGACCCCAGCATCTTCGGCTGCTAAAAAGCGCCAAAACGCACCCCCTCGATCTGGCTCTGGCGGCATCAGCACCAGCTGTACATTGGAATGTTCTTGCAATTGATTTAAAAAGGTTTGCGGCAAATCACTCGCACAATAAAATCGGCAAACCCAATCTGGATATAGCTTGGCGGCCAGTTCTACGTTGCGAAGCGCACCATTCAAATAGACAGGGTTATCGCCCCACAGTGAAAATGCAATGAGCCGAATCGGCTTTGGATGTGCCACCCGCGCCAGCGCCTGCTCTAGCCCGCGCACATACTGCGTTTGATTGAAATAGTTGCCTGCCGCTTTAGCCCCTTCAAGTTTGCTACGAAGCGCTTGCAACTGCGCGGCATTGCTTGCTAGCTCTAATGCCCGTGCTTCATAACTTTGCAAATCGGTCGTGATCAGTTCGTGTAAATCCAGCGCCGTGAGGATGCTGCTGGCCACTCGCGAGGCAAACGATTGGCCTTGCAACGTCAGCACGGGCAAGCCCGCCCACAGCGCGTCCGCCGCCGTCACGTGGGCGTTGTAGGGAAAGCTGTCTAAAAACAAATCAGCCAGTTGATAGCGCTGCAAATGCTCAGCAAAACTATCGACCCGGCTGGCAAAAATAATCCGTGCAGCCGAGAGCCCTGCTGTCGCTGCTGCCGCTTCAATGTGCAGCCGCGCCGCGTCGTTATTGGCTTGTAACCACAGCACACTATCTGGCTTGGCGTGCAAAAGTTTAAACCAACACGCCAGCATTGCAGGCGTGATTTTGTAGGGGTTGCTAAACGCGCAGAAGACAAATCCGCTCTCGGGCAAGCCTTGCTGGATGCGGCCTGCAGCGAAGTTTCTTACTTTTTTCACAGGCGGACGTTGGTCGTTATCGGGCATGAAGCTATGGGGTAAGCGGACGATTTTTTCTGAATAAAACTGCTCGCAACTTGGCGGCACAACCACGTCGTCTGCCATCACGTAATCGATCCACGGCGCACCCGACGTTCCTGCATAGCCTAAGAACGCCACCTGCACGGGGCAGGGGCGACTCGCCAAAATCATAGGTCTCCCGCCCTCCATGTAGAGCGACAAATCAATCGCGATGTCAATCTCCATGCTGCGCAGTTGCGCCGCAATATCTGCATCGCTTAAAGAGCCAAGTGTTAAGAATTGATCAAACGCACGCTCAATACGTTTGCGCCAATCGGAGGTGTCGCCTGCACCATCGGTCGCTACGCCAATGACTTCAAACTGCTGGCGATCATGCAGCTCAATGCTTGCAATCAATTGCTGCGGCACGGGATGCTGACGCCAATCGGACGAGAGGTAGGCAATGCGAATGCGCCCACTTTTTTGCGCTGCAAACGTACTTGCTGGGCGTGTCACTCGCACACCTGCATCCCTGCAAAGCCTTACCACGTGGCGCTTAGCAGCCAGCATGTGCCACGCAGGATTGTCAACAGCGGCAAGCAGCGGATAGGGATGTGGCCAATACGATTCGTCCGCATCACTGCTGGCCTGCATGGCAGTCACGTGCATACCCACATGCGTATGCTCACAAGTCTCTAGCAACAACTGCATATAGCTGTGGTCGTAATCGGCATTGCCTCGCACCTGCGTGGCAGCCGTTTGAAACGCGATAAGTGCATCTTGCAATTGGCCAGCGGCGTACTTGGCAATGCCGTCTTTGTAAGCCACAATGGCAAGATTTTTTTTGGGGCTGGCGTAGTCAAAGTCAATAGCCAAGGCCGCCTGAAAAGCCGCGTACGCACCCATCACATCACCCAGCTCATCGCGCACATTGCCTAGGTTATTCCAAGCAATTTTGTGCGCAGGGTCCTGTTGGACGACAGCTTCGAAACAAAGCGCTGCATCTGCCCATTGCTTGTTTTGACAAAAAACCAAACCTTGCTGCAGGCCTTTCTCTATAAGGCTTTCAGCAAGATCAGATAAGGCATTCAATGAGGCGTTGTTAGGATTATTTTCCAGCTCGAAGCTCACGTCTCAAGATTTTACCGACGTTGGTTTTTGGCAAATCGTCACGGAACTCGATGTACTTGGGGATTTTGTAGCCTGTCAAATTTTGGCGGCAATATTTCGCCACATCATCCTCGGTCAGCATAGGGTCGTTCTTGACCGCAAACACCTTAATGGCCTCGCCCGTCTTATCGTCTGCCACGCCAACCACCGCGCACTCGACCACCCCTGGGCAAAGCGAAATCACGTTCTCTAGTTCGTTCGGGAAGACGTTAAAACCACTCACAATAATCATGTCTTTTTTGCGATCCACAATCTTGATGTAGCCATGCTCATCCATGATGCCGATGTCACCCGTGCGCATAAAACCGTCGGCTGTAAACGCCGCAGCCGTCTCCGCTGGCTGGTTGTAATAACCCGTCATCACTTGCGGGCCTTTGATACAAATTTCACCCGAAGCGCCAATCGGTTGCGACACGCCATCGTCGTCTTTAATCGCGATATCGATACTGGGCAGAGGCAAGCCAATCGTGCCCGAGAACGTCGTGGCATCAGTTGGATTATTCGTGCCAATGGCGCAAGTCTCGCTCATGCCCCAGCCTTCAATCATGGTTGAGCCCGTCAGCGCCTGCCACGCTTTAGCCGTCCCTGCGCTTGCCGCCATACCGCCTGCTTGGCTATTGCACAGCAGACTAAAGTCGAGCTGCTTAAATTGTGCGTTTTGTAGCAAAGCGTTAAACAAGGTGTTCACCGCAGGCAGCATGTGGAAGGGGCGCTTTTTGAGCACATCGACAAAGCCAGGAATGTCGCGCGGATTAGGAATCATCGTCATGTGCGAACCCCAGCGGATTGCTAGCAAGCACAGCGTCAGCGCAAAAATGTGATAAAGCGGCAGCGCAGCAATCGCATTGGTTTTACTCACGTCGCCAATGCGCTTTAAAGCTGGGGTAAACCACGCCTCGGCTTGCATGATGGCCGCAATGATGTTGCGATGCGTGAGCACCGCACCCTTGGAGAGCCCCGTCGTGCCGCCCGTGTATTGCAAAAAAGCAATGCTGTTACCGTTGGCCGTGCTGGGTTTCATGGATAATCCAGAAGCCGCTACCAACATGGCTTTGAACGTGATGACCTGCCTTGCTTTGCCTGCTGCGGTTTGCAGCGGAATCTTGTACGCAGGCACCATCTTCTTTAAATGACGCACCGCAAAGGTGATGAAGTTGCCTTTTAAAAATCCGAGCAAATCGCCCATACTGGCAACCACCACACGCTCAATCGGCGTATCTTGAATGACTTCTTCAAGTGTCTTAGCGAAGTTCTCCAAAATCACAATCGTTGTAGCGCCAGAGTCTTTAAGCTGATGCTTCAGCTCCCGCGCGGTGTAGAGTGGATTGACGTTCACGCAGGTGTAGCCTGCGCGCAAGATGCCCGCCATCGTCACGGGGAATTGCGGCACGTTGGGCAGCATCAAGGCGACGCGTTCGCCTACTGGCAAGCCCTGCGCTTGCAGCCAAGCGCCCACAGCAGCGGAGAGATCATCAAGCTGACCATAGCTCATCCACACGTCCATGCAAACGGCAAACGGCCGTGAGGCGTTCTTTTTAAACGATTCGTTAAATAGCTGCGCCACCGATGAATAGGCATCGGGGTTAATCTCATGCGGCACACCGGCAGGGTAACTATCGAACCAAGGTTGTTTCATGGTGAGTCTCCAAATTAAAAGCACGATTGTGCGAGTTTTTTAACCCCGATGGTATTGGTGAAAACCAAGGGCAAAAATGTTAAAAAATGAACCGCTTTATGATGTGCGTATGAATTCTGACAGTCGATCCTTCCTCCGCAAAATTGCCGAATACCTGCATCCAGGTCCAGACTCCATCGCCGAGCTATTTGCCACACTCGAAGAGGCCGAGGACAAAGACCTCATTAACGCCCAAAGTTTGGCCATGCTGGAGGGTGTTTTAAAACTCTCCCACATGACAGCAGGCGACGTGATGGTGGCCGCGCCGCGCATGGATTTACTCAATATTGATGCCGATTTTGACGAGCTGCTTCATGTCGTGATTGATACTGCTCACTCACGCTTTCCAGTATTTGAGCGCGAGCGAGACAACATCATTGGCATCTTGCTGGCTAAAGATTTGCTCAAACGCCAGCGCTCACCCGACATCAATCTGCGGGCGCTGCTTCGCCCCGCTGTGTTTGTGCCCGAAAGCAAGGGGCTAAACGACTTACTCACCGACTTTAGGGGTAAGCGCAACCATTTGGCACTCGTCGTCGATGAGTTTGGCAAGACGGCAGGCCTCATCACCATTGAAGATATTTTGGAAGAAATTGTGGGCGAGATCGAAGATGAATTTGATACCGAAGACGGTGAATCGGCATCGATGAACATCGTCTCGCTGCCTGAAGATGGCGCATACCGCGTCAGCGGCCAAACAACGCTGGTAGCCCTCAGCGAAGCATTTGACTGCGAATTTACGGATAACGAGCTTGATCAATTTGAAACCATTGGTGGCTTGGTGGCACATCGCATGGGACACGTGCCGCGCAAGGGTGAAGATCACATCGTGGCGGGACTCAAGCTTGTTGTGCTGCTCTCCACCAGCGGCTCCATCAAGTGGTTCCGCGCCACACGCATTGTGTAAATCCAAATCAGCATGACAGCCATTTTGTTTGGTACTCTGCACGGCTGGTCGATTGCCAATCCTTGGAATGGACACGCCGTCTGGTGGTTGCAACTCATCGCCATGATGTGGTTGGTGCGTCGGATCAGCAAAATCGAATCACCAAAAGCAGCGGCTATTTTCGGTTTTTTATTTGCCTCCGCTTGGTTCACCTCCAGCATGTGGTGGCTCTACACCTCCATGCACGTCTATGGCGGTTTAGCAGCCCCGCTAGCAGCGCTGGGCGTGGTGGCGTTATCCGCTTATTTGGCCTGTTTTTATACCGCCGCTTGCGCTGCGTTTGTATGGCTCAAGCGCCACCACCCTTGGTTTGATTCGGTGTTGTTTGCCGCGCTGTGGCTGCTGGCTGAGTTGGCGCGTGCGACTTTGTTTACAGGCTTTCCGTGGAGCGCCATCGGCTATGCGCACATCGACGGCCCGCTGGTAAAGGCCGCGCCCTATGTCGGCGTATACGGCATCTCAGCGCTTGCCGCGTTCATTGCGGCGCTGTTTGTATTCACACGCTCATGTGCGCTCAAAATCGGTATCGTGCTAGTACTGTGCGTCAAGGCGTTTCTCATGACTGGCCCGCAGGCCATGCCAGATAAGGCTTCTCAGCCCCTCGCTTCGGCAGGGCTTACGGTGCGCCTCTTGCAGGGCAACATCCCGCAAAACGAAAAATTTGATGCTACGACAGGTGTTCGCGTTGCACTCGGTTGGTACAGCGAGCGTTTACTGGGCGCCGTGCGCGATGGCGTCGATTTAGTCGTTGCACCTGAAACGGCGATTCCGCTACTGCCGCAGCAACTGCCGCCCCACTACTGGCCCATCCTGCAAGATAAGTTTGGCGATCAAGCAGCACGGACGCGCAAAACGGCTGCGCTCACGGGCATTCCGCTTGGCGATATAGAGCGAGGCTATACCAACTCAGTGGTGAGTTTGGAGTCCAACCTTAGCCGCTCCTACCGCTACGACAAACATCACCTTGTGCCATTTGGTGAATTTATCCCGCCTATGTTTCGTTGGTTTATCGATTTGATGAACATCCCACTGGGCGACTTTAAGCGCGGCGATATCAATCAACCCTCCTTCGCCTACGCGGGCGAGCGCTTCGCCATCAACATTTGTTTTGAAGATTTATTTGGCGAGGAGCTGGCCAAACGCTTTGCGGACACGGCCACTGCGCCCACCATTTTTGTCAACATGAGCAACATGGGCTGGTTTGGCGATGGCCTGGCGATTGATGAACACCTCAATATTTCTCGGATGCGAGCCATCGAATTTCACCGTCCCGTTCTTCGTGCCACCAACACGGGCGCGACGGCCATCATTGATGCTGGAGGCGTCGTTACACAAAGCCTTCCCCGCAGCACACGCGGGATGTTAAATGGAAAAATCATCGGTCAAACCGACTTGACATCATATGCTAAATGGGCATCCCAATATGGCCTGCAGCCCTTATGGGCTGTGGCTTGCGCCTGGGTCATTTTTGCCATCATTCGAAAAAAATACGTGCCACAATCATTTTCTAAACTATGACCACCGCTGTGCCATCGCCTTGTATTTCGATTTGCCAAATGAGCCCCAAGACGGGACTGTGCACGGGCTGCCTGCGCACCATCGACGAAATTGCCAATTGGTCGATACTGCTAGATGACGAAAAATTGCACATTCTAAAACTGGTGGAGGAACGCACCCCATGAACCACATCACTCCGTTCACGTTTTATTACGATCCGATTTCGCCCTATGCCTATCTCGCGTTTGCGCAGCTACCCAAAGCGCTAGAAGGACTCAGTTACAGCGTCAGCTACAAACCAATTTTGTTTGCTGCTATGCTCAAAACCCACGGCCAGCTTGGCCCCGCCGAGATTGCGCCCAAGCGGGATTGGACTTATCGACAAGTGCTGTGGCAAGCTAAAACGCTGGGCATCCCATTTCAAATGCCGAGCAGTCATCCGTTTAATCCGCTTGGATTGCTCCGCCTAGCCGTCGCCTGTGGCGATGCGGATGGCGCAACCAATCGCTTTGTCACGCAGCAAATTTTTAACTATGTGTGGGGTGCAACCGAAAATGATGCGGCGTTGGATGCAGTCGATCCCGATCGCCTTGCCATGCTCACACAAGCGCTGGCGTATAAGTTCAAACTTGGCTGCGAGCCAACTAGCGATGCAGTGAAGGCACAGCTCAAAGCCAATACCGACGAGGCTTTGCGGGCAGGTGTGTTTGGCGTACCGAGCTTTGTGGTGGGCAATGATGAATCACAAAAGGTGTTTTGGGGCTTAGACAGCTTGCCCATGCTGCGCGAGTATTTAGAAGGCGGCGCGTGGTTTAATGCGGGCGACGGCTGGGACTCCATCGCCAAAATTGACGTAGGGATTAAGCGAACTTAATTTCCCGCCAACAACTGCCGCACGTCGTCCGTCAGCTTATCCACGCCAGACCCATACCGAGTAAACAATCTGATGTGGCCTTGCGGATCAAACACATAACTGGCAGCGGTGTGATCCATGGTGTAACTTCCCGCAGTCTTGCCATCGACTTTTTTGTAATAGATTTTGAACGCCTTCGCCGCATCCGCCAAAGCCTCAGGCGACGCAGGGCGCAGCCCCACAAACGACGCATCGAAATTAGCCACGTAGGCCTTGAGCACGGCTGCCGTATCGCGCTCAGGGTCAATCGTGATGAAGACCGCTTGCAACTTGTCGCCATCGCCCTTGTGCGCGGTCTCCAACGCCTTCTTCACAGCAGCGACCTCTGTCATCGTGGTCGGGCACACGTCGGGGCACTGCGTAAAGCCAAAAAACACCACCACGACCTTGCCAGCAAAGTCTTTCATCGTGCGGGTTTTGCCATCCACATCGGGCAGCGAGAAGTCTTGCGCATACGTCGCGCCAGTAATGTCAACTGAGTTGAAGGCAATCTTCTTTTCGGAACAAGCAGCGAGTGCAAGTATCGTGGTGAATAGCGCAGTGATGCGGATGATACGAGTGATAAATGTCATGCTTTACTTTTTAGGTGCGGTTGTTAAAACTTTTGCCAACTCAGTCTTCCACCATTTAGCTTGACCTGTCGTTCCATGGCCTGCGGTATCTGGACTAGCGGGGACGAGGTAGTAGCTACCGTTTTTGACGCGCTTAATTTCGCGCTCCATCACGCCGTTTTCTGGTGGGTTGCGCTCATCGTCTGCTGAGTTGATGGCGAGTAGCGTTGCGGTAATTTTCTCTAAACCGCTACTGGGGTTGTAATCACCCGACGATTCCCATTGGTAAAGATAGTCGTTCGCATCGCCAGTGAACTTGGCATTGAGGCGCGAGTCAAGAATCGCATCGGCTTTGGCGCGAGTCGGCGCGGCTTTGTACGTGGCCTGCGTGCCGCCGTTGGTGGCAATGTTGAAGAACACGCTGGCAAAGAGTACGCTCTTGGGTTGCGCGGTGTAGTTGCCATTCATCCACTCTGGGTCTTTGCGGATTGAGTCCACGATGAGGCGGCGCAGCATCCAGTTACGACTGGACATCTCAGTTGGCAGCGAGGCCATTGGCACCGCAATATCCATGATGGGATATTTACTCGCCCATATCCAAGTTTGCATGCCGCCCATCGAGTTACCAATCACTAGGCGCAAGCGGTCGATTTTGAAGTGTTCCTTAACCAAGCGGTACTGCGCATCCACCATGTCGTCGTAGTTGTATTTTGGAAATTTAGCATGCAGTCCATCCGACGGTTTGGTACTTTTACCTGTGCCAATCGCATCGGGCAAGATGATGAAATACTTGGTCGCATCAAGCGCCTGGCCTGCGCCAAACAGCTCGCCTGCAAAGCCAGGGTTGACCATTCCCATGCCTGAACCTGTTGTGCCGTGGAGCACCAGCACCGCAGGGTTTTTAGCATCACCGACCGTGGTGTAGTGAATTTTGAGTTCGGGGAAGACTTCGCCTGTATGGAATTTGAAGTCGCGCAAAACCGCATCGCCTTCTTGTGGTGTGGGATAAGTAGCGGGCTGCGCCATAGCAAATGTAGTGAAGAGAAGTAGGCTGCAAGCCATACTGGATATGGCTTTGAAGAAGATATTCAGCATGGCAAGACCTTTAAAAAATGTAGTGATCGATCAATAGCGCCGCAAACAAAACTGACAAATGAATCAACGAAAAGCGAAACGTCGCACGAGCCAACGGTTCTGAGTACGCTCGCCACAGTCTAAAGGCATAGCTACAAAACCCAATGCTCAAAATCACCGCGACGACAAGGTAGAGCCAGCCGCTCATACCAATCACTTTTGGTAGTAAGCACGCTGCAAACAAGACGAAGGTGTAGAGCAAGATATGCAGTCGCGTAAATGCGTTGCCATGCGTGACGGGCAACATGGGCAGCCCTGCCTTGGCGTACTCTTCCACGCGATAGAGTGCCAGCGCCCAAAAGTGTGGCGGCGTCCACAAAAAGATAATGAGGAACAAAACGATGGCTTCGGGGCCGACATCGTTCGCCATCGCAGCCCAGCCCAGCACGGGAGGCATCGCACCCGATGCGCCGCCAATCACAATGTTTTGCGGCGTGGCGGGTTTCAAGATCACGGTGTAGACGATGGCGTAGCCCACAAAGGTGGCAAGGGTTAGCCACATGGTGAGCGCGTTGACTTGCCAGAGCAAGACTCCGCAGCCCACGCTGCATAAGGCCGCCGAGAAGATGAGCGTTTGCGTTTGTGTAATCTCGCCACTCGCCGTGGGTCGCCATGCGGTGCGCTGCATCCGTGCATCCAGCTTGGCTTCGACGATGCAGTTGAACGCAGCTGCCGCGCCCGAGACCATCCAAATACCAAGGCACGACCATGCCATTTTTATCCACTGATCACCGCTTGGCATTCCCGGCACAGCAAGCAACATACCGACGAACGCGCAAAACACAATGAGCTGAATGACGCGCGGCTTCATCAGCGCATAGAACTGTTGATAAGTATTCATGATGCGACCCCTTTGTCGCTTTGCGACATTTCCCCTACTTCGCAAGGGCAACTCAATACCCATAATTTCGTCAGCACCAGTATCAACGCCGCAGCGCCACCTGTGTGCATCACGGCTGCGAGCAGCGGCCATCCCAGCACCACGTTGCTAATGCCCGTCATGATTTGAAGTGTCACAATAATCATGAGCCAAATTTTTAGCTTGCGCAGGGCAAGATACTTTTTGAGCTGCAAGATGAGTCCCGTGATCGCTACCAGCACGATCACCGCAAAGATGCGATGCGTGAGGTGAATGGCGGTGAGCGCAGAAAACGAAATGGGCTCGGAGGCCAAGCTGGCTGTGGCTTGGCCGAGACCCCGCCACAGCGTAAAGCCTGCGCCCCAGTCGCTGCTGCTTGCTGGTAGCCATGCACCGTTTAAGCAAGTAGGGAACTCATTACACGCTAGCACGGCATAGTTGGTACTGACCCATGCGCCCAAGAATATCTGCATCCAAACCACAATCAGCCCTGCTACAAGCCACGTTCCGTATGGCCTAGCGGGCAATACGGGGGGTGTTTTTGTTTCGCCATTTTGCGATTCTGACTGGGCCACCAAGAGTGTGAGCAGCACGATGCCGCCCAGCAAATGTAAGGCCACGATAAGTGGAAATAATTTCATCGTGACTGTAAATGCGCCAAACGCCCCTTGCAAACAAACCCATAAAAGGGTCACGATGGGCAGTGCTAATTTTTGCTTGAGTTGCACGCTCCACATCAAACGCAACACGATGAGTGCGCCCACAGTCCCCGCAAAATAACGGTGCAGCATTTCGATCCACGCTTTAGTGTGCGTCACGGGGCCAGTCGGCATAAGGCTTTGCGCGGCATCAATATGTAGCGCTGCGCTAATGGGCGTTGCATTGGCGTAGCAGCCTGGCCAGTCGGGGCAACCAAGTCCCGAGTCGGTGAGGCGGGTAAATGCACCAAACAAAATTAAATCGAAGGTAAGGAATACCAGCAAGAGCGTGAGCCTTCGCAGCCCAGCTGGCGTGGGTTTAAAGAGAGCGATCATTTTTTTAACTTCACGTTGTCGCGCCCTGGCGTGTCCCAAAAGCTGGAGGCGCGTAGCAATTTGCTGATGTCCGCTTTAACTTTGGCGGCTTGCTCTAGGGTCACATTTTCTGGAAAGCGCATCATGTAATTGCCCTGCGGATCAATCAGGTAGAGGCGTGCGGCATTTCCATCCAACCAAGTGGCAAGATCAGACGCTTTGAGCCGCAGGGCATCAAAGCCCCTCGTTTTCATCAGCGGATCTGTCAAACGGGCTTGCAGCTCTGGCGGCAGTTGCGCATTGTCGGTGATGAACCACACCCAATCGAGCCGGTCTTTTTCCGCGCCTAAGGTCTCTCGCAATTGGCGCTGCATATACAAATGCGCTTGGCATTGCTTGTCGCACGCGCCTCCCGAGACGCTGACCAGCAACCACTGACCGCGCAAAGCTTGCAGTGGTTGTGCTAAGCCGCCAAGCGTCGTCCCCATGATGTCTGGCATAGGACGCTGCGGCTGCACAAGCTCGCCAAAGCTCTTCACTCTTAGAAGTTCCGAATGCGTGGGGCGAATCACGTAATAGGTGAGATACGACGCAATGACTGGCAGCGAACAGATAAAAAGGACGGCCAGCATTTTTATTCGCCCCGTGCTGGTACGCGCGTCGATTGTGGGCAGGCTATGAACGGTGAGCCCTAACGGTGAATCTGTTATTTTCATTTTGATATTTTGGGTTTAATCCATTGAAACCAAAGGTACAGCCCCATGACCGTTGCGCACATAGCAAACCATTGGAAGGCATAGCCATAATTTTTTTCAACGCCACTGGCAGGCTCGTACCAATTGCGTGCGAGGCCTTCGCTAGCTCCGCCCATCTGTTGCACCATGCCCTTGTAGAGCTTATTTGGCATGGCTTTGGCGAAATAAGCAAGATCGATAAATTGAACAATGGGGTACTCGGTATCGGCCTCTTTAGCAAAGACGGCTGGCGGCACAGGGTCAGCCACACGCCGCACAACAATCGCTAATTCGCCCGAAGGCGTTTCGATGGCTTGTAATTTTTTTCTATCCATAAAGTTACGCGCAATCCAGCCGCGCTCAACCAGTACATATTCGTTTTTAGATGTGAATAGCGGGGTGACGACAAAAAATCCTTGCTTAGCGTTCATCTGGCGGTTGTCCACATACAGCGTCTGCTCAGTCATCCATTGCCCGCTAAGCCTGATGGATTGGTTGGTTGCACGGACTTCGCTTAGCTTTTCTTTTTGCGCCGCTCGATCGAGCTGCCACATTCCCAGCGATGCGGTTAGGCCGCACATCAGCAATGCCGATAATGTGATCAACCAAAAACGTGCGTCACGGCGGGAGCCATTTAAGGAACTATTTGACATGGGTTATTTCATTGCTTTATTTTTACTCTTGATTATCGCAAGCCTTGGCACGGCAGGCTTTTTTATGTTGCGTAGGTCGCCTGACAAAAAGAACGGCATGGTGTGGGCGCTGACGCTGCGTATTAGCCTCTCGGTGGCGCTGTTTGTCATCGTGCTGCTGTCGTGGCAAATGGGGTGGATTCAACCAACTGGGCTGCCACTCAAATGATGCTCGCTGCACGCTCTCCAAGCTCATCGCCATTGAAATCGTTTATCTATCGCATCAACTATGGTCGTTACAGAAAAAACAAACTCAAACTCAGCGCCTACAAAAAAATAACGAAGCAAGCATTGCCACTCTTCTTTAGAGGCGGCGACATTATTTCCTTTGCACCCATCTCAAATGGCGTGTACGAACCTGAAATCAAAGCGTTAATCGACCACTTTTCCAGTAACGGTTATGCGAATTTTTTAATTGACATCGGCGCAAACATTGGCCTGTCTTCATGTCAGTCTGGCAAGGGGTTTCAAGAAGTTCACATGTTCGAGCCAAACCCGAACTGTCTCAGCATTTTAAAAGTCAATGCGAAAATTGCGCTGCGTCACCGCAACTACGTTATTCATGAGTACGGGCTCGGCCCCAAGCAAGAGACTCTGAAGCTGTATGTACCTTACGACAACTGGGGTGGCGCTTTTGTTAAATCTAATGACAACGAATACGACGAAGCGCTGCTGTCTTCTAAAGATGGGCACGGGACATTTGATATCAAAAATTATGATGTGCTTGATGTCGCTATCGAATCCGCCGATGAAAAATTGGGCTCACTGTTTGCATCACTAACTGCAAGAAACCTCACGCACGGCGTAATCAAAATTGACGTAGAGGGCTTTGAAAAGTTGGTAATCAGTGCCATCCTCAAAACTTGTCCGACAAATTTTCAAGCTTTCGTTATTTTTGAAAACTGGAAGGAAGGCGGTAGTTTGCAGCAACTGCAAAACACAAATCCACGCATCAGCCTCTACAAACTCACAGAGCACAAAAGCACGTGGGCTGGCGCACCGCGCTGGCTCAACTCGCTCGTTAACGTGTTGAAGGGCGGTACGAATACCACGCTTGTTCCCATTCAGCCAACGATGACGGCTGGCACTTATGTCATGGAAATAAGAGGGGCATAAAAAAGGACACCGCAGTGTCCTTTTTTAGATGGCTGATTACAGCCAATAGACAAGAATGTAGAGGCCGAGCCATACCACGTCCACAAAGTGCCAGTACCAAGCCGCCCCCTCAAAGCCAAAATGTTTATCGGCGCTAAAGTGACCTTTTTGCAAACGCAGCGTAATGAACAGCAGCATCAACATACCAATGAACACGTGAAAGCCGTGAAAGCCTGTGAGCATAAAGAATGTCGAGCCATACACGCCTGATGCGAGTGTGAGATTCATCTCGGTGTAAGCGTGATGGTATTCATAGCCTTGCACGAAAAGGAACAACAACCCAAGTGCCACCGTCACCCACATGAACTTAATTGTTTTCAAGCGATTGCCAACGATGAGGGCGTGATGAGCGATGGTCAGCGTCACGCCTGAGCTGAGTAGCAAAGCCGTATTGACCGTTGGTAGCGAATGACTGACATAACCCCACAGACCAGCAATCCATGACGCTTTCCAAACTTCTTCACTGGCGGCGCCAACGGGCTTCATCGTTTCAAACGCTTCAATAATGCCAGCTGGCGAGGCTGTGATGTCGTGCCCCATGCTAGGCCAAATGCCTTTAAAGCCTGGCCACAAAAGCGCGTTATCAGCGCTTGCGAGCATCGGCACCGAGTGCGTGCGCGCCCACCACAGTGCGGTAAAGAATGCACCGAAGAACATCACTTCGGAGAAGATAAACCAACTCATGCTCCAGCGAAACGAGAGGTCAACCTTATAGCCATATTTGCCGCCAACGCTCTCACGGATGGCATCACCAAACCATTGGAATAACACATAGAAAAGAAACAGTAGTCCTGCAAACAGCGACCACTTACCCCAACTCACACCATTCACCCATTGCCCTGCGCCAAAAATAACCCAAAACAAACCGAACGCGGCCATGGCAGGATGGCGCGAGGGCTCGGGCACAAAGTAATGTGGGGTTGCCGCTACGGCGTGACTGTCGTGACTTGCTGCACTCATAATTTTCTCCGCTTATCAATCTATCAAAAAAATTTAACTAAACCTTGACCATCCATTGCACCAGCAATATCAGGCTAAACACCAATAAAAGACACAAACCAATACCCACTCCGATGAGATGCATTGGCGTGATTGCGGCAATGTCCTCTTCAAACCCAGATCCTTTACGGATACCAAGAAACGACCAAAGCACGGCTCTAACAGTCTTCAAAAATTTGATCAGCGCCTTCATACTTTGTTCGCAGCCAGATTTTTCCCGGGAACTTCAAAAAAAGTATAGGACAGCGTAATGGTGGTCACATCTTTCGAGAGCTTTGGGTCAATCACAAACACCACGGGCCAGGATTTTTTTTCGCCCGCATCCAAGGTGTACTGCTGAAAGCAAAAACACTCGACTTTATTGAAATACGGCATGGCTTGCTGTGGTGCATAGCTTGGAATAGCCTGCGCAGCCATGCGGCGGTTTTGCGTGTTTTGGAACTCGTAGACAACTGTCGTTAACTCGCCAGGATGCACTTGCAGCGAGCGAACGGCTGGTTTGAAATCCCAAATACCACCCGCCTGTGTACCAGCACTGCCTACGCCTACAGGCCTAGTGCCTCTGGTGTTGGCATCAAACTCAACCGTAATCAAACGCGTTTTATCGATTTGTGTATTACTTGGTACAACGGCTTTTTGACCTGGCGTCTCGAGTTCGCTCAAAGCTAAAACATTGATGCCCGTCGCTTCGCAAATCGCGTAGTACAACGGAACGAGCGCATAGCCAAACCCAAACATAGCCACCACGATCACGCAGAGTTTGGCCGGCAGGGTCAGGCGAGCAAGTTTCATCGCTTAAGGCCGTCCCAGCACAGCCATCTTGAACACAAAACCCAATGCAAAGACGAGCGCCACCGAGGCCAAAATCAGGCCTAAGCGGATATTCTTTTTGGCTTGCTCAGCTTTTGTCATTTAAGCAATCACGCGATTAGCATCCGCGTTCAATTTAGGTGGTGTTTCAAAAGTATGGAAAGGCGCTGGAGACGGCACTTCCCACTCTAGGCCTTCAGCCGCTTCCCATGGACGCTGCGGTGCTTTCTCACCCTTGCCGCGCATGATGGGTAACACCACCCAGAAGAAGAAATAAACCTGCGCCAAACCAAAGCCAAACGCACCAATCGTTGCAATTTGATTAAAGTCGGTGAACTGCGCTGGGTAGTCAGCGTAGCGACGCGGCATACCCGCCAAGCCCAAGAAGTGCATCGGGAAGAACGTGATATTGAAAGAAATCAGCGACCACCAAAAGTGAATCTTCCCGCGTGTTTCGTTATACATCACACCCGTCCATTTAGGTGACCAGTAGTAAAAGCCCGCGAACATGCCGTAGAGCGAACCCGCCACCAGCACGTAGTGGAAATGCGCCACCACGTAGTAGGTGTCTTGCATTTGCAAATCGATAGGTGCAATTGACAAAATCAAGCCCGTAAAGCCACCAATCGTGAACACAAAGATGAAGCCCACGGCAAACAACATTGGCGTTTCAAAGGTCATCGAGCCCTTCCACATCGTGGCGACCCAGTTAAACACTTTCACCCCTGTTGGGACAGAGATCAACATCGTGGCGTACATGAAGAACAGTTGACCCGTCACAGGCATACCCGTGGTGTACATGTGATGCGCCCACACAATGAAGGACAAAATCGCAATCGAAGACGTTGCATACACCATCGAGGCATAGCCAAACAATTTTTTGCGTGCAAACGTAGGAACCACGTGGCTAATGATGCCGAAGGCGGGCAAGATCATGATGTACACCTCGGGGTGACCAAAGAACCAGAAGATGTGTTGATACATCACGGGGTCGCCGCCGCCAGCAGGATTAAAGAAGGTCGTGCCGAAGTGACGATCGGTCAGCGTCATGGTGATCGCGCCAGCCAAAACAGGCATCACAGCGATCAGCAAATAAGCGGTGATGAGCCACGTCCAGACAAACATCGGCATCTTCATCATCGTCATGCCAGGAGCACGCATATTCAAGACCGTGACCACGATATTGATCGAACCCATGATGGACGAAGCGCCCAGCACGTGCATGGCAAAAATACCCGCGTCCATCGAAGGACCCATTTGCAACGTGAGCGGCGCATACAGCGTCCAGCCCGCAGCAGGTGCGCCGCCGGGCATAAAGAAACTCAACACCAAGGTCACTGCCGCAGGAATCATCAGCCAAAAGCTAAAGTTATTCATGCGGGCAAAAGCCATATCGGCTGCACCAATTTGCAGTGGAATCATCCAGTTAGCAAAGCCCACAAAGGCGGGCATGATCGCGCCGAACACCATGATGAGTCCATGCATGGTCGTGAACTGGTTAAACAGTTCTGGATTCACAAATTGCAAGCCAGGCTGAAAAAGCTCCAAGCGAATGAGTAGTGCGAGCACGCCGCCAATCATCAGCATCGTGAAGGCGAATAGCAAATACAGTGTGCCAATGTCTTTATGGTTGGTTGCGTAAACCCAACGACGCCAGCCTTGTGGTTTGTGGTCGTGGTGATCGTCGTGTGCAGCGTGGGTCATGTCGTGTGTGGTGCTCATAGTGTTCTCTTTGGCTTACTTATTTACGTGCTGCAAGCACTTCGGATGGCTGAACCAATTGACCTGTTTTGTTCGACCAATTATTTTTGGTATAGGTAATGACCGCTGCAATATCGGTATCCGACAGCGCTTTCCAAGAAGGCATAGCACCATTGAGGCGGCCATTCAGTACCGTCAGAATCTGCTGGCTCTTATCAGCGCTTCGCACCACAGCCGAACCATCCAGTGGCTTGATCGGGCCTGCGCCCTTACCGCTGGCTTGATGGCAAGCTGCGCAATTGCTAGCGTAAACTTTTTCGCCGCGCTTCATGATGTCGTCCATCGTCCAAACTTTAGTAGGATCGTCTTGTTTGGCAGCGGCTAGTTTTTGCTGCGCCGCCACCCAAGCGGTGTAGTCAGCAGCACTCACAACACGCACTTCAATCGGCATGTACGCGTGCTCTTTGCCGCAAAGCTCTTGGCACTGACCGTGATAAACACCAATCACGTCTGTTTTAAACCACGTGTCACGCACAAACCCTGGAATCGCATCTTGCTTAATGCCAAAAGACGGGATGGCAAAAGCATGGATCACATCATTCGCTGTGGTGATGATGCGGATTTTTTTACCAACGGGTACCACCATGGGGTTATCAACTTTAAAGAGGTAATCATCTGGAATCACTGAGCCTTTTGGAAACCCAGAATCAGACATCGCACGCTGCGCGGCGTCTAACGTCGAGATAAAACCAATGCCCTCACCCTCGCCCTTGATGTAGTCGTAGCCCCACTTCCACTGGTAGCCCGTGGCCTTGATGGTCACGTCAGCATTCGTGGTGTCTTTGGAATAAACCAGCGTCTTAGTCGCCGCCAAGCCCATGATGATGACGATCACAAACGGAACAATCGTCCAAATAATTTCAACCGTCACCGACTCATGGAAGTTCGCAGGCTTATGGCCTACCGATTTGCGGTGTTTGAGAATGGAATAAAACATCACGCCAAACACAGCGATAAAAATCACAATACAGGCAATCATCATGCCGTTATGCAAGCTGTGCTGGTCAAAAGACAGTTGCGTGACTGGAGGGTGAAAGCTCAGTTGATTGACGGCAGGACCGCCAGGCAAATCGCTCACGGCATGAGCGCTAGTCGCAAGAAGCGTACTGAGTAAGTAGAGAAAATTCTTCATCGATAAATTCTTCATAATTTTTAGCAACCTAGGATTTTAGCGGGTTTACCCCAGAGTCTTTGAGGGCTTTAGCATTTCACGCATATTGGCAAGGCTAACCGAGGCGCTTGACGACAACTTGACACGCGGTTTTGGCTTGATCGCATGACCATAAATTAGTTCAAACGTCAGCGCGATTTGCCCGTCCGTATTTTGACATTCAGCCAACCGATCCAAAACCGTCCTGCGCCAAGCCTTACTGCCTGTGGCTTGCGGGCGATCTGGATTTAAATTTCGTCCGAGTTCACGCAGCTCTTGCAGGGCGCGCTCAGGCGTCGCGAACGTCAGCACCAAGCGCTCCATATCCATCACAGGCTCGGCAAAACCTTGGCTCACCAAGCGGTCGCCCCAGTCGTGCATATCCGTCAGTTTATGTAGTGGCGCGGGCCAACCACGCCGAGCGTAAGCAGCGCGAAGCTCCATCAAAGTATCAGGCCCCAAGCAAGAAAACAGCACAAAACCATCGGTTTTAAGTGCCGCGTGCCACGCCGCAATCATGTGTTTGGGCGCGGCCTCCATGTGCAGCTGCATGTTTGACCAAACCATGTCTTGCGATAAATCGCCCTTCGCCAAGCCTGGTTGGATAAGGCCTCGTGCGTGTTGCCACAGCGATTTTTGCAAAGCAAGATGTGCAGGTTTGCCGCCCCGAACATCCGACCAATTGACCCAATCTTTGGTTGGCAACTTGATGTAATCCAATCGCTCCGCCATACGTCGTCCTACTTCCTCGTGCAGCCACGGGGCGCGCGGTGCGGCCATGCCAGCCCAGCGCGCAGCGGCAATGGCATCAATGTGCGGGTCAAAATCGTCAAGCATCTGGCGAGTATATTGAGGCATGTTCTCGCGCCTGCTTTTAGCAATCCCATTTGAATGCGCCATCTGCAAAAAATGGCCATCCTCTTCCTTTGAAGGCGTCACGGGCATTTGCCAAAGCTGCATCCAAACCCACGCCAATGCGCCGTTGTTCCCCGTGCCGCAAGGCCTGGACGACTGCATTGCCGCCGTCGATTTCGACGCGCCGTGGGCAGCGCTTATCGCCAGATACAAATTTGCGCCCGAGCCAGGACTGGCAAGGCTTTTTGCAGGATTGATGCTGCGCGATGAGCGCGTGCGCGTGCTGCTGGCAAGCGCCGACGTGGTGATGCCGCTGCCACTAGCGCCTGAACGATTAGAGGAGCGCGGCTTCAACCAAGCGCTCGCACTTGCCAAACATCTAGTTGCCAAACACAAAATTGATGCGGTCTCGCTCATCCGCACCCGCAACACGGCGCCCCAGCGCACACTTGATCGCGAAGCGCGGGCGCGCAACGTCGCCAACGCATTTGCCTTGCAAGCCCCGACCAACAAAGCTTACGCGAGTGCCAATTACTCAGTCGGCCCTTCATTTGCAGGCAAGCACATCGTGCTCATCGACGATGTGACAACGACAGGCGCAACACTGGCCGCCGCCGCCCAGCCGCTCTACAGAGCAGGTGCAGCAAGGGTTAGCGCGGTGGTGATTGCACGCACGCCTCTAACCTAATGCGACATCTTCACGACGACCTTGCCTTTGGAGCGGCCTTCCGCAAGGTAGGCAAGCGCTTCCTTTGCTTGCAAGAACGGAAACACCTTGTCAACCACTGGCCTGATACGCTCAGTCCTCAGAAGTTCGGCGATTTCAGTGAGCTGATCGCCATCGGGGCGCGTAAAGAAAAATGAGTAGGTGATTCCCCGTTTTTTCGCAAGGTTATTGATCCTGCGGCTCATTAACCCAAACACGAATGTCAGGAAGAAGTTCAGCCGCCTTGCTCGAGCGAATGCAGCGTCCAGCGGTCCGACCAGAGAGACGATCTTGCCACCCGCCTTAAGGATGCCAATGGATTTCTCTACAGCGTCACCTTTGGCAGTTCCAAGCACCGCATCGTAGCCTTGCAGCACTTTCTCAAACTGCTGTTTCTTGTAATCGACCACCTCATCAGCGCCAAGGCTACGCACCAACTCGACATTACCCGTGCTGGTGGTCGTTCCAACTTTGGCGCCAAGGTGCTTTGCCAATTGGATCGCAAACGTGCCCACACCACCAGACCCCGCAGTGATGAACACCTTTTGACCCGCCCGAACATAGGCGCGCTCCTTCAACGCTTGCCACGAGGTGAGCCCAACCATCGGAATCGATGCCGCCTGCACGAAGTCCAGATTAGCTGGCATCAAAGCGGCTGCGCGCTCTGGCACTGCCGCAAGTTCGGCTATTGCACCTGTGCCAAGTTCGAAGGTATTTGCGAAGACGGCATCGCCTATCTTGAAACGGGTCACGCGGCTGCCGATCTCGGTCACTACACCTGCCAAATCGCTGCCCAGCGTAGCGGGAAACTTAAATTGCAGGACTGCTTTCATCTGCCCAGACGTGATCATGTTATCCACTGGGTTTACGCTCGCAGCGTGAACTTGAACTAGCATTTCATCGGGCTTAAGCATGGGTCGAGGAACGTCTGTGATCCCGATTTCGGGATTTTTACCATAGCGTTTGAAGGTGAGTGCTTTCATGAGCTTTTCCTTTTGAGATTTGATTTTTAAGCGAGTGGTGAGGTCAGTTTGAAAATCCGTTTGACTTTCGCATGCCTTTATCCATCATGGCTTCGGGAAGAAAGCGTCGCATCATGCGAATCTGCGCTGCCAGCCGCCCCGCTGTGTAGCGTCTTTTCGGCGTATGTGCCGCTACGGCTTTAACTACCGCTTTGGCTACAACCTCTGGCGCATCACCTGCAAGGATATTGGGCTGTAGCAGTGCATACATACGCAAACGCTCCGCCTCATAGACAGTCAGGGCCTGATCGGGCTTTATGAGGTTTGTCTCGAATGAGGTGTTCGTAAAGGCGGGTTCAACCAGCACGACACGTATACCCATACTTCGCACCTCGTGGTCAAGCGACTCTGAGTACCCCTCAATAGCGTGTTTTGTGGCTGAGTACAAAGCGTTGTAAGGTGATGGAATCAAGCCCAAAACAGAACTCATGTTAATAATTCTTCCGCTTTGATGCTGCCGCATGGAAGGCAAAACTGCGTTCGTGACACGAATCACACCAAAGACATTGACATCAAATAGAGCCTGTGCTTGAGCGGCGGAGGATTCTTCCGCTGCACCTAGCAAACCAATGCCTGCGTTGTTGACAAGAAGGTCAATGTGGCCTGCTTGCTTTAAAACGCTAGTCACCATTTGCGTCACTGAATTGTCGCTTGTGACATCACAAACCAACATGGTGACCCCATTGAAATCCGCCACGGGTTTGCGGCTTGTGCCAAATACGGTGTAACCCGCCTCTCGCAAAGCAATGGCCGTGGACTGCCCAATGCCCGAAGAAGCCCCTGTAATCAGCGCAATACGCCCGTTATTTGCATTCATAAATGAACATCCTTTAAAGCTTAGTTTGAAACAATCAAATCATTACTATCGATTCGATACTTAGTATACTACTATTTTGATAGTTACAAAGCTTTTTCGAGGTTGATGAGCTAAGATAGGACGAATGAATGTTGAAAATTCCCCTCTTTTCTCTTGTCCAATTGCCCGTAGTTTGTCTGTGCTCGGTGATGCATGGAGCATGTTGATCTTGCGTGATGCGCACGCTGGGCTGACGCGTTTTGACCAATTCCGTAAAAGTCTAGGCATTGCCCCAACGATGCTGACTAGGAGATTGATGACGTTGACAAAAGAGGGGTTGTTGACAAAATCGCGCTATCAAGAACATCCCCCGCGTGAGGAGTATTTATTGACAGAGGCTGGTCGTGACTTCTTACCAACGCTTTTTATGATTGGTGCATGGGGCCGTCAATACCGTGGTGATGGCCAATTAACGCGCTTCCTCGATGCTGAGACTGGCGTTGAAATTAAGCCCGTTGCGGTGGACGAAAACACCGGGGCGAAGATTGGGACTCGCCCCATACGTGCGCTGATGTGATTAAGCCCATGTTCAACATCGTCCTAGTCACCCCCGAAATTCCGCCCAACACGGGCAACATCATCCGTTTGTGCGCCAACACAGGTTCGCGTTTGCACCTGATTGAGCCGCTGGGTTTTGACATGAGCGACAAACAGATGCGCCGCGCGGGACTGGACTATCACGAGTACTCGCCTGTTTCGCGCTACGCCAATTGGCAAGCGTTTTTAGAGACTGCTAAGCCGCAAGCCACGCGCATGTTCGCCTTCACGACCAAAGGCTTGGCAAGCCCCTACCAGAAAGCCTTCCAAGCAGGCGACTGGTTTGTCTTTGGTTCCGAGACGCAAGGCTTGCCCGTGGATTTGCGCGAATCGTTTGCGTCCGAGCAGCGGCTCAGGCTGCCGATGATTGAAGGACAGCGCAGCCTCAATTTATCCAACGCCGTCGCGGTCACGGTGTTTGAGGCTTGGCGGCAAGTGGGGTTTAAAACGTCACCGCTTTAGGCGCTGCGCTGACGTGCCCAGCGCATCGTTCTAGCTAGCAAAACCGCCATCAATAAACCGACGTAGATGTTCAGCAGTTGATCGCGTAAATCGCCAAGCGACTTAGCATCTGCTACGGGTAACTGTTCGGCGCGTTGGCTACGCCAAGCGGGATCTTGCAACAGCTGGGCAATCTCTTGGCTCATCAATACGAACCCTGCCGCGCTTGCAAGCGGTAGCGCAATCGCTAAAGTCACAAATAACCAGCGCCAGCGCAAATAGGACGCACGATGTCTAAAAGCCACATTCAAACCCATGCAGCCATGCAACCAACCTGGCGCTAAGAGCGCAATTTGCCGCCCTTCGTTACCAGAGCTGATCAAGGACTCAATCACGCGCTGATACTGCGGCAAGAGGCCGTACCACTCGTAACCTATCCGAGCGCTCACGGCATGTCCAACCAATAACAGAGGGAAGCTAAGCCCAAAAGCAATACGCAGCAGCTCCTGCGGCGGCAACCGCAGCGTGTGGCGTTGATAAAGCCCCGTCAAAGCCAGCGTCAAGTGCGTTGCAAACGCGCCATACAAAATCAACGTTCCTAGCCAACTATGCCAAACAACAATCGCCAAACGCAAGGCTTGCTCTGCGGCAGCCAGCGACCACAGCCCCAGCGCATGATTCAAAAGATGCGTGGCGATGTAGACCCACATCACCAAGCCCGAACCTAGACGCAAATTGTGAATGGAAGGCATCCGCATCGTCTGCAAAAAGTTTAGGGATAACGCCTCACCAGCGACTCCGCAATGCACACTGGCTTGTCCGAGCCCTCGCGCTCCACGGTCACCAACCATGTCATCTGCACGCCGTTGTTGTCGATGTTGTCTAGCGCCAAAAGTTTCATCGCCGCACGCAGACGCGAGCCCACGGGCACGGGCGAGGTGAAGCGCACTTTGTTCAGACCATAGTTCACGCCCATGCGTGAGTTGGTAATAGAAAAACTCGATTCAAAAAATGTGGGAAGGAGCGACAACGTTAAAAAACCGTGCGCGATGGTGGTTTTGAATGGACCCTTGGCAGCCAGCTCGGGGTTGACGTGAATCCACTGGTGGTCGCCCGTGGCATCGGCGAATAGATTCACCTGCTCTTGCGTGATGGTGATCCACTCGCCGCCAGCAATCTCTTGGCCAACGAAAGCCGTGAGGTCTGATAGATTTTCAAATGTTTTTTTAGTCATGATGTCTCTCCTATTAAAGTAATCGCCTCCACCGCATCGCCCATCGGCAAGATGCATCCAATGATCGCCGTGTGCGTATAGCCCAGCGCCTTCAATTCCGCCACGCAAGCATCCACGTGGCTTGCGGGCACGCTGGCTAGCAAACCACCTGCCGTTTGTGGATCAAAAATCAATGGGTAGCGTGGATGGTTCACAAATGCTTCTTGGTTTTTAATCGCGCGTCTGAGCCGCACATTCGCACTTTGCAACGAGCTGGTAATGCCTGCTTTCACGCACGCTTCAGCGCCATCCAAAAGCGGCAAAGCGGCGAGGTTAATTTCAGCATCCACACCTGATGGCTTGGTCATTTCCACCAAGTGCCCCAAGAGGCCAAAGCCCGTGAGGTCGGTACACGCCGTTGCCCCGTGAGCCAATAAACACGTGGCTCCCGCTTGGTTGGATTGCTGCATAGAGACAAGCGCCGCATCAATCCAACGCCCTTTCGCTTTGCCTTTTGGCAGCGCCGCAAACAGCGTGCCCGTGCCCATGGGTTTGGTGAGGATGAGCACATCGCCCGCCTTCATTGCGCCCTTGGTCATGGTGCGCGGCAGTGTGATTCCATCACTCTCAATATCGACAAGTCCATTGATGGCAAAGCCTAGCGCCAGCTCTTTGCCTTCGCCCGTGTGACCGCCCACCAGCGCACAGCCTGCGGCGTTGAGCACTTCGACCGCGCCCTGCATCATGTCGCGCAACGTGGCTTCCACCTTGGCCTCCAGCCCAGGCGGCACGGTGGCAATGGCGGTAGCGGACTGCGCCGTACCGCCCATGGCAAAAATATCACCGAGCGCATGGTTGGCCGCGACGCGCCCAAAAATGTAGGGGTCGTCGATAAAGGCACGGAAAAAATCGACCGTGTGCACCATCGCTTTGCCAGCGGGTACGCGCACCACAGCCGCGTCGTCGGGCGCGTGCAGGCCAATCAGTACATCGGGATGGTCAAGCGGCATGAGGCTACCCAACGCGCGCGACAATACCGTCGCCCCAACCTTTGCGCCGCAGCCACCACAGCGCATGGCAATGGCAGAAATCGCCTCTAGCGATTCGCTGTTTGTCAACTTGATTTTTACGCCTGCATTCAAAATCGGCACTCGTGCAGGCCACAGCCAGTATGGCTTGGCAGGCGATTTTACCATTGCAGCACGTTGATCTGCCAGCGTTTCGAACATCTGCATAAAGCGTCTGTCGATGGCATCCTTCCAGCGCCAAAGCGCCGTGCCAAACGCCATGTTTGCCATCCAACCAAGCAAGCTACCAAGCCATCCGCTGCGTGAAGCCACCGCACTTTGGTTGCCCGTGCTAATTAAAGCGAGCCAATGTTTTTGCGGGCGATAGGGTCTCAAAGCCACACCAGACAAGGCTCTACGCAAATTGATGGCCAATGGCTTACCTTGGCGCACCGCAAACACGCCCGCTTTCTCTAACTTGTGGCGCACCATATGGGCAATATCGCCTGCTGCAAAAATGTTCGCATCGGTGATGGATTGCAGGCAATCGTTCACCGTGATAAATCCACGCTCGTCAAGCGCCAACCCAGTGCCAGCAAGCCATGCAGCGCCGCCTGCCCCAGTCACCCACATCACTTCGTCAAAGTCAAAACGCTGGTCGCCTACGTGCAATTGGTTTTGCGAAACTCTCGTGACGGTTGCGTTGGTGTGCACATCCACTCCGCGCTGGTGAAGCACTTTTGCAAAGCGTCGCTGCACCGCCGCGCTATGCGTGGGCAAGATGGACGCGCCTTCGGTGAACAAGCTAAAGCTCGCACTGGCGCCTATATTTTGAAAGCGATACTGCATCGCTAAGAGCAACTCCACACCGCCCGCACCGCCGCCCACAACCGCAAAACGGGTCTTGTGCAAGCCTTGCTGGACGTGGCTTTGCGAAGCACGCGCCAAGATCGCCAGCCAACGCTCGTTAAAGTGCGCAATCGGTTTCACGGGAACTGCGTGCTCTAAAGCTCCTGAGACATTGCGCATTTGCGGGCTCGATCCAATGTTGATGGACAAGAGGTCATAGTCCACATCGGGGCGACCTTTGCACTGCACTTTTTTTGCCACGCGGTCGATGCCCGTTACTTCGGATTTGTACAGCTGCGCACCCGCGGCCGCGCAGAGTTTGCCAAGATCAATGTGCACGTCGTCATAGCTGTAATGCCCTGCCACGTAGCCTGGCAGCATCCCCGAATACGGCGTGTGCGTGTCCGTGCAAATCACCGTCAAACGCACGCCAGACATCGGCCGCATGGCGAATTGCAAAAGCACGATGGCGTGGCTATGACCACCGCCCACTAAAACGATGTCGCGAAGAATGGGTTGGTCAGAGGTTTGCATCGTGCGACTCTACCAGCGCATTCACCAAAGCAGTCAACTTCGCGCTCTCACGCAAAGGTGTAAATAAGGGAGCACGCACAGCGCATTGTTTGCTAAGCCTTGCCAGTAGGCCGTTTGCGGCTGATTGACCTTTGCGACACTCGCGCAAAAGTGCTGCCAAGCCAGCCGCGTCATTCCAATCAAAATAGCCTTCGTAGTCCGCACCCAGCATCCCGATATTGCCGTCAATGCGCGAAGCTAAAACTGGCGTACCCGAACACACGGCTTCCATCAGCACATGCGCACCGCCTTCAATTTGACTGGCATGAACCAGCACATGCGCGCGCTGGATAGCACGGCGCGTGGCTTCGTGCGGCACAGCATCTAACCAGCGGTAATGCGCACAAGCTTTAGCCGTCGCCAAGGCTTCCTTTGCCAAAACTAGATCAAGCCCAGCGCCAATATGGTCGATGAAGATATGCTCGTCAACATCCAAAATCCGCGCCGCTGCAAACAAAGTCTCAGGTGATTTTTCCGTGCGCAAATGCCCCACCATCACGGCACGAAGATGCGCCGTAGGTTTCTGAATCGTGGGCTGACTCACTGTCGATTGAAAGACCACTTCGGCCTTCGCACGATACCTCTCTGGCAAGCCAAGCGGCGCAAGCTCTTGCAGCACGATGATTCGGGAAGCCATAGCCAGTGAGGCCTGCGAAGCAGCATCCGTTTGAATATCGCGGTACAGATCGGTTCCCGTCAGCGCGAGCACCAGCTTTGATCCGCCGTGCTTTTCATGCCACGCAGCGATGCTGCTGGCCGACTTTCGCGCGTGCAGCGCCAGCATGATTTCATCTTGATTGGCAAATTTATCTGGCCATGATTGAACGATGCGGCAATGAAATTTTTTAGACAGCATCTGCCGCCAACGATTGGCGGTTTGCCAATTGCCATTGTTCGCGTCCGAGAGCGCGGGACTGACGATAACGATGTGCGGACGCGGTACATTCATAGTGCCGCAAGCTTATCCAATATCGTGGGAAAGAACTCCGTCACGGTCGGATGCACAGGCAGGCAGTTGCGCATCAGCTTGTAGTTCGCGCCCGTTGCCATGTAGTTGCTCACCACTTGGATGATCTCGTCGCCATTGATGCCCAGCACCGTTGCGCCTACAAAGCTTTCAGTCTTCGCATCCACAATCAGCTGAATCACGCCGTGCGTTTCGCTTTCCTCTTTGGCGCGGCTGACAAAACGCATATGGTGCTCGGCAACTAAAAATGCGCGCCCTGTCTTTTCATGCTCCGCCTTGGCTTGCGCAGCATTCAAGCCCACGCGACCCAGCGGCGGATCAGTGAACATGGCATAGACCGTGACGCGGTCATCGGCACTACGCAAGGCGGTCGGCTCTTTTAAGTTGTCCCGCACAATTTCAAAGTCGTGATAACTGGTGTGCGTGAAAGCCCCGCGTTTATTGATGTCGCCCAGCGCCCAGACGCCTGCGACTGCTGTCTCCAACTGTCCATTCACATCCACATAACCACGTGCATCAACTGGCAAACCAATCGACGCAAGATTGAGCCGCTCGGTATTCGGCAAGCGTCCCGTGGCAACCAACAGGTGGGAAGCTTCATGGATATTGCCTTGCACATGCAGCCGTAAATCGCTGCCAGTGCCATCCACTTTTGTAAGCGTCGAGCTGGTCAAAATTCGCACGCCTTCTTCTAGCAAAAAATCGGTAATGGCATTCGTGACGATTTCGTCTTCGCGCATGGCGATGCGGTTGCTGGGTTCAACGACGGTCACTTCAGCACCCAAGCGCCTAAAAATTTGCGCAAACTCTAGCCCGATATAGCTGCCACCCAAAATAAACAAATGCTTGGGGCATTCGCGCAATTGCAACAAGCCTTCGTTGTTCAAGATGCGCGGATCGTTGCTGCTCAAACCTTCAATCGGCGGCATGAAGGGGCGCGTGCCCGTATTCAAATACACGCGGCCTGCCGTGATGTGTTGCTGCCCATTCTTCCCCTCCACAACCGCCTGAAAGCCTTGTTCCGTATGGCCTGCAAGAGACCCCCAGCCGCATAGCACCGTCACGTTGGGCGTGCTAGCAAGCCAACCCTCCAGCCCTGTGCGCGAGGCGTTCACCCGCTCATGCATCCGATCCATTGCTTTGGCAAAGTCAATCGTGACTGCACCTATGTTCACACCAAACTCTGCGCCGCGCCGCGCCATGTAGGCCACGCGCGCGCTTTTGCGCAGCGTCTTGGTCGGCGTGCAGCCCACATTCACGCAGGTGCCACCAAGGTCTTTGGCTTCAACCAGCACCACGGTCTCACCGCGATGCGCCAAAGCCACAGCCAGTGCGGGCGCGGCTTGACCCGAGCCAATGATGAGCACATCAAAGCGCAAGGTTTTTGCATTCATAAGAATCTCCTACTGGGTTAAATCTTTGGCTAAGCGTAGCCCCGTGCATTGCCATCTAGCGCTTGCTGGAAAAAAGTTTCGGTATGTATCCCGTGCATGGGCTATGGGCGCGCACGGCGTGTAGGCGCTTGATCCGCGCAGCACAATCTGCGCCACCATGAACTTGCCGTTGTACTCGGACACCGCGCCATCCAAAGGCCGAAAGCCAGGATAAGGATCGTAGGACGAGCGCGTCCATTGCCAAGCTGTTCCATGCATTTGCGCTGGCGGTGTGCTTGAGGTCGCCGCCACTTCCCACTCAAACTCTGTTGGCAATCTTGCGCCGGCCCATGCGGCATAAGCTGCTGCTTCGTAAAAACTCAAGTGCGTCACCGCTGCCGTAGGCTCTATTGGCTGCAAGCCTTGCAGACCAAACACTTGCCAAGCTTTTGCTGCTTCCTTTTCTTTTACTTTTGTTTGCTGCCAATACATCGGCGCACGCCAGCCCTCGGCTTGCACCAAGGCCCAGCCATCGGACAGCCACCAATCGGCGCAGGTATAGCCGCCTGCTTCGATAAAAGCGAGGTATTCGGCACAGCTCACTAATTTTTCAGCCAGCGCAAAAGGGCGCAACAGCACATCGTGCTTGGGCGTTTCGTTATCAAACGCAAAGCCTTTATTGGCATCACCCGCGTGACCAACCGATTGAATGCCACCTGCAAAGGATAGCCATGTCGTTTCTTGATTCGGCCTCTCGCTTTGCAAAGCGGCACTTGGCAAAGCCAATCCCCATGAGGGTTGTAGTGGGTTTTGCGCCAGCGCATGCAGCATATCGGTGATAAGTAACTCTTGGTGCTGCTGCTCGTGATGCAAGCCCAGCTCAAATAGTTTCAAGGCTTCGCCCCAGCCCTCTGCATCAACTGATACGGCTTGCAACCAACGCACCACGGCAAGATTAACGTGCTCCCGATACGTGTGCACATCAGCCAAGCTAGGGCGCGTGAGCAGTCCCCGTGCTGCACGCGGTTGGCGCTCGCCCAGTGCTTCATAATAAGAATTAAACAGGTAGTGATAGGCGGGATCAAACGGTTGATAGCTAGCATCAAAGGCTTGCAAAATCAACGCTTCAAAGAACCACGTGCTATGCGCCAAGTGCCATTTGACAGGGCTACTGCTGAGCATGGATTGCACGCTTTGATCCTCGGCAGAGAGCGCCACTGTAAGCTCCAGCGTAGTGGCGCGTAGGCTTAAAAATTGTTCAGCTAAAGTGGTAGGAAATAAGGTCATACTAGGTCTGTCGTTTGAACGATTGCAACATTACAACACGCACGAAAGAATCCTACAGATGCATAGCATGACTGCTCGCACCGCCAACGCCAAAGCTCTTGCCTCCAAGCTACAGGACTCACGCCAGCGCACGCTGGCTCTTGCAGACGCTTACGCAGCAGCGCTTGGCGAGTCGCTCCTCGTGCCTAGGCGCGATACGCTCAATCCTCCGCTTTGGGAACTCGGGCACATCGCGTGGTTTGCCGATCACTGGCTGTGCGGCCACGCCAGCCGTGGCTTTGCGAGCGTAACTGCCTACGATGCGTTGTATGACTCAAGTGCCGTTCCGCATGACTCGCGCTGGGATTTACCGCTACCAACGCTCGTGCAAACCAGGGCGCGGATGCAAGCCAGCTTGGATGAGATCCTCTCCAAATTGGCGGCTGAGACATCGGATGATGATGAGACGCTTTACTTCTATCGCCTCGCTCTTTTTCACGAAGACATGCACGCGGAAGCGGCCATTTACTCTGCCAAAAATTTGGACATAGCCATTCCTAAAAATCCCCTGCAAGCCACATCCCATGTGGCTTGCGCGAGTGCCGATTTCATCAAAACCACGCTCTCTATTCCTGCGCAGATGTGGCTGCTCGGTAGTCCAGCGCAAGCGGCTGGCTTTGTATTCGACAACGAACTCGGGCAGCACGAAGTCGCCCTACCGGCTTTTGAAATTAACTCGCGAGTCGTCACGTGGGCTGAGTATTTGCCCTTTATTGCAGCGACAAATCGAGAAATGCCACGTCTCGTAGGCGAGCCAAACGAAGCCGCCGTTCACATCAACTGGTTTGATGCGAAGGCTTGGTGCGATTGGGCTGGCAGGCGATTACCAACTGAGGCCGAGTGGGAGTGTGCGGCGATGACGGACTCACATTTCACATGGGGCGAGGTGTGGGAGTGGACTGCGAGCACGTTCGAGCCGTATCCAAACTTTGTGCCGCACGCTTACGCAGACTACTCCGCGCCGTGGTTTGGCACGCGCCAAGTCTTGCGCGGCGCGGCCGCTGGCGCAACGTCTGCGCGCATCGCGCATCCCAAATATCGCAACTTTTTTACGCCCGAGCGCACGGATATTTTTGCGGGATTTAGAAGCTGTGCAATTTAAGCAGTTGCCCACATCACGGCAAATTTGCCGTCTGCATCTGTCCACACCACAGGCTGGGCAAAGCCTGCTTGCATAAGCAACTCGCTAAAGCTTTGCGTTGTCCATTTGTATGAGTTTTCCGTGTGGATGCGTTCGCCTTTGACAAAGCTTCGCTCGCCACCCGTCCAGCGCAAAGCCACGTCTCGCTTGGCCTCTAAGTGCATTTCGATACGCGAGATCTCTTCGTTATAAAGCGCCACGTGTGACCAATCGCTGATGTTGAAATTGCTACCAATTAAGCGATTGATGTAGAGAAGCATGTTGCGATTGAACGCCGCCGTCACACCCAGTGCATCGTCGTAAGCCGCCTCTAGCTCGGCTGTGCCTTTGACCAAATCAACGCCAATCAACAGTCCGCTTTTGTCAGATCTGCCCTCGTGCAAGCCACAACCCGTATGGGCTGCACGCAAAAATGTCAGTGCTTCGGCAGGGGTGAAATTGCCAATGCTGGAGCCTGGATAGAAAAAAACTCGCGGAGCCATGCCCTCCAGCGCTTCGTTGGGTAGTGCCAGCGATTCGGCAAAGTCCATGCCCACACCGACCATGTCTAAATCGGGGTGTTGATATTGCAAACGCGTCATCGCTTCCTTTAAGAAATCCACCGAAATATCAACCGCCACATAACGCGAGGGATGGAGCTGCTTAAACAAACGCGCTGCTTTTTGGCAATTGCCTGCGCCAAGGTCAACCAGCACCGAGCCATGTGGAATATGACTTACCATCGATTCGGCGTGTTCTAAAAAGATAGCGGCTTCGGTACGTGTGGGGTAGTACTCAAGCAGTTCGGTAATGGCTTCAAAAAGTTTGGAGCCGAGCGCGTCGTACAGATATTTGGGCGAGGTGTAAGCCTTGGTCGCTTGCAAACCTTTTAGCAATTCCGTGCGAATTTGGCTGCCATCCTCGTGGTGTAACTGAATGAACTGTGGTGTTTTCATGCCTTGCACTATAGATGCGAAAATTGCGCGTCCGTTCATTTTTTGTTTTTAGGAGTTTCTCGTGTTCAAAGCCCTCATTACCGCCGCCTTGCTGACTGTAGCTGGCCTTGCCTCTGCGCAAGCTGTTTTTAAAGTCACCGCGATTCCTGATGAATCGCCGACCGAGCTCGCGCGCAAAGCTGCGCCGTTGGTGAAGTATCTCGAATCTAAGCTGGGCGTAAAGGTCGAGTTCACGCCTGTGTCCGACTACGCTGCATCGGTCGAGGCACTTGCCAACAAGCAAATCGATCTCGCGTGGTTTGGCGGCTTTACCTTTGTGCAGGCCAATATCCGCTCGGGCGGGAAAATGATTCCACTCGTGCAACGCGAAGAAGACGAAAAGTTCCGCTCCGTGTTTATCACCAGCGACCCCGCCATCAAATCGTTGGCTGACCTCAAAGGCCACACACTTTCATTCGGTTCAGCTTCCAGCACCTCGGGGCATTTGATGCCGCGCAAGTTTTTGTTAGACGCAAAAATCAATCCTGATACCGACCTCAAGCGCGTAGCGTTTTCGGGCGCACACGATGCCACCATTGCGGCCGTAGCGGCTGGCAAGGTCGATGCAGGTGCGCTCAATATCTCCGTGTGGGACAAGTTTGTGGCAGACAAAAAAGTGGATACCAGCAAGGTGCATGTTTTCTACACCACGCCCGCCTACTTTGACTACAACTGGACGGTTCATGCCGACATGCCTGCCGCCCTGCGCGAGAAGCTGACCAAAGCATTTTTGGATTTGAATATGAACACGGCACAAGGCAAAGAAATTTTGGAGTTGCAGCGAACGACAAAATTCATCCCCACCAAAGCCGACAACTACAAAGGCATTGAAGCCGCTGGCCGTAGCGCAGGCTTGATTAAATAACTTGATTCATGAAAGTTGAACTGCTAGCCGCAGCAGGCAGGCATCCTGCCGCCGCCCCAGCCAGCTTGGCTTTGCAGCCCATCACGCTAACGATAGAGGCAGGCGAACAAGTCGCGGCGATTGGTCCTTCGGGTGCAGGCAAAACCACGCTGCTCTCCTTGATAGCGTGCGCCTTGATGCCAGCAGCGGGCTCATTAAAGTTGGACGCACGCGATCCTTGGCAGCTCACAAAAAATGATTTGCAACGTCTTCGCGGTGATTTATTTTTAGCGCCGCAAGTGCCGCCCTTGCCGCCACGTCAGCGCGTTGTCACCAGCGTGCTGGCAGGGCAATTGCCGCTCATGGGATTTTGGACGAGCATCCGCAGCTTGTTTTATCCAGCCGATATCCCAGCCGCAGAGCTTGCGCTCGCTCAGTTTGATTTAGTCGATAAATTGTTTGAGCGCGTGGATAGGCTATCGGGCGGCGAGCGCCAGCGGGTGGGGCTTGCGAGAGGATTGGTCTCGGATAGCAAGCTATGGCTGATTGACGAGCCGCTGTCTGCACTTGACCCAGCGCGTGCCGAGCAAGCCATACAAACATTGACGCGTAACGCAAGCCAGCGCGGCATCACCTTGGTCGCAACGCTGCATCATGTACAAATGGCGCTGGCGCATTTCCCGCGCATCATCGGACTTAAAAATGGCGAGTTGGCATTTGATTTGCCGACTAACGAAGTTACGCCCGAACGACTCAAAGATTTGTATGCCCAGCATCTCGATGAGCTCACCTAAATCACGGCGCGATCCTGCATTCTTGGGCCGCGTCTTTTGGATCGCCGTCACCGCCGTGCTGCTATGGCCGATGTTGGTGCTAACGGAGTTCAAAATCTGGACGCTGTTTTCCGCCGAAAGCTTAAAGCCCACATTGAAGTTTTTGGTTGATTTTTTTCCACCAAAACTTGAACCCGAGTTTTTATTGATGGTGGCGCGTGAGACTTGGCGTACGGTGGCGATGGCGACAGCAGGCATTGCACTCGCACTTGTTTTTGCGATTCCGCTTTCACTCATGACCGCTCGTGTGCTATCCGTTAGCGGGCTTGCAGGCCGCATGGGTATTGGCTCTGCCGTGTGCCGAACCGCTGTGCGTTGGCTCTTGATTGTGCTGCGCAGCGTCCCCGAGCTCATTTGGGCGCTGGTCTTTGTGCGCGTCGTCGGGCTGGGTCCCACGGCTGGCGTGCTGGCGATTGCCCTGACCTACACGGGCATGCTAGGCAAGGTGTATGGCGAGATTTTGGAATCCAGCGATCCTGCCGTCACGCACAGTTTGCTGCGCAATGGCGCAGGCCGTTTGCAAGCGTTTTTTTATGGCCTCTTGCCACAGAGTGCCGCAGAGCTCACGAGCTACACGGTCTACCGCTGGGAGTGCGCGATTCGCTCGTCCGCCGTGCTGGGCTTTGTGGGCGCGGGGGGACTCGGGCAGCAAATGGATGCTTCGATGAAGATGTTTAATGGCTCCGAAGTGGCGACGATGCTGATCGTTTTCTTCTTTCTTGTCTGGCTCGCAGACCAAGCCAGCCATGCCTTTCGTAAGGCGCTGTCATGAAAATTATTTTTATCATTGCAACCCTCATCATCGCTAGTTTTTGGTCGCTTGATTTACAGTGGGCGCAATTTTTATCCGTTGCAGCACTGCAAAAAATGACGCGATTTATCGCCGAGTTGCTAGTCCCCAATGTGCAAACTGCATTTTTGCAAAAGCTATGGTGGGCAACGCTTGAGACGCTCGCCATGTCGATGCTCGGTACTTTGCTGGCTGTTGTTTTCGGTTTAATGATTGTGCGCTTACGGTTTGTTGCCAACGTGCTGCGCAGCATTCCCGAACTCATTTGGGCGACCTTGCTTTTGATTGCAGCAGGACTGGGGCCGATGGCGGGCACGCTGGCGCTGGCGCTGCATACCAGCGGCGTGCTCGGGAGATTGTTTGCTGAAGCGATAGAGAACGCTGAAAGCTCGCCCGCAATGGCTTTGCGAACAAGTGGTGTGAGCGAGGCAAAGATTTTTTGTTACGCCACACTGCCGCAAATCATTCCGCAATTGGTCAGCTACACGCTCTACCGCTGGGAGAACAATATCCGCGCCGCCGCTGTGCTGGGTGTCGTCGGCGCAGGCGGGCTTGGCGGAATGTTGTCGTTCCACATGAGCCTGTTCCAAATGGCAGAAACCAGCTCGGTGCTCTTAGCGATGCTCGGATTGGTTGTGCTGGTCGATACGCTTAGTTATTGGATTCGGCGCGCGTTAGGCTAGCCCCGTCGCCAGTCGTGAAAGCGTTTAACGAGGGCGAGTAACTTAGCTGGCTGATGCGCCCGCTTCCACTCACCAGCCACGTATTTATTGGCTTCCGAGAAGGTGGGGTAGGTGTGAATCGTGCCAAGGATTTTGTTTAAACCGAGGCCATGCTTCATAGCCAGCACGTATTCCGCCAAGAGTTCTGCTGCATGACTACCCACAATCGTGACGCCTAATATCTTGTCTTTGCCAGGCACGGTGAGCACTTTTACAAAACCCTCGGCTGCGCTGTCGGCAATGGCGCGGTCGAGGTCATCGATACCGAATCTCGTCACCTCGTAAGCCACACCTTGCGCTTTTGCATCCTGCTCGTTCAAGCCCACTCGCGCAATCTCGGGGTCGATAAACGTAGCAGCAGGAATGACGGAGTAATCGACTTTGAACTTTTTGAAATCTCCAAACAAGGCGTTGACCGCCGCGTACCAAGCCTGATGCGCAGCCGCATGCGTGAACTGATATGGGCCCGCCACATCACCCGCCGCGTAGATGTTTGGGTAGATGGTTTGCAAGTATTCGTTGGTTTCAATCGTTTTATTTGTAGGAATACCAAGCACCTCCAAACCATAGCCAGCAAGCCTTGCAGAGCGACCCACGGCGACGATAAGCGCATCAAAGTTGCGCTGACTTAGATCAATGGTGTGATTCGTGAGTACGCGCACGCCGTCTGCTTCTAATGCAGCGCGTGCAAAGTTTGATACATCTTCGTCCTCACGGATAAGCAAACGCTTTGCTTGTTCAACAAGCGTGACCGTAGAGCCCAAGCGCTGCAAGGCTTGTGCGAGCTCGCAGCCAATCGGACCGCCGCCAAGAATGGTAATTCGCTTAGGGATTTCATCCAGCGTTGCAAACGCGTCCCAGAGCGTATCGCTGGTCAAATAGCCTGAGTTTTCTATGCCAGCCAGTGGTGGAACAAACGGCGCAGCGCCTGTCGCAATCACAATTGACCTTGCTGTAAGCCTTAATACACATGGTTTAGCGGGCGATTCTGCATCTGCATTTAATGCAATTTCCACAGTCCACGGATTGATGATTTTTGCGTAGCCTTGCAGCACTTCCACGCCAAGGTTGGTGTAACGCTCGATGCTGTCATGCGGTTCAATCGCAGCAATGATGGCCTGCACTCGCGCTATCACGGCCTTGAAGCTAAAAGTGAGCGATGGCTGGGAAGCACCGTCTGCATTGGCTTGCACGAGGCCATAGCGCTTTGCATGCTTCATTTGATGCGCCACCTTGGCGCTTTTAATCAGCGCCTTGCTGGGCACGCAGCCGTAGTTTAAACAATCGCCGCCCATTTTGTGCGCCTCTATCAGCGTCACTTTGGCTTTGACTGCGGCAGCAATATAGGCGGACACCAAACCGCCCGCACCGCCACCAATCACAATCAAATTGCGATCAAAGGTTTTAGGACGAATGGCATTCCAAGGCCTATAAATAGTGGCTTTGGCATGGGTGGCGATTACCCACGGCATGAGCTTTTTAAGCACCAACGGCGCGAATCCTGCAAGCGCGAGTGAGTCCAACAACGCAGGGCTGGCAATGCCCGAAAGCGAGTGCAAGTTCGCCAGTTGCGTCCCCGAATTCACATAGACAAAGGTCAAAGCCAACATGCCAAGCTGGCTCACCCAATAGAAAGTAAAGGCGCGAATCTGGGTCAATCCCATCAATAAATTAACCATAAAAAATGGCACGACAGGCGTGAGCCGAAGCGCAAATAAATAGAACGCACCATCGCGCCTGATACCTTGGTTAATCGTCTCCATCTGCGCGCTGAACCTACGCGAGACCTTACTGGATAAGACGTAGCGGGCAACAAGCATGGCAAGTGTCGCGCCAAGACTCGATGCAAACGACACCAACAACACGCCCTGCCACAAACCAAACAAGGCACCCGCCAAAAGCGTGAGCAAAGTTGCAAACGGCAAGGACACAGCCGTCACCAGCACATAGACCGCAAAAAATAAAGCTGCAAACGGCAGCGGGTTTTGCGCAAAGGCACCCGCCAACTGCGCGTAATGCGATTGAAAGTAAGCGAGGTCAAGGCCGAACATGATGCCGATTGTGCGCCTTGGCCGCTGCGTTTAGAACGCGTCCCAAAGTAGCTTGCTGCCACTGAGCAACATCCCGAGATGAATCAAACGATAAAACATTTTGGGACTCATACGCATGGCCATTTTTTTCCCAGCCCAAACACCGAATCCCGCAATGGGCATCATCACAAGAGCTGTCCAAAAATTGCGCAAATCCAGCAGGCCTAAGTAGGCGTAGGGAATCCACTTGGACAGATTGATGACAAAAAAGAAGTACGCCATCGTTGCTGCAAACACCATCGGCTTGAGTTTGAGAGGTAGCGCGTACGCATTGGCGGGCGGTCCACCAGCGTGAGCAATAAAACTGGTAAATCCAGACATCGCGACAAACACAGCACCCAACCACTTTGGCTGAGGTTTGCTATTGAGGCGTGGCGGAAAAAGCAATTGCTGCGCTAAAAATAACAGCGTAAACGCACCCACGCAACCCGCCACCACGTGAGGCGACAACACTTTGAAAGTCAATGTACCAATCGCAATGCCCAAAAGCCCCCACGGCAACATAAAGCGAAGCAAAGCCAAATCAAAATCGCGTCTAAACATTCTGAGGCCAATTAAGTCGGCGAGCAGTAACAAAGGCATCATCACCGCTGCGGCTTGCGGCACAGGAATCACCAGCGCCATGAGCGGCACAGACAGCGTGCCAATACCCGTTGCAAAGCCGCTTTTGCTGAGGCCTGTTAAAAAGACGGCAGGAATGGCGACGGCATAAAACCACGGGTCAGAAATAATCGTCATATCAATCTCAAAATTAAGGAATATCCACGCCACCCATTCGCGCTTGCACGGTAGCGGATTGGCTTTGCAAATACTCAGAAGTGTGGATGCGGCGTTCAAAGTATTTAGGGCGCGGCAGCATTACCGCGAGCAGTGACGCTTCATGTGCATCGAGTCTCGCCGCACTTTTGCGAAAGTAGTATTGCGACGCGGCTTCTGCACCAAACACGCCTTCGCCCCACTCCACGTGATTGAGATAAATTTCGAAGATGCGCTCTTTAGAAAGCACCGTCTCTAGCATCATGACCAGTACATATTCCTGCGCTTTGCGCAAGTAAGTTCGCTCGCCGCTTAAAAATAAATTTTTAGCGAGTTGCTGTGTAATCGTCGATCCGCCTACTGTCTTGGGAGCCTTTGCTGTAGAGGCTTGCAAAGGTTTGGTGATTGGTTTTTTACCAAACAAACTAAATTTCGGCTTGTTTTTTTCAGCCTGTTTTTCCGCTATTTTTTCTGCCTTTTTATTTTTATCCCACGCCTTTTCTATCGCCGCCCAATCCACGCCATCGTGGTCGGTAAAGCTAGCATCCTCCGACGCAATAATGGCGCGCTTGAGGTTCGTGCTGATGCGCTCGTAAGGCACCCAATGCTGTTGCCAAGCAAACCGCCACGGTTCGGGCTTGGTGGTGGCAACGATGTAGATATTGCTTCGCTCAAAGCTGGTCGATTCCATATCCACCCAGCGCAGCAGCACAATGCGCACTAAAAAAAACGCTTGCAATGCCAACACGCCCACCAAAAGCAGCACAGCAAAACGGCGGAAAAATTTGCTCATCATTGCGCCGCCAAAGTGGTTTCTAGCATTTGGTCTTTGGTGAACTGAAAGCGCGACACCACCACCAATTGGTCTGCCGTGCGACGCATATCTTTAGTGAATGCCCCAAACGGCGAGGCTTGCAGGGCGATGGCTTGTGCACGCCTGTCTAACTGCTTATCGCCCGAGCCACCATTGACCACCTCGGTGCCGATGATTTGTCCGTCGTAATTCACGGTCATGAGCATTGTGAGTTCGCCATACAGTTTGCGTCCCGCTGCGGTAGGAAAGTTCTCGGTGCCCACGCGCTCAATTTTGCGGCGCAAATCGTCGTAATACATGGCATAAGCCTCCTGCCGCGTGGACGGGCTGATGTAGCGTTTTTTGGGTTTAGCGTTTTCTTCGTTAATCCTTTTTTCAATCGCCGCCAAGAGCTTGAGTAATTGACGACGCTTTTTGTCTTCCTCGGCTTTTTCAGCCGTTTTAACGACCTTGGGATCGGGCTTGGGCAGATGTGACATTCGATCTTTAATGTCCGCCAACATTCGCATTTGCTGCGCTTGTAACAGCTCAACTTGTGCCTGCGCCTCTTCAGCCGCCAGCCCCAAATCTGTGACCTGACTACTAGGCATAGGGCTGCTCGCAAGGCCTTTATTGGCGTCGCCTCCGCCGTTAAGTCGGTACTGCGCAATCGCTTGTGCTTGCGCATTTAAGTCGTCTAGCTTTTCGCTGGTTTTGGCGTTCACCAAAATCACTTCGAGCGGCGTATCTTTGAACACACGGTTAAAGCCTTCGGGATTGACAAAGCGCACGGTAATCAAAAGCACATGGATCAGTACCGACACCAAAATGGCGATATGCAAAGTAGAGAGTCGCTTCAGATATTTCACGGTACGTTTAAGGGGTCTGCTCTTCGTTGACATCCATGGCAATCGCCACCGTCGCTAGTGGCGCCTCGTCGGTTTCGTCGTCATCAGGATCCTGTGCATCAAAGTCTAATCGTTCGATGAGTGTGCCCGAAAGCTCCAGCGCAATAAAGTCGATCGCGCCCAATCGCACGCGAATCCGCGCGCCGCGTGGCAAATCTTGCGCCCCCATCACAGGCAGCACAAGCGGCACATCATCAGCACGGGCTAGGCCTTCTTTCATCACCACGGCAGTGAGTTCTTTGATTCCGCGCTGCTGCACATATTTGAGCGTCCAATAACGCTCCATGGTGTTTTGGAATTGGTTGTAGCTGCTATATGCATCGTCAAAGCTGGCGATGATGGCAAATAGCGCCGCATCTTTGGGCTTGAAAGGCGCGGCCAAAGCAGCGGTTGCGCCGTGCTCTGCAGCTGCAATAATTTGCCATTGATTGACCAAATCGGTATAGCGGCGTAGCGGCGAGGTACTCCACGCATAAGCTGCCACGCCAATGCCCGCATGGGGTAGCGCACGGATGCCCATGCGCACTTTCACACCAAACGCCAGTGAGGCTTGACTTCGATAAATGGCGGGCACGCCCAGCGTCGCCAGCCACGCGCCCCAGGTGCTGTTGGCCACAATCATGCATTCGGCAACGATGAGATCAAGCGGCGCACCACGAACGCGCGGAACAATCTCCACGAGCTCGTCCCCTTGAATGGCCGTGTCGCCTTGCTTGTCCAACTTGAAGCTGTAGTCAGGGCGATTGAAGGTTTCGGGTTTGCCGCGCACAATTTCACGCTGTGCTTTTAGATGCTCGGCCAGCACGTGCAGCCACGACAGTTCCGAACGCAAGCCCGTCACTTCGGCTGGCGTGCCTGCTGTCACCTTGCTCGCATCGGTCAGCCACGCCTTGGTCACGATGTGGTCAATTTGGTCGTAGCGTAAATTGGCGACCACAGGCACGCGTTCAATCTTGGTTTCAAAACTTTTGACAGCCAACGCCGCTGCATCGTAAGTGACGTAAAGCGACACAGCGGGTCTCGCCAAGGCCACGTCCGTATTGGCCTGCAGCGTGAATGGCTGCACGAGACTGTCGGGCAGCATGGTGATTTTTTGCCCTGGCATATAGACGGTGGAAAGCCGCGAGCGGGCAAGCTTATCGACGGCATCGTCCACCGAAATACCCAAACTGGGTGCAGCAATGTGGATGCCCAAAATGATCTCGCTCGTTCCCAATCCTTGTACCGAGAGTGCATCGTCAATTTCGGTGGTGGCCGAGTCGTCAATCGAAAAAGCACGGACTTTCGCAAGTGGCAAGCCTGCAAGCCTTGCTGTGATTGGTCGTCCAGCGGCCGTGCTCGGCAGACCTTTATCCATGTGGCCTGCGGGCATGGCCTCAAACAAAAAGCGTTGCCAGTGAAATTGGTAGCTGCTCGCAATCGCGCCTGCTGCTTGCAAGAGCACGAGTGGCGGCGTTTGCGTGCTGCGCGCCGCTTGCACCACGGCTTTGTATTCGGGCGCGTTCTTGTCGGGCTTGAACAGAATTTTGTAGAGCTGCGTCTTAATCGGTTCGGGGCACTGTTTGGCGGCCAGCTCATTCGCCCACGTATCAATTTGCGCCAGCACTTCTTTTTTCTTTTCAATCGCGGCCAAAGCCAAAGCCAGCGTGACCGCGTCGGCTTTTTTAAAACGCCCTTTGCTAGACCCGCGCCTAAAGTAATGCGGCGCGCCGTGCAGCGCAAACAGCATCGCCGCTTGCTCGCTCAAGGTCGCTTGACTCGAAAAGTAATCGCGCGCGACATCGGAAAAGCCAAACTCGTCATCGCTGGCAAACTCCCACGCCATCGCCAAATCAATTTCGGGCGCGAGCGCATGGCTAGCGGCCACAAGAGCCGCAGGCTCAGGCTTATCAAAGCGAAGCAAGACGTGACTGGCCTTGACCTTTTGGCGCTTGCCCGAGTCCAGCTCTATCTGGGCGCTCGCATCCGTCTCGCTCATCACCCGCCCCGTGAGCAATTTACCCGTATCTTCAAAAAGTGCATATGTCATGCGCTTATTGTCCCACGTGATAATTCACCCATGGCTCATTTTCTGGACAAACCCACTCTCTACCACCGCCTGCTCTTTATCGTGCGTGGCTTCGATGTGCCGTTGCTAAGCGCCGTGGGCGTACTGGCTTTGATTGGCCTCATCAATATGTTCTCTGTCGCAGACGGCTACGACTGGCGCTTTGTTGACCACTTGCGCAATATCGTGATTGCTACGATCATCATGTTTATCGTCGCGCAAATTCCGCCGCAGCGGCTGATGACGCTGGCCGTGCCCCTGTACACCGTGGGCGTGATGCTGCTGATTGCCGTCGCCATCTTTGGTCTGACCAAAAAGGGCGCACGGCGCTGGGTCAATATCGGCATCACGATTCAACCCAGCGAAATTTTAAAAATCGCCATGCCGCTGATGCTGGCGTGGTGGTTTCAAAAACGCGAAGGGCAATTGCGTCCACTCGACTTTTTTGTTGCCAGCTTGCTCCTTGCCATTCCTGTCGCACTCATCGTGCGGCAACCCGATTTGGGTACGGCCATTTTGGTTTTGTCAGGCGGGCTCTACATTTTGTTTTTTGCTGGCTTGCATTGGATGCTGATCATTCCGCCCATGCTGATTGGCCTTGTCGGCGTGGCCACACTGGTGCTATTTGAAGGGCGCTTGTGTGCCGATGACGTGGTGTGGCCTCTCTTGCACGAGTACCAACGTCAGCGCATTTGCACGCTGCTCGATCCCTCGCTAGACCCCTTGGGTAAAGGCTTTCATATCATTCAAGGAATGATTGCCATTGGCTCTGGTGGTATTTTTGGCAAGGGTTATTTTCAAGGGACACAAACACATCTCGAGTTTATTCCCGAGCGCACAACTGATTTTATTTTTGCCGCGTTTTCGGAAGAATTTGGCCTCTTGGGCGCTCTGGTACTCATCATCACATTTGGGGTTTTGATTTTGCGTGGACTGACGATTTCGCTCGCTGGGCCCACACTGTTTGCACGCCTTTTGGGCGGCGCAGTGACCATGATTTTTTTCACCTACGCCTTCGTCAACATGGGCATGGTCAGCGGCATCTTGCCTGTCGTTGGCGTACCGCTGCCCTTCATCAGCTATGGCGGCACAGCGATGGTGACGCTGGGCTTAGGCGTTGGGATTTTGCTGTCGATTGCCAAAGCGCGGCGCTTGGTACAGACGTAAATCAATGATGAAGCAAGTCGCCATCATCGGTGTTGGCAATATGGGCGGCGGCATGGCGAAGTGCTTGCTAAGCAAAGGCTACCACGTCCACGTGATTGATGTTGATGTCGCCAAAACTGAAGCGCTTGCCAAACTCGGCGGAGTCGTTCATGGCGACGCATCCAGCCTTCCCGATGACTGCTCTGTCGTCATTATTTGTGTCGTCGATAGCGTGCAGGTCGAGGCCGTGCTGCCAATCATTTCCGCATCCAAAACGAGCAGTCGCACCGTTATCTTATGCCCCACGATTGCGCCAGAAGATGTAGAGCGCTCTTGCGCAAGCCTTGCTGCGAGTGGCTTGCAGGCCATTGATGCGCCTATGTCGGGCGGCCCTGCACGTGCCGAAAATGGAACAATGACCTTAATGGTCGCCTGTTCAAGCGCACTCTTTGCTAAACACCAAGCACTGCTCCACGACTTATCGAACCACGTCTTTCATATCAGCGAACGCGTCGGCGATGGCGCGCGTATGAAGCTGTGCAACAACCTCTTAGCAGGTATCAATCTAGCTGGCGCTGCTGAAGTGCTCGCCTTGGCCGAACACATGGGACTCGACGCGCACAAAGCGCTTGCCGTAATGCAAAGCGGCAGCGCGCAAAGCTGGATTGGTCAAGACCGCATGAGCCGCGCATTAGTAGGCGACTACGCGCCGCGTGCACACATGACGCTACTAGCCAAAGATACGAAACTCGCACTAGCGATGGCTGCCAAGGCAGGTGTAGATTGCCCTGTCGGCTTGCCTGCCTCAGAGGCCTTTACCGATGCGGCTTCCCAAGGGTATGCTGATTTGGATGATGGCGCACTGTTTGAATTTTTTAGGAAGCAGTAATGCAATTCACACGACATGAACGCCGCTTGCTACTCGCAACACTCGCGCTGTTCGTGCTGGGATTCGTCGGTCACTTCGTGTGCCCCATCGATCCCGAAAGCGCCAAACAGATCATCATTAGTCTTGGCCTGCATAGCGATTTAGGCAGCAACCATTTCGTCGATGACCGGGCATGGATGGGTATTCCGAACGCGGCAGATGTGCTCTCTAATCTGCCTTTTACCATCTTTGGCATATGGGGGCTCCTGCTGCAAGCTAAGCTGCGTAAGTCTTCCCATCGATATAGGGGGCGTGAAAATTTCGTCCTCGCGCTCTTTTTTATAGGTCTTATTTTCACCACCATTGGCTCAAGTCTTTATCACCTCGCGCCTAGCGATGCCACGCTTTTGTGGGATAGAGCGGGCATGGTCTTCGCGTTTGCAGGAATGCTAGGCATTGCTGCGTCTGAGCGCGTAAGTGCCCAAAGCGGTATCTGGCTTGGATTAGCAAGCCTTTTGGCAGGTGTACTGTCACTCCTCGTGTGGCGACAAACCAGCGACGTGCTGCCGTGGAGCGTACTGCAATTTGGCGGCATGGCGATGGTGTTGGTACTAGCCATCACCCGACCGACCACCAAGGCGTTGGGCGTCTCGCTACTGTGGATCATCCTCTTTTACGGCGCAGCCAAAGTGCTGGAGGCCACGGATTCATGGGTGTTCGAGGCAATGGGGCGCTGGGTGAGCGGGCATACGCTCAAGCATTTGGTGGCGAGCTTGGCAGCGTTGCCTGTGATTCGAGTACTCAAATAAAAGGAATCTTAAATGTCCAACCCCAACCAATTCGATCTCCTCAAACAACGCCGCTTCGCGCCTTTTTTTTGGACGCAGTTTGCAGGTGCGGCGAACGATAACTTGTTTAAATTTGCGCTCACCGTCATGGTGACGTATCAACTTAGCGTGTCGTGGTTGCCGTCCACGCTTGCGGGGCTGGTGATTGGTGCTGTGTTCATCTTGCCGTTTGTTTTGTTCTCTGCCACCAGCGGTCAATTGGCGGACAAGCTGGATAAGGCTGCCGTCTTTCGCTTTGTCAAAAACCTAGAGATCGCCATCATGCTGCTAGGCGCTTATGGCTTTTATGCCAACCACGTTGTTGTGCTCTTGATCTGCGTGTTTTTGATGGGCTTGCACTCTACGCTGTTTGGCCCAGTCAAGTTTGCCTATATCCCGCAAGTTTTGAATGAGCGCGAAATCACGGGCGGCAATGGCGTTGTGGAGATGGGCACATTCGTCGCCATCTTGCTTGGCAACATTGTGGGCGGCGTACTCGTCGCCCTGCCCGAAGTGGGACACACCGCTGTGGCTGTGGCCTGCATCGCCTTGGCGGTGCTGGGACGCATGGCCGCGCAGGCGATACCCAGCGCACCCTCCACCGACCCTGATTTGGTGATGAACTGGAATCCCATCTCCGAGACGATGAAGAATTTAAAACTCGCGCACAGCAACATCGTTGTGTTCCGCTCTTTGCTGGGCATCAGTTGGATGTGGTTTTTTGGCGCGGTGTTTTTGGGTCAATTTCCAAGTCTTGCTAAAGATGTCTTGCACGGCGACGCAAACGTCGCGTCGCTCTTGCTCGTCGTGTTTTCCATTGGCATTGGCGTGGGTTCGCTACTGTGCGAAGTGCTGTCCAAGCGCCATGTCGAGATGGGTCTGGTTCCTTTTGGTGCGATCGGCATGAGCGTGTTTGCAATCGATTTTTACTTTGCAGCGCATGCGCTGCCACCGTCTAGCGAGATGGGTATTGCAACTTTTGCTGCACTGTCCTATCACTGGCGCGTGATGGCAGATTTGGCTTTGCTGGCTTTATTTGCCGGGCTTTACAGCGTGCCGATGTATGCACTGGTGCAACTACGCACCGACCCGTCACACCGCGCACGCATCATTGCGGCCAACAATATCTTGAATGCGTTTTTCATGATCGTCAGCTCCATCATGGCGGGTGCTTTGCTGTCGCTAGGCGCAACGATTCCGCAAATCTTTTTGCTGGTAGGCGTTGCCAACGCCGCATTCACGGGCTACATTTTTTGGCTCACACCAGAGTACATCCAGCGCTTTAAAGCTATTGCGCCTTGGTCTCGTCAGTCTGATACGGTATAAGTGTCCGTAACGTCCTAAAGGAGACCTCATGAAGCAAGTTTTAAAAGCCATTTTGTGCGCCGCATTTTTAATGCTCACAGTGGTCGCTTGCGGCGGCGGCGGTGCTTCCGCTGACAAGATGACCGTTACTGGCGCTGGTAGTTAACCCTTTTATCACTCGGAGCACGATCATGAAATCCTTGAAATTGCTTTTTTTAAGCTTGTCTTTTTTTGCCGCTCAGTCCATGGCTCAAACAACAAGCGCAAGCTTGCTCAAGCTATCGGTCTATGGCGTCATGGTATCCACTAGTCCGTTCTGCACCAGCCCCATCACCATTTTTAGTAATGCAGCACCGACCCTGCTTGACTTCATTTCCAATCCGACGCTAGGCAGCAGCGGCTCGCCAACCAACCCGCCCGATGGCACCTACAACTGCGTGATCATCAAAATGTCGGACAACATTGTGTTCACGCCCGTTGCCGCTGCGGGCGCGTCATGCGCTGCAGGCACACAATACACAACCGATGTTTGTACCAACACCAGTAACATGAGTGCGCCTAATTCGGGCGTGACGACGGCTTGCACGGGGACGGGCACTGTCCCTAGCGTTGACATTGTTTACCTGTATTTAACGACCAATGCCAACTCAGGCACAGGCAGCAATGCCTTTTTACAGCCTGCAAATACTGCTAGCACCAATGGCATTAAGATCGCGAATCCGTTGGTGGTCTTGGGCAATGTGAGCTCAAAATTTATTGTGAACACGGCCAACAAGGTTGGCTCAGGCGGCGGCGCTTGCGGCATCAATGCGCCTGTGTTTGACTTTCAATAACCCCGCCACCTAGGCACACCTCGCCGTCATACAGCACAGCAGATTGACCTGGTGTCACCGCCCACTGCGCATCTTTAAAATCAAGCGCAAAGCCTTGCTGGGTAAGGCTTCCAGCAGTGCCGAATGCGCACGCCGCATCTGCTTGCCGATAACGCGTTTTGGCTGCATAGTTACCTGCTACTGGCGGCTCGCCTGCCACCCAGCTGGTATCCAGCGCCGTGAGTTTGTGCGAGAGTAGTAGCGGATGGTCGTGCCCTTGCACGGCAATCAGCGTGTTGCTTGCCATGTCCTTTCGCGCCACAAACCACGGCACTTCGGGCGCGCCCTTCACGCCGCCAATACCGAGTCCTTGACGCTGTCCCAGCGTATAAAACGACAGCCCGACGTGCTGGCCAACGGTGCGACCCGTCTCGTCTTTAATCTTGCCTGGTTGGTTCGCGATGTAGCGATTGAGAAACTCGCGGAACGGCCGCTCGCCAATAAAACAAATGCCTGTCGAGTCCTTCTTCTTCGCGTTGGGTAAACCGATTTCGTCCGCGATGCGGCGCACCGCCGTCTTGTGCAGCTCGCCCACGGGGAATAGCGTTTTGCTGAGCTGCGCTTGATTGAGGCGATGCAAAAAGTAGCTCTGGTCTTTGGTGTTATCGAGTCCTTTGAGCAGCTCGTATTTGCGGGTCGTCTCGTTCAAGCGCACGCGGGCGTAGTGCCCTGTGGCAATCTTCTCTGCACCCAGTCGCATGGCGTGATCGAGGAAAGCTTTGAACTTGATTTCGGCGTTGCACAAAATGTCGGGATTGGGCGTACGCCCCGTGCTGTACTCGCGCAAAAACTCGGCAAACACGCGGTCTTTGTATTCGGCTGCAAAGTTGACGTGCTCGATCTCGATGCCCAGCACATCGGCTACGGCAGCGGCATCGACGAAGTCGATATTGGACGAGCAGAACTCGTCGTCATCGTCGCCCTCCCAGTTTTTCATGAAGATGCCAATGACCTCGTAGCCTTGTTTTTTCAGCAAGTACGCCGTCACGGCGGAGTCCACACCACCCGAAAGACCCACGACAACGCGTGTTTTTGTATTTTGTTTTTGTTGGTCCGTCATAGTGGAAAATTGTACCCATGCAAAACAAATTACATACTGCGGCGCTTGTTCTGTTTTCTGGCGGGCAAGATTCCACCACGTGCTTGGCCGAAGCACTCTCCAAATATGACCGAGTGGAGACGCTCGCGTTCGACTACGGGCAGCGCCACCGCGTGGAGCTCGATTGCCGATTGACGGTGCTAGCTGAAATAAAAAAGCAATTCCCGCACTGGGCGCACAAGCTTGGCGACGATCATCAGTTTGATATGGCGCTGCTTGGGCAAATTAGCGACTGCTCACTCACGCGCGATGTGGCGTTTGAAATGGAAGCCTCGGGGCTGCCCAATACGTTTGTGCCAGGACGCAACTTGCTGTTCCTCACCTTTGCGGCAGCATTGGCGTATCGGCGCGGTCTGCAAGTCATTGTGACGGGCGTGTGCGAAACCGATTTTTCGGGCTACCCCGATTGCCGCGACGACACCATGAAGGCCATGCAAATTGCGCTCAGTTTGGGCATGGACAAGCGCTTTTTAATCGAGACGCCGCTGATGTGGATTGACAAAGCCCAGACGTGGCAACTAGCCGAAGACTTAGGCGGCAAAGTCTTGGTGGATTTGATTGTGGAGCACACGCACACCTGCTATTTGGGGGATCGTGTGCATCGCCATGATTGGGGCTATGGCTGCGAACTCGGGCAAAAAACAACCTGCCCCGCTTGCGATTTGCGCGGCAAGGGCTGGAATAAATATAAAACTACCGCTTAGTTAGCTGGCGCGGTCGTGCCTTTTTTGGCAGCGCGCATTGCTTTGGCTTTATCTCTAAACGCCATCAACTCATCGCGTGATAACTGGCCATCTTTATTCACGTCAATACGGTTGAAAGCCTTTGCCAGCTTGGGATAGCCACTGGCTTCCTCACGGCTAATCATGCCGTCGTGATTCAAGTCGAGTCGGTTGATGCGCGCATCTAAACTCGCACGCGGGTTGCTGCCAGGCGCACCCGCCATATCGGAGCCAACCTTGGTGGCCTGCGCAAAAACGAGAACAGGCAAGAGCGCCAAAATTAAAAAAATACGCTTCATATCGACTCCTTAAAAATTAATTTTTGTTCGTAATGCCGCTCGCCACATGACCCGAGGGCACATGCTCGGAAGCCGCCGTCACATGGCGAGTTTGATCGTCAAAGAAAAAATCGGGTTCAAACTCGCGCAGGAACTCGCCCTTGGCAAGGCCACCTAAAAACATGGCTTCATCTACTTCGATGTTCCAACTCATCAAGGTGCGAATCGCGCGTTCATGTGCGGGTGCGCTACGTGCCGTGACCAGCGCCGTACGCAATCGCATGTGCTTGTTGCCGACGGCCTGCAAATGATGCAGCGCCTCTAAGAGTGGCTTGAAAGGCCCAGCGGATAAGGGCTGCAAGGCTTTTGCCTTTTCGTGTTTTTGAAAAGCAGCCAAACCTTCAGCTTGAAAAACTTGCTCCGCCTCGTCGGAGAACAACACCGCATCGCCGTCAAATGCAATGCGAACTTCTAGCGGATGCGCAGCGCTTGCCAGCTTGGACAGCGGATACACCTGCGCGGCGGGCACGCCAGCATTGAGCGCAGCGCGAACGTCTTCTAAGTTCACAGACAAAAAAAGGTTAGCGTGTAGTGGTTTCAAGTAACGCCACGGCGCTTCGCCTTTGGTAAACGTGCCACGTTGGATGTTGAGCCCATAGTGCTGCGCCGAACGGAATACGCGCATCCCAGAGACAGGATCGTTGCGCGACAAAATCACGACTTCCACACGCGGCTCAGCAAGCGCAGAACCATCTTCGGCTTGGTTAAACGACAGCAACTTTTTGACCAAAGAGAACGCCACGCCAGGCTTGGCGGGCTCTTCCAGCTTATCAAGCTGAAGGCGCATATAGGCTTTGTCGTTGTCGTTTTCAAAGACGGTGTTCTCCGCTTCAAAATCAAAGAGCGCACGGCTGGAGATGGCGACCACTAATTTTTTCATTTCATAAACTGATTCATTTGAATGATGGGGAGAAGCACCGCCAGCACGATGAGGAGCACCACCACACCCATCACCACAATCAAGAGCGGCTCTAGGATGGTCGCAAGCCCCATTGCACGGCGCTGTACATCGTTACCAAGCTGCTTGGCAGCGTGGTCTAACATCTTGGGCAATTGCCCCGTTTGCTCACCCAACCGCGCAAACATTGCGAGAAGACTTGGGAAGCGCCCTTGCTTGGAGAGTGCACTGGCCAGCGTCGCTCCTTCGCGCACTTGCACCAGCGCTTCTAACGCATCGCGGCGCAAAGCGCGATTCGACAGCGTCATCGCTGCCGTCTGAAGTCCGCGCAAAATCGGCACACCTGCTAACGCGAGCATCGCCAGCGTGCCGCTAAATCTAGCAGCGTTGTAACCACGTGCGAGTCTGCCAATCAGGGGCAACTCCAGCCACGCGGCATCAAAGCGCTCGCGGAAAGCATCTGCCCGCAAAGCCATACGCAGCAAAGCTCCCAGCAGTACCAACACCACGAGTAGCAGCCATCCCCAGTTGCGGATGAAGCTGCTAATGCCGAGCATGGCCACGGTCAAAAACGGCAGCGCGCGCTTGCTGCCTGCAAACACACTGGCAACTTGCGGCACCACATAGCTGACTAAAAAAATCACAATCACAGTGGCAATCAAAGTCACGATGGCGGGATAGAGCGCCGCGCCGATGAGCTTGGCGCGTAGCGTTTGCTGCTCTTCCAAATCGTCGGCAAGCTTGTTTAAGACTTCGCCCAAGTTGCCGCTTTGCTCGCCCGCGCCAATGACGGCGCAGTAGATATCCGAGAACTCACGCGGATGCTGCGCGAGCGCCGTGGCAAAAGGCGAGCCGCCATTCACTTCCGACCTAAGTGCCGCCACCAAGCCGCGCTGGGCTTCGCTCTCAGACTCGTCCACCAGCGCAGTCAATGCCCGCTCCAGCGGCAAGCCAGAGCCCACAAGGCCTGCGAGCTGGCGCGTCCAAACCGTAAGCGCGGTGGTACCAAACACGCGGCGCGGTGCGAAGAGGCCTTGTGACTTGGCACTAGCGTTCGATACACCAACAACCGCATTCACTTCCAGCGGAATCAGCGACTGCGCCCTGAGGTTGCTACGCGCACCGCGTGCCGTGTCGGCTTCGATGATGCCCTTGCGGGTTTTGCCGTCAGCTTCTAAGGCGGTGAATTGGTAGGCGGGCATTTTGAGAATCCCGCGCTAGTCTCTCGTCACACGAACCAGCTCTTCGCGGCTGGTCACGCCTCTTGCAATCAAGCGTTCGCCATCCTCGCGCATGAGCGCCATGCCGCCCTTGATGGCAGCCTCGCGAATATGTGCTTCGCTAGCGCTGGTGTGAATGAGGGCTTTGAGTGCTTCGTCGGTGGTCAGTAACTCGAAGATGCCCGTGCGGCCTGAGTAACCCGTATCCGCGCATTGGCTGCAACCCACGCCAGCACAGGCTTTGCAGAGCTTTCGCACCAAGCGCTGCCCGAGCACACCTAAGAGCGATGAGCTGAGTAAAAACGGCTCAATGCCCATGTCAATCAATCGGGTGACAGCGCTGGCCGCATCATTGGTGTGCAAGGTCGCCAGCACCAAATGCCCCGTGAGCGAAGCTTGAATCGCAATCTGCGCGGTTTCAAAATCGCGGATCTCGCCAATCATGATGACGTCAGGGTCTTGTCTGAGAATAGCCCGCAGCGCCTTGGCAAAGTCGAGATCAATTTTGGCGTTGACCTGTGTTTGTCCAATGCCCGCAAGCTCATATTCGATGGGGTCTTCCACGGTCATGATGTTGCTGGAGTGCGCATCCAGCTTGCCAAGCGCCGAGTACAGCGTGGTGGTTTTGCCCGACCCCGTGGGGCCCGTGACTAAGATGATGCCGTGCGGCTGACTGACGAGTTGCAAGAAGCGACGCAGCGTTTCGCCTTGCATGCCGACGGCTTCTAGCGTAAGTTTAGATTCGGATTTATCCAACAAACGCAGCACGGCGCGTTCGCCATAAGCTGAGGGCAAAGTCGAAACGCGCACATCCACCGCGCGAGTGCCGATGCGCAGACTGATACGACCATCTTGCGGCAAGCGCTTTTCGGCAATATCAAGTTCCGCCATGATTTTGAGGCGCGAAATGAGTGCAGCGTGCAAGGCGCGATTGGGCTGCACGACTTCGCGCAAAGCCCCGTCCACTCTAAAGCGCACGACCGAGTGCCGCTCGTAGGGCTCGATGTGAATGTCGCTAGCGCCATCACGTGCGGCTTGCGTGAGGAGCGCGTTGAGCATTCGGATGATGGGCGCGTCGCCTGCAGACTCGAGCAAATCCTCCACCGCTGGCAACTCTTGCATCATGCGCGAGAGGTCAGCGTCGGACTGCACTTCGCTCACTACTTGCTGAGCGCTGGACTCGCCACTGGCGTAGGCTTGGCTGATGCGCTGAGCGAGTTCAGCCTCTCCCAATTGCGCGATTTCCAAATGTTGCGTCGCATACTTACGGCGCACTTCCGATATGCCAGAAGCCTTGCTGGACAAGCCTTGCAGCAGGATCAGCTGTGCGCCATCATCGACCAGCAAAAGCTGCTGAGCACGAGCAAAAGCATAGGGCAGGGGGTAACGCATGGATTATTTTGCTGGAGCAAGCGGCGTCATTTGCATGAGCGGCGAATTTTTAAGCGGCAAATTACTACTCTCTGGCAACACAGGCACGCCAAAGTTAAAGCGCGGTGAGTTGGCTTTGTCTTGCTCCACTTGATCGGTTTGCAAACTGCGCATATTTTCGTAACGCTTCAAAGAGAGTGCTTCGGTGCTTGCACCATCGCGCACAATCACAGGACGCAAAAATACCATCAAATTAGTTTTGGCGCGACTCTTGTTTTCGTTACGAAACAGTGCGCCAAAAAGCGGGATGCTCGCCAACCCAGGCACGCGACTTTGGCTATCGGACTGCGTGTCTTGCAAGAGGCCGCCGAGCACCACCACGGCGCCATCTTCAACCAAGACGTTGGACTCTAACGAGCGCTTATTGGTCGTCAAACCCGAGGTTGAATTGATCGTTGTGGCATCGACGCTGGAGACCTCTTGAAAGATGGTCATTTTGATCGTGCCGTTTTCGCTAATTTGCGGCCTCACCCGTAGCGTAATGCCCACGTCTTTACGCTCAATGGTTTGAAACGGATTGGTCGTGCTGCCGCTACTGCTATTGGTATATTGACCTGTGAGGAAGGGCACGTTTTGTCCGACCACAATTTTGGCTTCTTCGTTATCCAGCGTCAGCAAGTTAGGCGTAGAGAGCACATTGCCATCTCCCGTGGTTTCTAAAAAGTTGGCCAAAAATCCTAGTTGGTTATTCGAACCAATTTTTTGCACCACGCCAATGTTAAAACCTTGGTTCAAAGTACTCGCCGTACCCGCTGCAACGTTGCCAGTAATCGTCGCTAAATTGCCCGTCGTGCCAAAATTAGTGCCAAGTCCCGTGTTACCAATTGCCGCTTGCCACTGCACACCAAACGCCGCCGCTTTATTGGAATTGACCTCGGCAATCAAAGTCTCGACAAACACCTGCGCACGGCGCACATCCAGCTTATCAATCACCGCACGAAGCTGGCGGTACTGCGGCTCTAAGGCCGTGATGATGAGTGAGTTGGTGGCAGGATCAGCCTGAATTTGTCCTCCCGTACTGGGCTGAGCGCTGGCGGCAATCGGCGCTGTAGCGGCGCTGCCAGAGGCGGTGCTGGTCGTGCCCGTGGACGCCGTATTACCTGCCAGGCCAATGCCCACGCCGCCGCCTGAGGCCGTGGCCTGCAAAGCCGCGCGCAGCGTGACCGCCAGCTTGGTGGCATCTGCATTTTTAAGCGTCACGACATAAATGTTGCCTGCCGCGCCATTGCCGTTGGATGCAGGTTGATCGAGCTGGCGAATCAGCGATTTAGCTAGCGACAAACGCGCAGGATTGGCAGCACGCACAATCAAGGCATTGCTACGCGACTCGGCCACGATGGTGGTTTTAAATGCGCTGTCGGCGGCACCGCCCACTGGCGCAGCGCCAACCGTGCTACTGGACTCGAGCAAGCGCAGCAAGAGCGGCGCCATGTCGTTTGCGAGTCCGTTTTTAAGCGGAATGATCTCAAGATCGGTGGCGCTCGCCACATCGAGCGCAGCAATGATGCGAGCAATGCGCGAAAGGTTTTCGTTGTAATCAGTAATGATGAGCGCGTTGCTGCTGGTGCTCACATTGATCGTGTTGTTGGGGCTAATCAAAGGCCGCAAAATCGGCACAAGGTTATTGGCGCTTTCAAAATTAAGCGTAAAAATTTTGGTGACGATTTGATTACCCGCGCTCTTGCTACTCTCGCCTGGCGCAACCACCGTGCTCTCGCCGCCTTGCAGCTTGGCATCGGCTTCGGGCACAACCTTATAGAGCCCGCCCGACTCCACCACCGTAAAGCCCTGCAAGCGCAGCGCACTTAAAAATTGATTGAACGCTTCTGCGCCACTCACAGGTTTTTCGGTGGACAGATTAAGTTGCCCTTTCACGCGTGGATCGACCACCACGTTGCGATTGGTGAGCGTGGCAATGGTTCGAGCCACGGCTTCTATTTCGGCATTAACAAAATTGAGCGTGACAGGTGCGCTTGCCCCTCGCTTGGTTTGACCAAACGCTGTGCTTGCCACGATAAGCGTCAAGCAAATAAAAACAAAAAGTTGCTTCATGGAGTGTGTCTCATAACTTCAAAATCGAGCGCGAGCGCCCGTCAGTGCTGGGTTGCCATTGTCCAACAATATGGAGCAGGTTCGATAACGCCTCTTCCCGTCCTGACGCGGCCTGCGCCTCGCCCAAAAAACTGATGCGGCCTTGCTCGATGCGCCCTGTGCCCGACAGTATCAACGCCGCTTCTGCTGGGGCACTCGCCAGCGTCTCCAGTCGCATCACGGCGCCTGTGCTGCTCAGGCGGTAGCTGCCCAGTGGACGTACCGTCGAGAGCGCCGTTGCCACATGGCTAGCTTGCACCGAGGCGCGGCCCGTGATGTTAGTCAATCCCTCCGCCCGCGACCACACGCCCGCCAGCTTGTCGCTACTAAGACTCAGTTCGCCCATCAATTGCAAGGTGTTCCAAGGCGCACCCAATCCCGCCAGTAGCTCGGCAGGCAACTGCAAGCTAAGTGCATCAAAATGCCACGCCACATTCAGCTTATCGACGAAAGGATCCGCCCGCAAGCCAAGCAGAACGGGGCTTGCAGTAGGGGTGCAGCAAAGCGCTGCGAGTTGAACATCGAACCCCAACCACTTGGGCGCTATATGCCAATGCATGGCGCCAGGCAATCTGACCGCTCCGCTGCTGCCCTCGCCACCCGAGAGCACCACATCGGCCGAGCCATCCCACACCGTACCGCGCGGCGCAGCTAGCAGAACCTGTCCGCTGCTAGCTGCGGCAATGCCACTGGCAAGCCAACTGGCAGGGGCATAAGCGATCAGGGCATACAAAAGACCCGCCGCCAAACCGCTCCACAGCCATTTTTTATGTGCGTTCATTTAGCGGGCAATTCAAGCACCATCACGCCGTCCCACAATGGCAAGGCGGCATTCACGCTGCTCGCGCTGCGCTTCCAATTGGCCTGCGTAGGCAACAGTTGTGCCGCGCTACGCGCCTCGGCAAGCCACATGGATAGGGCTTCGGGCGATGCGCCCGCAAAATTAATTTGTACTCTAGCGCCTTGCGCGCTCAAATTGGCCTTGCCCAATTTTTTAATCGATGCGTCTAACCATGCCTGCGCCTCTTGCGCACTGACTACGGGCAAAGCCCGAGTCTGCCTAGCCTCCCGCGCCAACTCTTGCATCTGCGCCAGCTCGGTGTCTAGCTGGGTGTGAGCAGCATTGGACGCACGATACGTATGAAGCGCGGGTGCTATCAAGATCCACCACAACAGCGCGGCAACGACCACAGCGAAGGCAAGCGTAAGCCATTGGCGCTCACGCGGATGACGCTGGTCGAACCACGCGCCAAAGGCGTCTACAACCGGTGCGCTCATGGTTGACTCACTTTCAGCTCGGTAAGCTTGAGTTCATTATTCGCGTAGTCGATTTGGCTGTAAGCCTTGCCTGCAATGGCTTGGCTGGCAAGTTGCGTCTCTAGGCTTTGACTGCCTAGGCCGCCGCGCATGGCTTTGTCGCGTGCCAAGGCCTTGGCCATTTGTGCAGACGCATCGACCACGACCTGCGTCTCGGGGTAAGTTTGCAGCAGTAAGCGATTGATTTGCTCGCGCTGTGCGTCTAAATCGGTACGGTCACGCCACGCCCACAGATTCAGTCCAACGATGTGTACGATCACCAGCGCCAAAAGACCAAAACGCGCCCAGCGCCAGTCAGATGCTCGCCAAGCCATACTGGCTGTGGCTTGCAGCAGGGCGGTTAGGCGCGGCTGAGCGCGCAAATCAAACTGCGCCAAGTTCCAGCCAACAAACTGGCGCTCCCCAGCTTCGGGCGTAATCGCTGCAATCGTGTGACCCTCAGCCGTTAGCTTGACAAGCAAACCCTTGAGCCACGCTTTATCGCAGACCATGACTTCAAAAGGACGCCCCGCTTTCATACTAGACGCGGCATCGGGTGCAAGCGCAAAGTGCAAGTCGGCTGGATCGTCCAGCAGCTGCTCCTCCAAAGCCCCAGCCAGCGCGGCTTGCACGCGGTGCGCTGGCGTAGGCGGCAAAGTAACCTCGTGCACCGAGAAGCGCTCCGCGGGCAGCACAAGGTTCATGCTCTTGGGGTCAAGTGAAGAGGGTGTCAAAACAAACATATCAAGCATTGTATGAATCCAAGGCAAGCACAACTTCAGCCATCACGGTCGCCCAATCGCCGCGTGTTTTTTGCCGAAACAATCGAACGGTCGGATACCACGGGCTGTCCGTGCGGCCCTGCAACCAGCGCCAGCAGCCATTGAAGCGCGACAAAATCCATGTGGGCTTGCCCATCGCCGCTGCAAGGTGCGCAACGGCGGTATCAACGGAAATGACGAGGTCAAGGTTGGCAATCAAAGCGGCCGTATCTGCCCAGTCCTTTATGTCGGCAGTGAGATCGATGATGGGTAGGCCATGTTGCGCTTGCAACTGTGCCGCAGGTTCGCCCAATTGCAAACTAAAAAAATCCACCTTGATTGCTTTCGCCAAATCAAAAAGTGGCGTGAATTGCGTAAGCTGAAGCGACCGCGCCGCATCGACTTTGACATCCACGGGTTGGTTGGGGCGTGAGCCGCCAGCCCACACCAACCCTACCCGAATGGCTCTTGGCAAAGCCTTATGGAATATGGCCTGCGGGGCAGCAAACAGATACGGCACCTTGGCAGGAATGTTAGCAAGGCGATCCGTGCCGCAGATCAGTGGCAGACTCATCAACGGCGTATGAAAATCAAATTCAGCGGAAGTGACGGTGCCATCCAAGGCTACGCAAATGCCCGTGCCTGCAAACGAGTTTTGCATCAATCGCAAAAGCGACGGGTACACCTCAAGGATGACGTTTGCGCCCACGCGCTCTAGCTCCAGCGCATAGCGGCAAAACTGCATCACATCGCCATGTCCTTGCTCGGGCCACAGCAAAATCGTTTTGCCAGCAAGCCCCGCCGCATCGCCCGCGTAGCGGGGCTTGCCGTACTGGGCTCGCCGAAGCGGTTGACTCAAACGACCTTCTAAGCGGCGCTCGTAATACGGCCACGCTTGCTTGAGGTCTCCTGTTCGAAGCAGGCACAGCGCCAAGTTCCACTCCGTACTGTGATCGTTGGGATTGAGTGCGATCGCTTGCACGTAGCACGCCTGCGCTTCGCTCAATCGCTCCAGCTCATACAGCGCCGAGCCTTTATTCATATGGGCTTTGGCGAAGTTGGAATTGATGCGAATGGCCGCTTCGTAGTCGTCCAGTGCGTCCTCGTATTGCAAAAGTTCCATGCGCGTCGATCCGCGCGAAACATAGGTGTCCACGCTGGGTGCAATCACCATCGCCGCATCAAAACTTGCCAAAGCCTCGGCAAAGCGGCGCAGTGTAAACAGCGCCCGACCCATGCTGTAGTGCGCATCTCCATAAGTCGCATCGCACTGCACGGCCTGCTGGTAAGCCGCAATCGCTTCGCCCGTGCGCCCCAGCTCAAACAGCGCCAGACCACGGTTGGTATGAATTTGCGCCGTGCCAACATAACCCGCTAAAAATGCGTCGTACTGAATCAGCGAGTCTTCAAACTGCCCCGCGTTTTGCAAAGCAATAGCATCCGTTAAAAGTTGCGCTGGCTCACTCATGTGCGCGCCTTGACTCGCCCATCAGCGCCTGCAATGCCGTGGCCACTTCATCCACAACGCTGGCCCAATCGCCGCGCACGCTTTGCCGAAAGAGGCGCACGCTGGGATACCACGGGCTATCGTCGCGACCAGCCAGCCAGCGCCAGCAGCCATTAAAGCGGGCAAGTATCCATGTCGGCTTGCCCATCGCGGCGGCGAGATGCGCAATGGCGGTGTCACAAGAAATGACGAGGTCGAGATTGGCAACAAGCGCGGCGGTGTCCGCCCAATCCGTCCCATCAGGCGTAAGGTCGATGAGGGGCAAGCCTTGTCGCGCGTGCAATTGCGATGCGGGCTCACCAAGCTGCAGGCTAAAGAATTGCACGCGGCTTGTTTGCCCAAGCGCAAGCATGGGCACAAATTGTTCGAGCCGCAGCGAACGCGCCGCATCAATGCTTTGCAGCTCGGGTTGATGGGGACGCGGCCCACCTGCCCATACCAAGCCCACGCGTAGCACGCCAGAAATGGCACTTGGCAAAGCCTTGCTGGCTATGGCCTGCGAGGGAGCAAACAGATACGGTATATGGGCTGGAATTTTGGCCAGGCTATCGGTACCGCAGGCCAATGGGAGGCTCATCAGCGGGCAATGAAAGTCAAAGCGATAGGGGCTGTCCACCAAGTCGAGCACGATTTCAATATCGGGATGCGCAAACGAATGTTGCAGCAGTCGCAGCATGGCGTGATTAGTAGCCAGCAAAACCTTCGCCCCCATTTGCTGCACCACAGGCACATAGCGACAAAACTGCAGCGTGTCACCATGCCCTTGCTCAGGCCATAAAAAGATCGTTTTGCCCGCAAGCGACTCCTCGCCAAGCCATAGCGGCTGGGTATAGCCGCGCTGGCTCATTTGTTTTGTTGTTGCCTGCATCGAACTCGTTTGCCAACGCGCTTCGTGCAGCCGCCAGCCTTGGGCATAGTCGCCCAAGCTCAGTCTGCAAAAAGCTTCTTCGTATGCGTCGAGTGGATAAGCAGGATCAAGTTCGCGAACGCGTGCATAGCAAGCCAGCGCATCGGCAAAACGATTCAGCCGAAGCAAGATCCGACCCCGCATGGCGTGCGTGCCCGCATGGGCGGCATCTAAGCACAGCAGCTCGTCAGCGTCCATCAAAGCTTCGGCGTAACGCTCGGCGTTTTGCAGCAAGACCGCGCGATTATTACGCGCTTGCCAGTCATCGGGGGCGGCGGCAATGACCGCGTCAAAACACGCCAACGCCTCAGCCTCGCGCCCCTCGATGTAATGTGTATAGCCTTGCACAAAAATAGTTTGCACGTCACTCATCGCATCATCTCACTACAACCGTCTGCGCCACAGCGTGGTGACGTTTAAGCCTTCACGCCAAAGCAGCGACTCTTCTGTGAACGCCCAATCACCAAGGCGCAAGAGCCCATGCACTTCAAAATATTGGCTGTAAATGCTGAAGTCCGCATCTAACAAATTAGTGCCAAGCCCCATCACATGACTTGCATCCGATAATTTTTGCAGCGGCGACTGCGCGCGTCCTTGCACCAGCTTTTGCGCGGCAGCCATCTCGATGCCAGGCACGGCGGCAAAGATTACCTCAACGCTTGCCGTATTCAGATTGATGGGCGTGGCTTTGGGCAAAATGGTGAGGTAGTTTTTGAGTATCTCGACGCTGCGTGCAGATACGCCCAACCACGTCAACTGCCCAATGCGCATGGGGCGCAAAGCCACACTGGTATTGGCCTGCAACGCAGACTGCGTGATGGCTTGCCAACGCGTGGTCCATTGTTTCAGCTCTTCTTGTGGCAAATTGAGCTGCTGATAGAGGCGCAGCAAACTTTGATACGTGCTGGTGGATAACACCGCTTGCCCCGTTTGCTGCGACACCAAATTAGTGAGGTTAATTTTGCTTTGCGCGTCCGCGATATAACCCGACAAATACGCGGTGTCTTGCGCTGCATCTTGCAAACTATCTGCCGTTAAAAACGAAGCCAGCTTGGCCTCTTGCAGCGGCAGCGCCCACGGCTCGCCCAAGTGATCGACAATGCCAATGTTGCCTGCCGAGCGTGCGTCTTCGCGCAAAATAAGACGCGCCCAATCAAGCGCACCCACCAGCACCCAACTGGCTTGGCTTTGCGCACGGGCAGCGGACTCGCTTTGAAGCATTCGCCACTGTCGCCACTGAAGACCCGCAGCCAAAGTCGCCACCAGCGTCACCACCAACATCGCAATCAAAATGGCCGCGCCGCGTTGCTGCTTCACTTCGTCGCCCCTTGTGTGGGCGCAATCCAATAGCGCGTGAGCTTGCCGCCCAGCGATTGGGCGCTCGCCGCCGGCAAGTTGAGTATCAACTGCACACCATCTGGAATGCGGCTTGCGTTCGCGCCTGTTGCACCGATGGCCGATTGCGGGTTGCTCCACGCATCGCCTCGGTAATAAAACACTTGCCAGCTATCGACGGGAATCAACATCACCGTGCGCGCATCGTCTTCGGGCAGTGGCGTTTTGCTCCAGCGCGAAGCCCCGTCCCATGCGGCTTGCAGGCCATTTTTATCAGTGAAGGTCGGCGATGTCCAGCGTTGCCAGACACGTCCTGTGCTCGTGTTTCTGAGCGTCCAAGCCACCACTTGAATGCCCGTAGCATCAGCCGCGTTTTGCTGGCTGCTATAGCGCGTGAGACGCATGCTTTGGCCATCAAAATCGAGCGGCTGTGCAATCGCCGTGGTGGCACTGGTATCGGCCAACGCATCTAAATCTGCTGCCCACTGCGCCAAAGCAATTTGCACACGCTGCAAGCTTTGCTCATTGCTGACGGTGATTTCGCCTGCACGCCCCATGCCGTCTAGCGCCCGCCACGCCAAGAGCGATAACAGGCTGACCAGTACCAAGGCGACGAGCACTTCGACCAAGGTAAAGCCTCGGGAAGCCTTTCTGGCTGTGGCTTGCATCAAAACCGCCCCGCTAAAGTTGAAAGTTTTAAAAGCGTATAAGCCTCTTTGTCGTCGCCCGCCGCTTGGTAAACAGTGGCATCGACTTTGCGAAAGCTGGGGTTGGGCGTGGCGTCAATGTGCAGCTTGCCAGCAAGCGTCATACCTGCTTGATCGCAATTAAAACTTTTATCGCCTGTGTCAGGCAATTGGCGTGTGAGGCGCAGTTTGATGAGCTCGTTCTCGGCGCAAAGCTGGGCGCGAAACATCAGCCCTTGACGTTCGGCATTGTTGATTTGCGAGCCACTCACGCGCAAGCCCGCTCCGAGTGCAATAGCGACAATCGCCAGCGCGACGAGGACTTCGACTAAGGTGAAGCCTCTCTTCATGGCTGCTCCACCCGAAACGCACCCACGCCATCGGTGACCACATCGCGCAGATCCGCACCCAACTGCAAGCGCACACGCACGGGTGCGATCACGGGATCGGGGCCGAGCATGATGGGCGCACTGGGCAGAACGCGGGTTTGCGCATCTAACCACTGCGTCGGCAACGGCTCTTTGCTACGCAGGCCACGCCAACGCATGACGGGCAGCGCGGAATCATCTTGCACGGCTTCCCACGTCACCATGACGCCAGCGGCTCGTGATTGGCTGCGAGCCGCGTCCAGCAAGGCGCTTAGCCTAAGTGCTTCACGCTCTAAACTCGTTTGTCCCGTGTCGCGCATTGCTAAAGCGACCCCCGCTGTACCCAGCGCGATAACAGCAATCACGATGAGTAGCTCTAACAGCGTGAAGCCACGAGTTTTGCTTATTGCCACGACCCTATATCCGCGTTCTTACCTTCGCCACCCGCTACGCCATCCGCACCAAATGACATCACGTCAATCTCGCCTTTGATGCCTGGGTTTAAATACTGGTAAGGCTTACCCCACGGGTCTTGCGGCAATTTGTCGAGGTAGGGTCGCCATGCCGTGGGGATCTGCCCCGCGCTTGGTTTTGCAACCAAGGCTTGCAGGCCTTGGTCTGCGCCTGGGTAGCGCTGGTTGTCTAACTTGTAGAGTTTTAAAGCCTGCGTGAGATTGGCGATGTCGGTTTTGGCCGCTGTCGTTCGCGCATCATCTGCGCGGTCCAACACATTGGGCACGATGAGCGCCGCCAAAATGCCAATGATGACCAATACGACCATGAGCTCGATTAAAGTGAAACCACGCTTTGTATTTAAGTTTTTCATAGCTGAATGATAATCCGCCCATGCCTTCTTCTTTACGCAACTTTTGGATCGTTCGCCTCGCTACCTTTTTGCTTTGGGCATGCGCGGCTGCAAGCGCCGGGTTTTGGGTTTTGCAAAGCATGAATGCCTCCGCAAACGATGCCAGCAATGCTTCGGCTAAGGTGCTCACAACGACCAGCGCTGCGCCAGAACCCAGTCTCACGCCGCAAGTCGCGAGAGCACTAGGTGCAAAAAATCCTATCTCCCCCACAGCCGCCAGCGCTTTGACCGCCATGCAAGCTCGGTTTCAGTTGCAAGGCGTACTCAGCGTGGGCAATAAAAATGGTGCCGCACTCATTTCCGTAGATGGCAAGCCCGCCAAGCCTTATCGGGTGGGCTCCGCCATTGATGGCGGCCTGGAGGTCACGTCCGTTAAGGCTCGCGAAGCATCGCTCGGCTCAAACGGCGTAGCCGCTTTTACGCTTGAGTTACCCATTAAAAATTAGCTCTGCAAAAAAAGTTGATACGCGGGGTTGGCGGTTTCTTCCACAAACGGGTAGCCAAGGTTTTTAAGGAAGGCATCCAACGCCTTCGATTCGCGTTTAGGCACTTGCACACCCACCAAAATCCGCCCATAGTCCGCGCCTTGATTGCGGTAGTGAAAAAGACTGATATTCCAATTGGGTTGCATCGCGCTTAAAAATTTCATCAACGCTCCTGGGCGCTCGGGAAAGGTAAAACGCAAGATGCGCTCATCCACAGCAAGACTGGATGCGCCGCCCACCATGTGCCGAATGTGCTCTTTGGCAAGCTCGTCGTGCGTCAGGTCAATCGCCTTGAAACCTTCGCTAGATAAGGCTTTGGCTATTTTTTTGGATTCGTCTGCGGTACTGGTCGATAAGCCGACAAACACATGTGCCGCTTTCGCGTCGCTCATGCGATAGTTGAATTCGGTGACGCTGCGCCCCTCGCCAATGAGCGCACAAAAGCGCTTGAAGCTGCCGCGCTCTTCTGGAATCGTCACGGCAAAAAGCGCCTCTTTGTGCTCGCCTACATCGGCGCGTTCGGCAACAAACCGCAAGCGGTCAAAGTTCATGTTCGCGCCGCACAAAATCGCAGCGTAGGTTTCGGACTTGCTGGAAGCCTTACCCCGCTTGGCTTTGCGGGCCTCCGCGTATTGCTTAATCGCCGCAACCGCCAGCGCCCCTGCGGGCTCGACGATAGAGCGCGTGTCCACGTAGATATCCTTGATCGCCGCGCAAACAGCATCGGTATCGACGGTCATAAATTCGTCCACCAAACCGCTGCTAGCCACGCGGAAAGTTTCTTCGCCCACTAGCTTGACGGCTGTACCGTCCGAGAACAAACCGACGTCAGGCAAGGTCACGCGCTTGCCCGCAGTGACCGATTGCATCATGGCATCGGAGTCATTCATTTGCACGCCAATGACGCGGATGCTGGGGTCGATCGCCTTGATGCAGTTCGCCACGCCAGAAATCAAACCGCCGCCGCCAATCGCCACAAACACCGCATCTAATTTTTTGGAGGGCGCGCTTTGCATTTGACGCAGGATCTCTAAGCCAATCGTGCCTTGACCTGCAATGACATCGGGATCGTCAAACGGATGAATAAAGGTGAGACCTTTTTGCGCTTGCAGTTTTTGCGCGTGAAGCGAGGCATCGGAATAACTCTCGCCAAACAAAACCACGTCGCCGCCCAGTGCACGCACCGCATCGACTTTGACCGACGGCGTGGTGGTGGGCATCACAATGATGGCCTTAGTTCCCAGCGTCTTTGCGCCCAGCGCCACGCCCTGCGCGTGGTTGCCTGCCGAGGCGCAGATCACGCCCTTTTTGAGTTGCGCTGGCGTCAACTGCACCATCTTGTTGTATGCGCCGCGTAGCTTAAAGCTAAACACGGGTTGCTGGTCTTCGCGCTTGAGTAACACCGTGTGCCCAATCCGAGCCGAGAGATTCTTGGCGTAATCAAGCGCTGTTTCCTTCGCCACGTCGTAGACGCGAGCGGCCAGGATTTTCTTTAGATAATCGTTAGGTGTGAGCGGGTGAGTTAGGGGCTTATTCATAGCACTCAATCATAAGGAACAAATATGCAATGCACAGTCAGCTGGACAGGCGCAAGTGGCGCGAACTCCAAAATGGGATTTTTAGCCGAAACAGGCAGTGGTCACGCCTTAATGATGGACGGCGCGCCAGACGCGGCCAAGCCTGAAAACGGCGGCATGAACCTAGCGCCGCGCCCGATGGAGCTTTTGCTAGCCGGCACGGGCGGCTGCACGGCGTATGACGTGGTGCTGATTTTGAAGCGCGGACGGCACGATGTGCGCGGTTGCTCCGTAAAGCTCTCATCGGAACGCGCTGAAGTTGACCCGAAAATTTTTACCAAGATTCACATGCAATTCACCGTCACGGGCAAGGGCATTTCCACCTCCGCGATTGAACGCGCCATCGCCATGAGTCACGACAAATATTGCTCCGCATCCATCATGCTGGGCAAGATGGCGGAGATTACGACGGGGTTTGATTACACCGAGGTTTGATGCTCACATCTGCCCCCACGGCAGGCCATCGAAGCGCCAGCCGTTGATCGTGCTACGGTGGTCATTGACATCCAAATCGCCTTCAAAGCCATGCAGCACGTTAATCACCCTTGTGAAGCCCTTATCCAGCAAGGCTTTGCCAGCATCTAGCGTGCGTGTGCCGCTACGGCAAATGAGCACGACGGTCTGATCGAGGCTTTTTACTTCGTGTAGGGCGGCGGCGACAAACGCATCGCTGTCGGCTTCAAAAGCGGGATATTCGTACCACGGGATATTGATGGCGCGCGGCGGTCTGCCTACGTACATGGATTCAATTTCCATGCGAACGTCAATCAAAACGGCATCGGGTGTGGCTTGTAGCAAGGCCCAAGTTTCTTTGGGCTCTAGGTGTTGCAATTGTGGGGCAGTCATGCCGCTATTCTAAAATCAGGCGATGACTGCTCAACTTATCCAAAAAAAATACACCCGCGGCCAAGCGCTGCCTGAGATTCTCAAAAACAGAATCATGATTTTGGATGGCGCGATGGGCACGATGGTGCAGCGATTCAAGCTAAACGAAGCGCAATTCCGCGGTGAGCGGTTTAAAGATTTTCACAAGGACATCAAAGGCAATAATGAGCTTTTGAGTTTGACGCGGCCTGACATCATCCGTGACATTCACGAAGGTTACCTTGCCGCAGGAGCGGACATGGTGGAGACCAACACCTTTGGCGCGACCACGGTGGCGCAGGCCGACTACGACATGCAGGATTTGGCCAAGGAAATGAACCTTGCATCCGCCAAGCTAGCGCGCGCTGCTTGTGACAAATTTTCCACACCCGACAAACCACGCTTTGTCGCGGGCGCATTAGGGCCCACACCCAAAACCGCCAGCATTAGCCCTGACGTGAATGACCCAGGCGCCCGCAATGTGAGCTTTGAAGAGCTGCGGGCGGCTTACTACGAGCAGGTGGAAGCGCTGGTGGAGGGCGGCTCAGACCTACTTTTGGTGGAAACCATTTTTGATACTTTAAATGCCAAGGCCGCACTCTTTGCCATTGACGAGTACTTTGAGGCCCGCGGTGAATGCCTGCCCATCATCATCAGCGGCACGGTAACCGACGCATCGGGACGGATACTCAGCGGCCAAACCGTGACGGCGTTTTGGCATTCCATTCGCCATGCAGAGCCGCTGGCGGTGGGACTGAACTGTGCGCTAGGTGCGGCGCTGATGCGGCCCTACATCCAAGAGTTGGCCAAAGTGGCGGGAGATACCTACATCAGCTGCTACCCGAACGCAGGGCTGCCCAACCCGATGGCGGAGACAGGTTTTGACGAAACACCCGAAGTGACCAGTCGCTTACTACACGAGTTCGCCGCCGAGGGGCTGGTGAACATTGTGGGCGGTTGCTGCGGAACGACGCCTGAGCACATTGTGGCAATTGGTCAACAAGTATTCAAATTGCCCCCTAGACTGCTTATGGCGTAAGACCAAAACGCTGCTAAGGGCTTGATTTTTTTAGGGTTTGGCGTCACACTATGGGTTTGGCTGGAGGCCTGACCACATGTTCCGAAAAAATTCCAACAGCTTTTTTGTCGCGCTTGTACTTTTTGCAAGTTCGGCTGCGGCATTCGCTTTTTCTAACGATGTCGCCTTCAATGCATTTCCAAAGCCCGCTCAAGAGACTTACGGACTGATTCAACAAGGCGGTCCTTTCCCCTACGAAAAAGACGGCGTCGTTTTTTACAATAATGAGCGGCAATTGCCGCAACAAAAGCGTGGTTATTACCATGAGTACACGGTCAAAACTGCCGCAACACGTAACCGAGGCGCGATCCGCATCGTGTGCGGCGGCGCGAAAGTTAAAGCACCTGACGCCTGCTATTACACCGACAACCACTACGCGTCGTTCAAACGCATCATGCCCTAACAAGAAATACAAACACCATGGACATCATCACTCACACTGACCCCCAAAAAGATCTGCCTCTCAAGCGCGTCAAGGCCAATATCGTCCAATCCATTCGCGCGCATAGCGTCGAAGAGTTACAAAATGCTGCCCAGCAACTGGGGCATCATTTTTTGTACGCCAACTTAGGCACAACACAAACCAAGCAAGATATCTTAGACACCATTGCTTTGCAATTCACTTTCCCCGCGCATTTTGGTAAGAATTTCGATGCGCTTTATGATTGCCTAACCGACCCCATCTATAAGGCGGGTCAGCAGGCTGGCTTTATTTTAATTTTGGAACATATCCCTGTGACCTCCAAATTTGACAAAGAAACGCGCGAGCAATTGATCGACATCTTCCGCGATGCAGCCGATTATTGGCACGACCGGAAAATTCCTTTTCGCTGCTTTTACTCATTCGCTGTGGCCCGATCAGCAGGCGGCACTGGTAAGGATGGACAAGAGCTTGAGGGCTTTGATGAGCCCATGCCAACCGACAAATTAGTAGATGTCTCGCCCCTTGCGTTGCGCATGAGCAGCCCTTTTAACGCAGGTTATTGGTTGGCCGCCCGCTAAAGTTAAAGCCCAGCTTGAGCGAGCGCTATGTACTCGTTCACAGACACCTCTTCTGCACGGCGCTGCACATCAAACTCGCCAGCAAAGTTTTTTTCATCTAGCCACTTGCCCAAAGTATGGCGCAAGAGTTTACGCCTTTGGCTAAAAGCCACCTTGACAACTTCACTGAAGTGCGCAACTTTTAACTCCTTTGGCTCGGCTCTTGGCAACATCCGCACGATAGCACTCATCACCCGAGGCGGTGGATCAAAGCACGCAGGGGGCACATTGAACAAAGACTGCATGTCGTAGCGCCACTGCAACATCACACTCAGACGTCCATAGTCGGATGTTGCTGGCTTGGCCACCATACGGTCAATCACTTCTTTTTGTAGCATGAAGTGTTGGTCTTGCACTAAATGCGCGACGTCCAATAAATGAAACAAAATAGGCGTTGAAATGTTATACGGCAAATTGCCCACAACACGCATGGAGTGTGGCTTACCACCCAATTGGCCCGCGGCAGCAAGCGCCAAAAAATCAACCCTAAGCACGTCCGACTCCACGACGGTGATCTTCTCTTTTTGCCGAAGCCGTGCCGCCAAATCGCGATCCAGCTCAATTACCGTCAAATGCGCTAGACGCTCCAGCAGTGGCATGGTCATCGCGCCAAGACCTGGGCCAATTTCGACCATAAAGTCTGTGATCTTTGGCGCAATCGCATCCACGATATCGCCCAGAATAGATTTATCGGACAAAAAATGCTGTCCGAATCGCTTACGAGGGATGTGTCTCATTGCGCCATATTTTTGTACTCAATAAACGCGCGTCCACGAGCATCAGCAATCCATAGCACATAGGCTTCACCTGCTTTTTTCTCTCGTAGCTGGTTACGCACGGCCTCTCGTTGCTCACGTACGCTAATGGCCACGGCTTTGCGATCGACCACTTCCAGCAAATGCACACCAAAGCGCGAAGTAAAAGGATCGGACAATTTTCCTGTCGGCAGTGCGTTCATGACACTCTCAAACTCAGGAACAAACAATCCTGGTGACGTCCAGCCCAAATCGCCGCCCTGCGCGGCTGAGCCGTCGATCGAGTGCTCGCGCGCCATTGCGGCAAATGTGGTTCGTCCTGATTCAATTTGTGATTTGTAGGATCTGAGCTGCGCTTTGGCTTGTTCTTCGTTGAGCTTATCTGTCAGCGGCAGCAAAATGTGGCGCACATGCGATTGCATCACCGTCGCCGTGCTACTGCTTTGGCGCTCTAGCAATTTGAGGATATGAAAGCCTGCATCACTACGCTGAATTTCACTCACCTCACCTAGCCTCAGGTTTCGAGTTGCCTCAACAAAAAGCGTTGGATAGCGATCTGCCGAGCGCAACCCCATCACACCGCCCTTCGCCTTATCGCCAGCATCCGAGGCTTGCTCTGCTAACTGGGTGAAGTTCGCACCCTTGCGCGCCTCTGCCCCTATTTTTTCTGCCCGCGCTTTAGCAAGCGCAACTTCAGCAGGCGTTGGATTGTCTGGCAAAGCAATCAAAATTTGCGCCAAATTAATGTCTTGCTTGTCTGCCCCACCCAAGCTTTGATCTTGCAAAGCTTGATCAATGTCGCCTTCGCTTACGCGCACCCGAGCAGTGACCTCGCGCTCACGCACTTGCGTGCGTGTGAGCTCGGCGCGAATCTCTTCGCGATAATTATTCCAATTGCCGCCCTTCGCCTCGTACGTCGTTTTGAGCTCCGCCAACCCAGCCAATTGATTTTGCCGCGCCATATTAAGAAGCGCCTCATTCAGTTGCGTGTCGGAAATACGCACCCCTTCCTCTTTCGCTATCTGCAACATCACACGCTCATCGATGAGCTGCTCAAGCACTCGCTTTGATACTTCTTGCTCAGGAGGCGCAGCCACGCCCTGCGTCGCCCACTGTGCCTGCAAGCGCCTTTGGCGAAGTAGCACCTCATTGTGCGTAATGGGCTCAGAGTTCACCAGCGCCACAATGTAGTCAACCTCGCGCAGCACATTAGAGGGAACGAGTGGTGCCGTCATCAACTTGATGTCCGTGCTTGGCACTGGCGATTTTGCATCTACTACAGGCTGCGTGGCAGCTTTGGCTTTTTTAGCCGATGCGGGCGAACGTTTTTGAATGCCCGTCTGGGCCATCGTCTCCGCGCTGACCAAGCTCAACCAAAGTAGTGAAATAGTGGCAAGTAGTTTGTAGTTAGTCATATTGGCTGAAGCGGCTCGGCGCGGTAATTTGCTCGCGCAAGTTTTGATAGCGTGGGATGTTACTGCGCAAACTAGCCAGCGGATTCCCGCCCTGCCCTAGGCGAGAAAAGCCCGTGAACTCAATCTGGAACATGATGCGTTGATTCACTGTACTCGCGTCCAACTGCGTCTTCTCCAGAATGATACGACCAATCCAGCAATCGGCATCGTATTCAAAGCCAGCAATAGCGTTAACCAATCGATTATCAAACATACTGTAATTCAAGCGTGCCACGCTATACCAGCGATTAGGGCCAAGGCCTCTACCCGCACTGCTTGTCCCCGTATTGTCGTCGGCTCTTTGAAATATGTCACCCAAGGGCCATTGCCAACCAACATCCATTTGCTCGCTCACGCCTTGCTGCATACGATACGCAGCGTACACCGAACGGTAATTGCTAGGCGTATAACGTGTGCTCAATGTCGTGCGCTCCGAAGCAGCAGAGTTGGCCGCGACTTGAACCGAGCCATCTACCGTTAAAGCTGGATACACCCGAGCACTGGCACTGACCAGGTAGTCACTCAATCGACTGGTCGGCGCTGTTGTATTAGGCAACGTCACGAGCTGATCGATGTAACTAAAGCGCTGTGCAATGCCTGCGCTAAAGGCCTGCGCGCCTGTATTTGGATTTAAAAACTTACTCGTAACACCTAGCGTCAGCATATTCATATCAGAAATGCGATCATTACCAGCGAAGGTATTTTCACTATAAATGGTTGACAGGTTAAAGTCTTTTGCGCCGCTGTCATAGTTCGGAAAAGCGGACTGATTGAAATAAGGCGTGCGCACATAAAAGGCCCGAGGCTCTAATGTTTGCGTATAACTATTACCAAATAGTGCCGTACTGCGCTCAAAATATAAACCGCCATCCAGACTCGCCGTCGGTATTGTGCGCTGGGTAACTGTGTCAACACCCACAGCCGAATTGTCCGTATGATAAACCGCTCCATTCCACTGAATCTTGGGGGTGATAAATCCCCAAGGTTGTATCCACGGCCTTGACATCTGACCTTGCGCGTAAGCCCGTGTGCCATTGGGTTGCAGCGTCAATCCAGGGTCGGAGTGAAACTCGGTGTAGTCGCCCTCCATCTGGACAACCACGCCACTGGGCAAAGCCAAGCCCCGCTTGGTATTCAATTGAAAGCGGTCGAACGGCGGCGTGATGACATTCGTTACATCTTGCAAGGTTTGCCAGCGTTGAACGCGAAACTGTGTGGCCCAACCATTCAAACTTGCCGTGGTATTCAATTCATTGTTTAACAAACGCTGCGTCAATGACGAGGTGGAGTTGGGTAGGTCACGCCAATAACGATCATCACTCACGCGGTTGAGTTTGAGACTCATGGTCACGTCACTTGCACCTTGCAGCGGCGCACGAATCAAGCCGCGCTCATCTACCGCATACGCCCAGCGCGTAGCGCCCGCAAGTTTATCGTTTGGTAAATAGTCCGCCTTGATCGTCCCCACGCTATTAGGTTCTAAATAGCGAAACTCTCCGCCATAGTTCATGCCCCGCTTGGCAATGGAGGTCGGATAAAGCGTAGCGTCGCGGTTAGGCGCAATGTTCCAATACACGGGCTGCGTCACGATGAAGCCACTTTGGTTATCGCTTGCAATGGTCGGCGCGAGCAAGCCCGATTTTCTAGCCCCGCTCATCGGGAAGCTAAAGCTAGGGATCGCCAAAATTGGCACGTCTTTAAAGCGCAAAGTCGTACCCGATGCCGTCGCAATATCCTCCTCCATATTGAAGTCGATTTGATTCGCATTCAAAATCCAATCGGGCTTCCAAGGCTTGCCGTCCAAGGCGTCGGGTCGTCTGCATGTGCTGTAGTTGGCAAATTTAGCAATGGCCGAGCGCTGGCTTACAAAATCAATGCGTTGTGCACTGCCTTGTCCGCCTGTTTTATAAAACTTGTAGGAAGGTTGGTTAAAAAATCCCATGAAATCGGTCAAACCAATTTGCAGATCAGGGCCCCAAAACCGATTGCCGCCTTGGTTCACCACCACATCGCCCGAAAGTTTGGCCTCATCACTTACTTGGTTGTATTCGATGCGCTTGGCGCGAATCACCGTATCGGTTTTACGAATTTCGGCATTGCCCTCAATTACCACATCCAGCTCGGGGCGGCTCGTCATGGCATCGCCAAAAATAAACGTGGGCGTTTGTTTGAGTACACTGCTTGGCAGTTTCTCTTGAAGTTGCGCGCTAGCTTTCAATTTTGCATCGTCTTGTGCAAAGCTAGGCGCTGTGGGTAGCATTGCCAACGCGGCCAGCAAGGGCGTCCATACAAAGCGATAACAATAGCGGTAGTAAACCCATGACAACATCCTTCGATTATCCATGCTAGAGACACAAACCCCCGCCATCGTTTGGGCTGATCCACAGCGTGAAGTGCTATTTGGCACATGGCTTTCGCATCAAGCCGCGCAGCATCACCTGAACCCCGCTTCACTTCGCCCTGCGTCCGCCGATGCGAGCTTTAGGCGCTACTTTCGCATCAATAGCACAGGTACAGATCAAGCGCAGCAAGGGCTTACAAGCTTCATCCTCATGGACGCCCCGCCTGATAAGGAGGATAGCGAGCCCTTTGTGCGCATCGCAAAACTCATGCAGAGCGCAGGATTGCTCGCGCCGCACATTTTGAATTGGAATGCCGCTCACGGTTTCATGTTGCTGACCGATCTGGGCACGAAGACCATGCTCGATGTTTTAGACAAGCAAGCGGGTTACGAACACACCAGTAGCACCGTCAGTAGCAACTTGCCGCTTTACGACCAAGCGCTGGATGCGTTAGTGGCATGGCAACTTGCATCCAAACCCGCAGTTCTGCCGCCCTATGACGAAGCCCTCTTGCGCCGCGAGTTGCAACTCTTCCCCGACTGGTACATCACCAAGCACCGCGGCATGCTACTGAACACACGCCAGCAAGCCATACTGGATAAGGCTTTCAGCAGTATCGTTTCAAGCAATTTAGCAAGTCCCAGCGTCTTCGTGCATCGCGACTACATGCCGCGCAACCTAATGGCACCATATCCTGAGTTACTAAAAAATGCCAAGCCTGAGCAAATGCTAGGTGTGCTGGATTTTCAAGATGCGGTCTATGGTCCCATTACCTACGACATTGCCAGTTTGATGCGCGACGCATTTTTAAGCTGGGAAGAAGATTTCGTTTTAGATGTCACGATTCGCTATTGGCAAAAAGCCAAAGCGGCAGGCTTGCCCATGCTGGACGAGTGGCAGGATGATTTCGGCGCGTTTTATAAAGCCGTCGAATGGATGGGCTTACAGCGCCATCTCAAAATCTTGGGCATTTTTGCAAGGCTTACCTTGCGCGATGGTAAACCCAAATACTTGGCCGATACACCGCGCTTTATCGCCTACGTGCGCAGCACTTGCAACCGCTACATCGAACTCAAACCCTTGCTGCGCTTGGTCGACGAAATTGAGGCTGCCAAATAATCATGCCACGCTTTTATTGCTCCACGCCCCTATCCATCGGCCTTGCGCTCGATCTGCCCGCAGGCGCAGCGCGTCACGTGCAAGTGCTGCGGATGCAGCCCGAAATGACGATCACGCTATTCGACGGACAAGGCGGCGAGTACGACGCAATGATTGAGCGCATGGGCAAATCCAGCGTCACCGTGCAAGTGACCACGCATCACCCTATTGAACGCGAAGCCTCGCTGGCTGTGCATTTGGCGCTAGGTGTCCCTGCTAACGAGCGCATGGATTGGTTGGTTGAAAAAGCAACGGAGCTCGGCGTTGCCAGCATTCAGCCTTTAATGACTGAACGCGGCGTGCTACGCCTCAGCGGCGAACGCGCCGAAAAAAAGCAAGCGCACTGGCAAGCCATAGCCCATGCGGCTTGCGAGCAATCGGGGCGCAACCGCGTGCCGCACATTCATACAATCAAAACACTTGGTGGCTATCTTGCCGCGCAAAAAATCGCCGCACAAAAAGATACCTGTCACATCATTTTGAGCCTGCAAACCAACAGCACGATACTCGTGCAGGCTATGCGCAGTAAGGCTTGCGAGACCGTTTATGTGCTCTCAGGTGCAGAAGGCGGCCTCTCTGCAACAGAAGAATCCAAAGCGCTGGCAGCGGGCTACGAGCCCGTCACGCTAGGTAATCGGGTGTTGCGTGCGGAGACAGCTGCGATTGCGGCGCTTGTCACAGTCATAACTGGATAGCCCGTTAAGATGGCATTTTTAAATCAATCTGGAGAACCGCATGGGATTATTAGATGGACTTTTGGGCTCAGTACTCAATAATGTTTTAGGCGGCCAACAAGGCGGCGCGGGCGGCTTAGCTGGCGCACTGGGCGGTATGCTGGCTAACGACGGCGAACATGGCGGCCTCGGCGGCTTGGTTGGCAAGTTCGAGCAAGCAGGACTTGGCAATGTGGTCAGCTCGTGGATTGGCAGCGGGCAGAACCTACCCATTAGCGCCGACCAATTGCAAAGCGTACTGGGCTCTGATGCCGTCGCAGGCATCGCGGCCAAACTAGGCATCAACCCCGCCGACGCGATGAGTCAGCTCAGTACCATGCTGCCAGGCCTCGTTGACAAGCTCACGCCCACCGGCCAAGCGCCTGCAGGCGGCTTAGGCAATTTAGGCGACCTTGCTGGAATGCTGGGTGGCTTGCTGGCTAAGAAGTAATTTTTCTAACTCAGACTGAACGCGCGCCAGCACGTTCGTCCAGCGCCAAGTTTTGCCGTCGTCCAAGCTTTGTCGAAAAAGGCGCACATTGGGATACCACGGTGTGGCTTCGGCATAGGGCTCAACGTTCAACAACCAGCGCCAATCTGATGCAGCAGGAATCATAGCCCACACGGGCTTGCCCAGTGCGCCTGCCAAATGCACTACCGAGGTGTCCACACTAATCAGCACGTCAAGCTGCATGATGAGCGCAGCCGTATCCGAAAAATCTTTGATCTGATCCTCTATGCGTACGATTGCCTGACACGCATCAAGTGCTGGCAAATCCGATTCGCGTGGACCCACTTGTAGAGAGACAAACTGCGCCTGCGGGAAAGCATCAATCAGCGGCACCAACTCATCAAAAGCAATTGAGCGATTGCGATCGTTTTCGTGTGTGGGGCGACCGCACCACGCCAATCCAACCCTTAATTTTTGCTTTTTACTCTTACCCAGCTTTAGCAATCGCTCTTGCCAAAGCCTTATCCGCTCTGGGTTTGCGAGCATATAGGGCGCCTGACTGGGAATATTTTGCATGGTCAAACCCAGCGGCACGGGCAAGGACATCAGCGGCGCGTGATAGTCAAAGCCTTGCGGGATTTCATGCCAAGGCTTGATCTCGTGTACGCCCGCTACGCCCACAAAATTGTCGCAAATTTCCTTGGGCATAAAGATCGTGACATGCGCACCTCTGGCAGCCACATCTTTGGCAAAACGAATGAACTGAAACGCATCGCCATAGCCTTGCTCAAAATGCAACAAAATACGTTTGCCCTGCAAGTTTTGCCCCAACCACAGCGGCATAGGCAATTGCAAATACGCAGGTTTTAAGTGATCGGTTTTCCAGCGCCACTCATAGAGCGGCCAAGCATGCGGATAGTCGCCAAGACGCAGCAATAAATTCGACAAATTCCAAAATGACAAATGGTGATTCGGGTCTGCATGACCTGCCCGCACATACATCTGCACGGCTTCACTATAGCGCTCTACGTTCGCCAGATAGACACCGTAGTTGTACAGCGTCATCCAGTGATTAGGGTCGATGGTCAGCGCTGTTTGAAAACACGCTTCCGCCGCCAAGCCTTGTTCTGCTTGGCCACCCAACAAGTTGCCTTTAGCGGCTAGGGTAGCCAAGTGCTGCGGGTTGATGCCCAGTACACGATTCATGAGCATCAAAGCTTGTGTCGACTCTTTGCGCTCACTGTGCAATCCCGCGAGCACATGCAGACACTCAACGTCTTGAGGATTCATCGATAGCGCTCGCTCATAACTTGCCATCGCGGCATCACGCTCCTTGGCTTGGTACTGCGTCCAGCCAAGGTTACGAAACAATAAAGCCGCTTCTTCCTTGCGCCCCAGTGCAAGCAAAATTTCCGCGCAATTATTGAGCGCATCTGGCCGCTGGGGCTCTAACGCCAAGGCGTATCGTGCATAAGCTAACGCATCAATCCAGCGGCCCATGGCCGCTAACGCCGCAGACGCATTGCTCCAAGCTGTGACGTGATTCACCTCTTGCATCAAAATTTGCTGACACGTCACCAGCGATTGGTCGGGTTGCCCAGCATGATATTGCTGCGCCGAAAGCACAATGAGTTCATCGAGATTCATGAGGAAGTATTATTACTTGCGATTCACCAGCACAATGCCTGCGCCTACCAAAACCAATGCCGCGACAAGCCTTGCGGTAACGGGCTCTCCCAGCCACCACGCACCAAACACCAGTGCAAACACGGGCGTGAGAAAAACAAAGGACGAGAGCAGCGTTGCGGGGTAGCGTCCCAGTAACCACATCCAAACGAGGTAACTGGCAAACCCGCCCACCGCGGCTTGAATGAGGAGCGAGCCCCATGCAAAGCTGTTCATGCTGGCAAAGGTTTGACCCCAGTTTTCACCAAGGAGTAACGAGACGGGCAACAAGATCAGCGCCGACACGGCCAATTGATAAAAAAGCAATTTCTCAGCTCGGATGCCGCCCAGTTTGGTCGCGCGGATCACCACCGTGGTCAAGCCCCAGAATGCGCCAGCTGCCAACGCAAGACCATCGCCAAGCCACGACTGGTAAGGGCTAGCGGCAGTCGCGGTACTGAGGTTGCCCGACATTGCAAACAACACAGCGACAAAAGCGCAGCCCAAACCCAGCCACTGAGTACGCCGCAGCGCCTCACTTTTAACAAAACGAGGCAGCACCAAAGCAACGACAAACGGCGCCGTGTACAAAAACACGGTCAGCCTAGAGCTGCTGGTGTATTGCAAGCCGATGTAGATACAGACAAACTCGAGCGCAAACAAACTACCCGCCAGCAAGCCTGCTGCTAGCGTGCCATCGCGTCCAAAGAGCGGGGTTTTGAACCAGCGGCACCACAGCACGAGTAGCACAGCTGCCAGCACAAAGCGCATCGCCACTTGCATGACCGGAGGAATGAATGGCAGCGTCGCCTTAACCAGCACCTGCTGCCAGCCCCAAAAGACGCAACACACAAAGAGGAGGCCAATGGCGATGGCGTCTAGCCGGGTTTTGCGCGGGGTGGTGTTCATGGCGATAGTTTATGCTCGACCGCATGGAAAAACGCGTCACCTTTTCGACTCGAATCGCGCATCGTTGGCTGCCTTGGTTACTCCTTGCGCCACAACTAGTTATCGTGCTCGTGTTTTTCTTTTGGCCTGCAGGTCAAGCGCTCTTTCAATCGGTGCTGCAAGAAGATGCCTTTGGCGCAAGCCGCGAGTTTGTGGGGCTAGAGAACTTCAAGGCACTGTGGAATGATCCTACTTACTTGGGCTCATTCAAAACCACCGCCTTCTTTTCAACGCTAGTGGCGGGCATTGGACTTTCATTCTCTTTGCTCTTGGCTGTTTGTGCCAATCGCGTCATGCGCGGCGCGGCGCTGTACAAAACGCTTTTGATTACGCCCTACGCTGTCGCCCCTGTGGTGGCCGCCGTGTTGTGGATGTTTTTGTTTAACAGTTCATTCGGCGTGCTGACTTATGTGCTGCACTTGCTGGGTGTGGACTGGAACTATGCGCTGAACAGCACACACGCCATGACGCTGATTGTGATGGCAGCAGTTTGGAAACAAATCAGTTACAACTTTCTGTTCTTCCTCGCAGGCTTGCAATCGATCCCGCGCTCGCTGATTGAAGCCGCGTCGATTGACGGCGCTAGCCCTTGGCGTAGGTTTTGGACGATTACGTTTCCCCTGCTCACGCCGACGACGTTTTTCTTGCTTGTCATCAATATCGTCTACGCCTTTTTTGACACCTTCGCCATTGTGGACGCCACCACCCACGGCGGCCCTGGCAAAGATACGGCCATCTTGGTTTACCGTGTGTACTACGACGGCTTTAAGGCGCAAGATTTAGGCGGCTCTGCGGCGCAAAGCGTCATCTTAATGGCGATTGTGGTGGTGCTGACCTTTGTGCAATTCCGCTACGTTGAGAAGAAGGTGCGTTACTGATGAAACCGAAGATTTTTCATGGTTGATCGTAAACCCATTCTCGATTGGCTCTCGCACATCATCTTGATCGTGGGCGTGGCCGTGATCGCCCTACCCATTTGGGTTGCCTTCGTCGGCTCAAGCCACACACAAGATGCCATCATTGCCAACCCAATGCCCATATGGCCTGGCGGCGAGCTATGGGCGAACTATTCACACGTGCTATTTAACGGCGGCACATCGGGTACGCGCGCGCCTGTGCTGCATATGCTGGGCGTGAGCTTTGTGATTGCCTGCTTGATTGCCGTTGGCAAAATCGTCCTCGCCCTCATCTCTGCGTTTGCGCTGGTGTACTTTAAATTTCGCTTTAAGCAAGTCGCGTTTTGGCTCATCTTTATTACGCTGATGCTGCCTGTAGAAGTGCGTATCTCGCCCACTTACAAAATCGTCAGCGACCTCGGAATGCTGAATAGCTATGCAGGTCTGACGCTACCGCTCTTGGCTTCGGCGACCGCCACATTTTTGTTTAGGCAGTTTTTTATGTCCGTTCCAGACGAGCTAGTCGAAGCCTCTCGCATGGATGGCGCCAGCCCGATGCATTTTTTTTGGGATGTACTCTTGCCTCTGTCAAAAACTAACATCGCGGCGCTTTTTGTCATCATGTTTATCTACGGTTGGAATCAATATCTGTGGCCGCTCTTGGTCTCGATCGACGAATCCTATTACCCCATCGTCATTGGCATCAAACAGATGATTTCCGCCGAAAGCCAAGTCGAATGGCCACTGGTCATGGCAACTGCCATGCTGGCACTCATTCCTCCCGTACTGGTCGTCATCTTGATGCAGCGTTGGTTTGTAAGGGGTTTGGTGGATGCTGAGAAGTAAAATCTTTCGATGACTCAAAAAATCTCACTCACCCGCTATTTAGTCGAGCAACAGCGCGACCACGGTCACATTCCCTCGCAATTGCGCTTGCTGCTTGAAGTCGTTGCCCGCTGTTGCAAAACCATTAGCCATGCCGTCAACAAAGGCGATCTGGGTGAAGTCATGGGCTCGGCTGAGAGCGAGAACGTGCAGGGCGAAGTACAAAAAAAACTCGACATCATTGCCAACGACGTGCTGATCGAAGCCAACGAGTGGGGCGGGCACTTGGCGGCAATGGCCTCCGAAGAAATGGAAGGCATCCACGTGGTGCCCAACCGCTATCCTCAGGGCGAATACCTACTCTTGTTTGATCCACTCGACGGCTCCTCCAACATCGACATCAACGTCAGCATTGGCACGATTTTTAGTGTGCTCAAAAAACCTGATGGTGATGCAGGCGTGAGCGAAAAAGATTTTTTGCAAAAAGGATCTAACCAAGTTGCCGCAGGTTACTGTGTCTATGGCCCACAGACCACCCTGGTATTGACTGTGGGCGATGGTGTGGCGATGTTTACACTAGACCGTGAGCAAGGTAGTTTTGTGCTAACCGACGAAAACGTATGCATCCCCGAAGACACCAAAGAGTTCGCCATCAACATGAGCAATATGCGCCACTGGGATGAACCCGTGAAACGCTATATTGACGAATGCTTGGCGGGCAAAACAGGCGTGCGCAAAAAAGACTTCAACATGCGCTGGATTGCCAGCATGGTCGCCGAAGTGCACCGCATCCTTAGCCGCGGCGGCATCTTTATGTACCCGTGGGACAAGCGCGAGCCCGAAAAACCAGGCAAGCTGCGCCTGATGTACGAAGCCAACCCAATGAGCTGGCTCATTGAGCAAGCCGGCGGCGTGGCCACCAATGGCAAAATGCGCATCTTAGATATTCAACCTAAAACGCTACACGAGCGCGTGAGCGTGATTTTGGGCGCGAAGAATGAGGTTGAGCGCTTAACTAGCTATCACACCTAAACAGCTTTTTTACCCAGCCGCGATTCCGTGCCTTTTAGTAAGCGCGTGATGTTGTCGCGGTGTGCGTAGGCCAGCATCGCGCTCATAACAATGAGTGTAGCCGCAAGTGGCGTTTCAGCATTCCACGCCACACCGTCGCCCATGAGGTAATACACAGGCGCAAAGACTGCGGCGACTAGCGCTGCGAGTGACGAATAGCGAAAGAAAAATGCAATGATGATCCATGTGCCAAGCGTAGCAAGGCCTAGCGGCCAACTCATAGCAAAGATCACGCCGGCTGCGGTCGCCACGCCTTTACCGCCTTTGAACTTGAAATAAATAGGATAGAGGTGGCCAAAGAAGGCAGCAAGTCCGACCAGCGCCTCGGTGCCAACGCCCAGCCCATAAGGTTCGCCGAACAACTTGACCAGCAGCACAGGGGTAAAACCCTTGAGCGCATCCAGTAACAAAGTCAGCAGCGCCGCACTCTTGCTACCCGAGCGCAGCACATTGCTAGAGCCTGGGTTTTTGCTGCCGTAGGTGCGTGGATCGGGCAAACCCAGCAACTTGCACACAAACACAGCGAAGGTCAAAGAGCCTAGTAGATAAGCCGCCAGTACAGCACAAGCAATTAGCAACATAGTCGCCCTTTAAATTTTCTTAAATACCAAGCTGCCATTCGTGCCACCAAAACCAAAATTGTTTTTGAGCGCCACGTCAATCTTCACATCGCGTGCGGTATTAGCGCAATAGTCGAGGTCGCACTCGGGGTCTTGGTTAAAGATGTTGATCGTCGGCGGACTCTTTTGGTGATGTAGCGCCAACACGGTGAAAACGGACTCGATGCCGCCTGCGCCGCCCAGCAAATGCCCCGTCATCGACTTGGTGGAGTTGATGAGCGTGCGCTTGGCATGATCGCCCAACGCCGCTTTAATAGCATTGGTTTCATTGATGTCGCCCAGCGGTGTAGAGGTGCCGTGCGCATTCACGTAATTCACCTGATCGGGATTCACGCCTGCATTTTTGAGGGCATTCAAAATAGCGCGGCGTGGGCCGTCGGTATTGGGCGCAGTCATGTGGTACGCGTCGCCGCTCATGCCAAAACCTGAGAGCTCGCAATAAATTTTTGCCCCGCGTGCTTTGGCGTGCTCGTACTCTTCCAGCACCATCACGCCAGCCCCTTCGCCCAAGACAAAACCATCGCGGTCTTTGTCAAACGGACGCGAAGCAGTGGCGGGATCGTCGTTGCGCGTGGACAACGCACGCGCCGCCGCAAAACCGCCCACGCCCAGAGGCGAAACGGTGGACTCTGCCCCGCCAGCTATCATCACATCGGCATCGCCGTATTCAATCATCCGAGCCGATATGCCAATAGCGTGCAAGCCCGTGGTGCAAGCTGTGACGACAGCAATGTTCGGCCCTTTAAAACCAAAGCGAATCGACACATGACCCGAAATCATGTTGATGATGGAGGCTGGCACAAAAAACGGCGTAATGCGGCGCGGGCCACGGGCTGTAAGCTCCTTACCTGTCTCTTCGATAAGCGGCAAGCCGCCAATACCTGAGCCAATGTTGCAGCCAATGCGCAGCGATTCTTCCTCACTCAAGGCCTCACCTGTCATCAATCCCGAGTCGCGTACCGCCTGATCAGCTGCCGCAATACCATAATGAATAAACGTGTCCATGGTGCGAACTTCTTTCGTGTTGAGATAGTCCTCCACCTTGAAGCCTTTGACCTCGCCTGCAAATTGGCAGGCAAAAGCGGACGCATCAAACTTGGTGATATTGGCAATACCTGACTGTCCCGCCAACAAATTGGCCCAGCTCGTCACCACATCATTTCCCACGGGGGTGACACAGCCAAGGCCTGTCACAACAACTCTACGTTTTGTCATGCTCATTCTCCAACGACAAAAAGCCTGACCTTGCTACAGGATCAGGCTTTTTTATATTTGATTCGGCTAAGGCTTAGGCCTTGCTATGGGTGCTGGCGTAGTCAACCGCGTTTTGCACGGTCGTGATCTTCTCTGCGTCTTCATCAGGAATCTCAATACCAAACGCGTCTTCCAAGGCCATCACCAATTCCACGGTGTCGAGCGAGTCAGCGCCCAAATCAGCCACGAAGGCTTTTTCATTGGTCACAGCAGACTCTTCCACGCCAAGTTGCTCGGCAATGATTTTTTTGACACGGGTTTCGATATCGCTCATATATCCCTCAAGGGTTGTAAAAGAAGCTTTGCATTGTACCGAAGTTACGAACGAGCCGCCGCTTCTATCGCCTCGGTGAAGACATGAGCAAATCGCGGCGCATCAAACAAGGGGCTCGTGCGCACTTTTCCCCGCAGACTCGCCCTTAGCGTTGCCAGCTCTTGCACATGCTCACTCCAATAGTGCGCCTTGGCAACGTAGGCCTCTGCCGAGTGCACCGCCCAATCGCCAAGCCCTGCCGCCGTGAGCAAGCTTGCGCCCTGACGTGCAATCAAGGTATTGCCCGATAAGGTCAACGTCGGCACGCCCATCCACAGCGCCTCGGCCGTGGTAGTCCCGCCCGTAAACGGCATCGTGTCCAGTATCAAATCGATGCTTTGATGGCTCTCAAGATACGCCGCGTAAGAGATGGGCGCCAAAAGCTCAATCCGTGCAAGCGGCAAACCCATCTCCTCCAGCCGCTGCTTAAACAGCAGCACTTTTTCGCTTTGCGCAAACTGCGTGCAACGAATTTGCAATTGCGCCGTTGGGATTTGCATCAGCACTTGCCGCCATAAATTTAGCGTGGCATCGGTCATTTTGAGCAGCGCCTGAAACGAGCCAAAGGTCATGTGTTTGTTTTTCACAGCGGGCAGCGGACTTACACCTGACGCAAAGATAGGCTGGCACAAACACAGCCGCGTATCTGGCAAGTAGAGCAAACGCTCCGAGTAATGCGCCGCGGACGACTCGGGGCTGCTGATGCGATCGGTGAGGAAGTAATCCATATTCACCACGCCTGTTGTGGCGTACCAACCCAGCCAAGAGATTTGAATGGGCGCAGCGCGAGCAGCAAATAGCGGCAAACGATTCATATCGGTATGACCCGAAAGATCGACTAGCACATCCACGCCAAGCTGCACTATGCACTGCCGCACTTCGTCATCACGCATGACCGAAATGTCGTGCCACGTTTCAAACTGCAAACGCAGTTTTTGCGCCACCACATCATCTATTTCTTGCATAGAAAACGCATGTAGCATCAAACGGCTGCGCTCAACATACGGCAACCAGTCTTGCAAAAAAAAGCCCACGGGATGCGACTTAAAGTCACCCGAGACAAAACCCACGTGCAGTGGACGCTCGCCTTGATGCCAGGGTCGCGCCATCGGCATTTGCTTTGGCATTTGCAAACCCTTACAGCGCAAATCGGCCGCCTGCTTCGCTTTAGCAAAAATGATGGCATCCGTACTGCTGATGTCATAAGTAGCCTCAAACAACTCAAACGCTGCGGGCAAGTCATTGTCAGGTTCAATTGCTTGAGCGCGGCGTATGAGCTCCTGCGCGGGAGCGCGCTGCATCAGCCGCTGCAACGTATTGGCCAAATTAATCATCGCGCCCACATGCTCGGGTTCTAGCGCCAGCACTTGCCGAAACAGCCGCTCAGCTTGCGCATCTTGCTTTTGGATGTGCATCAAATAGCCTAAGTTATAAAGCGCCAAGATACTTTGCGGAGCCATCGCAAGCGCTCTACGCAGCACGGCCTCAGCCTCTTCCCAATTTGATACAGCTAATAAATGGAGGGCAAAAACCACGAGCACATCGGGATGATTCGATGCCCCCGCGTCTATGGCACGGCGAAAAACCAAAACCGCCTCTTCGGGATTGTTGTCGTAATTCAGCAATAAAGGCGCCACGAGGGCTTCGCGATCTAGCATCGTGAAATAATAGCTCATGGCCAAATCACCAACACCACCGATACCACTGACCTCGTATTCCGAAAACTCCATCCGCGTCCTCAAGGGCCTAGAGCCCGTCAAGCAGCGCCCGGGCATGTACACGCGCACCGACCATCCGCTACACATGATCCAAGAAGTGCTGGACAACGCTGCCGACGAGGCGCTGGCTAACTTTGGCAAACGCATCACGCTCACCCTGCACGCGGACGGCTCGGTCAGCGTGGAGGACGACGGACGCGGCATTCCGCACGGCATTCATCCTGAAGAAGGCCTGCCCGTGATGCAAATTGTGTTTACCCAGCTCCACGCTGGGGGCAAATTCGATAAGGGGAGCGGCGGGGCGTATAGCTTTGCAGGCGGCCTGCACGGCGTGGGCGTGAGTGTGACCAATGCCCTCGCCACTCGGCTAGAAGTCTCCTCGCACCGCGATGGCAAGATTGCCAAACTCGTCTTTGCTGGCGGCGATGTCATTGAGTCCTTGACGCAGCGCGATTGGGCGGCAGGCGACAAAAAACAAGGCACCGTTGTGCGCGTCTGGCCCGATGCCAAATACTTCGACTCGCCCAACTTTCCACTCTCGGAACTCACGCATTTGCTGCGCTCCAAGGCGGTGCTCATGTCGGGGGTCATCGTCACGCTTATCAATGAGAAAGCAAAGGACAAAGCCGAACAAACCACCACGTGGCAATACAAGGGCGGCCTAAACGACTACCTCACGCAAAGCTTCGCCAGCGACCCTGTGATTCCGCTTTTTGAGGGCGAACAATTTACCAAAGCTGGCAAAGAAGTCGAGGACACGGGCTTTGCCGAAGGCGAAGGGGCGGCTTGGGCGGTGGCCTTTACCGCGGACGGCGCGGTGATGCGCGAGAGCTACGTCAACTTGATTCCCACCACGGCTGGCGGTACGCACGAGAGCGGCCTGCGTGATGGGCTTTTTCAAGCCGTGAAGAGCTTTATCGAAATGCACGCGCTCTTGCCCAAGGGCGTCAAACTCTTGCCAGAAGACGTGTTTGCCCGCGCCAGCTATGTGCTATCGGCCAAGGTGCTAGATCCGCAGTTCCAAGGACAAATCAAAGAGCGTTTGAATTCACGAGACGCACTGAAGCTCGTTTCCAACTACGTGCGTCCAAGCCTTGAGCTATGGTTGAACTCGCACATTGATTGGGGCAAGAAACTCGCTGAACTCGCCATTAGCGCAGCCCAAGCCCGTCAACGCGCAGGGCAAAAAGTGGAGAAGCGAAAAGGCTCGGGCGTGGCGGTGTTGCCTGGCAAACTGACCGACTGCGAATCGAGAGACATCACCCACAACGAAGTGTTTTTGGTCGAGGGCGACTCTGCGGGTGGCTCGGCAAAAATGGGACGCGACAAGGAGTCGCAAGCCGTGCTACCCCTGCGCGGCAAGGTGCTGAATACATGGGAAGTGGAACGTGACCGCTTGTTTGCCAACAACGAAATTCACGACATTTCGGTCGCGATTGGCGTTGATCCGCATGGCGAGAATGACACGCCCGATCTCAGTGGCCTGCGCTACGGCAAGATTTGTATCTTGTCGGATGCGGACGTGGATGGTTCACACATTCAGGTGCTGCTACTCACGCTGTTCCTCAAGCACTTCCCCAAACTGATCGAGACGGGGCACATCTATATTGCACGTCCGCCGCTGTTCCGCCTCGATGTCCCTGCTCGTGGCAAAAAGCCCGCCAGCAAACTCTATGCACTAGACGACGGCGAGCTGCAAGCCTTGCTGGATAAGGCTTCCAAGGATGGTGTTTCTCGCGAACGCTGCCAAATCAGCCGCTTTAAAGGTCTGGGTGAAATGAACGCCGAGCAGCTGTGGGACACCACGCTCAACCCCGACACGCGGCGCTTACTGCCCGTGCGCTGGCACGAGTTAGACCTTGCGCAAACCCACGTGCAAATGACTAAGCTGATGGGCAAAGGCGAAGCGGCATCGAGGCGCGAGCTCATGGAAATTCATGGCGACGGGATTGAGATTGATGTTTAAGCGGGCGCTTGTATGTCTTGCGATTTGGGCAATGGCTGGCAGCGCTTCCGCCGAAATCTGGGGCTACGTCGATGCGCAAGGCGTGGGGCATTTTTCAGCCGCCAAGCTTGATGATCGATATGAGTTGTTTTCAAAGGGTGATGGCCCGCAAGCCTTCCCAGATGAGGCCTCGCAGCCTGATCCGTCTGCGCACGAGGAACCGCCTGCCCCGACCTTGCTATCACCTAAACTTGCAGCGTTTTTTGAGTCATCCCAAGTGCTCAAAGCCGTGCGTCCGCACATGCAAGCCGCCGCGCAAAAGCACAACATCGACGTGGAGCTTTTGCAAGCGCTCATCGCCACCGAGTCGGGTTTTAACATCACGGCCATTTCCAACAAAGGCGCGCTCGGTCTCATGCAGCTCATCCCTGAAACCGCCGCCAGATATGGCGTGGTGGACGATGCGCATGGCAAGATACGACTCACGCAAATGCAAAAATTGTTTGACCCGCAAACCAATATCAATGCAGGCGTACGCTATTTGCGTGACTTGGTCAACCTCTTCAAAGGTCAACTCGATTTAGCATTGGCCGCCTACAACGCAGGCGAGGGCGCAGTGCAAAAAGCAGGCAACCAAATCCCTAACTACCCAGAAACGCAAAACTACGTGCGCACCGTCATGCAAATGTACACCGCACTCAAACCGCCCCTCGTGCAAGCCACGCCAGCTGTGGCTTCCCAGCCAAAACCCCCTGCTGGGCCAGACCCACTGCGGCCCACCAAGGGGCGGGGGAATGGGCTTCCGCTTAAATAAAACTCAGCACCGAAACACGATATGCAAGACAACCTCATCACCATTGAACCCGAAGGCGAATCGCTAGAACTCGCGCATTACGCACAGCAAGCGTATTTGGAATACGCGCTTAGCGTCGTCAAAGGTCGCGCCTTGCCCGATGTCTGCGACGGGCAAAAGCCCGTGCAGCGGCGCATTCTCTATTCCATGTCGCGCATGGGTTTGGGCTTTGGTGGACCCAATGGCAATGCGGGCGCACGCCCCGTCAAATCAGCAAGGGTCGTGGGCGACGTGCTGGGTCGCTTTCACCCGCACGGCGACCAAGCCGCGTATGACGCGATGGTGCGCATGGCGCAGGATTTTTCGCAGCGATATCCGCTGGTGGATGGTCAAGGCAACTTTGGCTCACGCGATGGCGATAACGCCGCAGCGATGCGCTACACCGAGGCGCGACTCAGCAAAATTACGACGTTGCTGATGGACGAAATCGACATGGGCACGGTCGAGTTCATTCCCAACTACGACGGCTCCACCGAGGAGCCGCGCCAGTTGCCCGCTCGCTTGCCGTTCAACTTGCTCAATGGCGCAAGCGGTATCGCGGTGGGCTTGGCGACTGAAATCCCCAGTCACAACTTGGGCGAAGTCGCTCAGGCTTGCGTGGCACTCATCAAAGATCCTAAGTTACCCGACGACGAGCTGTTTGCGATTCTTCCTGCGCCCGACTACCCCAGCGGCGGACAAATTATTAGCGGCGCAGCAGACATTGCGCAGGCCTACAAAACGGGACGCGGCTCGCTCAAAGTACGCGCACGTTGGCACATTGAAGACCTCGCTCGCGGGCAATGGCAATTGGTGATTGACGAGCTCCCGCCAGGGGTCAGCACCGCCAGCGTGCTGGGCGAAATTGAAGAGATCAGCAACCCCAAAGTGAAGACGGGCAAGAAGGCGCTGCTCACAGAGCAAGTGCAGCTGAAAGCCACGTTCTTATCGGTCGTTGATACCGTGCGTGACGAGTCGAATAAAGACGCCATGGTGCGCATCGTGATTGAGCCAAAATCATCGCGCGTAGAGCAACAAGATTTAATTACGACGCTCTTGGCGCACACGTCGCTAGAGACCTCGTCCAGCATCAACATGACCGCGATTGGCATTGACGGTAGGCCGATACAAAAGAGCCTGCGCCAGATGCTGAACGAATGGATTTTGTTCCGCGCACAAACGATTGAAAGGCGTAGCAAACACAGACTGGGTAAGGTCTTGGAGCGCATCCACATCTTGGAGGGACGAGCGCTGGTGCTGCTCAATATCGACGAAGTGATTGCCATCATTCGCCAGTCGGACGAGCCCAAAGCGGCGCTGATTGCACGCTTCAAACTCTCCGACCGACAAGCCGAAGACATCTTAGAAATCCGCTTGCGTCAACTAGCAAGACTAGAAGCCATCAAGATTGAGCAAGAGCTCTCGGAGCTGCGCAAAGAGCAAGAAAAATTAGAAGAAATTTTAAATAGCCCCGCGACGCTCAAGCGCTTGATGATTAAAGAAATCGAAGCGGACGCAAAAGTATTTACAGACGCACGCCGTACCTTGATTCAAGAAGAAAAGCGCGTCACCCTCGAGATCAAAATTGTCGATGAACCCATGACCGTCATCGTGTCTGAGCGCGGCTGGGTGCGGACGCAAAAAGCGCACGGCATCGACACAAGCACGCTCGCGTTTAAAGCGGGTGATGCGCTGCATCGCGTGTTCGAATGCCGCTCGATTGACGCGCTCATCGTCTTTGGCACAGCTAACGACAAGGGTGTCCGTGTGTACTCGGTTGCGGTGTCGCTACTGCCAGGCGGACGTGGTGACGGCCAGCCGATATCAAGCCTCATCGAGCTGGAAGCAGGCACGCAAGCGCAATACTATTTTGCAGGTGCGGTTGAAGAGCAACTATTGCTATCCAGCAGCGGTGGTTATGGTTTTTACGCCAGCGTTGCCAATATGATTTCGCGCCAAAAAGCGGGCAAAGCGTTTGTGAGTTTGGGCGAGCACGACGGCAAAGGCGAGAGTTTGAATACGCCCGTTCACATACCCACTGCTCCGCAAGCCACATCCGCTATGGCTTCCCAGCCGCCTAGCCCTGCAAAGCAGGTGGTATGCGGCACGCGAGAAGGTCGCCTACTCAGTTTTGCACTCACTGACTTGCGCCAAATGGCCGGCGGTGGACGCGGCCTCATGCTGATGGACGTGGATGCAAAAGACGTGCTCGCAGGAGTAGCCGTGATTGCGCAAGGCGGAGCCGCCATGCTGTATGGCGCGGGGCGCGGCGGCAAAGAGAAAACCGAAAAACTCGATCACAAAATGATTGCCATGACCGTAGCGCCGCGTGGCCGCAAGGGCAAAGTTTTGGATGTGGGATTTAAGATTACTGGAATCAAGGCAATTTAATGGATATCACCTTACTACTCAAAGCCGCCCTCATGGGCATCGTCGAAGGACTGACCGAGTTCCTGCCCATATCGTCCACGGGGCACCTCATCTTGGCGGGCGCGCTGCTCGGGTTTGACGACGACAAAGCCAAAGTGTTCGATATCGCGATTCAAACGGGCGCGATCCTTGCCGTCATCATGGTGTATTGGCAAAAGATCAAGGACACGGTGGTGACCTTGCCCACAAGCCAAGCTAGCCGTGGCTTTGCACTGAATGTGCTGATTGCCTTTGTGCCTGCGGTGGTGCTCGGGCTGCTATTTGGCAAATACATTAAGGCGCATTTGTTTACGCCGCTCGTCGTTGCAACAACCTTCATCGTTGGAGGCATCATTATTTTGTGGGTGGAGAAGCGAGCAGCAAACATTTGGGGTCTGACCCAAGCCCAAAGCGAAGCGACGGTGGGGTCTGACCCCAATTGGCTTGCTGCGGAATCGAAGCAACAAACTGTCGAGTCCATGACCCCACTGCTCGCGCTCAAAGTTGGCCTAGTCCAATGCCTTGCCATGATTCCAGGCACGAGCCGCAGTGGCGCAACCATCATCGGCGGCATGTTACTCGGGCTTTCACGCAAAGCCGCTACCGATTTTTCGTTCTACCTTGCCATTCCCACGCTGATTGGCGCGGGCGCGTACAGCCTCTACAAAGAGCGCGCCTTGCTCTCCATGGCTGACGCGCCCATATTCGCTGTGGGTTTGTTGTTTTCGTTTTTAAGCGCTTGGATTTGCGTGCGCTGGCTGCTTAAATACATAGCCAGCCATAGCTTTGTCGCCTTCGCGTGGTACCGCATTGCGTTTGGCATTGTGGTGCTGGCAACCGCGTATTCGGGGCTAGTGAAGTGGGCGGCTTAAAACTCGGGGCTTGATTCAAATTCAAGCTGCGCAGTTATGACAGGGTGCGTAAACGCAAGCTCGCTGGCATGCAGCATTAAACGGTTAGCCAAAGAATCGGCACTCGTGGAGGCCTTATCTGGTGTGGCTTGCGAGCCATATAACGCATCACCCACAATCACGTGTCCCACGGCCATCATGTGCACGCGCAGTTGATGCGTGCGTCCTGTGACTGGAATTAATCGCACGCGGCTAGTGTTGGTTGCCGCATCAAAACTGATAACTTCAACGCGCGTTGTGGATGGCTTGCCGCTCTCCAAATCAATCTTTTGTTTCGGGCGATTCGGCCAGTCTGCCATTAGGGGCAGGTCAATTGAAAAACTTTTATCACGCGGCTGTCCAATCACAATCGCTTCGTAAGCCTTATCTACCTTGCCTTCGCGAAATTGAGCGTGTAGGTCTCGCAGCGCAGCAAGGCTTCTCGCAAACACCATCAAGCCTGATGTTGCTTGATCGAGTCGATGCACGATGTGGATATCTCCAAACTCTACGGCGAGCCTCGCGCTCAAACAATCTTGCTTATCCGCGCCGCGTCCAGGCACGGCTAGCAGTCCCGCTGGCTTGACGGCGACGATGATGTGCGGGTCGCTATGCAGAATTTTTAACAACGGCATAACGCTCTAGGGTCTTGGCCCTGGCTTCCGCGTGATCGACAACGGGGTCTCGTGGCACATGAATTTCTTTGTCACTAAGCCCTGCCAGCTCTGGCATGTAGCGCCGAATGAACTTTCCCTTGGGGTCAAACTTTACGCTTTGACTGGTCGGATTAAAGATTCGGAAATACGGCTGCGCATCACAGCCGCTGGACGCCGCCCATTGCCAGCCGCCGTTGTTGGCGGCAAGATCGAAGTCGATGAGCGCTTTAGCAAAATAGCGCTCGCCCCAGCGCCAATCGAGTCCCAAATCCTTGGTTAAAAAACTCGCCACAACCATACGCAAACGGTTGTGCATATAGCCCGTTTGGTTGAGCTGTCGCATGGCAGCATCGACAAGTGGATAACCCGTGCAAGCCCCTGTCCATGAGGCATACAGGGCATGAGCCTCTTCGCCTTGCTCCCACTGGATGCGGTCGTAGTCAGGCTTAAAACTGCCCGTCATAGCATGCGGAAAGTTCGCCATGATCTGATGATAAAAGTCGCGCCAAATGAGTTCGGATAACCACGTCGCTGCGCCCACATCTTCTTGCGCTTGGCCATATGCCAAGCCCGCAAGCTGCCTGATCGACACCGTACCAAAGCGCAAATGCACACTCAAATAACTCGGCCCTTTAATCGCGGGAAAGTCACGCGTCTCTTGATAGCGCGGCATACGCGGCAAGAAATCAATCAATAATTTTTGTGCGCCGCTACTGCCCGTTTGAATATTCAACTCCGCAATGTTGGTCTTCTCAAAGCCAATCTGGGTAAGGCTTGGCAGAGCATAGACTTCGCGAAGTCCATCTGATGCGGCTTGCAGAGCTTGGGCATATTTTTCTGTTGGGTAAGGCTTCAAATAAAAGCCATCGGGCACATCATCACCTGTGCTGGCAAGCTTTTTAAGCCACGCATTTTTGTACGGCGTAAACACGGTGTACGGCTTACCCATTTGCGTGAGTACCTCTTGGCGTTCAAAAATCACGTGGTCTTTAAAGGTGTGCAGCTTAGCACCCATCGCCCGCAAAGCTTCAGCCACACTGGCGTCGCGCCTTATCGCATCGGGCTCATCGTCGTGATTGGCGTACACAGAAGTTGCGCCAAGCTCTACGGCGAGCCTTGGAATTTCATCTACAACGCGTCCGTGCAGTACGAGCAAATGCGCGCGTCCATTCGATAACTTTTGCAACTGCGCGTCTAAGTCAACGAGCGATTCGTGGATGAACTCGACACGGCGATCCGCTCTTGGCAGCGCATCCAAAATATCAGCGTCGAACACGAAGGCACAATAAACCGCCGCATGATTTTTGAGTGCGTTGTTTTTTAATGCGTGAAAGAATGCCGCATTATCAGAAGCTCGTAAATCGCGGCGGAACCACATCAACGCAGTGGACAATACCTTTTTTGAAGATTCCGACGATACAGAAGAGGAGCTTGGCATGGTTTCAAATTTAGGGGCAACACTGTTGTCGATAAGTGTAGGCGCTTCGATGGGCGCGATTCTGCGTTGGTGGTTGGGTGCGCAACTCAACAGCCTCTTCCCCACCATCCCGCCTGGCACGCTGATGGCCAATGCCATCGGCGGCTATTTAATTGGCGTGGCGGTGGCGTACCTTGGCAATCATCCTGAGCTTTCGCCGCAGTGGCGACTGCTTATCGTGACGGGCTTTTTGGGCGGCCTCACCACGTTCTCTACGTTCTCGGCCGAAGTGGTCAGCCTGTTGCAGCAAGGCCGATTGCTATGGGCTTGCGGGGCGATTGCAACGCATGTGGGCGCGTCGCTGGTGATGACGCTGCTTGGGATTGGGACGGTGGCTATGTTGTCTAGTCGTGCGGGCTAACTCAGGCATAGAGATATTTTTGAAACCCGCAAAACGTTCGATTGATCTCTTGCGGCGCACCTAAATCTTTTAACGCATCGCTCATCGAGTCGCTGTATTTCAGCGTCAGCAGTCCGCGCAGGTTCTCGACATCTAATTCATCCACGCCCAAATCGACATAGTGCGCCAGAACAAAGTCTAAAAACACTTGGTGCTTGGCGCTGAAATGCTCGCTGACCCCAGCCATCGCACGGTCAGCTCGCATCTTGCGCGTCAGCGGCTCAAGCGCATACGCCACATGGGCGAGCACATCAAACAAGTCGGAGTTTGACGCTTCGATGATGCGCTGCATCTCTAGCAACTGGGCTTTGCCAAAGCCTTTATCAGCAAGGCCTGCCAGCAATTTTTTACGTGTCAGCGGGTCACTCCACAGCCCGCGCAACTCCGTCTCGCTGGCAAAAAAATCGGGCTATTTACCAAACAGCGCTTCCATAAATTGCTGCGCCGACATGGGTGTGCCGTCAGGATGCCAAAAACTCGTAGCCGTCATGTGCTGAATCGTCCGCGCCTTGCCGTCCGCTAATTTCACTTTGATTTTGGCGGCGCGTTCGCGCACTTCAAGCGGCTGACTTTGCGGCGCGGCTGGATAGGGCATCGCTGTTGGCTTTGGCGGTTGCAGAGGATCGGTTGCTGTCTCAACTTCTATCGCCTCGCCATCCCATTCGGGATCGCTAAAGTGCTCATAAGCTTTGACGAAATCATAAATCGTGAAATAGTCTTTGCCCTCAAATAAGCGCGTGCCGCGCCCAATGATTTGTTTGAACTCGATGATGTTGTTCACAGGGCGCATCAGCACAATGTTGCGAACATTCCTCGCGTCCACGCCCGTGGAGAGTTTTTGCGAAGTCGTCAAAATCGTTGGAATTGATTTTTCGTTGTCCTGAAAATCTTTGAGGTGCTGCTCACCAAGCGCGCCATCATTCGCCGTGACGCGCTGGCAATAGTTGGGGTCGCTACTGGTTTTGCATTGATTGATGAGGTCGCGCACCGCCAAGGCATGTGCCTGCGTGGCACAAAACACAATCGTTTTTTGCCGCTGGTCGATGGCATTCATCAAGATATCCACTCGCGCTTTTTCGCGCGCGGCAATTTCGATGATGCGGTTAAAGTCCGCCTCTACGTAACGCTTGCCCGTCTCAACCTCACCGTCCAGTACCGTGTCGTCAGGCGTGTAGACATACTCATCCAGCGTGGTCGAAATTTGCTTGACACGAAACGGTGTCAAAAAGCCATCATTGATGCCGTCTTTGAGCGAATAGACAAACGCAGGCTCGCCAAAATACGCGTAGGTGTTCGTATTGTCTTTGCGCTTGGGTGTGGCGGTTAAGCCCAGTTGCACAGCAGGCGAAAAATACTCAAGGATGCCACGCCATGTGCCTTCGTCATTGGCGCCGCCTCGGTGGCATTCGTCAATGATGATGAGGTCAAAAAAATCTTTTGAATACTCACCAAAGTAAGGCGCTGCCTCGCCTGCTGCGTCCGTGCCACTCATAAAGGTTTGAAAGATCGTAAAGAACAAACTGCCATTCGTCGGCACGCGCCCTTTTTTCCTAATTTCGTCAGGCTTGATGCGTACCAGCGCGTCATCGGCAAACGCAGCAAACGACGTGAAGTCGTTGTACGCCTGCGTGGCCAAATTGTTGCGGTCTGCCAAAAACAAAATGCGTGGGCGGCGCGTGGGTTCACCGCTTAAGTTCCAACGCGTTTGAAATAGCTTCCAAGCAATCTGAAACGCAATTGACGTTTTTCCCGTACCCGTTGCCAGCGTGAGCAACACCCGCTTCTCGCCTGCGGCCATTTTGCGAAGCACCGCCTGGACCGCCAACTCTTGATAAAACCGAATCGACCATGAACCACTTTTATCTGGATACGGCACTAGGGCAAAACGATCACGCCAAAGTTCAGCCGGTGTAGCTAATTCCATCGCATTGGGTTTGCCAAAGGTGAGCTCCCACAGCTGCTCGGGCGTAGGGAATCCGTCCATCAAACCCGCCAACTCACCCTCTGCGCCCGTGTGCATATCCACGCGGTAAAAACCCCGCCCGTTGGTGGCATAGGCAAAGCGAAGCTGCAATTTATCGGCGTAGTTTTTGGCTTGCGCCAGTCCCTCGGTGAGTGGCAGATCAAACGCTTTGGCTTCAATCACGGCAAGCTTGATGCCTTTGTATTCCAGCACGTAATCGGCAGTCAAAGCCTTGCCGCGCTTGCCACCGCCCTCGATACGCCCCTCTGTAATCGAAAACTCACGTCGCACACGACTCAGGCTATGACTACCCGCCTGCACGCCCCAGCCAGCAAGGGCTAGCGCAGGGTCAATGTGCTCGGCACGGGTTTCGGCTTCATTCATACGGCGTGAAATCGTTGCTGTCGCGCGTGAGTAGTTGCATCAGTTTAGGATGCACAAATAATCTTTCTCGGCTGATATTGGCTGGCGCAAGCACACCAATATCCACCAATTGTTTCAGGTATTGCGAGGCCGTTTGACGTTTAGCAATATCGGCTTCCATCAAGTTATTGATTCGGCTATAAGGCAGCTTAAAAATAAGGCTCACTAATTCGTAGCTGTAAATTTTGGGTAGTTTTTGTCTAACGTATTGCGTTGTATGTTCCGACAGACTTCGAATAGCCGCAATTTTTTGCGTCGTCCAAACAGCCGTTTCTTCTACGCCCTTAATCATGAAAAGCAGCCACGCCTCCCATGCTTGATGTTTCGTCACCTCCAAAAGCAAGCGGTAATAGTCTGCTTTGTGTGCAATGATGTAGCGACTCAAATACAAAATGGGCAAAGTCAGTAAGTCCTCTTGAATCAAAAACAAACTATTGATAACCCTTCCAGTACGCCCATTACCGTCGGTAAATGGATGAATAGCTTCAAACTGGTAATGCCCAATCGCCATACGAATGAGAGGGTCTAAGTCCGTCTCATTGTGCAAAAAGCGCTCCCAATTGGCAAGCAAATCCCGCAGATGTGCTTCGCCATCAGGCGGGGTGTAGATCACCTCTCCCGTTGCGTCATTCACAAGCTTGGTGCCAGGCACACGCCGCACGCTCATCTCCACGCCTTTAATGAGCGTGCAAATACCTTCGGCAGTGCGGGTGCTTAAAGGACGCGCCACTAAATCGTGAAAACCTCGGAATAAAGCGCGGCTATAACGCAGCGCCTCTTTCGTCGCAGGGTCTGCGCGATCTTCGTTTTGGGCATGCTCAAACAATTTGTCCGTCGTTGTGACAATGTTTTCAATCTCAGAGCTAGACTTCGCCTCCAAAAGCGGCAACGTATTGATCAGTACCGACTGATTCGGTATCAACAAAGCGGCCTGCTTCAACTCACCAAGCGCAGCACGCGCAGCAATACACTGACGTAGCACGGCACGCGTTTCAATTTCATCCAAAGGCGGCAGATTTGGCAGCCCGTTAAAAGGCTGATCAGATTGCCAAGGCGTTGTAGTCATGTTTATGTTTTTCGATTTTATCGACACGTTGTGACTTTATGTCGATTGAATCGACATGTCAACACTTTATGTCGACGTTTTTTGATTTTATCGACACTAAATGAACTTATGTCGATTGCGTGTACGTATCCATCACGCCTGCCAACATGTATAGAAAATCGACTTTTTTGATCATATTGACCCAAACGTGTAAAGAAAATGCGATTTTCTTATCGCGTCATGGGCGATATGTCGAAGAAATCGCAAAACATCGACACTAAATAAGCTCATGTCGATAGCATCGACATATCAACACATATCAGTCGGTTACAAAACGTAACCAACTCATTTTCAAAACTCAACTATCGACAAAATGTCGACAGTTGCTCAAAGCGCCCCACTAAACGCTTGATGCAGCAGCGACTTCTTCAACTCATCCAGCGCGGCGATTTTGCGCTGATAGAGGGATTCGAGATGCTGGGTTTGCGCATTAAGTTGATTGAGTTTCCGGCAAATTTCTTTTTGTATTTCAAGTGAAGGTAGCGGAATGGGCATTGAGCGCAGATCAACAATTGAGAGATTTGGCTGCATCAATGTATTAACTCGTGCCTTTACGTAATCAACAACTGCCTGCGTGGACAAGTACGAATAAAGAAATACTGGTAATGCAACATTAGGATGCGGCTTGATCGCTGCAACGCGTTGATTTACCAAGGCTCCATCGTAATCTTTAGGGACAATTGCGATTTTCAAACCTGCCGAAATAATGGATCGCGTGAGAGCAATAACTATATTTCCAGCGTCAACCGATACCGCTTTTTGTTGCGACATAAAACGTGTCGGAAGATAACTGTCCGACTCCGTCACAAACGTTTTAACGCCAACGTTTGTAATCTTGATGCACTTCACCGTCTCTAGCGGCGAAAAATCTTCACTTTTAAACGCAAAACCATTAACGATTTCGGATGCTTTATCCAGCGTCGTCTCCACCCACCCATCCCCACGCCGCGTAAACACCTCTTGCAAGTGACTCTCAAACACAGCGCGAGCGTTTTGCAAATTCGCTTCGGCAGCGGCTTTGGCTTTGGCGATGCCATCAAATGCCTTGTCAAGAATGGCGACGATGCGGTGTTGCTCGGGGAGTGGGGGGAGTGGGATTTGCAGCGATTTAACAAACGGCAGTTTTACGCCTTGCACTGTTGCACCAGTGCCTTCTGCAATTATTAAATCTGCAATGTCTTTCAACCACCAATATAAAAATCGAACGGAAAGAGTCTTTGTGCTAATTGGAACAATGCCACGAAGGTCTTGGTTGATCGCAGTGTCCTGGCCTAGCAAACATACTTTGCCCAAGCCCACACGTGTTGCAATAACTACGTTGCCACTTGGAATGATGTTCGTCGCGCTACTCTTTATTGCCTCACGCGTCACCGAGCACTCAGTTGTCGTAATAACATCTTGTCGCATATCGCGAACTGTTGCCCACGGAATATCGCCTGAATAAAACGCCGCGTTATCTTTTGATGGCGTACCACCTCCAATAACTTTGCAAACTTCCCCAAGCGCCCTCGTCTCCCACCCTGCTTTCATAGCAGCGCCCGAATACTTGAAAGCAACCCTGCGCTCTCGGCATCCAAGAGCGCTATCTCGTCCATGATGGCGCTGGGACTGCGATGCACGACTGCCTCGCCTGCATCTGGATTTTTGACAGACAAATCAAACGTTTTGGGGTCGATGCTGCCCACATCCACACTCCAGCTTTTGGCTGTGGTGGCAAAGTTTTTTTGCAAGGCGACAAATTCCGCTAAGTCGTTGTCGTTGAGCGGATTGGTCTTGCCCATATTGCGCCCTGGCTCTAGCTGGTAGTACCAAACCTTGCGCGTGGGCGCACCTTTCTCGAAGAACAGCACCACGGTCTTCACGCCTGCACCTAGGAACGTGCCGCCTGGGCAATCGAGCACGGTGTGCAGGTTGCTGCTCTCTAGCAATAACTTGCGCAAGCTGACGGAGGCGTTATCGGTATTGGAGAGAAACGTGTTTTTGATGACCACGCCCGCACGTCCACCCGCTTTGAGCATTTTGATGAAGTGCTGCAAAAACAAGAACGCGGTCTCGCCCGTTTTGATGTTGAAGTTTTCCTGCACCTCTTTGCGCTCTTTGCCGCCAAAGGGCGGGTTGGCAAGGATGACGTCATAGCGGTCTTTGTCTTGCACGTCCGCCAAGTTTTCGGTGAGTGTGTTGGTATGGATGATGTTGGGCGCTTCGATGCCGTGCAGGATCATGTTCATGATCGCCATCACATACGCGAGCGACTTTTTCTCTTTGCCAAAGAAAGTGTTTTGTTGCAGTGTTTTGATGTCCCGTGTGCTGAGGTTTGGCTTGCTACGCATGTGCTCGAACGCCTCGCACAAAAAGCCTGCCGAGCCCACCGCGCCGTCGTACACGCGCTCGCCAATTTGCGGCTGCACCACTTGGATGATGGCGCGAATTAAAGGGCGCGGCGTGTAGTACTCGCCGCCATTGCGCCCCGCGTTACCCATGTTTTTAATCTTGGCTTCGTACAGGTGCGAGAGCTCGTGCTTCTCTTGCTGTGAGCCAAACTGAAGCTCGTCGATGTGGTTGATGATTTCGCGCAGGTTGTAGCCGCTTTGGATTTTGTTTTTAATCTCACCAAAGATTTCACCAATCTTGTACTCAATCGTATTGGGGCCGCTGGCTTTGGCTTTAAAGCCCTCTAGGTACGGGAACAATTCTTTGTTGACGAAGTCGCGCAGGTCGTCACCTGTCGTCGCCGTCTTATGGTCTAGCTTGCTTTCCCCTAGCTTATTGTTTGCATCTTTGGGCGCAGCCCACGTAGCCCACTGGAAAGCCTTATCCAGTATGGGTTTGTAGGTTTTTCCTGTCAGCAATGCCTCGTTGGTTTTGTCTTGCTCCAAGCTCTCTAGGTACTTGAGGAAGAGTAACCACGAGGTTTGCTCGGTGTAGTCCAGCTCGGTGGTGCAACCCGCTTCTTTCCACAGCACGTCGTCGATATTTTTAAAGGCTTGTTCGAACATGGGTGCTTTCTCGCGTTACTTACCAATACAAAACTTAGAAAAAATCTCGCCCAGCAAATCGTCTGGCGTGAACTCGCCTGTGATGCTGGAGAGATCGTTTAAGGCGAGGCGTAGCTCTTCGGCAATCACTTCTAGCGCAGGCGCTTTGCTCTCTAAATGCTCGCGGGCTAGTTCCAAATGCTCGCCTACGCCTTGCAGGGCGTGGACGTGGCGCTGACGAGCGATGAAGAGGCCTTCGGGGGCGGCTTGCCAGCCTACGGCCTTCAAGATGGCTTGGCGTAGATCGGCGAGTCCTACGCCTGTTTTTGCTGACAACTTCACGCTTCGGGTCGCAAGCCAATGGGGGTCAGGTGACGAATCGCCGCTAGCGGCTCCCTGCACCCGACCCCCATTGTTTGCTGCGGCATCGGCGTTCATACTTGATTGAACATCCGCCTTGTTCCACACATCAATCACCGTGCGACTTGTGGGTAGGCGTGCTTGCAAAGCCTTGTCCCGCTTGGCATGCGCGGCATCGCCTTGTTTAGTTAAGTCATGCAAAAACACAATCACGTCGGCGCTATCAATGTGCTGCCAGGCGCGTTCGATGCCGATTTTTTCGACTTCGTCCACTTGTTCTGCCGTGCTGTCTCTGAGACCCGCTGTATCCAGCACATGCACAGGTACGCCTTCAATTTGGATGGTCTGCTGCACCACGTCGCGCGTCGTGCCCGCAATGGGAGTGACGATGGCGAGTTCTGCGCCTGCGAGGGCATTTAAGAGCGAGCTTTTGCCCGCATTAGGTTGACCAGCAATCACCAGCTTGATGCCTTCACGCAAGAGCGCCCCTTGGGTTGTGCGCTGCATCACGGCGGCTAATTGCGTTTGCAGTTTTTGCAGCTGCCCACGTGCATCCGCTTGCTGCAAAAAGTCGATGTCTTCTTCAGGGAAATCTAGCGTGGCTTCAACGAGCATCCGCAGATGGATGAGCGCATCACGCAGCACATGAATCGTGCTGGAGAACTCGCCCGACAGCGAGCGGCTGGCCGAGCGTGCCGCCGCTTCGGTGCTGGCGTCAATCAAATCGGCCACGGCTTCGGCTTGCGCGAGGTCTAACTTGTCGTTGAGGAAGGCTCGTTCGGTGAACTCGCCTGCGCGTGCGATGCGAATACCGAGATCTTTACCTGCCTCTAAACAACGCGCCAGCAGCAGTTGCATGACGACTGCGCCGCCGTGCGCTTGCAGCTCTAAAACGTCTTCGCCTGTGTAGGAATGCGGGGCAGGAAAGAAGAGGGCGAGACCTGAATCAATCGCATGGCCTTGTGCGTCTTGGAATGGCAAATAGGTTGCCTCGCGCGGCTGCAAGCCACGTCCACAAAGGCTTTGCACGATAGGCGTTATGCCGATTCCGCTCACCCGCACAATGCCGACCGCGCCGCGCCCAAGGGCGGTGGCGATGGCGACTATGGGCTGAGATGTGGGCGTCGGGGACACAAGTTAGCTGACACCGAGTCGTTTGTTAATCACCCATTGCTGCGTGATTGACAAGAGGTTGTTTGTCAGCCAATAGAGCACCAAACCTGCTGGGAAGAAGAAAAACATGAAGCTGAACATCAGCGGCATGATCCACATCATCTTGGCTTGCATCGGATCTGGTGGCGTGGGGTTGAGCCACGTTTGCAACAACGACGAGCCCGTCATCAGCACAGGCAGAATGAAGAATGGATCGGGCGCCGAGAGATCATGAATCCAAAGCATCCAAGGCGCACCGCGGAACTCGACGCTAGAGAGCAGCACCCAATACAGCGCAATAAACACGGGGATCTGAATGATGATCGGCAGGCAGCCGCCCATAGGATTTACTTTTTCTTCTTTGTAAATCCGCATCATTTCTTTTTGAATTTCTTGCGGCTTGTCTTTCAAGCGCTCACGCATTTCCATGATCTTGGGATTGATGGCTTTCATCTTGCCCATGCTTTGGTAGGCCTTGGCGTTAAACCAATAAAACACGATCTTGAGCAACACCACAACCGCCACAATGGCCCAGCCCCAGTTGCCAATCATTTTGTGTAATTGGTCAATCACCCAAAACAGAGGTTTAGACAAAATAGTGAAGTAGCCGTAGTCTTTCACCAGTTCAAGCCCTGGAGCTAGCGCTTCTAAGTTTTTTTCTTCTTGCGGGCCCACGTAGAGCGTATTGCTTACTGTTTGTGATTGGCCCGCAGCCATCGGTTTCATGCTTTCAATCATGCCTGCCGAATACAAATTGGTATCAACTTTCCGAATAAAGTTTTCGTGCGGTGCGCCGTCCGTTGCTAGCCATGCGCTAAAGAAGTAATGCTGCACCATGCCAACATACCCGCTACTCGCAAGCTTTTCAAATTCATCGGTGTTTTTTTCGATTTTGGCAAAGTCAATTTTTTGATATTTTTTAGTATCGGTAAAAACAACAGGGCCCGTAAAGGTGGAATAAAACTTGGACTCTCCCTCTGGCTTGTTGCCATCGCGAATCAATTGCACATACAGTTGCGGCTTCAGTTCTGCCGCGCCGATGTTGGTCACTTCATGCGTCACACCGATTGCATAAGAGCCGCGCTTGAATGTATAGGTTTTCGCCAGCTTAGCGTCGCCGCCTGCCGCTTCAAAACGCACGGTGAGCGTGTCTGCGCCATCCTTGAGCGCACGCGCAGGTGTAACCAAGGTCATGCGTGTTTTGTGATTCGGCAAGCCTGCTGCACCAATCAAGCCCGTCTGCGCGTTGTAGAGGCGGTCTTTGCTACTGTCAAGCAAAACCATGTTGATATCTTTATTGACAATGTCGCGCTGCTTTAAAAGCTCAGCACGAACCAATGTTCCGCCTTCAGGGTCAAAGCCGAGTTTGTAGACGTCGGTCGTTACGTCAATCAGTTCACGAGCGGGTACTAGAGCCGCACTGTTCGGCGCTGGTGGCAAATTGTTGCCAGCAACGGCGGGGGCTGCGCCACTCGAAACACTGCTGGAAGGCACGCCGCTATTGGCCTGCGAGGCCGCTGGTAGCGCAGCAGGGGCAGCATTTGATGCCCCTGCGTTCGCCGTCACGGGCGGTTTAGCTTGCGGCAAAAAGGTAGCAGGATGGCCGTTATAGATTTGCCATTGATCCCACAAGAGCACCATAGAAAAACCAAAAACCACCCACAAAATCGTGCGCTTGATATCGTTCATAAAAGACCAGAGTTAAAAAACAAGAGTAAAAGAAGCAACTTTTGATTATCGCCGAGAGACACACCCGCAAAGGTAAAGAAATGTGCTGATTAGGTGGTGGGGCTTGGCACAGGATCAAGTCCGCCCGCGCACCACGGGTGGCAGCGACCCAAGCGGTGCAGTGTGAGATAGCTGCCTTTCGCCGCGCCGTGGACTTCTAGCGCCTCGATGGCGTAGCGGGAACACGTGGGCTCGAATCGGCAGGCGGAGCCTAACCACGGGCTCAAAAAAAGACGATAGCCTTTGACGATGCCAATCAAGCCGCGCTGGATTAGATTCATAGCTGTAGTCGAAAAGGCTCAAGCAGCGCCAGAAGCTCGGCTCGAACAACGCGCTTTAAGGCATCAGAGCTCGCGCTTTTGAATTGCTCTTTGGCAAATGGCGCTTTCAGCCGCACCGCATAGGCTGCCGGCACAAGGGGGAACTCGGTCGTGATGGCGTAAATCTGCCGTTTGATGAGGTTACGCGTCACGGCGCGCTTGGCAAAACGCTTGGCGGACATCACGCCGACGAAGGCCTCAAGAGCGATTGCTGCAGGAAAAAGCGCGGCGTGCTCTGGCGTGATTTGCAAACGATGCACAAAAAAATGCTCGGAGCGCGCTGTTTTAGACAAAACAGATCGCGTGCCGAGCACTGCGTCAAACTGAGATTTGTGCAGGAGATGCTGCACAGTGGTCAGCCTAAAGTTTAGACGTTAGTCAAGTTTTTGCGCCCTTTGGCGCGGCGTGCGTTAATGACAGCACGGCCACCGCGTGTCTTCATACGAACGAGGAAACCGTGAGTACGGGCGCGGCGGATTTTGGAGGGTTGGTAAGTACGTTTCATAATAGGACTCTAATAAATAAAGGATCCCGCTCTGACGACATATTTGCGGGAAACCTAGCATTATCGCAGAAAATCAACACACTATGACCACACCTGACACAAAAACCGCCACGCCCGTGCAGAGCTTCGACTACATCGTGATTGGCGGCGGCACTGCTGGCGCGTTGATTGCCAATCGGTTGACTAGACAAAAACAGCGCCGCACACTGCTAATTGAAGCTGGGCGCAAAGACGATTACCACTGGATTCACATTCCCGTGGGTTACCTGCATTGCATCGGCAATCCGCGCACCGATTGGCTTTTTAACACCGAGCCCGAGGCTGGGCTGAATGGTCGCTCGCTTCGTTATCCACGCGGCAAGGTGCTGGGCGGCTGCTCCAGTATCAACGGCATGATTTATATGCGCGGGCAGGCTCGCGACTACGACGGCTGGGCGGCGACTGTGGGCGATGCCTCCTGGTCTTGGGAGCAATCGCTGCCCGACTTCATGCGGCATGAAGACCATTACAAAGGCGCAGACGAACTCCACGGTGCAGGCGGCGAATGGCGTATCGAGAAGCAACGACTAAGCTGGGATGTGCTGGATGCGTTCTCGCAAGCGGCAGTGCAAGCGGGCATTCCTGCCACGTCCGACTTCAACCGTGGCAACAACGAAGGCGTGGGTTATTTTGAAGTGAACCAAAAAAGCGGCTGGCGATGGAACACGGTCAAAGCGTTTTTAAACCCAACCTGCTACGGACGCACTAATTTTGAGATGTGGACTTCGGCACACGTATCCAAACTGCTCTTTGAAACACAAGCGGATGGCAGCAAGCGCTGCTGGGGCGTAGAGGTATGGGACGGTCACGAGATGGTGACGGTTCGCGCCAAGTGCGAAGTGATACTCAGCGCAGGTGCTATCGGCTCGCCGCAGATTTTGCAACTCTCGGGCATTGGCGACCCAGCGCTGCTTGCCAAGCACGGCATAGACACAGTGGTCGATTCAAAAGGAGTCGGCGCTAACTTGCAAGACCATTTGCAAATTAGATCGGTGTACGAAGTGAGTGGCGTCAAAACGCTCAACACCATGGCAAACACGCTATGGGGCAAGGCCAAGATTGGGCTTGAATATGCGCTCAAACGCACGGGCCCCATGAGCATGGCGCCGAGCCAATTAGGCGCGTTTACCAAGTCCGATCCCTCGCGCGAGCATGCCAACCTTGAGTACCACGTTCAGCCCTTGAGCCTAGACGCCTTTGGCGAGCCGCTGCACAACTTCAACGCCTTTACCGCCAGCGTGTGCAACTTGAACCCGACGAGCCGCGGCACGGTCACGTTGAAATCTGGAAACTTTCAAGATGCGCCTGCGATTGCGCCCAACTACCTCAGCACCGACGCAGACCGCCAAGTCGCAGCCGACAGCCTGCGCGTCACGCGCCGCATCGTGGGTCAAGAAGCCCTCGCCAAATATGCGCCCAAAGAGATCAAACCTGGGGTTCAATACGAGTCAGACGCTGATCTAGCAAGGCTTGCGGGCGATATTGCCACCACGATCTTCCACCCTGTCGGTACGACCAAGATGGGCGCGGATGACGACGCGATGGCAGTCGTCGATTCAAAACTAAGGGTGCGCGGTGTGACCAACTTGCGCGTGGTCGATGCGGGCGTGATGCCACTCATTACCAGCGGCAACACCAATTCACCCACCCTCATGATTGCCGAAAAAGCCGCGCGTTGGATTTTGGAAGCGAATCCCGAATAAGCCATTCGATGATTGAAATTGCCTTTGTCACCGCAGCCTCACTGCTTGCTGGTTTTATAGATGCCATCGTGGGCGGCGGCGGGCTCATCCTCACGCCAGCACTGTTTGCCGCATACCCCACCGCACCCGCCGCCAGCATGATGGGCACCAACAAAAGCGCTTCCGTGTGGGGCAGTGCTTTGGCGGCACATACCTATAGCCGCAAGCTAAAGTTTGATTGGCACGTTGTTGCGCCCGCCCTTGCTGCCTGCTTGATTGGCTCTGGGTTTGGCGCTGCTGCGCTGCTGCTAGTCCCCAGTGATGCGCTGCGCAAAGCCTTACCTTTTGTGCTCGTCGCCTTGCTTATCTACACACTCCTTAACAAAAACCTAGGTCAGTCACACGCCCCGCGTTACAAGGGCTCACACGAGGTTTTGGTTGCTAGCAGCATCGGCTTACTCATTGGCTTTTACGACGGCTTTTTTGGCCCTGGCACGGGCAGTTTTTTTGTCTTTGCGTTAGTGCGCGTCCTCGGTTACGACTTCCTAAGCGCATCCGCACACGCCAAACTCTTTAATAGCGCCACCAACCTAGCGGCTTTACTTTTATTGGCCTACAAAGGCCATGTCTGGTGGCACATCACCGCCTATTTAGTCGTCGCTAATTTAATTGGCAGCTTTTTTGGCGCGCGCCTTGCCATGAAGCACGGCTCAGGATTTGTCCGCTGGGTGTTTGTATTTGTGGTGAGTGCGCTGATTGTGAAGACGGGTTACAACGCATTTACATAGCTGTTTGATTCGCCAAGCGCTGCATGGCCACTTCCAGCGGCAGCACCTCTACATCGTTGCCAAGTGGGTAAGCTTCGTTGCCTGAATAAATCAACCATTTTTTGACGGGTTTTAAGTCTTCGCACGCGCTATAAAATCCGCGCTCTAATTTCGGTGTCGTACTGCGCTTGACTTCAATTGCCCAGTGTTCACCGTTTGGCCAAGTCAATAGCAAATCTATTTCTGCGCCTGCGCTTGTGCGATAAAAACTTGGACTAGCACCATCTGGCAGCACCGACAGCAAACTCTCCAGCACATGCCCCTCCCAGCTATTGCCCACAACCGGATGACTGAGCAAGCTATCCATGTCCGTAATCCCAAGCAGGCCATGAACAAGTCCGCTATCACGTATAAATATTTTGGGCGAACGCACCAAACGCTTACCTGCGTTATCACTCCACGGCTGCAAGCGGCGAACCAGCATCAAATCAACCAACAAATCAAGGTAATTGTTAGCCGTGCGTGTATCAATCAGCAAATTTCTAGCTAGCTGCGCGAGGTTCACGGTTGTGCCTTGCAAATGCGCAAGCATGACCCAAAAGCG
>CANFWH010000003.1 GCA_947450645.1 Comamonadaceae bacterium | reverse complement strand
GGCGGTCACCAAGCTATTTGTCGAGGTGCTGATTGCGCCCGACTTTTCGCCTGAAGCTTTGGAATTGCTCAAAAAGAAAGTGAATGTGCGTGCGCTCAAGATTGCTCTGCCTGAAGGTGGAAATACGGCGTGGGCAAATGGGCGCAACGCGCGTGACGTCAAGCGTGTGGGCTCAGGGCTACTCATGCAAAGCGCGGATAACCACGAGCTCACGTTAGCTGACCTCAAAGTCGTCACGACCAAGCAGCCAACGCCTCAGCAATTGCAAGATTTGTTGTTTGCGTGGAGCGTTGCCAAATACGTCAAATCCAACGCCATCGTTTATTGCAAAGACGGCATGACGCTAGGCGTAGGCGCAGGGCAAATGTCGAGAATCGACTCGGCAAAAATTGCCAGCATCAAGGCCGAAAACGCGGGCCTAGTGCTCTTGGACTCGGTGGTAGCCAGCGACGCATTTTTTCCCTTCCGCGATGGCCTAGATGTGGTGGTAGACGCAGGCGCAAGCTGCGTGATTCAACCCGGCGGCAGCGTTCGCGACGACGAAGTGATAGCAGCAGCCAACGAGCGCGGCGTGGCGATGGTGTTTACGGGTGTTAGGCACTTTAGGCATTGATTTTCAAATGATTGACATCTTGTTTATGTTTAGCGGCATATCAACGTGTTGCATGACGGAAATGAGGCTATTTTTATGTGCGGCTCATGGACGAGATTGACCAGCAAAAATTATTTTTCCATCCAGTCTGTAACGCAGATGAGATAGAACGCATCTTCAGCTTAAAGAACGCTAACGATTATTTGTTGAAGATGCGTGCGGAGACAATTGTTGACCATATGCGCCTTTTTAGGGTGTATCGAAACAAGGCGTTAAGAGGTGGGAAAAATTGGTCGTTAGAAGGGGCGTTTAATAACGCGCATTACCGAGCAGTATTGGACAAATTACCCAAGGATGCACGTTCTGCATGTGATGCAATCACTTATGGGGATATATTTTCTGATGATCCAAACGGCATGATTTGCTGGACTCCTTATGGCAAAGTCACCACAATCAGCGAGTCACTCCAGTTTTTCTTGCAGTTTGCGCATCTAGCAGTTTTAGAGTTTAGACAGGAAGTGCCAATGCGTATTCGGGTCAACTCGCTTCGTATTGCAATTCGGGTAATGCTGAGAAAAGAAGCGTTGGATTTTTATATGGACCCGCGTGGTCTAGTTCCGCCAAAAATTACAACAGCAATACACGCTCCCATTTCTTTGCAGCTGAAATTTATTGCGGGACACGAGTTTTCGCATAACATTTTGGGACATTTATCCAATTCCAATTTAAGTGAGCAGCCCATTTTTTATGCGTTATCTAATTCAGATTGCGACTACAAACTGACCAAGGTATACAACACATCACAGCAGAATGAATTTGATGCTGACGTTCAGGCAATCCTTTTGCCTAAGTATTCAAACCGAGAGCGAATTGAGTTACTGAAAGCAGCACTGCTTTTTTTAGGATGCCTAGAGCTTTACCGTGCCGTCACTGATACGATATTCCCCCAAGTCTCGTGGCTTCCTAAATCACATCCTACACCACTGGAGCGATACGAGAACCTATTAACTAATGTGCCAGCGGATGGGCTCGATTCACGACATTGGAAGGAATTTCCAAAGTCAATCGTGAAATTAAGTGCGTTTTTACAAGAAGATGTATCTCTCAACTTCGAAGCGTACGAGACATATGGTTCCGCTTATCTTGATGAGCCAAATACAAAATGGCGCGGGCGTGAACTTATTGATCGTGTCGACTATTACTAGATCTAATCGCAGGTCTTAGATTCCGACGGCTTTAGAGTTCAAGTATAAAATTTTAGAGAAAAATCTTCTCACCAAAGCTTATGGAATAAGGCTTACGCCAACGCCGCTTTAATCGCCGCCGACACCTGTCCCATATCTGCCTTGCCCGCCAACTTGGCTTTGGCTGCGCCCATGACTTTGCCCATTTCGGATTGAACGGGTTTGTGGCCTAGCTCTGCGGTTAATGCCGCGACGATAGCCGCGACTTCAGCTGCCACTTCATCCGCAGACAGACGCGCTGGCAAATAGCCTTGCAACACGACTAGCTCGGCCTTTTCGATATCGGCTAAATCTTGGCGCGCGGCGGACTCGAACGCGGTGATGGAGTCTTTGCGCTGCTTGACCAGTTTGTCCACGATGGCGATGACCATCACGTCGTCCAGCACCACGCGCTCGTCCACTTCTTTTTGTTTGCACGCGGCTAGCAGCAGGCGGATTGTGCCCAAGCGCTGTGTGTCTTTGGCGCGCATGGCATCTTTCATGTCGTTGGTGATTTGGTCTTTGAGTGCGCTCATGTGTGGCTCCTAAAAATACGATAGTAATTGTGTGATTTGAAAATTAAAAAAGCTCGCAAGGCAAAACCTAGCGAGCTTTTGGCACGAAGCTTTTTAGGGCTTAGTACAGCTTCTTAGGCAATTGCATTGCGCGGATACGTTTGTAGTTGCGCTTGACAGCAGCAGACTTCTTGCGCTTGCGCTCTGTTGTTGGCTTCTCGTAGAACTCGCGTGCACGCAGGTCGTTCAGCAGGCCGAGTTTTTCAATCGTGCGCTTGAAGCGGCGCAGAGCTACATCGAACGGTTCGTTATCTTTAAGGCGAATAGTGGTCATGTGAAAAATCTAAAAATGAAATCAAAAACGGGGGGTAAAACTTTTTTTGGTGGATTGGTGCGCGGGATACTAGCGCGGCACGGCAATCGATTCAATTAATTCAAGGTCAGCCGAGCATTATAGCCCACCACGCGCGTCCGCCCACGCCGTGCAGCCCGCGAGTAAAGCGTCTGGCTGGTCGATATGAGGCGAGTGCCCACAATTGGCAAGCTTTAAAAGCTGCGTTTGCGGCGCTAGCTGCGCGATTCCGTCGATTTGCGCCATCGTGCCGTAAACATCGTTCTCGCCTTGCACAGCAAAAGCTGGGCAGGTGATGCTTGGCAGCAGCGCCCGAATATCAAAGCTTTGGAAGGCTTTAGAGAGCCACACATCGCACCAGCCGTAAAAAGCCGAATCCACATCTGCGTGATAGCGGGAAAGCTTGGCTTTGAGCTGCGTGCTAGGAGTTTCATACGCCACTTTGCCTTGACGGATAGCCTCAATCGTGACATTTTCAATCATGATGTGCGGCGCTAGCGCCATCAAGCTGCGGATGCGCTTGGGGTAAGTCGCTGCGTAAATCAGCGCAATCGTCGCGCCGTCGCTGTGTCCCAGTAATATGGGTGGGTCGCGTAGGGTGTTGATGCCAAGGGACTCGAAAAAATTGGGCAAAAAATCAATCGCTTGGCTGTGCATAAAGTCCGCAGGCCAATGCTCATGTGGCTCTCTAGCCGTTGATTGCCCGTAGCCCTTGCGCGAAAAGACGAGGCCACGCACATTCATCGCATCACAAAACCGCTTGGGGAAATCACGCCATAACGCGACTGAGCCTAGACCTTCGTGCAGAAAGACGACGAGCGGACGATTTATTCGCTCAGGGTGAATCCAAACGTGCTCGATGCCGTCCATCAGATAGGATTCATTCAAGCAGGGAACACGCCCGTCGATAAGTAGCGATCGCCTCGGTCACACACTACAAACACGATGGTGGCGTTCTCTACCTTTGCGGCAATTTGCTGCGCGACCCATAGTGCGCCTGCCGCCGACACGCCCGCAAAAATGCCTTCCTCGCGTGCCATGCGGCGGCACATATCTTCGGCGTCCGCTTGGGTCACATAGACAAGTTCATCCACGTTGGTTGGGTCGTAAATTTTGGGTAGATATTCAGTTGGCCATTTGCGAATGCCCGGAATTTTTGAGCCTTCTGTCGGCTGCGCACCAATGATTTTGATAGCAGGATTCTTCGATTTCAAAAATTGCGACACCCCCGTAATCGTGCCCGTGGTTCCCATGGCGCTGACAAAGTGCGTAATGCGCCCGCCTGTTTGCTCCCAAAGCTCAGGACCCGTGGTTTCAAAGTGAATGCGCGGGTTGTCCTTGTTCGCAAATTGATCGAGGATGAGCCCTTTGCCCTCGGCCACCATCTTGTCGGCTAAGTCACGCGCACCTTCCATGCCTACGGCTTTGGGCGTGAGGATGACCTCAGAGCCAAAGGCTTTCATGGTCTGCACGCGCTCTACGCTGGCGTCCTCGGGCATGATGAGGATCATCTTGTAGCCCTTAATCGCAGCGGCCATCGCCAGCGCAATGCCCGTGTTGCCTGATGTGGCCTCAATCAACACGTCGCCAACCTTGATATCGCCGCGTTCTTCAGCTCGAACAATCATCGACATGGCGGGTCTGTCTTTGACTGAGCCCGCAGGGTTGTTGCCTTCCATTTTTGCAAGAATGACATTGCCCAGGGCCTTATTCTGCGTGGTTTGCAAGCGTTGTAACGCAATTAATGGCGTGTTGCCAATGGTGTCTGCGATGGTCGGGTAAGTGTGATTTTCAAACGGCTTATTCATAAGCAATAGTGTAGTCAGATATAATTGCTGCCTCGCGTGCCTCGGTGGTGGAATTGGTAGACGCGCCGGACTCAAAATCCGGTACCGAAAGGTGTGACGGTTCGATTCCGTCCCGAGGCACCATTCACATTCAAAGGCTCCGTCTATGGCAACCCCAAACTATTCGTTTATCAAACGCCAAAAAGACCTAGCTAAAAAAGCTAAAAAAGAAGAAAAGAAGCAGGCCAAGCTGCGCGGCGAAGTGGTGAGCGATGATGCTGAGGACGAGGCGAATGAGTCCGCCGCAGAATCAACTACTGAGCCGACAACTGAGCCAACTCCAGCGGCTTAAGCCACCGCCAAGCGCCAGCGGGCAAATCATCGGGTAGCTTAAAAGCCCCCATTTGCGAGCGGTGCAAGCCTTCAACGCGATTCCCCACCGCCGCAATCATGCGTTTGACTTGGTGATACTTTCCCTCGGTCAGCGTCAATCGTAAATGCGTCGTAACGCCTAATTCACCCACTGGTTCGCAAGCGGCAGCTAGCACGGGTTTGGGCGAATCGTCCAACACCACACCTTCTAACAATCGCGTGATTTGTTTGGCATCAATCGAATGCTTCGTCGTCACCTCGTACACCTTGGGCGCGTGGTGCTTGGGTGAGCTGAGTTTGTGAATCAATGCGCCGTCATCGGTCAAAATTAAAAGTCCCGTTGTGTCTTGGTCTAAGCGACCAATCGCCTGCACGCCTTGGATGGCGGACTTTTGCGGACGCAGCCGAAGCGGACTTGGCAGCAAGCTATAAATCGTCGGCCAGTGGCTCGCTTTGTGCGAGCACTCGTGCCCTGTGGGTTTGTGGAAGACGATGTAGGCGCGCTCTGCGTAAGGCCACACCAAATCGGGCAGGCCAGGTACGCCGCTGACTTTGAACTGCAAGCCTTCGGGGGCAAGTTCTAAATCTGATTCGCTCACAACGCTGAAAGCCATATCAGCTAAGGCTTCCCGAGGCTTGATGCTCACCAGCCCTTTCTGGATAAGGCCTGCGCACACACGGCGTGTACCGAAACCTTGGTTGAAGAGTATTTCTTGGAGTTGCATTGGACGAGTCATAGGTATGATTCTAGGTATGAATACACCTAACCACATTCCCCACAGCGGCGTTTGGCCTGCGCTACTCACACCACTCAAAGCTGATCTCTCCATCGACATCGACTCATTTGCGACCCACGCCAAAGCCTTACTGGATGCGGGCTGCAAGGGCGTGACGCCATTTGGCACAACGGGCGAAGGGCCTTCGTTTACGGTCGCCGAGCGTATCCAAGCCATCGACGGCTTGATTGCCCGAGGCGTACCCGCCAATCGCATCTTGGTCTCGACCAGTTGCGCCGCACTCCCCGATACCGTGGCATTGACGAAGCACGCCACCGAAGTCGGGGCGCATGGCTGCTTGATGCTGCCGCCGTTCTTCTTAAAAAATATTTCCGATCAAGGCGTGATTGATACGTATCGGTATGTATTGGACGCAGTGCCGACGGCACGTATGGTGCTCTATCACTTGCCGCAAGTGGCCTATGTCAATCTCACGCAGGTGGCGGTGGATGTGCTGACCGCGCAATATCCCAATACGTTTATCGGTATCAAAGATAGCAGCGGCAACCTAGAGGGTTCGCTGGCGTTTGCAAAAAACTCAAACGGCATGCAAGTGTGGGTGGGTAACGAACCACAACTGCGCGTGATGGCAGAGCAGGGCAGCAATGGCGCCGTCAGTGGCGTCGCCAACATGATGCCGCGCTTGGTGCAACGTTTAACCTTAAAATTTGATGCCGAGGGTTACGACAAAGCTGACGCTGCGAAGGATCTCGCGCGAGTCAAAGCCTTCATCGACATCTTGAATACGCTCGGCATGGCCGCGACGTTCAAGGCGATCATGGCGATCAAAAATAAGGATGCGGGTTGGCGGCGCGTGCGTCCGCCGCTCGTGGCATTAACAGATGCCGAATTTGAACGCTTGCAAGGCCTGATGACGGCCTTTGCACTAGATGCTTCCCATGACTAAAACGGCCCTGCAAGCCACACCAACCGTGGCTTCTACGAGTGCCGATTCGTTGTCAAGCGATGTCATTTGCATCGCCAGCTGGAATGCCGATCTAGTCTCGCGCGTGGCGCGTCCCATCGCGCGGGGCGAGACGCTCATGGCGCACTCGTTTGAGATTCAACCAGGTGGCAAAGGCTCTAACGCCGCGGTAGCAGCCAGCAGACAAGGCGCAAAAGTTGGCGTCATCGCCCGCATTGGCGACGATGATTTTGGCCGCATGGCGCTCGCGCTTTGGGCGACGGAAGGAATCGCTACCCAGCACGTAGCAGTCGCTGCTAATGAGCGCAGCGGCGTCGCACAAATTTTGGTGTTTGATGATGGCGACAACAGCATCGCCGTGGCGACGGGAGCAGGTTCGGCTCTTGGCGAGGCCAATGTGGATGTGGCCTGCGAGGCAATTCGCGCAGCTAGGGTAGTGATGGCATCGAACGAGGTGCCGCAATCGGCAACACTGGCTGCGTTCAAAATCGCTCGTGCAGCGAATGTCAAAACCATCCTCAATCCAGCGCCCGCTGTGGCTTTGCCTGATGGGTTAATTGCACTTTGCGATGTGCTGACACCTAATGAGCTAGAGGTGCGCGTGCTGGCAGGAATGTCTGCTGAAGCATTGATTGAAGATGCCGCGCAGGCCTTGTTGGATAAGGGCGCAGGTGCAGTGATCGTTACGCTGGGCAGCCAAGGATGTGCGCTGTGGCAAAAGGGACAGCTCGCTCAAACCCTTGCTGGCTGGGCGATGCAAGTCGTTGATACCATTGGCGCGGGTGACACATTCACAGGTGCTCTGGCGGCTGCGTTAGCCAGAGGCGAGCTGCTTGCAGAAGCGGCAACAAGTGCCAACGCGGCGGCGGCACTTTCCGTCACGGGACGCGGCGCGATAGCCGCCATGCCAACGCTGGCACAATCGCAAAATCTTGAAAATCATCATTAAAGGAGACGGTATGAAATTGAATCGCTTATTTTTGGCCTTTGGTCTGGTGTCCAGCCTAGCGCTGGCGCAGGCGCAAACGGTCTTGCGCGTATCCACACCAGCGGTGGCTGACGACTGGCACGCCAAGATGTGGACGGTCATGAAAGACGAGCTAGACAAAACTGCGCCCAAGCAATTTGATATGCAAATCAATTTGAACGCCTCGCTTTTTAAGCAAGGCGCAGAGCCTGCCGCTATGGCGCGTGGTAACTTGGAACTCTCGGCGATTTCGGCGCAAGACATCGCCAAAATTGTTCCCGAGTTTTCTATCTTCACGGCGGGATACATCATCCGCGACCCCGACCATTTGCATAAAGTTCACACAGGTCCCATTGGTACCGAGATGGCGAAACTGGTCAGCGACAAAATGGATATCACCATTCTTGCGCCGCTGTATTTGGGCACGCGTCAAATCAATTTGCGTGAAGCGAAAAATGTCAAAACGCCCGCTGATTTAAAAGGCATCAAACTGCGTATGCCAGGCTCGAAAGAGTGGCTATTTTTAGGTGAAGCATTGGGCGCAACGCCCACTCCGCTTGCCTTTGGCGAGGTTTACCTTGGACTCAAAACGGGCACGATTGATGGCCAAGACAACCCACTACCGACGGTGAAATCCGCTAAGTTTTACGAAGTGACCAAGCAGATTGTGATGACCAGCCACTTGGTCGATGGCATCTTTATTTCCATCTCCAATAAAGCTTGGAATGCGATGAACGCGCAGCAAAAAGTCAAAGTTAAAGCGGCAGCGATAGCGGCTGCCAAATACAACGACGTGAACCGCATCAAAGACGAAGCCGAGCTGGTGGCGTTTATGAAAGCGCAGGGCCTGACGGTCACCATGCCTGATGTGGCGGCGTTTAGAAGCGCCGTGCAAAGTGCGTATCAAAAATCCGATATTTCGCAGACATGGCCAAAGGGTCTCTTAGAGCGCATCAATGCGGTGAAGTAGTGTATGAAGCGTTTGTCATCAATTGCCAGCGCCATTGTTAACGCGATTGGTGTCGCTTTATTTCTTAGCTTTTTTTGCACGTTCATTTTTCAAATCACGATGCGGTTTGCCTTTGACAGGCCGATCATGTGGACGGATGAACTGGTTGTGATTCTCTACATTTGGATGGTGCTGTGGTGCGCTGCATTTGTGGTGAAGGGGCGCGAGCACGTGATGTTTGATTTGGCCTACAACGCTGTCTCGCCTGCGGTGCAGCGCACGATGCGATTGGTGGGAGCTCTCGCGCTGCTAGGCGTTATGGGCTATGCCTTGGCGGGCAATTGGGACTACGTGTGGTTTATGCGGCGCGAGCGCACGCCTGTGCTAGATGTCCCATTCTTTTGGGTCTTTGTACCATTCATTTTTTTACTGGCAAGTTTGGTCGTGCGAAATGCGTATGGCTTGTGGTGTGAGTTTATTGGCTCTGCACAAAAGGAGTCCGTATGAGTCACGGCTTGATGCTGATGTTTGCGGTGCTGGCACTGGGCATGATGATCCGCGTCCCGATTGCTTTTTCCATGCTCGCAGGTGGGATTTCGTATTTGATTTTTAAGCATCAAGACCTTGGCCTTGCGGCTGAACAAATCTTAAATGGGCTCTATAACGGCTATGTGCTACTGGCTGTGCCGCTTTTTATTTATGCTGCCAACGTGATGAATGCAGGTGCAATTTCTGAGCGCTTGTTTGATTTTTCTAAATTGCTGGTTGGCCGTATGCGTGGTGGCTTGGCGCAGGTCAACATCATCGTCAGCGTTATTTTTTCGGGTATGAGTGGTAGCGCGATTGCGGACGCGGCAGGACCTGGTCTCGTCACGATTAAAGAGATGCTCAAAAAGCCCGAGTACACGCCAGGCTTTGCGGGCGCGGTGGTGGTGGCTGCGGCGACGATTGGCCCGATCATCCCGCCGTCGATCCCGATGGTGATTTATGCGCTGGTCTCGGGCGCGTCGGTGGGTGCGTTATTTTTAGGCGGCGTGATTCCAGGTTTGCTGATGGCGGCATTCATGATGATGGGCGTGTACTGGGTGGCGGCGCGTCGTAATATGCCACGCGACTTTTCGGTCAAGTGGTCGCACGTGCCCTCTATCGTGCTGCGCGGGTTATTGCCGCTCTCGCTGCCTGTGGTGCTTTTGACGGGGATTTATTCGGGCGCGTTCACGCCAACAGAAGCCGCCGCTGTGGCCGCTTTGCACGCGCTTATTTTGGCGGGCTTGGTGTATCGCACACTGAATTGGAAGGGCCTCTTTGCCGTGACACTAGAGTCCGCGCGCGCGAGCACCGTGGTCACGCTCATCATTGCTTCCGCCTATTTAATGAACTATGTGTTTACGGCGGAAGGCGTGCCACAGCAACTCGCCGCATGGGTGGGTGGCATGGGACTTTCGCAGTGGCAATTTTTGCTCCTCGTCAATGTGTTGATGCTGGTGCTCGGGTGCTTTTTAGATGTGTCCGTCATTCTGCTGGTCTTCGTCCCCATGCTTATTCCCGCCGCCAAATTGCTGGGCGTTGACCTCGTTCACTTTGGTGTGGTGGCGGTCGTCAACATGATGATCGGCATGATTCATCCGCCGTTTGGCATGCTCTTGTTTGTGACGAATGCGCTGACTGGCATTCCGCTCAAAGACATGATCCGCGAGGGCTGGCTCTTCGTCGGCATTTTGATTACGGCGCTAATGCTATTTACTTTTGTGCCCCAAACGGTGCTGTGGTTGCCGCACTTAATGGGGTACAAGACGATTTAACAATCGTTAGGTCAGTCCCAGCAACCGCATCGCATTGGTCTTCAAAATGAGCGGCTTGACGTCGTCCTTAAACCCTGCTTCTTCGAAGTCGGCCATCCAACGGTCGGGCGTGATCAGCGGGTAGTCGCTGCCGAACAAGATGCGCTCTTTCAAAAGCGAATTGGCGTATTGGATGAGTTGCGGCGCAAAGTATTTGGGACTCCAGCCCGACAGGTCAATCCAAATGTTGGGCTTGTGTAGAGCCAGCGAAATGGCTTCGTCCTGCCACGGCCACGACGGATGGGCGATGACGATTTGCATGTCGGGAAAGGCAATCGCGACGTCTTCTAACAACATGGGGTTGGAGTTTTGCAGGCGCAGACCGCCACCGCAGCGCATGCCCGAGCCAATGCCGCTGTGGCCGCTGTGAAAGATGGCAGGCAGCTTGTATTCGTTGATGACTTCGTAAATCGGCCAGGCCATTTTGTCGGCAGGTAAAAAGCCTTGCACCGTGGGGTGGAACTTAAAGCCTTTGACGCCGTGGTTTTCGACCAAACGGCGTGCCTCGCGGCCACCCATCTTGCCCTTGTGCGGGTCGATAGAACCAAAGGCGATCATGATGTCGCTATTGGCAGCCGCAGCGTCGGCAATCTCTTCGTTGGTGATGCGGGCGCGACCCATTTGCGATTCGGCATCCACCGTGAAATTGACGAAGCCGATTTTGCGTTCGCGGTAATAGGCGATGGTCTCTTCCATGGTTGGGCGCTTGCTATTGCGGAAGTATTTGTCCGCCGCGCGGTCGTATTCTTCGCCGTAGTTGTCAAAGGGGTTGCGGCACGAGACCTCGAGGTGGGTGTGCGTGTCGATGGCGATGAGGTTTTTGGTGTCCATGAAGTTTGCCTTGAAATGATGAGTGTTTATTTTCTCTCAATCTAAGCTGATGTTTTTACGCTTCACCAGTTCGCCATAAATTTTGCTTTTGGCTTCGGCTTGCTTGCGAATTTCTTCGGGTGACCAGGTAATCGTTTCAAACGCAAAGGTGTTGAAGCGTGCTTTTACTTCGGGGTCGGCCAGCACCTTTTGCACGTCGGCATTGATCTTGGCTTGCACGTCTTTGGCAATCCCTTTTGGCGCAACCAGCACGACAAAAGAATTGACTTCGAATCCTGCTGGGCCACCCGCCTCACCAATGGTGGGCACATCAGGCATTTGCGGCACGCGTTTGGCGGCAGCAATAGCGAGGTAGCGCAGCTTGCCTGCTTTGTAAATCCCAGAGCTAGATGGCAAGCTACCAAAACTCCACTGCACATCGCCTGCGCCCACGGAAGTAAAGAGCTGCGAGACTTCGCGGTACGCGACGTGGGTCATCTCGGTGCCAGTCAATAACTCTAATTGTTCGCCGCCCAAGTGCCCTGGACTGCCGATGCCCCAAGAGCCATAACTTACCTTGTTTGGCGCGGCTTTGGCGGCGCTAATGAGGTCTTTCATATTGCGCCATTTGGAGTCGGTTGCGACGGCAACGAAGAAGGGCGTTCTAAACAAAGTCGCCACAGGATCGTAGGTATTGAGGGTGACAAAATTTTTCGATTTGTACAGATGCGGCAACGCACCCAAATGTTCGCTGTCTAGTTGTAGCAGTGTGTAGCCATCCGCAGGTGCAGCCTTGGTGGCTTCAATCGCGATAAAACCGCTGCCGCCTGGTTTGTTGGTGACGAGCACGGGCTGATTCCATATTTTGGAGAGCTTCTCGGTGACTTGGCGCAGCACCGCGTCGGGGCCACTCCCCGCTGCAAACGCAGTGACGATATTGACGGATTTATTGGGATAGCTGCTCTGCGCGAAGGCAGATGTGGTAAGGGCTAGTGAGGCGATGAGGGCAAAAATTTTCATGTAAATATTCTCTAGTTTGTGTTTGTTAATGTTGAGTTGGCAGCATGAAGCCAGCAAAGAATGCCGACAGCTCATCAAAGCCGTCCAATGGCAAGATATGAGCCACATACTGATCGGGACGGACGACAACCATACAGCCCTTGTCTCGGTTGATACCGCGCATGTCGAAAATGTCGCCCGCGCCTTTATGGTCTACACAAAAGACTTTTTCGTGATCTTGCAGACCCAGCTTGCCAGTTTTTGGTATCAAAAGCGAAGGCATGTGTTCATAAGCGAGCTGTTCAAAGGTTTGCTGGAACACAGCGCGGAAGTCGATCACTGCGTCAATGTCTTCACCTGTGCGCGTGTATTTGACGATAGGAGAATTTGGATGGGTTTCCAGCCAGTCTGCCAGTTTGTGAATAGCAGAGCCTGCGCCTGAGCTATCCGCTTTGCCTGCAAACGCGTAGATGCGCCAGCGTGCATCGGCCTCGGCCACATGACCCAGTTGCATTTGCTTGGCATCCGACAAGCGCACGACGGGTGCCGAGTGGAAGCGGCGACCAATCTCTTCGCCTATCGCTAGCGCTTGGTGCGAGCTGGCGGCAAACAAATGTGAGGTGTCGTATTTCACCGCCGTGCCGCCTGTGAACTCTAGGTTTTCTTTGAACTGGCGAATGATGCGTGGTTCTTCCGTCCCATCACGCTCGGCTTGCGTGGTCGCTGCGGACATCACGCGCGACCATTTGTGATCCGTCTCAACCAGTCGTTTGGCCTCAGTCAAACGCTCTTTCGAGTAACTGCTGAGCAAGCTGGCATTGGCGCGGCCTTGGAGGACGTGCACCAGTTTCCAGCCTAGGTTGAATGTGTCTTGCATGGACACGTTCATGCCCTGACCGGCTTTGGGCGAGTGGGTATGGCAGGCATCGCCTGCGGTGAACACACGTGGGTTTCGGTCAATGCCTTCGGGCACGTCATCAAATCGGTCGGTGATGCTGTGGCCGATGTCGTAGATAGACCACCAGACCACTTCTTTCACGTCGATTGAATAAGGCTTGATGATACGGTTTGCTGCTGCAATCATGTCCACTTGCGTGAGCTTGCGCTGTGCTGCTTTTTCGTCGGGGCGCAGCTTGTCGAGTTCAACATACATGCGGAATACGTACCCCCCCTCTCGCGGCAAGATGAGCACGTTGCCTTCGTTGGCAGAGGAGATCAAACACTTTTGGCGCACATCAGGGAAATCGGTGTTGGCCAAAATGTCCATCACCCCCCAAGCTTGATGGGCTGCATCGCCATGCAATTCGCCGCCAATCGATTTACGCACGGCTGAATGAGCGCCGTCGCATCCGACCACGTAGTTGGCACGAATGGTTCTGGTTGCCCACCAGTTAATACCACTGGCGTCTTTCAGTGTCACTGTTACAGGATGGTCGTCGGTCGTTGGATCAATGGTTAGTCCAACAACCTCCCAGCCGTAATCAGGCTCAAGTCGCGAGGGAGAGTTTTTCATCACTTCCAAAAACAATTCGTGTAGCCGCGCTTGGTTGATCAAGATGTGCGGCATTTCCGAGCTGTCGTCGGCGACGTCCTGCACACGGCCCACGCGCTTGATGTGTTCTGGGTTCTTGGGGTCAGGCATCCAAAACGCGGTTTGATTGACCCAGTAGGTTTCGCGCTTGACCTTGTCGGCAAACCCAAAAGCTTGAAACATTTCCATCGTGCGTGTGTTGATGCCGTCAGCCTTACCTTTGATGATGTTGCTGGGCATGCGCTCGACAATCATCGTCTCGATCTCTGGGAACCGTGACAGCTGAGCTGCAAGGCATAAACCAGCTGGCCCGGTTCCAGAAATGAGTACATCAACTTTTTCGGGCAGCGGCTCATTGATACCGCGATTACGACGGTTTGGCGCTGCTTCCTTGATGTCAGGGTTGCCACCGCGAAAGCCATTTTTATAGAACTGCATGTCTGTCTCCTTTAATTTGATTGCTTTCAACTATCGCCGCGTAGCACTATTGCGTCAACGCTAGTAATCCAATAATGACTATATTATTTTTATATACTAGTCAGTATGGCAAAACTTAATCTGGATTGGTTAGAAGTCTTCGTTCAAATCTACAAAACGCAAAGCGTGAGCCGCGCCGCCATGCAGCTTGGCATGGAGCAAGCCAGCGCCAGCATTGCGCTCAATAAGCTGCGCCAGCATTTCGATGACCGCTTGTTTGTGCGCACGGCGGATGGCATGGTACCCACGCCCAGAGCGCAAAGCATCTATCCCGATTTGCAAGAAGCGCTAGCTAGGATTGATACCGCGCGTGGCATGCCAGCGGCGTTTATGCCAAGCGAGGCGGTGCGCGAATTTCGCATTGCCATGACCGATATCAGCGAGATCATCATCTTGCCGACATTGATTAACTATTTGCAAAAAACCGCACCTAGGCTGGTGGTTGAGGCGACAAAAATTACCAGCGAGATGCGGCAACAACTCGCGACTGGCGATGTCGATTTTGCGATTGGCTTTTTGCCAGATTTAGAAGCGGGCTTTTATCAGCAATCTCTCTTCGAGCAGAACTTTGTGTGTTTGGTGGCGAAAGATCATCCGCGTGTGCAGGGCAAACTGACACGAAGTTTGTTTTCTCACGAAGGCCACATCTTGGTCACTACTTTTGGCACAGGCCACGCCATCGTTGACAAAATACTCGCGAAACAAAAAATAGAGCGCCGCGTCGTGTTGCGAGTGTCGAGCTTTTTAGGTGTTGCGCGCATCGTGGCGCAGACGGATTTTTTGGTCATCGTGCCTAGGCTACTCGGCATGACATTGGCAGCGCAGGAGCAGGTTCAAGTGCTAGAGCTGCCCATCTTGCTACCGCACTACAAAGTCAAACAACATTGGCACGAACGCTTTCATTTAGATGCAGGCAGCATCTGGTTAAGGCAAACGATGGCGAAGCTTTTTATGGATGCGTCGCGCTAGAGACCGTGCACGGGTTGCGCCCCAGTTTTGCGTGGTGATAATGAAAGCTCAACTTATCCGCTCAACCAAAAAGGACATATCGCTATGAACTGGGACTATTCGCCAAAGACGCAAGATTTGCTCGCACGTATGCAAGCGTTTTTCGATGAGCACATCTACCCGAACGAAGGGCGTTATCAAGCAGAAATGGCGGCCTTTCGTGCTGCTGGAAATGCGTGGCAAACGCCTACGCTGATTGAAGAGCTCAAGCCCAAGGCACGTGCAGCGGGGCTTTGGAACATGTTCTTGCCTCACGCCTACAAAGGCAATGGCGGCATTAGCAATTTAGATTACGCGCCACTGTGCGAACTCATGGGTCGCGTCGTGTGGTCAGGCGAAATTTTTAATTGCTCCGCGCCTGACACGGGCAATATGGAAACGATTTCTAAGTACGGCACGGATGCGCAAAAAAAGCAGTGGCTAGAGCCGCTCTTGGCGGGTGAAATTCGCTCGGCGTTTTTGATGACCGAGCCAGCAGTTGCATCTTCTGATGCCACCAATATCCAATGCTCGATCAAACGCGAAGGCGATGAGTACGTCATCAACGGACGCAAATGGTTTAGCTCGGGCGCTGGTAGCCCGCATTGCAAAATATTTATTGTGATGGGCAAGACTGATCCCGAGGCGCCGCGTCACTCGCAACAGTCAATGATTTTGGTCCCTCGTGACACAAAGGGAGTGACGGTGCTGCGTCATCAAACCATTTTTGGCTATGACGATGCCCCGCACGGCCACATGGAAATTTTGCTAGAGAACGTTCGCGTGCCTGCCGCCAACATCTTGCTTGGCGAAGGACGTGGCTTTGAAATTGCTCAAGGCCGCTTAGGGCCTGGACGTATCCATCACTGCATGCGCTCCGTTGGCGCGGCAGAACGTGCGCTAGAGATGATGTGCGATCGCTTGCTTGCCCGCACCGCATTCGGCAAAAAACTATCCGAGCAAGGCGTGTGGCGCGAGCGCATTGGCGAGTCTCGCTGCATGATTGACCAGGCGCGTTTGCTCACATTGAACGCGTCGCGCATGATGGACTTGGCAGGTAATAAAGCTGCTCAAACCGAAATCGCCATGATTAAAGTGGTTGCGCCTAACGTGTCCACCAAAATCATCGACTGGGCGATTCAGGCTCATGGTGGCGCTGGCTTAACGCAAGATTTTTGGCTGGCCGAAGCCTATGCGCACCAGCGCACGCTACGCTTTGCCGATGGCCCAGATGAAGTCCACCGCAATGCAATTGCCAAAATTGAATTGGGTAAGCGCGGGATGAAAAATGTTTAGTCACGTCATGGTTGGGGTCAGTGACCTAGAAGTATCAAAAAAATTCTACGATGCACTCTTGGGTACGCTAGGCATTGCGCCTGGCATGGCCAACAAGAACCGCTATTTTTATCGCAGCCCAACGGGCACGTTTGGCATCACAACACCGATTAATGGTGAGCCAGCCACCTACGGCAATGGCGGCACGATTGGCTTTGCTGTGAGTTCGCCCGAGCAAGGCGATGCATTCCATGCGGCAGGCATCGCCAACGGCGGCGTCACCTGCGAAGACCCTCCCGGGTTTCGCGAGGGTGCTGTCCCAATCTACCTTGCGTATTTACGCGACCCTGATGGCAACAAGCTTTGTGCACTGCACAGGCCGCCAAAGCCAGCTTAATCGCTAGCCGCTTGGATATTGGAGGCCTGTTTACCCTTAGGGCCTTGAGTTATTTCAAACTGAACTTTTTGACCTTCTTTGAGGGTCTTAAAGCCATTCACATTGATCGCCGAGAAGTGCGCGAAAAGATCCTCGCCGCCATCGTCGGGCGTGATGAAACCAAATCCTTTGGAGTCGTTAAACCATTTCACGGTGCCTGTTGCCATTTTTAATTTCCTTGTGTGTTGAGTAGAGTCATTGCGCAGGTTATCTTAATGGCTTGATGGATGTTTTCTTTTTATATTAAATTGCGTACAATACAATTGTGAGCAATAAAAAAACAATCTCTTCAACGCTTCCCGCGTTCATCCCGCTCGATCAGCATTTGTGCTTCGCGCTGTATTCGGCATCGCTGGCGATGACCAAGGTGTACAAGCCGCTGCTTAAAACACTCAAGCTGACGTATCCGCAATATCTGGTGATGCTCGTGCTCTGGGAGCGTGACGCTCAGCGCGTCAGCGACATTGGCGCGGCGTTGTATTTGGATAGCGGCACGCTGACGCCATTGCTTAAAAAATTGGAAGTGCTCGGATTTGTAGAACGTACCCGCAGCAAAGAGGATGAGCGCCAAGTCATCGTGAGCCTCACCAGCGCGGGGCGCAAGCTGCAAGCTAAAAGTCAAAGCATTCCCGCCTGCGTCTTAGAAGCCTCGGGCTGCGAGCTGCCTGCCGTGCGGCAGATGGCTGCTCAATTAAAAGTTTTGCGTAGCAACTTGGTTGCCGCGCACGTTTAGTTCTTTAACCACTCCTTGAAAGGGAACATCATGTCAATCGAAAAAGTAGTCTATACCGCCCACGCCACAGCCACTGGTGGCCGCGACGGTCATGCCACATCCAGCAACGGCGCTTTGAACGTCAAGCTCGGCGTACCAAAAGAAATGGGCGGCGCGGGCGATGCACAAGGTGCCGTCACCAACCCCGAACAACTCTTCGCAGCGGGCTATAGCGCGTGCTTTATGGGCGCGATGAAGTTTGTCGCAGGTCAAGCCAAAGTGGCATTGCCAGCGGATGCAAAAATTGACGGCGCAGTGGGCATTGGTCAAATCCCGAACGGCTTTGGTATCGAAGTTGCACTCAACATCAGCTTGCCGGGCATGGACCGCGCCGTGGCACAAGGCATCATCGACAAGGCACACATCGTGTGCCCGTACTCCAACGCGACACGCGGCAATATTGACGTGACGTTGACGCTCGTTTAAGTGCTGATTTAAGCGTCTTCAAAAATTGCGACGGCGCGTGTCCAGCCAGCGGACGCGCCGCGTATTTTGTGTGGGAAGCAGCTCACCGTATAGCCTGTAGCGGGGATGGCTTCTAAGTTATGCAGTTTTTCGATGTGGCAATAGCCAATATCGCGGCCTGCTTTATGGCCTTCCCAAATTAGGCTTGCGTCCTTGGTCTCTTGGTATTTTTTAGCCGTGTGCACAAAGGGCGCGTCCCAGCTCCAAGCGTCTGTGCCCGTCAGGCGAACGCCGCGTTCTAATAAATACATGGTCGCTTCGTAGCCCATGCCACAGCCAGAGCTGACGTAATCTTTCTCGCCATAGCGCGAACCTGCACGTGTATTGACCATCACAATTTCTAGCGGCGAGAGCGTGTGTCCAATGCGTTTGAGCTCGGCTTCTACGTCGGCAGCTTGCACCACATAGCCATCTGCGAAGTGGCGAAAGTCTAGCTTCACACCAGGTTGAAAGCACCAGTCAAGCGGCACATCGTGAATCGCCACTGATTCTTTCTTATCGCCCAGCGCCGCGTCCATCGTGCTGTGAAAGTGATAGGGCGCGTCTAAGTGCGTGCCGTTATGTGTGGATAGAGAAACCTTCTCTACCGCCCAGCCTTCACCATCAGGCAAATCTTTTTGTTCAAGGCCTGGAAAGAAAGGCGCGATTTGTTCGAACGAATTTTCGTGCGTGAAGTATTCGATCTTGGGCTCTAGGCCAGGAGGGTCAGAGGCAACATCGTTTTCTAGAAAGATGGAGAGATCGACAAAGCGGCGTTTCATAGTGGACTCCTAAAAATGACAAACAAAGATAAGTGGATTAACGGTTTTGCCAGCGCAGTACGCGGCGTTCAATGAGCGATAGCGCGGCATTACTGACGATGCCGATGCTGCTGAGTAAAATCACGCCAGCAAATAGCTCGCTGGCTCTAAAGGCTCGCGCAGCAAGGAGTACGGCTTGCCCAAGGCCTGATTGGCTGGCAATCATTTCACCCACCACCGAGACGATCAGCGATACGGTGAGCGACAGCCGCATCCCTGCCAAGATATCGGGCATGGCGTTGGGCAACCCCATTTTGAAAGCGAAGCTAGTGGGTGAGAGTTGCAGTGCGTGCGAGACCTCGCGCAGGCGAGGATGGATGTTGTTGAAGCCGTAAAGCGTGGCCAAGAGCACGGGCCACATCGCACCAAAGGCAACCACAAACAGCACCATGCCCGGGTTGAGTCCAAACACCGCAATGCCCAGCGGCATCACCGCTGAAGCAGGCAGCGGACGGATGAATTCAAACGTGGGCTGCAAATAGCTGCGGAGTAATTCCGATGAGCCAATCATCATGCCAAGCGTGATGCCAAGGATGGACGCGAGTACCCAGCCCAAGAGCATGCGCGCCAGTGTGACCTCGGTTTGAGCGAGTAAATCACCGCTGGTAAAGCCTTCCATCAAACTTTGCCATGTGGCTTCTGGGGTTGGCAAAAATACTTTGGATACCCAGCCGCCTTGCGAAGCTTCCCACCAAAGCAGTCCCAGTGCCGCGAGCATGAGGACAGAGCCCAGCCAATCAATCAAGCCTTTGCGCTTCATGCTATCGCTCCCATGCGCCTGTTGATTAAGCCTTGCAGTTTGAGCGTCAAGCTATTCAGCACAAAACCCACCACACCAATCCACAATAGCCACGCCAGCATGGCGTCTGGCGCCAAGCTTTGCTGCGACAGCATCAGCGCATAGCCCATGCCATAAGGGTTAGCGGCAATCTCCACTGTCACCGCTACGACTAATGCAATCGCAATCGCAAGACGCAGCGCAACAAAAAAACGTGGCACAAGTGCGGGTAACAAAATGTTTTTGATACGCGCCCACATCCCCATTTCTAAATTGGCGGCAAGCTCTAAGAGTTGTGGATCAATTTGCCGCACGGCAGCTTGCGTTTGCACCAGTAGAGGCCAGGTGCACGCAAAAGCAACCACACTGGCTTCAAAGCGAACACCAAAACCAAAGATCAGCATCGCAATGGGAATAAGCGCTACCGATGGAATGGGGCGCAGTACTTCAATAGTCAAAAATCCGAAACCGCTGGCGCGGTGCGAGAGCCCGAGCAGCAAACCAAACACGAGTCCGAGTAGCAGCGCCAAACTGAGGCCGAACGCGGCTGTGCCCAATGTAAAAGCAGTTGAGGACAAGAGTGATCCATCCATAACGGCACGCCACCACGCAAGCGCTGCGTTGCTAGGCGAAGCCAGCGCATCACTGCTTGCGCCAATGGTTCGCGTATACCACTCCAGCATAGCAAACAGCAGAACAGGGATGAGCCAAGTACGGAATGAGCGTTTAAATGCCGCCTTCATATCAATGCCCTAAGAACTGATACAGCTCGCGGCGCAGACGCAGAAACTCGGGGTCTTCACGCGTGGTCAATTGGTTGCGCGCGCGCGGCAATTTCACATCCATGATTTGCGCCACGCTTTGCCAGTCTTTGTCCAAGCCTTTACCAGGATTGGTCTGCAAGGCAATCACGCGGTCGCCAAGGTAGATCGCTTCTTCTAAATCGTGCGTAACAAACAAAACGGTCAGTCCTGTTTTGGCTACTAAACGCGCCAGCTCATCTTGCAGGCTTTCGCGTGTCATGGCGTCTAACGCGCCAAATGGTTCATCCATCAAAAGCACATCGGGGGACTGTGCTAAGCAACGTGCAATTTGTACACGCTGCTGCATACCGCCCGATAACTGCACAGGAAATTTATCTGCATGCTGCGTCAAACCCACCGTCGCTAAAACTTCTGCAATGCGCTTGTTGCGTTTCGCTTTTGGTATTTTTGCCGCCTCTAGAGCCAGCGCCACATTGCCACCGACTGTGCGCCAAGGCAAGAGTGCACGACCATAATCTTGAAACACAAATGCGGCTTCGCGGCAAGGCTTCTTAATTTTGACATCACCTCGCCAGACCATACCAGACATGGGTTGCACGAAGCCCGCTGCCGCGCGGAGGAGCGTCGTCTTGCCGCAGCCCGAAGGCCCAATAATGCAGACGAATTCGCCCTTAGCGATGGACAGCGACGTTGGTGAGACGATTTCACGATCGCCATATCTGATGGAGACTTCATCAAATCGCAGTGCAGTTGTAGATTCACTCATCACTATTTCACAATCAAACCAGCAGGATTAATGATGGTCTTGAGCATGTCTTGCTCTTTCATCAAAGCTAGCCACCATTGCAATTGTCTTTCAGTCACCACGGGGCCTGGAGGTGAGATTTGCATCTTCTCAACCGCAGGCGGGGGTAAGCGAAGATATTTGCTCATCGCAGCTCGAACCACGGCGTCATTCTTCGGGCTTCTATTAAGAACAAAGGCTGCGCCTTCCATCACCGCTTTTTGAAACTCCTTGACAGCGCTTGCATTTTTGATCACCCAGTCACGCTTGCCTGCATACAAGATGGTAGGCTGACCGTCAGGCAAGAACGTGGTGTAGTAGGCTGCTACGTATCCCGTGCTGCTATCGAGGATACGCGCCATGAATGGGCCAGCCGTGACCACAGCATCTAGCGAGCCACCACGAATCAAATCAGCGTGTTGTGGAAATGGGGCTTCAATAAAAATGACTTTTTTGTAATCGACGCCATTGGTTTTAAGCCATAGACGAAAAGTCACGTGTAGCAAGGCGTTTAGGCCAGGCACCCCTACTTTTTTCCCTACAAAGTCTTGTGGCTTGCGAATGCCAGAGCCTGCTCGCGCTACCACGGCCAGTTCGGTATAGGTTTTAGAGAGTACGCCACCACCACCTACGACCATGTGGTTGAGACCTCCATCGACACTTTGCAAAAAAATGGTCGGTGTGGGGCCGCCCAGTTGCAATGAATCAGACTCAATCGCGGCTGGAATGTTGGAATTGAGGGGGATAAATTTGAGATCAACATCCAGTCCATGTTTGTCAAAATAACCTTCTTCTTTGGCAATAAAGACAGAGGCAAAGTCACTCACGGCCGAGTAGCCAAAAGCAATTTTTATTTTTTCTTGTGCACGGGCAATGAGTGATGTGCCCGCTAAGCCAATACTGGTAAGGCCTGCGAGGGATTGAATTAGTGAGCGACGTTTCATTAAATACTCCTTTAAAAATGGATGATTCAGACGGAAGAGCGACTGTCGGCTGGCAAGACTTTGCCAGACACCTCGCCAAAGCCAATACGGGCGTGGCCTGCAGCAGTACAACTACCTTTGAGCGTGAGTGTGTCGCCATCTAGCAAAAAGCGCCGTGCTTCGCCGCTGGATAACGTCACATCGACTTTGCCGCCACTCGATAGCTCGACCAAGCAACCCTCTTCGGCAAGTACTGTGTTGCCAGCGAGGCCAGAAATAGTGCCTGTGCCAAACAAGTCACCGCTTTGCAAGTTGCAACCGCCTGATGTGTGGTGCGCAATCATTTGCGCGGGTGTCCAGTAACTATGCTTGTAGCTGGTGCTGGATATTTGAACCTGTGCAGGATACGTTGGCGTCTTTAGCCACACTTCGCAGCAGATATCAATAGCGGGCTTGGTATCTTTGGGCAACAAATAGGGCAGCGTCTTGGGATCAGTGGCTGCACGCGGAAGGTTGGTGCGGTAAGGCGAAAGCGCTTCCCACGTGACGATCCAAGGTGAGACGCTGGTGCAAAAATTCTTACCAAGAAAGGGTCCTAGCGGCGTCGATTCCCAGCCTTGTATGTCGCGTGCCGACCAGTCGTTGAGCAAGCACATGCCAAAGATGTGATCCTCGGCCGCGTCCACTTCAATCGTGCGCCCGAGTGCATTGCTGCCAGCAATCCAAATACCCAACTCCATTTCGTAGTCGAGTGCCTGGCAGGTCGCATGGATGGGGGCTTGTACAGCACCCGCTGCGACGGGTGGATTAATTTGCCCCCATGGACGTTTGACGTTAGTCCCGCTAATCGACACCGACGACGCACGGCCGTGATAGGCGATGGGGAGGTGTTTGAAGCTGGGCACTTCAGGGTTTTGTGGATTAAAAATTCTGCCGCAATTGATCATGTGGTTGTAGGAAGTAAAGAAGTCGGTGTAGTCACCTACCTGTGTCGCCAAGCCATATTCTGCTTGGCTTTGCGGTACGAGGCAGTCCGCAAGCGCCGCTGCATGCGGGCTACCGCTACTCAGGCATTCAGATAAAGCTGCTCTAAGGGCGGAGCGGTCAAAGCGGCTGTGTGCCATTAAATCGTTGAGCTTGGGTTTGCCTGCGTCAATTGCAATGGCGCCCAGGTCGGTTGCAAATACGCCTAGCGCTGCTACGGCTTGCATATCCAAAATCTGGTCGCCAATAGCAACGCCACCACGAAAAGATTCGTTAGTCCCTGCGCGTTTAAAAACACTATGAGGTAGATTTTGAATCGGGAAGTCACAGCCCGCTATGTTGGCGGAGAGCACCCAGCTTTTGAGTGCGGGGTCGTGCGTGGCATTTAAGTGGGTGTTCGTAGTCATAATTTTTTGAGGTGTTGTTTAGCGGCAGTGCGCGTTAGCTCTAGGTGTTTACACATTTGCGCTGTGGCTGCATCCACGTCGCGCGATAAAAAAACCGTGAGTAGCTTCTTATGCTCAGCTAGCACCTTCGCGGGTGGCACTTCATCGTGGGTGAAGGCTTGCCTGTAGCGATGCGCTTGGTCATACAAATGGCTGTGCAAGGCTTGTAAGCGCGGCGCAACAACACCTGAATACATGGCGACATGAAATTGGCGGTGTATGCGTTCATACGCGGGTGTGTTGTATGACGTATCTTGCTTTTTAAGAAATAAAGCCAATTGATGAAAAGCAGCAACCAACCCTGCCTCCCAAACATCATCGCCATGTGTCAGTGCTTGTTTAACAGCCGCCGCCTCTAGCAGCAAGCGTAGATCAGTGAGATCATTTAAATCGGCCAGACTGAGAGGCGGTACGCGAAAACCACGTTGTCCGACAAAGTCCACCAAACCTTCGCCTGCCAAGCGGTGCAAAGCTTCGCGGATAGGGCTGCTACCCACGGCAAAGCGCTCCGAGAGTGCCTTCATCGCCAACTTGGTATTGGGCGCATACACACCGCCCACGATGTCCGAGCGCAGATGCTCAAACACGGCATCCGAGTAGGTACTGGAGATCTGGTTGTCTGATTTGTCGCTCATGATTAAAAATCGTTAATTTATAAAATATCGAAATAATTTGATATATCGATATTAATCATGGCCGCTCAATTATCTTCTACGGATAAACCCTAGGTGATGCGACTGTCGTGCAAAATTGGGCTCATGCAAATTCAATCCCCCCAAGACGTGACCCTTGCCGTGCAGGCGGTCATGCAACAAACGAACGATCCGCGCCTACGCGAGATCATGCTGTCCTTGGTTAAGCACTTGCACGGTTTTGTGACTGAGGCGCGGCTGACTGAAGCTGAATTCAGGCAAGCTGCCGCGCTCATCAACGAGATCGGGCAACGTAGCAACGACTCGCACAACGAAGCCGTATTGATGGCGGGCTCGCTGGGCGTTTCGCAGTTAGTTTGCTTGCTCAATAACGGCGGTGTGGTAGATGACGATGGGTCTATTCAAACCACGCAAAATCTACTCGGCCCTTTTTGGCGCATGCACTCACCGCGTACAAAAAATGGTGGATCGATCTTGCGTAGTGCTACGCCTGGTGAGGCTTTGCGGGTCGAGGGCTTGGTGGTGGATAGCAGCGGAAAACCTATCCCGAACGCCGAAGTCGATATCTGGCACGCTTCGCCTGTGGGGCTGTATGAGCAGCAAGACGAAGCCCAAGCCGACATGAATTTGCGTGGCAAATTTATGAGCGATGCGGATGGCAAATTTTGGTTTACCAGCGTCAAGCCCACGGGCTACCCGATTCCTACGGACGGCGTGGTCGGGCGTTTGCTGAAAGCACAAAACCGCCACCCGTATCGCCCTGCGCATTTGCACGCGCTGATCTTCAAAGTAGGTTTTAAGACCTTGATTTCGCAGGTCTATGCGGACGACGACGAGCACCTAGAGACCGATGTGCAGTTTGGCGTGACACGTGCAACGACGGGGCATTTCTCTAAACAAGCGGATGGTTCGTACGTGCTGCGCTACACCTACGTGATGCAGACGGGCGAGGCAGTGTTGCCTAAACCGCCGATTAAATAAGAATGAGAACGGAAATATGAAAATTTGCATTGTTGGCGCAGGCGCCATTGGCGGTTTTATCGGCACCAAGCTTGCTGCGACAGGCTCGCACGAAGTCTCTGCCTTGGCGCGTGGCGACACGCTCGCTGCTTTGCAGCAGTATGGCTGGCGTCTCAGCACAAATTCGGGTCTCGTGCAAGCCGCGCTCCATATGGCTTCCAGCGATGCTTCTGAGCTTAGAGAGCAAGATTTAATCATCATCGCCGTGAAGTCGCAGTCACTCGGGCAGGTTGCGCCAGCGCTAGCGCCGCTGATTGGTAAGCACACGCTGATTCTCCCCGCCATGAATGGCGTGCCGTGGTGGTTTATGAAAAACGTACAGGCAGATGGCCTGCAAGCTGCATGGAATAAGCCGCTACAGAGCATCGACCCTGCAGGCCATATCCAGCGTGCCTTACCAGAGGGGCAGGTGATTGGCTGTGTGGTGCATGCCAGCACGTCAGTGGAGTCGCCAGGTTTGGCTGTGCACCACGGCGGTCAAAAATTGATCGTGGGTGAACCCGCTGGTGGCGAATCTGCGCGAGCCTCGCGACTTGTAGAAGCCTTATCCCATGCGGGTTTCGAGGCAATTCATAGCAAAAATATCCGCTACGACATTTGGTACAAGCTGTGGGGCAATATGACCATGAACCCTGTGTCGGCCATCACGGGCGCGACGATTGACCGCGTGCTGGGCGACAAACTGGTGCGCAACTTTTGCTCCAGCGTGATGCTGGAAGCGCAAGCGATTGGCGCTCGCATTGGTTGCAAGATTGACGAGTCGCCTGAAGATCGCCACGCGGTGACGGCAAAGCTGGGCGCATTCAAAACGTCAATGCTGCAAGACGTGGAAGCCGGGCGAGCGATTGAACTCGATGCCATTGTGGGTGCGGTGCGTGAAATTGGCGAACGCTTAGAGATGCACACCCCCAGCATTGATGCGCTGCTTGGGTTGACGCGCCTGCTTGGACAATCGAAAAACCTTTACAAGATTTGAAAAATAAGAATTGAGCCTGCTGATGTCTGAGTCACTTTTGCAATCACTGAAATCCGTTTACACGGGGCGCTTGTTTACCGAGGCTGTCGATAAGCAAGCGTATTTGCTCGATTGGCGCAAACGCAAGCAGGGCGTGGCTTTGGCGGTGGTTGAGCCTAGTAATGCGAATGAGGTTGCCAACGTGGTGCGCTGGTGCGCGGTGAACGACGTGGTCGTTGTGCCGCAAGGCGGGAACACGGGATTGTCGGGTGGCGGGACGCCTGAGCCAGTGGAGACCGCAGTGCGTCCAGCTGTTGTGATTGCGCTCAAAAAAATGAACCGTGTACGAGCAATCGATCCGATCAACAACACGCTCACGGTTGAGGCGGGTTGCGTTTTAGAAACGATTCAAGAGGTGGCAAGCCAAGCGGGACGGCTCTTCCCGCTGTCTTTGGCCTCGGAAGGCTCGTGTACGGTGGGCGGTAACTTATCGACCAATGCAGGCGGCGTGAATGTGCTGCGCTATGGCAACGCGCGTGAGTTGTGTCTGGGGCTTGAGGTCGTTACGGCGCAAGGCGAGGTATGGAATGGCCTCAGAGGCTTGCGCAAAGACAACACAGGTTACGACCTGCGTGATTTGTTTATTGGCGCGGAGGGCACGCTGGGCATCATCACGGCGGCGGTGCTCAAGCTCTATCCGTTGCCCGCGAGTCGGCAAGTGGCATGGATGGCGGTTGAATCGCCAGACGTTGCTTTGCAATTATTGGGTCTCGCGCAGGCCAAGCTGGGTGCGGCTTTGACGGCATTTGAACTCATTTCTGAAGTCGCGCACAGCATCGTTTTAAAGCATGTTCCCAATTCCCGCAGACCACTGGCAGATGTATCGCCTTGGTACGTGCTGATCGAAGTGGTGGACTTTAATAACGACGAGGCGTGCACGGCGACCTTGCAAGCCATACTGGAAGCGGCCTTTGAGGCATCGCTTATTTCTGATGCAGCGGTCTCTAGCTCCGAGGCACAGTACAAAGCCATCTGGGCGCTGCGCGAAGATGTGTCCGAAGCGCAAGCGGCTGAGGGAAAAAACATCAAGCACGATATTGCTGTGCCTGTTTCGCAAGTGGCAAACTTTGTACGCGAGACACATGCACTGGTGGCAGCCGCGTTTCCCGATGTGCGCATGGTCACGTTTGGGCATTTGGGCGATGGCAATTTGCACTACAACGTGTCGCCGCCTCTTGGGTCTAATCATGATGAGTTTCTCAAAAATCAAGACGCCATCAATCTGATCGTGCACGACAGTGTGGCGCGTTTCAACGGTTCGGTGTCCGCCGAACATGGCCTAGGCACGCTGCGCCGCGATGAAGCTGCGCGTTATAAATCTAGCGTGGAGATGAGCATGATGCGGGCGGTGAAGCAGGCGCTCGATCCGCAAGGCATCATGAATCCGAATAAGGTGCTGGTGGCTAGCTAAGCCCCTGTTCATAAGGCATGGCAAAGAAGCCTCACTACCACGTCTATGTGATTGAACTGTCGAAAGATGTGCTCGACAAACCGCGCTTTAGGCGCTCGAACCCCGACTACGTTTTTGGCAAGCCTTGTGTTTACGTAGGGATGACGGGCTTAGACCCTGATGTGCGTTTTGATAAGCACAAAGCGGGCATTCAGGCAAACAAGTATGCGCAGGAGTTTGGCTTGCATTTGCTACCCAAGCTCTATGAGCACTACAACCCAATGGATTACGAGGACGCTCAATACATTGAGGTGGATTTGGGGATTTCGCTTCGCGAAGCGGGCTATGGGGTTTGGCAGGCTTAATTTTGCAGATTTAAGTTTTTTCAGCCGTTATTTTTTGCAAAATCTCCAGCAACATTTCACGCTCGCCTAGGCTGAGATGCGCCAGTAGCATGGCTTCCGATTCAAGTAAATCTGCGAGTGCTTTTTCTACCAAAGCGCTGCCCGAAGCGGTGAGCGCCAGTTTTTGACCACGCCCATCACTGACACTTTTTTCGCGCATGAGCAGTTTTCTCTTGGACAGTTTATCTAACCACGCCGTCATGCTGGGCGTTGTCATTGCCAATGTCTTGGCTAGCGTTGTCGGGCTAATGTGCGGTGTCTCGCGGATGAGCTGCAAGATGGTGAACTCGACAGGGCGCAGCTTGTAGGGCTTGCCCACCCCGTGCATAAAGTTAGCACCTGTCACGATGCCTGCTTGCACCAGCTGATAGCCAATAATGCGGTTGAGACTCATGGTTATTTTCCTAATTTGATTAGTTTTACTAATTATTATGAATTTAAATGCATGTGTTTATAGGGTAAATACTAGGTTAAAGGCGATGATATTTGATTAAAGTAACTAATCAAATGTTTTATTTTTGAAATGAGTCCCTCATGAGTTCAGTTGTTCCATCGCTTTCCGAAATCTCTGTTGATATTCAAGATGACATCGCCATCGTGCGCCTCATGCGCGGAAAAAAGCGCAATGCACTATCCGATGGGCTCATGGCGGCGCTCGAGCATGCGTTTGAAAATTTGCCAAGCAGCGTGAAGGCCGCCGTGATTGACGGCGAAGGTGATCATTTTTGTGCGGGGCTTGATTTGTCTGAGATTAAAGAGCGCGATGCGGTGCAAGGTGTGCATCATTCGCGGTCGTGGCATCGCATCTTGACCAATATCGAGTTTGGCCGTATCCCCGTGATTGCCGCGCTGCATGGCGCGGTGGTGGGCGGCGGACTGGAACTCGCAACTTCGTGCCACATCCGCGTGATGGACGAGACGACGTTTTATGCCCTGCCCGAAGGCTCGCGCGGCATTTTTGTCGGCGGTGGCGGCTCGGTGCGCGTGCCTAAGCTGATTGGCGCGCACCGCATGATGGACATGATGCTCACAGGTCGTGTCTATAAGGGCGCAGAGTGCGCCCAGCTTGGCTTTGCACAGTATTTTGAATCCGCAGGCGCTGACAAAAAAGGCGCACTCAACAAAGCGATTGAGTTGGCCAAGCGCATTGCTCAAAACGAACCCATGACCAATTACGCCTTGATGCACGGCTTGCCGCGCATAGCCGAGCAGCCAGCGGATCACGGCTTCTTTACCGAGGCCTTGCTGGCATCGGTCGCGCAGTCTGCACCCGAGGCCAAAGCGCGCATCAAAGCGTTTTTAGAGCATGGCAAAGACAAAGTGAAAGCTTGAATATGTCTAAGTACCGTGAATTTAAATTTGGCGTAACTAGCGGTGAAGTCACGGCTGGCGAGGGCGGCGTGCAATATCTGCGTTCTGTGCCGCTAGGTAACTATGCCGAGCGCATCACGGATCGCTTTGTGCATTTTGCAAAAGCGCATCCGACAAAAACCTTCATGGCGCAGCGCGTCAAAAATGCGGATGGAACCAAGGGCGAGTGGCGACATTTGCTTTGGGGTGATGCGCTAGCTGGCGCACGCAGCATTGCGCAAGGCCTTATCCAGCTTGGCTTGTCAGCCGATCATCCTGTGGCAATTTTGTCGGATAACGACCTTGAGCACGCGCAGCTTATCCTCGGTTGCATCTACGCAGGCGTACCGTATTGCTCGGTCTCCAGCGCGTATAGCGTGATTAGCCAAGATTTTGAAAAGTTGCGTCATGTGCTGCAAACTCTCACGCCAGGTCTTGTGTTTGCCGCCAACAAAGAGCGCTATGGACGTGCGGTTGATACGGTGGTTGGCAAGGATGTGAAAGTCATTTACGCCGACGATGGTTTTGCCGAGCTACTCGCAACGCCTGCTACCGATGCGGTGGAGGCGGCGATGCAGGCGACAAACGGCGACACCATCGTGAAGTTTTTATTTACCAGTGGCTCGACTAAATTGCCTAAAGCGGTGATTAACACGCAGCGCATGTGGTGCGCCAACCAAGAGCAAATGCGAACTTCCATGCCAGCGCTTGCTGAAGGGTGGCACACGCTGGTGGATTGGCTGCCGTGGAATCACACCTTTGCGGGCAATCACAACTTTGGTCTTCTCATGTACAACGGTGGCACGCTCTATATTGACGAGGGCAAACCCACGCCCGCCTTGATTGGTGAGACGCTGCGCAATTTGCGCGAAATTTCTCCAACGATTTATTTGAATGTGCCCACGGGCTTTGAATACATTGCCGACGCGATGAAAAAAGATGATCTGCTGCGCAAGACATTACTCAGCCGTGTGCAGATGTTTTTCTATGCAGGTGCAGCTTTGGCGCAGCCGATTTGGGATAGCCTGTTTGAAAGCCAAGAGCGCGAGATTGGCGAGCGCATTGTGATGACCACAGGGCTGGGTATGACGGAGTCTTCGCCCTTTGCGCTGTTTGTTACAAACAAGGACGTGAAGGCTGGCTATTTGGGTCTGCCTACAGCAGGTCTCACTCTTAAACTTGTGCCAAACAATGGCAAGGTGGAGGTTCGCTATAAGGGTGACAACATTACGCCAGGTTACTGGAAAAATCTCGAGGCCACGAAAGAGTCATTTGATGACGAAGGTTACTTTTGCACGGGTGATGCAGTGAAGTGGATTAACGATACGGACATCCATCAAGGCCTCAAATTCGATGGTCGAATTGCGGAAGATTTCAAGCTGGCGACAGGTACGTTTGTCAGCGTAGGTCCCATGCGCGCCAAGATCATTGCGGCGGGCGCGCCCTATGTGCAAGACGCGGTGATTACAGGTCTCAACATGAAAGAAGTGGGCGCAATGATTTTTCCATTGCCTGCGGCAAGAGCGCTTGATAAGGCAACGTTACAGGCTCACTTTCAAAACATGATGAACGAGCTGGCTAAAACTTCGACGGGCAGTGCCAGTCGTGTAGCTCGGATGCTTGTGCTTGAAGAGTTGCCATCGATTGATAAGGGTGAGATCACCGATAAGGGGTCGATCAATCAAAGATCAGTGTTAACCCATAGAGCGGCTTTAGTTGAGGCATTACATAATGACACGGCGCTAGAGATCATCAAGCCGCTGTAATCCGATTCCCCCTTCACTTTTTACAACAAACCTAGGAGATTTTTATGAAATTTATTCGCAAAGTGGTTGCTGTCGCAGCTGTACTGTCTTGCTCTGCCGCTATGGCCGACGTGAACATTGGCATTAGTTTGGCGTTGACGGGACCCGGCTCTGGCCTTGGCATTCCGATGCAAAATTACTATAAACTTTTCCCGAAAACGATTGCAGGTGAAAAAATCAATCTGATTCTTTTGGATGATGCCAGCGATCCTGGCAAAGGCGCACAAAACGCGCGGCGGTTTATCTCCGAAGATCATGTAGACATGATCATGGGCTCTTGCATTACGCCTGTTGCCGCAGCCATGTCGGACATTGCGACCGAAGCTGGCACCGTTCAGTTAGCGATGTCTCCTGTGGGTTTGCCGCCTGGCAAAGATGGCTGGGTGTTTCGCTTGCCGCAGTCCAATGGCGTGATGGCCCATGCCATGGTGCAGCACATGGTGGCACATAACGTTAAAACCGTTGGATTCTTAGGTTACAGCGATGCTTATGGCGAAGGTTGGTTAAAAGAATTTACGCCTATTGCAGAAAAAGCAGGCATTAAAGTCATTGCCGTGGAGCGCTTTGCACGTTCAGATACCAGCGTAACGCCGCAAGCCCTCAAGCTTGTCGCGGCTAATCCTGATGCGATGCTCGTGGTGGCGTCTGGTAGTGGCGCGGCGATGCCAGAAATGGGTATTGTGGATCGTAATTTCAAAGGGAAAATTTATCAAACGCACGCCGCAGCCACCAAAGATTTGATGCGCGTGGGCGGCAAATCTGTGGAAGGAACTTTTGTTTCCTCGGGTCCTGCTGTCATAGCCGAGCAGTTGCCTGACAGCCATCCTTCTAAGAAGGTAGCGATTGATTTTGTTAAAAAATATGAAGCTGCTTACGGCGCAGGTAATCGGAATCAGTTTGCAGGTCATGCTTATGACTCGCAATTGGTGCTAGAGAAGATTTTGCCCGTCGCACTGAAAAAAGCAAAACCTGGAACCAAAGAATTTCGTGCAGCCCTGAAGGATGCAATGGAAGGCATGGGACGTACCATTTTGGCGCACGGTGTGATGAACTGGACGAAGGCTGACCACTGGGGTTACACCAATGAAACAGGCGTGATGCTAAAAGTCGTCAATGGTGAGTTCAAAGTCGAATAAACCTAGCTGAAGCCTGCACATGGATTTTTCAATCGCCAACATTTTGCTGCTGGACGGTGTGACCAATGGCGCTGTCTATGCCCTCTTAGGCATAGCCATCGTCTTGGTCTTTACCGTGACGCGCGTTATTTTTATACCGCAAGGCGAGTTTGTTGCCTACGGCGCGTTGACGCTTGCCATTTTGCAAACAGGCAAAGTACCAGGAACGGTCTGGTTGCTCATGATTTTGGCGGGCGTAGCGGCTCTGATGGATATGGCGGCGGCGTGGCGGCATCAGCATGATGTGCTTTCAGTATTGAAGGCGGGATTGCGGACTTTATGGATGCCCATTGGCATTGCGCTTGTGACGATGTTTGCTGCACCCATGCAGTTACCGCTAGCATTGCAGGCACTTTTGGCCGTGGCTGTTGTGACGGCTTATGGCCCTTTGGTTTACCGCGTGGCTTATCAGTCGTTGGCGGATGCGAGCTCTTTGGTTTTATTGATTGTGTCAGTCGGTGTGCATTTCGCCATGACGGGTTTGGGACTGTTATTTTTTGGGGCAGAAGGTTTTCGTAATCCTTCGTTCTGGGATCTACGTTTGAATCTAGGCGCCGTTACTTTGAGTGGGCAAACCATCATTATTGGTGCCGTCTCTACGGCGCTGATTGTTTTGCTTGGGCTCTTCTTTGAGCGCAGTCTTTATGGCAAAGCGCTACGTGCAACGGCGGTGAATCGTTTGGGCGCTCGCCTCATGGGAATTTCATCGCAATCAGCGGGACAGCTTTGTTTTGCCATGGCGGCTTTGATTGGCGTTTTGTCGGGTTTGCTCATAGGTCCGACGACCACTATGTTTTATGACTCAGGCTTTTTAATTGGCCTGAAAGGCTTTGTGGCCGCCGTCATCGGGGGCTTGTCCAGCTATTCTGGTGCACTTGCTGGCGCATTGTTTGTGGGCGTGACAGAGTCGTTTGGTTCGTTTTGGGCAAGCAGCTTTAAAGAGGTCATCGTCTTTACGATTGTGCTGCCAGTGCTGCTCTATCGTTCCTTGCGGTCACCGCATTCGGGTGAGGAGCATTGACATGAAAAAGTTTGGCTTCGCTCTAGCTATGCCTTTGATTGTGCTGTTGTTGGCCGTGCTGCCTGTTCCGGACTTTTGGATTAGTCAATTCATTACGATTGGCCTGTATGCCTTGCCTTGCATGGGTTTGGTACTGCTAACGGGCGTGATGGGACTCACGTCGTTTGGCCAAGCTGCTTTTGTGGGCATTGGTGCCTACGCCTCGGCATGGCTGACCTTGAATACAGGTCTGTCCCCTTGGATGGGCTTGTTGTTAGGTTTATCTATTACGACGGTTAGCGCGGTCATTTTGGCTTTTATTACGCTTCGCATGTCGGGACACTATTTGCCATTAGCAACCATTGCTTGGGGTTTAGCGCTTTATTTTTTGATGGGAAATTTAGAGACGCTGGGTAAGTATGACGGACTGCTAGCGGTACCAGGTTTGCAACTATTTTCTTGGAATGTTGGGGCAGGCCGAGGATTTTTCGTCTTTACTTGGGCCATTGTTTTATTGAGTGCCTTGGCTTTGACTCGTTTGCTTAATTCACGGACAGGACGCGCAATGCGAGCCATTAAAAATGGCACGCAAATGGCGGAGGCTATGGGCATTAGCAGCTTTCGCTACAAGTTGATTGCCTTTGTCATTGCGGCTGAATTGGCCTCGGTTTCGGGTTGGTTGCTTGCGCACTATCAGCACAGCGTGAATCCATCCGCCTTTGGTTTGAAGATGGGTATTGAGTATTTATTTATGACGGTGGTGGGTGGCGTGGGCTATATCGGCGGCGCTATCGTGGGTGCTGGCATCACCAAGGTGTTAGACGATCAACTACAAGTATTGCTTCCCAAGTTAATTGGTACAAGTGGTAGCTATGAAGTGATTGTTTTTGGCGTCGTTTTAGTTGTGATGCTCAAATTCCTACCCGATGGTTTGTGGCAATTGGTGGAGCGCTTCTTGCCGCGTTCAAAACGGGTTTTTCCAACAGAGGGCTCCGCGCAATCAGCATCGCTACCAGAGAAAAGTAAGCATCGAACTGATGATTTGATCTTAGAAGTATCTTCCATCCGAAAAGAGTTTGGCGGCTTGGTGGCTGTGAATGACATTAGCTTTGACATTAAAGCGGGGCAAATCGTCGGCTTGATCGGCCCTAACGGCGCAGGTAAATCGACGACCTTTAATTTAATTACGAACGTCTTGCCCACGACCAGTGGCACGGTGCGGTTTAGAGGACAAGAGATACAGCATTTACTGGCACGAGATATTGCGGGACGCGGGATCTCCCGCACTTTTCAGCACGTCAAAATGATTGCTGATATGACGGTTCTAGAAAATGTGGCACTAGGTGCGCATATCCGTGGGCACAAGGGAAGCATGTCCGCCATGCTGGGATTGGATAAGGAAGAAGAGGCCATGCTTTTTCAGGAAGCAAGGCGTCAATTAGAGCGCGTGGGCATGGGTTCTATGCTGCACGAATTGGCGGGTAATTTACCCATGGGTCCTCAGCGACTTTTAGAGATTGCAAGGGCACTTTGTTTAGACCCTGCGCTACTCTTGTTGGATGAACCCGCCGCAGGCCTGCGGCACAAAGAAAAGCAAGCTTTGGTGAGTGTCTTGCGCCAACTACAAAGCGAGGGCTTAAGCATCTTATTAGTCGAGCATGACATGGATATGGTGATGGATGTTTGCGATCACTTGGTGGTGATGGAGTTCGGTACGCTGCTCATGCAAGGTAATCCTAGCGAAGTGCAGCAAAGTCCAGCCGTGCGAGCGGCTTATTTAGGAGTTGAGCATTGAACTCAAATTCCATTCTTGAGGTACACGCACTTTGCGCAGGTTACGGCAAAGCGGAGGTTTTGCATGGTATTGATTTGCAAGCGCAAGAAGGCAGCATCGTGACCGTCATTGGTCCCAATGGTGCTGGCAAATCGACACTACTTAATAGCTTGATGGGTATCTTGCCAATTAAAGGGAAAGTGGCCTTTCAAGGTGAATCTATTGAATCGCTATCGCTGGAGCATCGTGTGATGCTGGGCGTGGCACTGGTGCCGGAAAAGCGGGAGCTCTTTGGCACCATGACCGTTGAAGACAACTTGTTACTCGGAGGCTTTCGTCAGCAGCGTTTAAGAACCCCGCAGTGGCGTGAGCATATGGATGATGTCTTCGCAATTTTCCCTCGGCTTAAAGAGCGCCGATTACAAATTGCAGGCACGCTGTCTGGTGGCGAGCGCCAAATGTTGGCGGTGGGACGGGCTTTGATGTCACGCCCCAAGCTTCTGATGCTGGACGAACCAAGTCTTGGACTGGCGCCGTTGATCGTGAAGGAAATTTTTCAAATCATTTCTGCATTACGTTCAACAGGCGTGACAACGCTGCTGGTTGAGCAAAATGCACGCGCTGCATTGGAGGTGGCGGATTATGGCTATGTGATTGAAATGGGCGAAGTGGTTTTGCAAGGCAAAGCGAAAGAATTGGCTTCGGATTCACGGGTGATTGACACCTACTTAGGTGCCGCAAAGAAATAAAAATTTTATTAGGAGAAATTTTTTTATGGATCGTCGTTTATTTACCCAAGCAAGCGTGAGTGCGGCCATTGTTGCAGCCCTTACTCCACAAGCCTTTGCGCAGGCCATACCCGATCAAGTGCGCATCGTGGTGGGCTTTCCACCTGGTGGTCCAACCGATACGTTTGCACGTCGTATTGCGCAAAAAGTGACAGGCACACTTGGCACGGCGGTTGTCGTCGATAACAAACCAGGTGCGGGTGGTCAATTTGGCATTTTGAATATGAAGGATTCGCCAGCAGATGGCACGGTGTATTTGTTTACGCCAGCGTCAATGCTGATTTTATTTCCACACACTTTTGCCAAGCTCGGGTACAAAGTGGATGATGTGGCATCCGTGTCAACAGGCATTTATATGCCGCATGGCTTTGGCGTGGGTCCTGCTGTGCCCGAAAGCGTGAAGACACTCAAGGACTTTATCGTATGGGCTAAGGCCAATCCAGATAAGGCAAGTGTGGGTAATCCAGGTGCGGGCTCTATGCCGCATATGCTGTCGGCGACGCTGGCAAAACTTTCTGGGGCACCGCTCAATAACATTCCATTCCAAGGTTCTGGTCCTGGTATTGCGCAATTGCTGGGTGGGCAGATTTCGGCAATGTCATCACCGCTGGGTGACTATTTACCGCACGTGGCAACTGGGAAACTGCGCCTTTTGGCGATGTCGGGTGCCGCCCGATCACCATTTGCGCCTAATGTTCCAACGTACAAAGAGCAAGGATTCCCAGACCTCGTGTTTCGCGAGTGGTTTGGCTTCTTTTTGCCTGGCAAAGCGACGATGGTGCAACGTGAGAAGGCCGCGGCGATCTTTAAAGTGGCGCTCGCGCAACCTGATGTGGCTGAGAGCGTGAAGCAGTTCGCGATGGAAGTGGTCTCTAGTACGCCGCAGCAATTGGCAGAGCAAATCAAGGCAGACACAGCCGTTGCTGGCAAGATGGTTCAAATCACGGGCTTTAAAGCAGACTCGTAATTCAAATAAAGGGAGACGTATCTATGAAAACCGTACTGAGGTACTCATTGACAGGAACCGCCAGTGCGGTTTTTCTGTTTGGCTTTTTAGGCTGCGCCAACATGGCTGGTAGCGACAAACCCGTCCAGCTGCAGCCCGCAGTGGGTAAGGCTCTGGGGCAATGTGAGGCGCTGGCAAGCAGCTTCAAATTTGATAACACGAGCATTGATTCTGTGGCCTCTGCGGGGGCTTATTGCCTTATCAAAGGGCAAATGTTTAAACGCAAAGGCGCAGACGGTCAAAACTATGCGATTGGTTTTGAAATGCGTTTACCTGTTGCTTGGAATGGCCGCTTTTTCTATCAAGGCAATGGTGGCTTAGATGGCGTGGTGCAGCCTGCGCTAGGAGCCCTTGGCGGTGGACCACTCACGGGCGCACTTGCACAAGGCTTTGCGGTAATTAGCTCAGACGCAGGCCACACGGGCGCGCAAAATGGTGCGTTTGGGTTAGAGCCGCAAGCGCGTCTCGACTACGGTTATCAAGCGGTAGAAAAACTCACACCTATGGCCAAAGCCTTGATTGGCGCGGCTTACGGCAAAGGCCCCGATCGCAGTTACATCGGCGGTTGCTCTAATGGCGGGCGGCATACGATGGTGGCGATGTCTCGTTTGGGCGATCAATACGACGGCTATTTGGCGGGTGCTCCAGGCTATCGACTCCCGAACGCAGCGCTCGCTCAGTTGTGGGGCGCGCAGCAATGGTCAACGCTTGCAACCGCTGGCGCAACCGCACCGCATCCACTCAGTCCACAAGCGCCGCGCATTGCGGATTTAAATACGGGCTTCACGGCGCAAGAGCGCCAGACAGTTGCAAATGCTGTTCTCGCTAAATGCGATGCACTCGATGGTGCAAAAGATGGTATGGTGATGGCAACGCAAGCATGCCAAGCGGCATTTGACGTGATGCGCGACGTGCCTGCATGTGCCGCTGATAAACGTGAATCAGGAGGCAGTTGTCTTACTACTGCGCAAAAGCAGGTGGTGGCGAACGTCTTTGCTGGCGGCAAACTTGCGGATGGCGGTGCAATTTATCGCAACTTCCCGCACGACATTGGCGTGGCAGGAAGCGACTGGGCACGTTGGAAGTTTGCGTTTTCATTAGCGCTAGATCCTCTTGCTGTTGGCACGGTCTTCAGCGTACCGCCAACACCAGCCAATCCCATGACGACGAACCCGAGTGAACGGTTGGCATTTTTTAACGCTACCAACGATACGTATAAAGTTTCAGGTTTGAACTTAATGACGCCGCCGCAAAACGATAACCCAGTTAACTTAGCAGCACTCAAAGCGCGTGGTGCAAAAGTCATGCTGTATCACGGCGTGAGCGATCCGATCTTTTCAGAGGAAGACACACGGCAATGGGTGGAGCGCGTCAATACTGCGCAAGGTGGTTCGGCATTCAACTTTGTCCGCTTCTTCCCCGTGCCAGGCATGAATCACTGCAGTGGTGGTCCTGCGGCCGATCAATTCGATATGCTGACTCCGTTAGTGAAATGGGTCGAGCAAGGCATTGCACCTGAGAGCGTGGTGGCAACAGCGCGCGGCGCAGGTAACGCAGGCAGTGTGAATGCGGAAGTGCCCAAAGATTGGAGCGCGAATCGCACGCGTCCGCTATGTGCGTATCCCAAGACGGCGAAGTACAACGGCTCGGGCAACGTGGAAGACGCGGCTAGTTTTAGCTGTCAATAATCACCATGTATTACGAACCAGGCGTAACACCGCATGGCTTGCCGCGCGACCCTTTTAAGTCTTGCGTGATTCCGCGCCCGATTGGTTGGATATCGACCGTGGGCAAAGACGGGCGGCACAACTTAGCGCCGTATAGTCAATTTCAAAACGTGACGTTTGATCCGCCCATTGTGATGTTTAGTGCCAATCAAGACACGGGTGGCGAGCGCAAAGACTCGGTGCAAAACGCGGAAGCCACAGGAGAGTTTGTGTGGAATATGGCGACCTACGATTTGCGCGATGCAGTCAACATTTCTGGCGAGGAACTGCCGTTGGGTGTTGATGAGTTCGAGCGTGCGGGTTTAGAAAAACTGCCGAGTCGCTTGGTCAAACCCATGCGAGTAAAGGGCTCGCCGATTCAATTTGAGTGTGTGTACTTGAACACGCTGCGCTTTCCAGGCAAACCGCCAATGGGCACGGCCGATGTGGTGTTTGGTCGCGTTGTTGCCATCCATATTGATGACTCAGTGATTGATGGCGAAGGCATGATTGATGTGCTCAAAATCAAGCCACTCGCGCGTATGGGTTACTACGATTACACCTATGTCGATAACCGCTTCCAAATGGTAATTCCAGGCAATAGCAAAGCGCTCTTGGCAGGACTTGAAGGCTCGGGCGATAAAGTGCAGACGGCATCAAAAAATTAAATGATGCGCTGTCTTTAGCGCGACTCGTCGCGGGTTTTACCTATTCATCGCCCTGAATCGGACTACTAGAATGCGCCAGTCAACGGTTAATTACCGTTTTTGGCGCTTCTTTTTTCCTTCTTATTCACGGAGATTTTTTCATGAAACTGATTCATAAACTGGCTCTCGGCTCTATCGCCATGGCCATCGCAACGCTCACTTTTGCGGCCGACGATATCAAAATTGGTTTGCAAGGTCCGCTGACTGGCGGCTCTAGCCCTATGGGTGTGTCGATGCGTGATGGTGCTAAATTGGCAGTGGCGGAGATCAATGCCAAAGGTGGCATTATGGGTCGCAAGATTCAATTGATTGAGCGTGATGACGAGGCTTCTAACGAGCGCGGCGTTCAGGTTTCACAAGAATTGATTAATAAAGAAAAAGTGGTTGCAACGCTAGGCTACATTAACTCTGGCGTGTCTTTGGCATCGCAACGTTTTTATCAGGAAGCCAAAATTCCTGTGATGAACAACGTGGCAACTGCTACGCCGATTACCAAGCAGTTTGCCGATCAACCTGAAAATTATGTTTTCCGTAATTCTGCTAACGACACGATTCAATCTTCCCTGATCGTGGAGCAGGTCGTTGGCAATCTCAAATTGACCAAGGTTGCGATCCTAGCTGATGCGACCAACTATGGACAATTGGGGCGTGCCGACCTAGAAAAACGCTTGGCAGAAAAAGGCATTACGGCTGTTGCGATTGAAAAATACAACATCAAAGACGTGGACATGACACCGCAATTGCTGAAAGCTAAAGAGGCAGGCGCGCAAATTGTGATTACTTACGGCATTGGCCCTGAGTTGGCTCAAATTGCAAACGGTATGGTCAAGCTGGGCTGGAAAGTGCCCATGACAGGTTCTTGGACTTTGTCGATGGCTAACTTTATTGATAACGCAGGCAAAAACGCTGATGGCACGATCATGCCGCAAACCTTTATTCAAGAGCCTAATACGCCTAAGCGTAAAAGCTTTATTGATGCTTACCAAAAAGCCTACAAAGTTAAGCGCATTCCTTCACCAGTATCTGCCGCTCAAGGCTATGACTCGGTATTGCTGCTAGCTGCTGCCATGAAGCAAGCAAACAGCACCGACGGGCCTAAAATTTTGGCTGCTCTAGAAAATTTGCAAGCGCCGATTGACGGCGTTGTGACGAAGTACGATCATCCGTTCTCTAAAGCTGACCATGAAGCCATTACGGCAAACATGGTTGTGTTTGGCAAGGTGAAAGATGGTGTCGTGGTCTATGCCAATGATGCGGATAAGCAAAAAGGCAGCGAAGTTCGTACCAAGGCCGCAGCGAAACCTGTAGCCAAAGACGCGAAAAAATAATTTGGCGTGTTAGCTAAAAAAGCCGACTTCTTGGAGTCGGCTTTTTTTAATGAAAGAGCAAGGGTCATCCATGGAAATTTTTCTTCAACTCATTTATAGCGGTGTCGCGCTGGGCATGATCTACGGCGTGATCGCCTTTGGTTATCAGCTCACGTTTGCCACATCGGGCACACTGAACTTTGGTCAGGGCGAAGCCCTGATGCTGGGATCTTTGGTGGGTTTATCGCTAGCAGGCACGATTCACGGAGGCCCTTATCTCAACTATTGGTTGATGATTCCATTGGTTGCTATTTTTGGTGCGATGCAAGGCTCGATCGTTGAGTGGATTGGCGTTCGTCCCGCAATCAAAATCAAGAGTGAGTTTGGCTGGATCATGTCCACGATTGCGCTTGCAATTATTTTTAAAAACGTGGCTGAAAACGTTTGGGGCAAGGATGATTTGAAGTTCCCGTCTCCTTTATCTGAAGAACCACTCAAGTTTTTAGGCGGTAACATTTTGCCAATGGAAATTGTGGTCGTAGTGGGTGCACTCGCCATGATGCTGTTGGTCGAAATTTTTAATCGTAAATCTATTTATGGCAAAGCCGTTGTTGCTACGTCCAATGACCGCGATGCCGCGTCATTGATGGGCATCAATACGGGAGCTGTGATTACATTCTCTTATGCGCTGTCCTCCGCGACAGCTGCGGTTGCGGGCGTGCTGGTTGCACCTCTCACGCTGACGGGTGCGAGCATGGGCTCGGTGCTGGGTCTTAAGGCTTTCGCGGTCGCGATTATTGGTGGGCTGACTTCTGGCGTCGGAGTGATTGTGGGTGGTTTGATCCTAGGTATCGCAGAGACCACAACAGGTTTTTATATTTCCACGGGCTACAAAGATGTGCCAGGACTGGTGCTGCTCTTACTCGTGCTTGCCGTCAAACCAGCGGGCTTGTTTGGCAAGATGGCGATTAAGAAAGTATAAAAATATGAAAAATAAATCTTTGTACTTTGCTATCGCAGCTATTGCTGCCTTGGCGTTGTTTCCGACCTTGGTGCCTAACCCGTACTACATCCATTTGATTGAAACCATTTTGATCTACACGATCTTGCTATTTGGTCTTGATATCGTCGTGGGCTATACAGGCCAAGTGTCGCTGGGTCATGCTGGGCTTTTTGGCGTGGGTGCTTACACAGCAGGCGTCTTGTTTTTTAAATTAGGGCTACCATTTTTTGTTACTGTTCCCGCTGCCATTGCTGTGACAGCAGTTTTTGGCGCGGTGTTGGCGCTGCCAGCGCTGCGCGTCACGGGTCCTTATCTGGCGATGGTGACTTTGGCTTTTGGCACCATCATCAAAATCTTGATTAATGAAATGACCTTCTTGACCGAAGGCCCCATTGGTCTCAAAGTGCCTAAGCCAACTTTCTTTGGTCACAAAATCACCGAAGTCGAGTATTTTTATATCGTGCTCGTTTTGATGGCCTTGGCGTTAATCGTCGTGCACCGAATTTTGAAATCGCATCTTGGACGCGCCTTTGAAGCACTGCGCGATAGCCCAGTGGCTTGTGATTGCATGGGTGTTTCGGTTTATCGCTATAAGGTGTACGCCTTCGTCATTAGTGCCGCTTTGGCAGGTTTGGCAGGCGCTCTCTCAACCTATTCTGTTGAATATATTTCGCCTGACACCTACAACTTCGAGCTCACCATTTTGTTCTTGCTTGCCGTCATCATGGGTGGGCGCAAAACACGCTCCGGTGCATTGATTGGCGCGGCCATCGTGGTGATGTTGCCTAGCCTTTTGTCGGACATCGAACTCTTCCAAAAAATTGCAACCGCCCTTGCCATTGGTGTTTTGGCGATGGCAGCATACAACCTCAGTAAGAAGGTAAAAACACTACGCGAAGTGGCCATCCCTGTCGTCGCGACGATGGGTATGGCAGCGTTTTCGTTTTGGCTGGATAACATTACCGATTGGCGCTTGACCATCTTTGGCTTCATGATTTTGTTCGTCGTCTACTACCTGCAAGACGGCGTTGTTGGCTTTGCGCGTGAGCTGTTTGCGCGTGCTACTGCGCAAAGCGCGGCCAAAACGGCACTCGTGCAAGCCACGGCTGGTGTTGTGGCTGTGCGGCCATGGTCGCCAGTTACGCTTGTTAACAATGGCAGTGCGAATTTGCTAGAAGTTAATCAAGCGCTCATGCAGTTTGGTGGCCTCAAAGCATTGAACTTGGTTGATTTGAACGTTTCGCACGGATCAGTACACGGGCTCATTGGCCCCAACGGCTCGGGTAAGAGCACGATGATGAATGTGCTGACCGGTATTTATCAACCAACGGCTGGCACCGTCTCATTTAATGGACAAGTCATTACGGGGCAAACGCCATCGACGATTGCGCTCTCGGGCATTGCACGCACTTTCCAAAACGTGCAGCTGTTTGGTGAAATGACCGCTACCGATAACGTGCTGGTGGGACTGCATCACACCTACAAGAGCAATATCTTGGATGTGATCTTTAACACGCCGCGTTACAAGCGCGAAGACGCAGCCGCGCGTGCTGAGTGCGCTAGTTTGCTGGCGTTTGTTGGCATCTCAGAGCTGGCCGAGCATGAGGCGCGCAATCTGCCGTATGGCAAGCAACGCCTTTTAGAAATCGCACGTGCACTGGGCTTGCGTCCACAGCTCTTGCTGCTTGACGAGCCTGCTGCTGGCTTGCCACCTGCTGATTTACCTGACCTGATGGCGATGGTGAAAAAGATTCGCGATCACGGCATTACGGTCATTTTGATTGAGCACCACATGGACGTGGTGATGGGCGTATCGGATACGGTCTCTGTCCTCGACTTTGGGCAAAAAATTGCCGAAGGCAAACCTGCCGAAGTGCAGAGCCACCCTGCGGTGATTGAGGCTTATCTCGGCAGCGGATCGACTGCGCACTAATAAAAAAGCACAAATCCCAAGTGGAGAAAAACAACATGCTAAAAATTGATAATCTACATGCTGGCTATGGCAAAGTCGAAGTGCTGCACGGCGTGACCATCGACGTGCCCAAGGGCAAAATCGTCACCTTAATCGGCTCGAACGGCGCGGGTAAAACCACGACGATGCGAGCGGTTTCAGGCATGATCAAACCGACGGCAGGCAGCATTACGCTTGCAGGGCAAGACATTACAGGGCAAGCGTCGTACCAAATCGCCAAGCGCGGCCTCGCACACTCGCCAGAAGGCCGTCGCGTGTTTCCAACGCTGTCAGTGCTCGACAACATTCGCCTTGGCGCATTTGCACGTTACACGGGTGCACGCACCAAAGGCGATGTCGAAGCGGATTTGCAAAAAGCGATTGAGATGTTTCCACGTTTGAAAGAGCGCACCAATCAATTGGCAGGCACGCTCTCTGGCGGCGAGCAGCAAATGCTGGCAATGGCACGCGCCGTCATGTTGAACCCTGAAGTGTTTTTGCTGGACGAGCCATCCATGGGACTAGCGCCTATTCTTGTCGAAGAAGTCTTCAACATCATTAGTCGCCTCAAAGCGCAGGGAGTGACCATGCTCTTGGTCGAGCAATTTGCGGCAGCGGCGTTGAACGTCGCGGACTACGGTTACGTGCTTGAGAACGGGCGTGTCTCGGTGCATGGCCCAGCCGATAAGCTCAAAGGTGATCCTGCTGTTCAAGCCGCGTACCTCGGCGGGTAGCCCGTAAAATGTTCGCATGAGTATTCTTTGCGACACCCAAATTAACGAACTTGCCGCCAAAGGCATGATTGAACCGTTTAGCCCTACGCAGGTTAAACAAGTCGATGGCAACCGCGTGATTAGCTATGGCACATCAAGCTATGGCTATGACATCCGCTGCGCCCGCGAGTTCAAAGTCTTCACCAATATCCACAGCACGGTGGTGGATCCTAAAAACTTTGATGAAAAAAGTTTTGTGGATTTTGAGGGTGATTACTGCATCATTCCGCCCAACAGTTTTGCACTGGCTAGAACGATGGAGTACTTTCGCATCCCGCGTGATTTGCTTACGGTTTGTCTTGGCAAAAGCACCTACGCACGCTGTGGCATTATCGTGAATGTGACGCCCTTTGAGCCTGAGTGGGAAGGCTATGTGACGCTTGAGTTTTCTAACACCACGCCGTTGCCGGCCAAAATTTATGCGGGCGAGGGCTGCGCCCAAGTGCTGTTCTTTGAAGCTAGCAAGGTTTGCGAGACTTCGTACAAAGACCGCGGCGGCAAATACCAAGGGCAGGTTGGTGTGACGCTGCCTAAGACATAAACATTATTCGAGATCGGAATACGCATCATGCAATGGGACGGACAACGCGAATCAGACAATGTTGATGATGTGCGCGGCGGCGATGACGGTGGATCAGGCGGCGGCAGTGGCTTGCTAGGCGGTCTGATTGGTGGCCGTCACATCAGCATTGGTGGCATTGTTATTGCGCTCGTTGCGTCCTATTTTTTAGGTATCAATCCACTCACTATTTTGGGTTTCATGGGAGGCAGTTCCCCGCAACCCCAAGTGCAACAACAAGCTCAGCCGCACGCCACACCTGCGGACGATGTGCTGGCGCACCACGTGAAAGAGGTCTTAGCCAGCACCGAAGATGTGTGGGGAAAGCTCTTTCAGGCAGCAGGTGCGCAGTACAAAGCCCCGCGTCTTGTCATGTTCACTCGTAGCTATCCCACCGCTTGTGGGCAAGGCTCTACGGCGCAAGGGCCTTTTTATTGCCCAGCCGATCAAAAAGTCTATATCGACCTCGATTTTTATCAAACGTTGAAGAACCGTTTAGGAGCACCAGGTGACTTTGCTCAAGCCTATGTGATTGCGCACGAAGTGGGGCATCACGTACAAAACTTGCTGGGCATTAGTGGCAAGGTGGATGCACAGCGTGGTCGCGTGAGTGAGGCGCAGCAAAACGCGCTATCGGTTCGCCTAGAGCTGCAAGCTGATTGCTTAGCGGGTGTGTGGGGCTACCACGCGAAAGACCAATTTCGCATCGAGCAAGCCGACGTGGATACGGCTTTGAACGCAGCGACTAAAATAGGCGATGACGCTTTGCAGCGTGCCGCTACAGGCACGGTGCGTCCCGAGAGCTTTACGCACGGGACAAGCGAGCAACGAGTCCGCTGGTTTAACACAGGACTACAAAGTGGCAGCATCCAGCGCTGTGACACTTTTAATACGCAGACACTCTAAAACGCCTGCACTTTTCAATCTTTAATGCCTTTATCTTTTTCTCAATTAAATCTCGCACCTAACTTGATGCGCGCCGTAGCCGAAATGGGCTACGAAACCATGACTCCAATCCAGGCGCAGGCCATTCCTGTGGTGATCGCGGGTGGTGACGTGATGGGCGCAGCGCAAACGGGCACGGGCAAAACGGCGGCGTTTACGCTCCCGCTACTCCAGCGAATGCTCAAACATGAAAGTGCATCGACTTCGCCTGCGCGTCATCCAGTTCGTGCCTTAGTGCTGCTTCCAACCCGCGAGTTGGCCGATCAAGTGGCTGGGCAAGTCAAGGCTTATGCCAAGTACACGCAGCTTCGAAGCGCCGTTGTTTTTGGTGGCATGGACATGAAGCCGCAAACAATCGAGCTCAAAAAAGGGGTGGAAGTTTTAGTCGCCACGCCAGGCCGATTACTCGATCACATTGAAGCCAAAAACGTGTCGCTGGCGCAAGTCGAATACGTAGTGCTCGACGAAGCCGACCGCATGCTAGATATCGGCTTTTTACCAGACCTCGAGCGCATCCTGAGTTTCTTGCCCAAGTCACGAACCACACTTTTGTTCTCTGCCACGTTCTCGCCTGAGATTAGACGTTTATCTGCCAGCTACCTGCAAAACCCTGTCACGATTGAGGTTGCGCGCCCCAATGAAACCGCATCCACCATCGAGCAAAGTTTTTATAGTGTCAAAGACGACGACAAACGCCGTGCATTGATTCAGCTATTGCGTGAAAAACAAATTAAGCAATCGTTTGTATTTGTGAATAGCAAATTGGGTTGTGCTCGCTTGGCGCGTAGCCTAGAGCAAGCGGGCTTTAAAGCCACAGCGCTGCATGGCGACAAGTCGCAAGATGAACGCTTGAAAGCACTCGATGCGTTCAAAAAAGGCGAAGTCGATTTGTTAGTGGCGACCGACGTCGCAGCGCGTGGACTCGATATCAAAGACGTGCCTTGTGTGTTTAACTACGACATTCCATTTAACGCTGAAGATTACATCCACCGCATTGGCCGTACAGGCCGTGCGGGTGCGAGTGGCATTGCCGTGAGTTTTGTGGGCGGCAATAACGACATGCGTTTGATGGGTGACATTGAAAAACTCACCAAGCAAAAAATTGATTTACTGCCGATTGAGTTTCCTGAGTACCAGCCTGACATTCGCAAGCAAGGGCACTTCAATTCGGGTGATCGCGTGTGGAGTGATGAAGAGCGTCGGGGCCACCGTGCCGCACGAGAAGACCGTACAGGCTATGCGCCAAAAACTTTTGCAAGACCAGCGCCGCAAAAACCGATTGATCCGTTTTTTACGCAGCCTTATCAAGAGCCAACACCAGAGTTGCTTGCAAGCCATTCTAGCCCGCAAGCCAATACCCACGTGGCTTCCACGAGGGCGGGATTTTCAGCCAATATCAAATCTAAAAAGAAAGTGGCCGCACTTTTTTCATGATGAAGGCGCTATTCGCTGTCATCGTTTTATGTTTTGCGCAGTGGGCGCTCGCGGCGCCAGAAGAAATCCAAGTCTATTTAGATGAGTTCAACGCGCCACGTGAGTGGAGCTTGGATGTGCATACCAACTACGTGCCCACGGTTCAAACGGGCGCGATGACCGCTGATCGAAAAATGCTCCGCGTCACGCCAGAACTGAGCTACGGTATCAATAAAAATTGGGAAGTGGCGGGCTATTGGCTCACGTCAAAAGGTCCCGACCAAGCGAACAACAGTGTGCTATCCGATGGCGTGAAAGCCCGCGTGAAGTGGCGTCCTGATTCGTCCGTGGATGTGCAGAAGAATGGCTCGCCTTGGTATTGGGCGGTCAATTTTGAAATAGGTAAAGTTAATCCACGTTTCAACGCGGATCAACGTTTGGGGCAGGTCAAATTCATCGGAATGTACAAATCAGGCAATTGGACGCTTGGCGGCAACTACAACTTAGACCGCGCTTTAAACGCTGGATCGGCGCTTGGTACGACCAGCGAGTTAGATACCAAGCTGGCCTATCGTATGGGTGGTTCGGCAGAAAAACCTATGTCATTGGGACTTGAAAACTACAGTTATCGTGGCGCAATTTCTGGACCCATGACAGGATCGAATCAAAACCGTATGACTTTTTTGGCTGCTGATTTTGAGCTTGCCAAGTGGGAATTTAACGTCGGTGTAGGCCGTGCCTTCGGCGTGATAGACGACAAAATCATTTTTAAAGCAATTGTTGGCGTGCCGTTTTAATGACGTGTTTTAGCTAGCCGCTTCAATCATCCACTTGACGCGCTTATTGCCTTGCCACTCGTCTGCTTCTAGCCTGTAAGCCAATGTGGCTGTGGCTTGTAGCGGTTCTATGCGGTTAAACCAAATCCCTTCAACGGCCACGCCTTGATGTTTGAGTTTGAGCGCGAGGTGCTTTTCTCCCACGATGCGCTGACTCAGCACTTCGACGGTATCGCAAAAAATAGGTGGTAAAAATCCTTGGCCCCAGACTTCCCGATTGAGGCTTTCGGCCACATCAACGCGGCACTCCGATACGGGTAGCGAACCATCGGTGAGTAAACGTCGCTGCAAAGTTTCTTTCTCTAGCCAGTCGCTTGCGACTTGCTGAAAGGCCCCATCAAATTGTTCGAAGTCATCTTCACTAATCGTGCAGCCCGCTGCCATGGCGTGTCCACCAAAACGCAGCAGCAAATCAGGATGTCGCTTCGCTACCAAATCAAGCGCGTCTCGCAGATGAAAACCTGCGATGGAGCGACCAGAGCCTTTCAACTCCGCCACGGGCTCGCCAGCGGTGTTTAAAGCCCCGCTCGGCGCAAACACGAAGGTAGGTCTATGCCATTGGTCTTTGAGGCGCGAAGCCACGATGCCCACTACGCCCTCGTGGAAATCGGGGTCAAAGACGCTAATCGCACTCGGTGGCTCTTTGGAGGTATCTAACAAAGAGGCCGCTATTTCCAGCGCCTGATCACGCATTCCTCCCTCGATCTCGCGCCGTTCGCGGTTGATGCTGTCTAGCTGCTTGGCAAGCTCGTTCGCTCGCGCCGTATCGTCCGTGGCGAGACACTCAATACCCAGTCGCATATCCGACAAACGCCCAGCCGCATTGATGCGCGGGGCGAGTGCAAAACCAAAATCAAACGTTGTGGCAGCAAATGCTTTGCGTGCCGCCACAGCAAACAGCGCCGCCATACCAATGGGTAAGTTGCCTGCGCGGATGCGCCGAAGACCTTGAGAGACAAGGCGGCGATTGTTGGCATCCAGCTTGACCACATCAGCTACCGTGCCAAGCGCAACTAGTGGCAAGAGCACGTCCAGCTTGGGCTGCGGGCTAGTCTCATACAAACCGCGCTCGCGCATTTCAGAGCGAGTGGCCAGCAGCGTATAAAACATCACACCCACACCCGCCATGGCTTTGCTGGCGAAAGTACAGCCGTGTTGATTCGGATTGACGATGGCATCGGCGGCGGGTGTCTCGGCCACGGGCAAATGGTGATCGGTCACGATGACGGTGAGCCCGAGTTTCGTTGCCCGTGCCACGCCCGTCACGCTTGCGATGCCGTTGTCCACGGTGATGAGTACTTCCGCGCCCGTGGCAGCCACGCGCTCGGCAATGAGTGGCGTCAGGCCATAGCCGTCTTGAGCGCGATTGGGGACTAGGTAGTCCACGTGCTGCGCACCAAGCAAGCGCAAGCCGCGCAACGCCACAGCACACGCTGTCGCGCCGTCGCAGTCGTAATCTGCCACGATGCAAATGCGGGCTTGACGCGCAATTAAATCGGCGAGCAATTGGGCGGCTGTGCCAATTCCTAAGAGGCCGCTGGGTGATAAAAGTTTGGCGAGCGAATCATCCAGCTCATCGGTTGACGCCACGCCCCGTGCGGCATACAGCCGAGCCAGCAGGGGCGGCACACCCGATTGCTCCAATGTCCACTGGCTGCGCGGCGGCACATCGCGTGTGCTAATTTTGATGTCCATGCTCATAGCGCTAAGAGTACCGATTGAATGCTGGGCGCGGGTTTGAAGAGTCGCCGCATTGTGCTAGAAAAGTTGCGCTTGGCAGGGATGACGTAGGTGTGTGCGTTTCTCTCACCACATAAGGTGAGCTGCAGGCCACATCCTGATTGGCTTGCAAGAGCCATGCTCTTGAAAAGCTTATCCGATATGGCTTGCCAGCCATGCACCCATTGCAACCAGTCGCCGCGCAAGGCGCTGGCCTGCAAAGAAAAATCAAAACGCGCGTCGCTTTTGGCTTGACGACTCAACCAAAACGAGTTGACGGTGGGCAAACCGCGTGCTTCTCGCACCTCGTTTATCGGGTGCGTATAGAGCAGCATTTGCATTTCGTTTTGCAAGCGGCGAATCGCTTTGCTGTCTTCGCTTTGCGGTTGCCAGACATCGACATTGCGACCCATCACGCGGTCCAACGATGCCAGAGCTAGCCCTTGCAGAACGGGGCTTGCAGCCAACCAGCGCAAGGGTGCTTCATAGGTCAAGGCGATGTCATCCTCTAAAAAATAGGGCAACACAACAGCAAATAAAGCGCGTGATTCCGCGTCAATGAGCTGCAAATCGGCAGGGTCGTCCATGCGGATGTTGTCAATGCCAACCGACCAGTGGCAAGGCGTGACGATGACTTGATCCGTTAATTCGAGCACGCGTTCGTGCGGTGGGATGAAATCAAATTCGTCGCCCACATCTTCGTTCACGAGTTCGGCTTGCTTGAAGAAGCGAGCGAGGTTTGGCAGCGCCAGCGTTTTGATGGCGGCATAGCAAGCGTCGTCCAGGCTAGATGCGAACGGAATGATGAAATGCGAATGATTTGCCATGCCACAATTGTCTCTTATGAAAATTTTATCCAAGACATTTGAAATTCCTTACGAATGGTTACTCGGTTGGCGCTACACCCGTGCGGGGCGTGGCACGCGGCGCAACGGCTTTATCTCGTTCATCTCGGGCGTGTCCATGCTGGGCATTGGCCTTGGCGTGGCAGCGCTCATCATCGTGTTGTCGGTGATGAATGGTTTCCAAAAAGAAGTGCGCGATCGGATGCTGGGCGTGGTCTCGCACATTGAAGTGGTGGCCAATGACGGCGGCGCGCTGCGTGATGTGCTGGGCACTATCGCTGAGATTAAAAAAAATCCTGAAGTCGTAGGCGCTGCCCCTTTCATCGACGCGCAGGCTTTGCTGGCGCGGGGCGAGGACATGAAGGGCGTGCTGATTCGCGGCATTGAGCCTAGCCTTGAATCTGAAGTGAGCGATGTGGTTAAAAATAGTGATGTCTCTGCAAGCCTTATGTATAAAGGGCTGCACGAGGGCGAGTTTGGCATCGTGCTAGGCGCTGACCTTGCCAAACGCCTTGGCGTGATGCGTGGTGATACGGTGACCTTGATCGCACCCAGCGGGCAGGTGACGCCTGCAGGCATCACACCGCGCCTCAAACAAATGCGTGTGCTTGGGACTTTTAATTCGGGGCATTACGAGTACGACGCGAACCTCGCCATGATGCACGTGGCTGACGCTGCCAAGATGTTTAGGCTGGAAGGCGCAACAGGCGTGCGCGTGAAATTGCGTGACTTGCACCAAGCCATACAAGTTGGAGATGCTCTCTCGCAGGCCTTATCCATCCGGGCTTCTACGCTTGGCGATCTTTATGTGCGCGATTGGACAAAACAAAATCGTTCGTGGTTTGCGGCGGTTCAAGTCGAAAAAACTATGATGTTCATTATCCTCACGCTCATCGTGGCGGTGGCGGCGTTCAACCTAGTGAGCACGTTAGTAATGACGGTGACCGACAAGCGTGCGGACATCGCGATTCTGCGAACGCTTGGCGCAACGCCGCGCTCCATCATGGGCATCTTCGTGGTGCAAGGCGCGGCGGTGGGTGTGGTCGGAACCCTTGCTGGGCTTGGTCTAGGGCTGCTCGTTGCCTACAACATCGATGTTATCGTGCCCGCGATTGAGCATCTTTTTCACGCGAGTTTTTTGCCACGCGATATTTATTTGATTAGCCGAATGCCCAGCGAGCCGCAAAGCGGCGATATCGTGCCGATTACGATGATCTCGCTGGTGCTGGCGTTTGTGGCGACGCTCTATCCCAGCTGGCGTGCCAGCCGTGTCAATCCTGCGGAGGCACTGCGCTATGAGTGATGTGAATATGAACGTTATCTTGCAAGCTCGAAGCCTGAGCAAGCGCTTTCACGACGGTGTGCTGGATGTGACGGTGCTACAAAACTTAGATTTGACAGTGTCCAAAGGTGAAACACTCGCCATCGTGGGCGCATCGGGTTCGGGCAAGAGCACACTGCTGCATTTGCTGGGCGGTTTGGATGCGCCGACAAGTGGCAGAGTCGCGCTTATGGGGTGCGATTGGACAAGCATGAGCCAGTCCGAGCAAGGCGCGTGGCGCAATCAGCATCTTGGCTTTGTCTATCAATTCCATCATCTTTTGCCAGAGTTTTCAGCGCTCGATAACGTTGCGATGCCGCTGTGGATCAGGCGTATGAACCGAGATGCGGCACGCGAGCAAGCGGCACAAATCTTAAAAGACGTTGGGCTGGTAAGCCGCATGGCACATAGGCCCGCAGAGCTATCGGGCGGTGAACGCCAGCGGGTGGCTATTGCGAGATCATTGGTCTGCAAACCCGCATGCGTTTTGGCCGACGAGCCTACGGGCAATTTAGATAGACGGACAGCAGATGGCATTTTCGAGATGATGCTGAGTCTATCCAAAGCGCAAGGCACAGCCTTTGTCTTGGTCACGCACGATGAGGCACTGGCGAGTCGGTGCGACCGCGTGTTCCCGCTTTCCATCCATGTGGGTCGATAGTCACTGCCACCTTGATGCGCCCGAGTTTGATGCGGACCGAGATGTGGTGCGCGCCGCTGCAAGACAGGCTGGTGTTGGCTTTGTTGTGATTCCCGCAGTTGAGAGATTGAATTTTGAGATCGCTCAAAAACTCGCGCATCAGCACGGTGATCTGTATGCGCTGGGCATTCATCCGCTTTATGTGCCGCGTGCTACGGGCAATGATTTGGATTTTTTAGAGTCAGAACTCATTAGACTTAAAGACGACAAGCGTTTGGTGGCGGTGGGTGAAATTGGTCTCGATTATTTTGTGCCTGAGCTTTGCACAGATGAGATGAAAAGCAAGCAATGGCATTTTTATACCGCTCAGTTAGCGATTGCCAAAAGGCATAACTTGCCAGTGATTTTGCATGTGCGGAAAAGTGCCGATATGCTCCTCAAAGGCTTACGGGACATAGCTTGGCCGAAGAGCGTTGGCGGCATTGCTCATGCGTTTAATGGCAGCGTGCAGCAAGCCTATGGTCTTATTGAGTTTGGATTCAAACTTGGGTTTGGCGGCACGCTGACATATGAGCGCTCCCGACAAATCAGGCGCTTGGCGGCTACGTTGCCGCTAGAGTCCATCGTGCTGGAGACGGACGCACCTGATATCCCACCGCAGTGGCTCTATGTGACGGCGGATGATCGGGCGCAGGGGGGAATTGTTCAAAAAAATACGCCAATCGAGTTGCCTCGAATTGGCGCTATGTTGGCGGATTTGCGTGGGATGGATGCAGTAGCAATTGCCCATCAAACCACGCAAAACGTGCAGCAGTTATTTAGACATTTCTTTGGCAATTAACCAGCGACCGTTGCGGTTCACCATCACCAACGTTTTTTGAACAACGCTCGCAAGATTGGATGAAACGTAGGCCTGCGTAAACTTCACTTGCATTTGTTGTGCATCCTGTGGCGTTATGCTCACATCGTAGACATTGATGTTAATTTTTGTTTTTGTTTTAATGCGTTGCGTTCTAGCTTTTTGCCATGCGGCCGAGCTTGCCATGTCACCCTTATAGCCTGGAACATAGCTTGCGAAGTAGCTATTTAAGTTCTTTGATTGCCATGCTGCTAGCCATTGGCGCATGGCAATCACTTGTGGTGTGTTCTCTATTGCTGAAGCAGATTGCACGGGGTTTGCTGCTGTTGCTGGTGTAGCCATCGCGGCAAGCTGCGCAGGGTTTGCTTGAGCGATATTGTTACCGCCTAGAGTGGCGAGTCTTTCTTGCGCCAAGTTGGGTAACAAGACCATGTATTTTTTATTGTCCTTCACAGCAATCACAACATAGTTTGATTTTTCGGCTTCAGGGATGGCTGCAATTGCTTGATAGATGTTTTTAGCCGCTTCAACGCGGTTGGTGTTTTCGTAGAGTTGTGCCAGTTCGAAATACGCGAATGGACTTTTGGGCTCGGCCTTAACCAATGGATTGAGCAGGGCTTCGGCGTTTGCCCAGTCACGTCGCTCTAGTGCCGCTTGCGCTTCGGCCAGTGGTGTGATGGGCGCAGCTTCTGGCGTACGGCTTTGTGCCAGTGTCACGCCGCTGCTTAAGAGTAAAAAAGAGATGACGCCTGAGAGTAAGGCAGGATGCAATGCTTGCAAGAGTGTGAACCGAGGTGTCATAAGGATGTAGTTTCCTGGTTATTTGCTAGATTCGTGCTCAATGAGCCAGCGCCCATTAGTTAAGGTAAATAGCAGCGTTTTACGCGCCTTGCTACTTTGGGTATCAGAAAAATACGATTGCATAAATCGTGCTTGAACGCTGGTAGGTGAGAGGCTGGTCATCTCTAAATTTCTAAAATTGATTTCGATATTGCTCTCCCTGCTAATCTGCTCGCGGCGTTTGTTTTCCCATGCTGCGCGAGTTGGCATCTCGCCACGAAAGCTAGGGACGTAGCTGGCGTAATAGTTTGCTAAATCTTTGTTAGCCCACGCCATGGCCCAGTTGCGCATGGCTGCATTGACTGTCGTTTTGTTATCTCGTAACGTAGCGGTGGTAGCGGTATTCGCGACTTGCTTGGTGGGTGCGTTTGTCATGACAGTCGCGGTCACCATTGGCGGGGGTGGAATTGAGGCTACGACATGCAGCGTGGCTTGCTGGGCGTTGATAGCATTGAGCTTTGCTTGTGCCTGCGACACAAGACTGACCAAGCGGCTAGCATAAGGTGCGCGCACAACGATGGTGTATTGGTTTGGATCCGTGCCAAGGGTGTTGGTAAGGCCTTGATAAATTTGTTTCGCTAATTCCACACGATTAGTATTTTCGTAGACTTGTGCAAGGTCATAAAAAATAAATGGATTTTTGGGTTGACTTTTTGTAACAGGGAGTAAAAGAGTTTCAGCCTTAGACCAGTTACGATTGATTACAAAATCGTGTGCTTTCGCAATTTGCTCAACTTCACTGCTCCCGCTTTGCGCTAAGGCACTTGATCCCACGTAGAGACCCAGCGCCCAAGCACAGGTCCATGCTCTAATAAGAGGGCGTGCAGATGGTGATAAAAATCGACGGGACATATAGGTAGGCGTGGAACAGTCGTGTATACAAAATTTAGACCCCGCGATTATAGACTTTTAGTGTGCAAAAACTGGATAGGCCTACGATAAAAATGCTAGACAAAAAATTACCCAATGTCAGTTTGAGCGAGTGGGATGGCGTGCGTTGCCTTCACCTCGATACGCCTTGGGTGCAAGGTACGATGACAATCAAAACGCCGTTCAAAATTGAGCTGGAATATGTGCAGCGCATGATGGCTTGGTTGCTCTTTGTGCCAGGCACATCTGTACAGGGGCGGCAAGCTATGCAGCTAGGTCTTGGCAGCGCTGCAATCACCAAATGCTGCTACAAAATTCTGGGCATGCGGACGGCGACCATAGAAATTAATCCAAAAGTAATCAGTATGTGTCGGCAGTGGTTTAAGCTGCCGCCTGATAACAATCGGCTTGAGGTGGTGCTAGCTGATGCCGCCAAAGAAATCAAATCCGTACGTTGGCTTGGCGCAGTGGACGCGCTGGCTGTTGACCTCTACGATCACGAAGCTGCAGCTCCCGTTATGGATAGCGCAAAATTTTATGCCGACTGCCGCGCCGTGTTGACTGACGATGGTGCGATGACCGTTAATCTATTTGGCCGCGATAGCAGCTACAAAGCCAGCGTAGAAAAAATCAAAGAGGTGTTTGGCGCTGATTGTGTTTGGGCTTTTAAACCCACACGCGAAGGCAATACGGTCGTAATGGCGTTTCGGACAAAGCCGGATGCGCCGCGTGACGTGCTTGTGCAACGTGCTGAGGCCATTGAATCGCGCTGGGCAGACGGGAATTTACCGGCAAAAAAATGGTTGAAACTACTTAGCCCTGCGATTACGTAGCTGATCTAGAATCAAGCTATGAACAAAATTAAATTTAGTTTAGCCTGGGTGTTGGCGCTGATGTCTACGTTTGCGGCTGCTCAGAACTATCCGAGTAAACCCATCAGCCTTATTGTTCCGTTTGCACCTGGCGGCACCACGGACATTGTGGGGCGCGTGATTGCTGAACCGCTGGGTAGGCTCTTAGGTCAACCTGTTGTTGTGATTAATAAGGTCGGCGGCGGCGGCGTGGTGGGTGCTGCTGAAACATCGCGTGCGTTGCCTGATGGTTACAACTTGGGTGTGGCAACGGTTTCAACTACGGCTGCTAATCCCGCCATCAACCCCAAGACGCCCTATAACCCTCTTACCGATTTCACGCCTATCGTTAACATTGCGGCGACACCTAATGTGATTGCGGTGCATCCTAGCTTCTGCAACGATTTGCCTAAGGGCACGGCGTGTGATTACAAAGGCTTTGTTGCGCAACTGAAAAAAAATCCTGGTAAATACTCGTATGCCACATCGGGCGTCGGTGGCATTGGTCACTTGCAGACCGAACTCTACAAAAGCATGGCAGGCGTTTTCATTACGCATATCCCGTACTCGGGTGCGGGCCCTGCGTTACGTGACACGGTAGGCGGCCAAGTGGCGATTATTTTTGATAATTTGCCATCGGCGTTGCCATTTATTAAAGAAGGCAAACTGATTGCGATCGTGGTAGCTGCACCGACGCGCTTGGCGGTGTTACCAAATGTGCCAACGTTTAAAGAAGTGGGTCTAGAGCCCGTCAACCGCATGGCTTACTACGGCATCTACGGACCTAAAAACCTACCCAAAGAAGTCGTGGACAAAATTAACGCGGGCGTGAAAAAAGCAGTCGAAGATCCAATTATCAAAAAGAAAATTGAAGACACGGGCTCGCTCATCATCGCGAATAGTTCTGAGCAATTTGCCGCACAAATCAAGGCTGAATTCGAAGTCTACAAAAAGGTGGTGGTTTCGGCGAAGCTGAAATTGGACTAATGTCCGTTGCCGCTCCAGCACTTGTCGATAGCTTCATTGATGCACTTTGGCTAGAAGAGGGGCTTGCGAAAAATACGTTAGAAGCCTATCGGCGTGATTTGAAGCTCTTTGCCGCATGGCTGACTCAGCAAGGGCGTAGCCTAGACGTCGCAACGCAAACCGACATTGACGGCTACTTTGCCGCTAAGCACAAGGCTACAAAAAGCAGCACAGCTAATCGCCGCCAAGCTGCGTTCAAACGATTTTTTAGATGGGCAGTGCGTGAGCGCCATATAGCGCAAGACCCTACGTTCAAACTCGTTAGCGCCAAAGCCTTGCAGCGCGCCATCAAGACGCTTTCAGAGGCGCAAGTCGAATCGCTTTTGAATGCGCCCAACATCGATACGCCGCTTGGCCTGCGCGACCGTGCCATGCTAGAACTCCTTTATGCCTGCGGCTTGCGGGTCAGTGAGCTGGTGAGTCTGAAGACGTTTTATGTCAGCATGAACGACAACGCCCTGCGCGTGACAGGTAAAGGCAGCAAAGAGCGCGTCGTGCCATTTGGACAGGTTGCTGCCCAGTGGATTGAGCGCTATTTAAAAGAAGCACGGGCAGACATTTTGAACGGACAACTTACCGACGATTTGTTTGTGACAACCCGCGGCAGTAGCATGACACGCGAAGGCTTTTGGCACATCATCAAAAAACATGCGCTGCAAGCCCAAATCACGTCCCCGTTGTCACCGCACACCTTGCGCCATGCGTTTGCCACGCACTTGCTCAATCACGGCGCGGATTTGCGAGCGGTGCAATTGCTCTTAGGCCACGCCGACATTACGACCACGACGATTTATACGCATGTGGCGAGGGAGCGGTTGAAGGCTATTGTTGCAGCGCACCATCCTCGGGGATAATCAAGACTTCCTCAACACGCATGCACTGATAGGCAAACCCGTGACCACAACTGAATTTCTCTCTCCCGCGACTTCTTCTAAAAAAGTCTTCATCAAAACCTTCGGCTGCCAAATGAACGAGTACGACTCGGACAAGATGGTGGACGTGATGCACGGCGCCGAGGGTTACACCAAAACCGATAACGTTGATGAGGCCGACCTCATTTTGTTTAACACTTGCTCGGTTCGCGAAAAAGCGCAGGAGAAAGTATTTAGCGATTTGGGGCGCGTCAAGCATCTCAAAGCCAAAGGCGTGCAAATTGGTGTGGGCGGCTGCGTCGCCAGCCAAGAGGGCGCGGCCATCATCGCCCGTGCGCCTTATGTCGATGTGGTGTTTGGCCCGCAGACCTTGCATCGCTTGCCTGAACTGCTCCACGCACGTAAAGCCAAAAATAAGCCGCAAGTCGATATCACGTTCCCAGAGATTGAAAAGTTTGATCACTTGCCGCCTGCCCGTGTGGATGGGGCTTCCGCCTTTGTTTCCATCATGGAAGGTTGCTCGAAATACTGCTCGTACTGTGTCGTGCCCTACACGCGCGGCGAAGAGGTGAGCCGTCCATTTGATGACGTGATGGCAGAAATTACGCACCTGACAAAGCAGGGCGTGATCGAAGTGAATTTGCTCGGGCAAAACGTCAACGGCTACCGTGGACATTTAGTCAAAGATGACGAGACCAGCGAGATTGTCGATTTCGCTTATCTCCTAGACCGCATTGGCGAAATGGACGCGATCAAGCGCATCCGCTACACCACCAGCCACCCCAACGAATTTGGTCAGCGCTTGATTGACTGTTACGCTCGCAACCCCAAGCTGGTCAATCACTTGCACTTGCCTGTGCAGCACGGCTCGGATCGCATTTTGATGGCAATGAAGCGCGGCTACTCCGTCATTCAGTTCAAAAGCACGATTCGCAAATTGCGTGCGATTCGTCCCGATATTTCGATATCCAGCGACTTCATCGTGGGCTTCCCAGGCGAGACGGATGCGGATTTCGACAAACTGATGGAACTGATTAACGAAATTGGTTTTGATAACAGTTTTAGCTTTATCTTTAGCCCACGCCCCGGCACACCTGCGGCTAATTTGCAAGACGACACGCCGCACGAAGTCAAGCTCAAACGCCTGCAACATCTGCAAGCCACCATTGAAGCGAATGCGCAAAAGATCGCCGAGAGCAAGCTGGGTACGGTGCAGCGCGTGTTGGTGGAGAACGTCGCCAATAAATCGGAAGGTCAATTAATGGGGCGAACTGAATGCAATCGTTTGGTGAGTTTTGTCGGTAATCCGCGCTTGATTGGGCAACTCGTCGATGTGACGATTACGGTTGCGAAGGCGTACTCGTTTAAAGGCGAGATTGTCACAAACGAGAGCGTGATTGCCGAAGAGGTCACGGCATGAAAGCAGCCAATTTAATCAATGCCGACCTGCACTGCCACTCTGTGGTGTCTGATGGCACGCTGACTCCCGAAGCGGTTGCCGAGCGTGCTGCCAAAAACGGCGTGGAGCTGTGGGCGCTGACCGATCACGACGAGTTAGGTGGTATTGCGCGGGCTCGTGCTGCTGCCAAAGCGAATGGTATGAAGTACCTCACGGGCGTGGAAATTTCCGTGACGTTTGCCGATAAAACGGTGCATATCGTAGGCCTTGGTTTTGATGAGACGAACCCAGAGCTCATAGCTGGCTTGGCTTCCGTCAGGGGTGGCCGCTTAGAGCGGGCGCACGAGATGTCGGACGGACTCGCCAAAGTCGGCATCAAAGGTGCGTTCGACGGCGCTCTTAAATATGTAGGGAATCCAGATCTTATTTCGCGCTCGCACTTTGCACGGCATTTGGTATCTAGCGGCGTGTGTCCAGATACCAACTCGGTCTTTCGAAAATATCTAACTGAAGGCAAGCCGGGTTTTGTGCCGCATCGCTGGGCGAAGCTAAAAGATGCCGTCACGTGGATTGTTGAAGCGGGCGGTGAAGCGGTGATTGCGCATCCGGGGCGTTATGGTTTTAGCTCGAACGAAGAGTACGCACTGTTTACCGATTTCAAAAATTTTGGTGGACGCGGTGTGGAAGTGGTCACAGGCAGTCACAGCGAAGCTGAATATGTGATCTACGCGGATATGGCCAAAGAGTTTAAGTTGGCGGCTTCAAAGGGCAGCGATTTTCATTCGCCCGATGAGAGTCGTATTGACCTTGGGACGCTGCCAGATTTGGTGGGCTCGCTACAACCTGTGTGGGAACTGTTAGAAGATCGGATCGAATAATTTTATGGATTTTGCAAACACGATTCAAACCATTTTGGTTTATGCATTGCCTGTGCTTTTGGCGATTACGCTGCACGAAGCGGCACATGGTTACGCGGCACTCCGCTTAGGTGACAACACCGCTTATGTGCTGGGGCGGGTGACAATGAATCCGCTCAAACACATCGACCCGATGGGCACGATTGCGATGCCGCTTTTGCTTTACTTTGCAACGAGTGGCGCGTTCTTGTTTGGTTATGCCAAACCAGTGCCCGTCAACTTTGGCCGCCTCCACAACCCCAAGCGCGATATGGTCTGGGTGGCGCTGGCGGGACCTGCGTCTAACCTTGTGCAAGCGGTGCTGTGGGGTGCGCTTCTGTATGTGCTGGTGATCATGGGTTTAGACGATAAGTTTTTCATTGCGATGTGCAAGGGCGGCGTGCTGGCTAACGCCGTTATGTTTGCGTTCAACCTCTTCCCGCTGCCGCCGCTAGATGGTGGTCGCATTTTGGTGGGGCTCTTGCCCTATCCGTATTCGTACCAAGTGTCACGCGTAGAGCCTTGGGGATTTTTTATTGTGATGGGGCTGGTGATTGCTGGCGTCATCAATACGATTTGGATGTCACCCATGATGGGTTTGACGTATGACTTTTTGGAGCTGGTGCTCTCACCATTAAGGTATTTCGCAAAATGACAGCGTTGAATCAAGATCAAATTTTAAATACTACAGCTGCTAAAGGCAAAGGCATCATCACAGGCCTAACTTCGACAAATGTAGCTTCAAATACTCAGGCTTCGAAAGGAGAGGGTATTCTCACTCGAGCCTTTACAAATGAAACGATATCAAATAATTCAGAATGGCCTCGCACTGGAATTATTTTTGGGGAGCAGCACCCGCTCAAAGAGCGAGTTCTCTCTGGCATGCGCCCAACGGGTGCGCTGCATCTAGGTCACTATCACGGCGCGATTAAAAATTGGGTGGAGTTGCAGCATACGCATGAGTGCTACTTTTTCGTGGCCGATTGGCACGCACTGACCACGCACTACGAATCACGCGACGTGATGGAAAAGCACGCGTTTGAGATGGTGATTGACTGGCTGGCTTGCGGCATTGACCCTGATAAATGCACACTGTTTTTGCAAAGTCGAATTCCTGAGCACGCCGAACTATTCACGTTACTTGCCATGGGTACACCGCTGAGTTGGCTAGAGCGTGTGCCGACCTACAAAGACCAGCAAGAAAAGTTGAAAGACAAAGATTTAGCCACGTATGGATTTTTGGGTTATCCGCTGTTGCAAGCCGCCGACATCTTGATCTACAAGGCCAAGTACGTACCCGTGGGCGAAGACCAAGCCAGCCATGTGGAGCTGACGCGCGAAGCTGCGCGGCGTTTTAACCATCTGTATGGACGCGAGGCAAACTTTGAAGTGCTCTTGGCCGCGACGCTGGAGAAGTTGGGCAAGGATGCCGCCAAACGATTAGAAAAATCACGCAAGATTTTCCAAGAAACGGGCGATGTCAAAGCCTTGGAAGGCGCACTGGGCTTTGTGGGCAGCACGCCGCTGCTCACGAGCGACGAGCGCGAGCGCTTAACAGGTTGGTTCAGAGGCACGGGTAAAACTATCTTGCCAGAGCCACAAGTGCTGCTGACTAAGGCCAGCAAGTTGCCAGGCCTTGACGGACAAAAAATGAGTAAGAGCTATGGCAACTCGATTGCAATTCGCGAAGATGCCAAGAGCATTGAGGCGAAAGTGAAAACGATGCCTACCGATCCTGCTCGTGTTCGCATCACAGACAAAGGCGACCCAAACAAATGCCCCGTGTGGCAGTTCCACTTGGTGTACTCGGATAAACCCACGCAAGACTGGGCAGAGCACGGCTGCAAGAACGCCGAGTTTGGTTGCCTCACGTGCAAGAAGCCGGTGATAGATGCGATTTTGAAAGAGCAGCAACCCATGCTAGAGCGTGCCGCATCGTATGTGGCGAATCCAAAAATTGTGCGCGACATAGTGGATGCGGGCACGAAGCGGGCACGTGTCACCGCGCAAGAAACAATGGTTGATGTACGCACAGCAATGGGATTGAATTACTAATATGGAACCTCAAACATTACGCGAAAAATATGATGCGCTGGCCTGGCTACCGCGCATGGCCATTACCCTTGCAGGCCTTGCTGTTTCTGGCTTGGCGGCTCTTGCATTCTTTGTGTGTATTGCCTTGGCGGTGGCCTATCCGAACCTGCCTGACATTAGCGAGTTATCCGATTACCGTCCAAAATTACCACTGCGCATCTATTCGGTAGAGGGCGCTTTGATTGGTGAGTTTGGCGAAGAGCGGCGAAATTTGACGCGCATTAAAGATATGCCCAAGGTCATGCAAGATGCCGTATTGGCGATTGAAGATGCGCGCTTTTACGAACATGGTGGTGTTGACTATATTGGTGTGATGCGTGCAGGGCTTGCCAATTTGTGGCGCGCTAAAAGCCAAGGCGCGTCCACGATCACGATGCAAGTTGCGCGCAATGTTTATTTGAGTAGTGAAAAAACATTTACTCGAAAAATTTACGAATTGCTTTTGACCTTTAAGCTTGAAGCTGGCTTATCCAAAGATCAGATCCTTGAAATCTATATGAATCAGATTTTTTTAGGTCATCGTTCGTATGGTTTTGCAGCTGCATCGGAAGCGTATTTTGGTAAACCAATTAAAGACATTACGCTTGCGCAAGCAGCCATGCTGGCGGGCTTGCCAAAGGCACCGTCCGCTTATAACCCAATTAATAATCCCGCGCGTGCGCGTGCGCGTCAACTTTATATTTTGGAGCGTATGCTCGGGCAAGGCTTTATTACGCAGGCGCAAATGGAAGCTGCTAAACGTGAGCCCTTGCAAATTAAGGAAGGCGGCATGGTCACCGAATCGCCTTCGGAATTTGTAGCTGAAATGGTGCGTCAGTTGATTTACGCACAGTATGGCGAAGAATCCTATACGCGCGGATTGAGTGTGTACACCACTATCAAAGCCGATCAACAAGTCGCAGCCTACAAAGCCCTGCGCGCGGGCATCATGGACTACGAACGCCGTCAGGTGTATCGTGGACCCGAAGAGTTTGTAGATTTATCGACTGACTCTAAACAACTACCAGAAGATATTCTTGAAGCGCTACAAGACCATCCCGATAACGGTGATATTTATGCTGCTGTGGTGTTAGAGGCCAATGCTAAAAAAATTGTGGCGGAGCGTAGCAATGGTGAGAGGATTGAAATTGTGGGTGAGGGTTTGAAGCCCGCCCAGTCTGGGCTATCCGATAAAGCATCACCCAAAATTAAGATTAAGCGTGGCGCAGTGATTCGCGTCATTCGAAACGCTAAAAAAACATGGGACATCACGCAATTGCCAGAAGTGGAGGGCGCATTTGTTGCCATGAATCCCAAGACGGGTGGTATTCAAGCTTTGGTGGGCGGTTTTGATTTTGCAAAAAGTAAATTCAATCATGTCACGCAAGCATGGCGACAACCAGGCTCTGGCTTTAAACCCTTTATCTATTCGGCAGCATTAGAAAAAGGCTTTACACCTGCAACCATTATTAATGACAAACCTCTCTTTTTTGATGCGAGTGTGACGGGAGGGCAGGCATGGGAGCCAAAAAATTATGAAGGTACTTTTGAGGGACCTATCACTTTGCGACGCGCTTTGGCTGGCTCTATCAATATGGTTGCTATTCAGGTTTTGCAGGCGACTGGGGTTAAAGATGCGCAGCAATGGATTACTCGCTTTGGTTTTGATGAAGAAAAAAATCCACCCTATCTCACGCTTGCGCTAGGCTCGGGTGCTGTCACGCCCATGCAGATGGTGTCGGCTTATTCGGTGTTTGCCAATGGCGGTTATTTGACAACACCTTGGTTAATCCAAAAAATCACAGACGAGCGTGGCAAAACCTTGGTTGAAGTTCCGCCTAAAGACATTCAAGAATCTCAGCGTGTAATCGATGCACGTAATGCATTTGTGATGACATCGCTTTTGCAAGAAGTGACGCGTTCGGGCACAGCCGCAAAGGCGCGAGTCGCATTGAAACGTGATGATATTTATGGCAAGACGGGCACGACCAATGACTCGCATGACGCATGGTTTTCAGGCTTTAATCCAACGGTGACAGCCGTGACGTGGATTGGTTACGACAATCCTAAAAATTTGGGCGATCACGAAACAGGGGGCGGACTGAGTCTGCCCGTTTGGATTAGTTTTATGCAAACAGCCTTGAAAGATGTACCCGTGAGTGAGCTGAAAGCGCCAGAGGGCGTTGTGAATCGTGGGGGTGAGTGGTTCTTTGACGACTACACTAAAAATGCCAGCATCACAACTTTGGGGCTAGAGGGTAATCGTCAGAGTCTGCCGTCCTCGGCTACTACTCCAGCACCGACACCAGCTACAGCGCCCAAGCCCAGCAGTGAGCAGGAGCGAAGGGGCATTTTGGATTTATTTAGAAATTAAAGCTGAGAGGTACGCTTGCCTGATCACTGGCATAACGACTGAGATCGGCAAAGAGTTCGGTGGCTTGTTTAGTGTCACGCCATGACTGACTCAGTGGATCAAATTTGTAATGAAAGCCACCCGCTTTGGCGGCCAGCCAAATTTCTTGTAGCGGCTTTTGCAAATTGATGACGATTTGGCTTTTGTTGGCAAACGTCAGTGTGATCATGCCGCCCGTGCGCTGGTTATCAATGTCGGCGTCCGTGGTGTCGTTAAGCAAATCGCAATTGCGCTCGATAGCGGCCAGTGCCGCTTCAGCGTGGTTCAGGTAGTCGATGTCCGAGAGCTTAAGTACTTGGGCTTGTGTCATTACAATTTCCACATGAAAAAAATCATTTTAGGCGTGCTGACTGCTTTGTGCCTGCTTGCTGCCTGCGGACAAAAAGGTAATTTATATTTGCCACCATCTCCTGCGACTCCTATACCCACCGTTCCTTCTAAATAATTGCCGCGATGTCATTTCAAAATCTCCCAGGAAGCCCTTTTGTGGCTTACAAAAACGATGAGCTTTACGTGGAAGATGCGTCGCTGGTCGCGCTAGCACGCGAGCATCACACACCCTTATTCGTGTATTCCAAATCTGCGATGCTATCAAGCTTAAGCGCCTACCAGCGTGGCTTTGCGGGGCGAAACGCCTTGATCTGCTATGCCATGAAAGCCAATTCCAGTTTAGGCGTGCTGCAGGTGTTTGCCGAAGCGGGATGCGGTTTCGATATCGTCTCTGGTGGCGAGTTGACGCGTGTTTTAAAGGCGGGCGCAGATCCTCAAAAAGTCATTTTTTCTGGCGTTGGTAAAACACGCGCGGAGATGCGTCAGGCGCTGGATGCGGGTATCGCCTGCTTCAATGTTGAGAGTATTCCTGAGCTTGATGTGCTGAACGAAGTCGCGCTTAGCGCTGGCAAGGTGGCGCCCATTAGCCTTCGCGTCAATCCCAATGTTGATCCCAAAACGCATCCGTATATTTCGACGGGACTCAAAGGTAATAAGTTTGGCATCGCACACGAAGAAGCGCTTGCAACTTACCGCCATGCCGCATCCTTAAAGGGCTTGCGAGTTGTGGGCATTGATTGCCACATCGGCTCGCAAATCACCACCATCACGCCATATCTTGACGCGATGGATCGCGTGCTTGATTTGGTTGCCAATGTGGAGGCGGCGGGTATTCCCATTCATCACATTGATTTTGGCGGTGGGCTAGGCATCAACTACAACGGTGACACCCCACCAGAGGCGGATGTGTTGTGGGCGCAGCTACTCACCAAAATTGATGCGCGTGGTTTTGGCAGCAAGCAACTCATGATTGAGCCAGGGCGCTCACTGGTAGGCAACGCTGGTGTGTGCGTCACAGAGGTGCTCTACACCAAGCAAGGCTCAGACAAGAGTTTTTGCATCGTCGATGCCGCCATGAATGATTTGCCCAGGCCTGCGATGTATCAAGCCTATCATGGCATCGTTCCCTGCAAACTGCCCGCTAAGCCAGATGGAATAAGGCTTGCACGAGTGCCAATTTACGATGTGGTCGGGCCTGTGTGCGAAAGCGGCGACTGGCTGGGCAAAGACCGCGAGCTAGATGTGGTGAGTGGCGACTTGCTCGCCGTGTTGTCCACAGGCGCGTATTGCATGGCGATGGCGAGCAACTACAACAGTCGTGGCCGTGCAGCGGAAGTGCTGGTCGATGGCGACACCGCTACGCTGATTCGGAGCCGCGAAACAATCGAAGATCAAATGAAAATGGAGAAACTGTTATGACCCAACTCACCTTGGCTAAGGCCAATGAAATCATCGCCGCAGCTTTGGCGCATTCAAAAGCGTCAAGCTACCTGCCCATGGGCGTGGCTGTTGTGGATGGCGCAGGCCAGCTGAAAGCTTATGCACGCGAAGAGGGTGCAACGGCGTTGCGGTTTGACATTGCGCTAGGCAAGGCCGCTGCTGCCGTTGGTATGAGCTGTAGTAGCCGCGCACTGGCCGAGCGCACCAAGACTGTTCCCGTGTTTTTAGGTGCGATTGCCAGTGTGTCGTCGCAGCACTTTATTCCGCAAACGGGCGCTGTACTCATTAAAGATGCCTCTGGCGCAATCATCGGTGCCGTAGGCGCCAGCGGCGGCACGGGCGATGAGGATGAGGCCATTTGCATGGCGGGTGTCATCGCTGCTGGATGGACGCACGGGTAACTTAGTGCGACGCTAATCACGTAGCGCTTCAAATACCAAATGTCGTAGCCATACATTGGCAGGATCTTTGTTTAGGCGCTGATGCCAAAACTGATGTACCTGCACTTCAGGTGATTTAAGCGGCAGTGGGAAAATTTGAATCTTGCCGTGCGCAGCAAAAAAATCGGCTAAATCTTGGGGCACGGTAGCGACCAAGTCGGAGCTGGCAATCACAGTTTGCAAGCTCATGAAGTGCGACAGCTCCAATACCACATTGCGCCTGATTTGCTTGGCATTTAAAAATTGCTCCATCAGATGCTCTCGTCCTTCGGGAAGCACTACGGCATGGGGCGCGGCGAGATACTCCTTCATACTTAAACGTCCTTGCAAAGTCGGATGCCCTTGTCGTGCAATGCAAACATAAGCGTGTTTAAAGAGGCGTTGCTGTACAAATCCGCTCTTGTGCAAATCGGGTAAATAGCCAATCGCTAAATCAGCAGCACCCGACTCAAGCGCCTGTGCGGTTGCAAGGCGAGGCATGGAGGTGACTTTGATCGTCACGCTGGGGGCTACGCGGCGAAGGCGTGTGAGGATACGTGGCAACACAATAACTTCGGCAATATCAGGCGCAATCAAATGAAAGTTGCGTGTGCTGGTGCTTGGCTCAAACATGGACGTAGTCAAGACATCGTCTTTGACCGTAGCGAGCAATTGACGCACGGTGGGCGCGAGCAGCAGGGCTCGCGGCGTTGGACGCATCGCCTGTCCAGATTTCACAAACAGCGGATCACCCAAGAGCAGGCGAAGCCTTGCCAAAGCAGCGCTAGTGGCTGGCTGACTAAGCGCCAGAGCCTCTGCAGCGCGGGTCACACTTTGATGTTCGGCCATCGCGTGAAACACCACCAGCAGATTTAAATCGACATCCCATAAGTGTTTTTTACTATTCATTTTTTGGATTTTAACTATCCATATTATTTGATTGATTAATGCTTTATGGGTTTCTAGAATCCACCGATGAAATCTTTTTGCTGTGGCATTGACACACACGCCCATGTCATCCCTGAACATTTCCCGAGCTACCTTGGCTCGGCTGTGCCTACGGATTGGCCGTCAATGGCCTCCGCGCATGAGTGTCACAAAAACGTGATGATTGCGGGCAAAAACTACCGCACCGTCTCCGATAAATGTTGGGATACCCAAAAGCGTGTCGCTGATATGCCCAGTATGGGACTGACCTTGCAAGTCGTCTCGCCCATGCCAGAACTACTCTCGTATTGGATGGAGGCCAAAGCTGCACAGCAGCTGCTTCGCTATACCAACGACCAAATTGCCGTGATGGTGGCTGAATCAAATGGTGCGCTACGGGGTCTTGGTGCTGTACCTTTGCAAGACATGGATATGGCGATTCGAGAACTCGAATACGTGATGCAAACACTTGACTTTGCTGGCGTGGAGGTGGGTAGCAATATCAATGGTCGTCCCATTGGTGCGCCTGAGTTTGAGCCGTTTTTTGCGGCTTGTGTGCGGCTGGGTGCTGCGGTCTTTGTTCACGCGATTCGTCCCGCTGGCATGGATCGCCTCATTGGCCCCGCGCCCTTGCAGCAAGTACTTGGCTACCCGACCGATGTGGGCTTGGCAGCAGCGTCGGTGATCACGAGTAATTTGATGCAGCAGCATCCCACGCTTCGCATCGCTTTTAGTCACGGCGGCGGCACGCTGGCCATGCTCTTGCCCCGTTTGCAGCAAGGTTGGAGTACTTTCCCTGCACTCAAAGAATCCGTCACGGTATCGCCTACCGCGCAAGCGCGGCAACTCTACTACGACACGCTGGTGTTTGATGAGCCAACGCTCAAGCATTTGGTGAGTACGTTTGGCGAGACGCAACTCATGATTGGCACGGACTATCCGTTTAATTTCCATGACCGTACGCCTGCTGATCGCATCCGCGCTGCTGGCTTTGATGCGCAGATGCAGGATCGGTTATTGCAAGGCAACGCACAAACATTTTTGGGATTGAAGTTATGAGTACAAGTATGAATACGGAACATCTCATCAGCTCACTGCGGAGTGTGGAGATTGGTTTGCCAGATGTGGCAGCCACAGAAAAGTTTTTTGTGGACACATGGCATTTGGATGTGGCGGTGCGAACCAACGATATTGTTTATTTGCGTGGCACGGGAGCGGATCATCATCTCATCGCGCTGCGTCATAGCGATGCACCTGCGCTGTACGCCATTACGCTCAAGGCCACGTCCAGCATGGCTTTGGACACGATTGCCGAGCTAACCATGCGGCATGGCGGACGCGTCCTGCAAACAAAACATGCGGTGCAAGATCCTGCTGGCGGCGAAGCCATCACCATCATCGACCCGCAAGGCCGAGTGCTAAAAATTGTGCACGGCGACGTGCGCCATGATGGCTGCGTGCCCGATGCGCCGCATAACGCAGACAAGCCGATTCGTCTCGCACACGCTGTTTTAAACAGTGTTGACGTAGCGGCTGCCATGCCGTTTTATGAAAAAGTATTGGGCTTCAAGTTATCTGATCGCACCAAGATCATGGCGTTTATCCGTATTCCTCAAGGTGAGAAAACCAATGGCTTTGGCGACCACCACAGCATTGCGCTGGCAGACGCCGACAACAATTGCTTGAATCACATTGCGTTTGTCATGCCGACGCTGGAGTCAGTGATGCGCGGCGGTGGGCGTATGCGGGACGCAGGTTTCGAGATCGAATGGGGACCTGGCCGTCATGGCCCTGGTGACAACGCTTTCAATTATTTTGTAGGCCCCGCTGGCTTTGTGATTGAGTACACCGCTGAAGTGGAGCAAGTCGACGACAGCTATGTGGTACGCGGCCCAGCGGATTGGAAATGGCCTGTAGGCCGCGTCGATCAATGGGGTATTTCTGCGCCACCTTCAAGCAAACTGAAGCAAGCGCAGCGTGAAATTTCTTTTATCAAACCTTAACCTTGGACAGCAGAAGATATGAAACTGATTAGCTATTACAAAAATGAACAAATCCGCGCAGGAGTTGTGGACGGCGACCAAGTCGTTGATTTAAACGACGCTGTGCCTAGCATGTCGCATGATTTGTTGACCGCTTTAAACAGCGGAATGGATGTCACCGCTGCCGCCAAAGTAGCACTCGCCAGCGCCGCGCCGCGCATGGCTTATGCGTCGCTCAAGCTGGCAGCGCCTGTGCCGCGCCCTGGAAAAATTATTTGTCTCGGACTCAACTACTACGACCACGCCAAAGAAGGCGGACGCGATAAACCCGAGTACCCGTGGTTTTTTTATCGCGGCGCAAGCTCGCTGATTGCGCATGGCGAAGCGGGCTTACGTCCGCGCGTGTCGGAGCGACTCGATTACGAAGCCGAACTGGCAGTCATCATTGGCAAACGCGCCAAGCATTTTAGCGAAGCTGATGCTCTTAGTTGTGTCTTTGGCTACAGCTGCTTTAACGACATTTCGGTGCGTGACTATCAAAAGAAAACGCCGCAGTGGACGATTGGTAAAAACTTCGATAACTCAGGTCCATTTGGTCCTTTGCTAATCACGGCTGACGAGCTAGCACCCGGTGCAACAGGTCTGCGTATTCAAAGCCGATTAAATGGCAAGGTCATGCAAGATGCCAACACCACCGACATGATTTGGGGCGTAGCAGAAACCATCAAACTATTGACCGAATGCATGACGCTAGAGCCAGGTGACGTCATCATCATGGGCACACCAGCGGGCGTGGGGCAAGCTCGCACACCACCTGTGTGGATGAAAGACGGTGATGTGGTCGAAATTGAAATCGAGCGCATTGGTACGCTGACGACACCGATCAAAAATGAAGTTTGACGTAGCCATCATCGGGATGGGCCCCACGGGCTGTGTGGCCGCTGCGCGGCTGGGGCAGGCAGGATTTAAAGTGCTGCTGATGGATAAGGCTACTGAGATTTATCCCAAGCCGCGTGCTATTGCCATGGATCACGAAATCATGCGTGTGTTTCAAGAGCTAGGGATTGCAAATGAGGTGACCACATACACCGAACCGTTTACTGCATCCGAGCACTTTGGCGCAGATGGGCAAATGATTCGGCGCTTAGATATGCTGCCGCCACCTTACCCCATGGGCTGGACACCCTCGATGGTGTTTTTGCAACCGCCCGTGGAAAAAATCTTGCGCGAGCGTGTGGCAAGTTTCCCGAATGTCAGTGTCAAACTGGGCTGCGAATTGACAGCTCTTCATCAAGATATTGAAGGCGTAGAGCTTGTGTACAACGATGCTGCAGGCCCAATCATCACGGCACGCTCCAAGTATGTGATTGGCTGTGATGGCGCATCCAGCATGGTGCGGCGCTTGGTTGACCTTGAACTAGAAGATCTCGATTTTGATGAGCCATGGCTGGTGATTGATGTAGAAGCCAACGCATCTGGCATGGCGAAGTTGCCACGCAGCAGCGCCCAATACTGCGAGCCTGCAAGACCCATTTCCTACGTGATAGGTAAAGGATGCCACCGTCGCTGGGAGATCATGCTTTTGCCGGGAGAAGACCCAGAAGCGATGCTCGCAGACGATCAAATTTGGCAACTGTTGGCACGCTGGCTGACACCAGAGGACGGTGTGCTGTGGCGCAAAGCAGCCTATCGTTTTCATGCTTTGGTGGCTAAAGATTGGCGCAGTCAATATCAAGGGCAGGCAGGGCGCGTCTTTTTAGCAGGCGATGCCGCGCATCAACAGCCACCATTTTTAGGGCAAGGCATGTGCCAAGGCATTCGCGATGCAGTCAATCTGACGTGGAAGCTTGAGCATGTTTTGCGCAAAGCGGCAAATGATGCCGCTAGCGAGGCACTGTTGGATAGCTATGGCCTAGAGCGCGGTGCGCATGTACGGGCACTCACCACCACCATCAAAGGCATTGGTCGCTACATCTGCGAGCGAGACATTACGCTTGCACGCGCACGGGATGCCAAACTTTTAGCCGATCAAGGCGGCATCGTGATATCTGTGCCGCGTCAAGATTTGATCCCGCCTTTGACAACAGGTTTGGTATCCAAGGAGTCGCACACGGCTCATGGCTCATTATTTCCGCAACCACGGGTAAGGCATGATGGTGCGGTGATGTTGATGGATGATGCATACGGACACGGTTGGCGCTTAGTGACGTTAGATTCGGCACTCGTGCAAGCCTTATCTGGTATGGCTTATAGGCCATTTGATGATCTTGCAGTCATTCAATTGATTGAGCTGGATGGCATCTGCGCGGCATGGTTTGCTAAGTACCAATGCATTGCAGCAATCGTGCGCCCCGATCACTATGTGTACGCGGTGATGAATTCTTTGGACGATGTGTTGACTGAATTAATAACTTTAAAAGGGAGACTGTGATGATCAATTTTTCAAAGCTAAATCGACGCTCGGCACTCAGTGCGATCAGCGTGATATCCATACCCGCATGGGCGCAATCGGTGGCATGGCCTGATAAGCCCATTAAGTTTTGGCTCTCGCATCCCGCAGGCTCGGGTCCCGATAACGTGGCGCGCTTGCTAGGTGAGCGCCTTGCCAAGCTTTGGGGACAAGCCGTGGTGATCGATAACAAGCCGGGCGGTCAAAACGTGATTGGCGCAATCGCGGCTGCTAAGGCTGCGCCCGATGGCTACAACTTTTATTTTTCAACCGTCGCATCCTTGGTCAGTAACACCTATTTGTTTAAAGCCTTGCCCTACGATCCGCGCCGCGACTTTGTACCTGTGGCGTTTGTCGCCAATAGCCCATTTGCTATTTTGGTGAATGCCAACTCACCCATCAAGACGATGGAGGAATTGATTGCTAAATCCAAAGCCACCCCAGGAAAAATATCGCTTGCCAATGAAGGTCCGCGCACGCTGGGGGGGATGATTGCACGGCTCATTAACGCGCGTGCCAAGATGGAGGCGAATCTGGTGCCTTTTGCGTCGGTGGGCGTGGCAACGCAGGACTTGCTAGGCGGTCACGTTGATGCATTAGTTGCCGATTTGGCATCGACAGCGGCGCTCGCCAAGCAAGGTCGCTTGCGCGTGCTGGCTGTGACCAATGCCAAGCGGGCTGCGGGCTGGGAGAGCATTCCTGCCTTGGCAGAACTCATTCCTAACTTTGAAATGAGTGGCTGGTTTGCGCTGATGGCACCCGTTGGCACACCGGATGCCATCGTGACGCGTGTGAACCGCGATATGAGTACGGTACTGGCGGAGTCCGATATTGCTAGCCGCATTGCAGCGATTGGCCCGATTGCTGTATCGGGCATGAACCCTGCTGCTGTAGCAGACTTCTTTAAAGGCGAGCACGCACGCTGGGCGGAAATGAGTAAAGAGATTGGGCTTTTGCCTGAGTGAAATGGATTCCCGCTTTCGCGGGAATGACATATCTGTTTTACCGATTCCGCTGATTCATAAACACCAGCTTTTCAAAGAGCGTCACGTCTTGCTCGTTTTTGAGCAACGCCCCAAGTAGCGGCGGTAAGCTGATTTTGTCGTCTTGGGTTTGCAGGGCTTCTAGTGGAATGTCTTCCGCAAGTAACAGCTTGAGCCAGTCGAGCAACTCGCTAGTCGATGGCTTTTTCTTGAGCCCTGGCAATTGACGCACATCGTAGAACGTCTTCATGGCCGCAGCCAATAGATCTTTCTTGAGGTTCGGAAAATGCACATCGACGATGTGTTGCATCGTGGTTGCGTCAGGGAACTTGATGTAGTGGAAGAAGCAACGGCGCAGGAATGCATCGGGCAGCTCTTTTTCGTTGTTGGAGGTAATAAACACCAACGGGCGATTTTTTGCTTTGATGAGCTGGCGTGTTTCATAGCAATAAAACTCCATGCGATCGAGTTCTCGCAGCAAGTCGTTGGGGAACTCGATGTCGGCTTTGTCGATTTCGTCAATCAAGAGTGCGACGGGTTCTTCAGCGGTAAACGCTTGCCACAGCACCCCTTTGATGATGTAGTTGTTGATGTCTTTAACGCGAGAACCGCCATCCAAATCACCGAGTTGGCTATCGCGCAAACGGCTCACTGCGTCGTACTCGTAGAGGCCTTGCTGCGCTTTGGTGGTGGATTTAATGTGCCACTGTAAGAGCGGCATCTTGAGCGCGGTGGCTACTTCTTCCGCCAGCATGGTTTTGCCTGTGCCAGGCTCGCCTTTGACGAGGAGCGGGCGTTTTAAAACGATAGCAGCGTTAACGGCCAGCATCAAGTCTTGCGTGGCAACGTAATTGTCAGAACCTGTAAATTTGGTGATGGGCATAGCAGTGTTGTTCATATGTCGGCAGTTATAATCGGCGGTTAATTTAGCAAGATACCTGTATTTTCCCATGAATAAAATTTTTACCGCTACCCTTTTGTCGCTTGCTGCGAGTCTCTTTGCCCACGGCGCATTTGCCGCCGACCTGAAGGGCGATGCCAACGCTGGCGAAAGAAAGAATGCGATGTGCATTGGATGCCATGGCATTAAGGGCTATCAAGCCAGCTTCCCAGAAGTTTATAAAGTGCCCATGATTTCAGGTCAAAGTGCGCCGTATATCGTTTCTGCTTTGAAGGCGTATCAGGCGGGTGATCGCAAACACCCTACCATGCGTGCGATTGCTGCGTCGTTGTCTGAGCAAGACATGGCTGACTTGGCGGCGCATTACAGCCTAGATGGCAAAGTTGAAGGGGCGCCTGAGCTAGCGGCAACACCCTCAAAAGCGCCAAGCGAAAAGGTCGCTGCACTGATTTCAAAATCTGCCTGTACGGCTTGCCATGGCGTCAACTTTTCCAAGCCACTAGATGCTAGTCAGCCTAAATTGGCAGGGCAGCACAAAGATTATTTGTATGCGGCTCTCAAGTCCTACAAATTAGAAGGTAGCGAAAAGGTCGGACGTAGCAATGCGGTGATGGGCGGTATTGCCAAGCAACTCAGCCTTGCCGATATGAAAGAATTGGCCGCCTACATTGGCAGTTTGGATAGCGAGCTTAAAACGGTGCCGCAAGCCAAGATGCACAAGCCACACTAATTGTTTTTGTGGATGATTAAGCCGCTTCTTTATGAGGCGGCTTTTTTTATGCTCTCAATATAGGCATCTCCATCGGGAGGGGTGCTAGATCTTTGTGACTCCCACATCATCGTCCCCAGCGCCTCCATGGCGACGTGGTGTGCATCGTGGAGTGAATCGAGTTTGGTGGTTAAAGTCTCAACGGCGACTTGAATGCCTCGTGGTTGGTCGATCGAACATTGCTCGCTAATCGACAAGTGCATGGATAGATGCAAAAATGGATTGATGTGTCCGCTATCGACCGCGTAGTCACGCACCACAGCAGCTTCGGCGTCACCGAGGTCCTCATGATATTCAGGGTGCTCGGCAATCCAAAGCGCCGCAATGGTCTCTAAGCCATCCATGGTTTCTTTGATGAGCCACTTACTGTAAACCGCGCAAAAGAAACGCCGCACATCGGATTGGGAGGGATTGAACATCCCTTAATCTTAAGCGGTTTGAATGACTTGCCCCGTTTTTGCCGATTGGACAATCGCTTCGGTGATCTTCAGGTTCTGCATGCCATCAAACGCACTGACCAAGGGCATTGCTTCACCGCGAACGACTTTGCCAAAGTGTTCCATTTGATGTGCAATCGGATCACTACGCTGCATGTCTAACGTGCTGACTTCAAACGGTTTCCACCATGATCTGTCTTCGTCACTAGCATACGACTTCATGCGCATCGTCGGGATGGATAGCGAGCCATGTGTGCCAGCGACGGTGTAGCAATCTTCATCGTCGTAGCTGGGATAGGCTTTGTTCTCTTGACTGGTTTGTTCCCAGCTTTTGGCACTTGCAGCGGTGTCGGATAGTAAAAATGTACCCAGTGCACCGTTCGTAAAGCGTAGATTGATCGCCACGGTGTCTTCGACCACAAAGCCACGCGCAGCATGGCTTGTGAGAGCTTGCACCTGCGTAATTTCACCACATAGCATACGCAGATTGTGCACTTCATGGATCATGTTAAGCAAGATGGGGCCACCGCCGATTTCCTTGCGCCATGCGCCGTCCATAAAGTATTGATCGGGCTTAACGAAGAGGGCGCTACCCATGACCGCGACTAACTTTCCTAGCTTGCCTGAATCAATCACTTCGCGAGCCTTAGCCATGATGGGACTGTGCGCGCGGTGGTGACCAATCAGGATGGAGATCTTGGTTTTTTGCTGATAAGCGACGAGCTCTTGGGCTTCGCTCACGGTGGGGGTAATCGGTTTTTCCAAAAGCATGGGGACACCCGCATCCATGCACGCTTTGGCATGTGCAAGGTGCAGTTGATTGGGTGTGGCAAGCACGACGCCGTCTGGGCTGTCTTTGCTAAACAATTCGGTTAGTGAGGTGTAGAGCGGCACGCCGTATTTGGCTGCAGTAGCGATTGCGTTTGGCGAGGGATCAACGATGGCACAGAGCTGCACAGTCATGCTGGCAGCAGCTGCATCCATATGAGCTTGCCCGATGTAGCCAGCGCCTGCAACGGCAATACATGTCTTCTTCATAGTTATCTGTCAATTTCAGAAATAAAAAAACCTCTCGGATTTTGAAGTCCGAGAGGTCATGTTTGCCAGTAAAAAATTACTTGGCAGCAGGCGCAGCCGCTTTAGCAGCTGGTTTTGTCGCTGGCTTAGCAGTAGCTTTAGCGGGTGCAGCAGCACGAGCTTTTGTCAATTCTGCTTGCAATTGACTCACAACATCTTGACCAACAGATACGCCAAATTGAGCAATAACAGGGCGCATTTTGTCGGAGAATTTAGCCAATTCTGCTGGACCAAATTCGGTCACTGTCATGCCGCCCTTTTTGAGCGTGTCCACCAATTCAGCCGCCTGCTTGCGAGTCAGTTCACGCTGGAATTTGGCTGCCTCATTGGCTGCATCTGTGACGATTTTTTTGTTTGTTGCATCTAAAGAATCCCATGTCTTTTTGCTCATCACCACTGATTGCGGGTTGTAGACGTGGTTTGTCATCGCCAAGTACTTTTGCACTTCGTAGAGCTTGTTGGCTGCAATCACGGTGAGTGGGTTCTCTTGTCCGTCAATGGCTTTAGACTCTAACGCTCCATAGACTTCGCCAAAGGCCATAGGGACTGGGTTTGCATCGAGTGCTTTCACCCAAGCCAAGTTAATCGGGCTTGGAATCACGCGCATTTTTAGTCCAGCAATGTCTTCCACTTTATACAGTGGACGTTTGCTGTTCGTCATGTTGCGAAAACCGAGTTCAAAATAAGCAAGGCCAACCAGTCCTTTTTCTTCCAACTTTTTGTGCATCATTTTTCCAAATGGACCATCGACAACTGCGTCGGCTTCTTTGGTGTTGGTAAACATGAATGGGAAATCAAACACGGCAAAAGCGGGCACTTGCGCCGCCAAAATACCCGAATTACCAATGTTCATATCCACTGTGCCGCCTTGCATGGCAGACGCTACAGCCATGTCACTACCCAGCGTGCCGCCTGCAAACACGTTCACTTTGAGCTTGCCGCCCGATTTGGCTGCGACGAGATCGGCAAATTTATAAGCGCCTTCAGTAATGGGATGACCTTTTGGATTTTGCGTTGAGAGCTTGAGCGTGCGCTCTTGCGCTTGTGCAGAGGTTATAGCGAATGCGCTGACAGCAATAAGAGCGAGAGCGGCTTTGAGGACGAAACGTTTCATGAAAAAACTCCTGGTTATAAAAAAATACAAAAATTAAAAAGAGCCTTAGTTTAATAAAACCACTTCAAAGGCAGCATCACAAGTTGAGGGAAAAGCACCAACAAGAACATGACGGCGAACTGCGCCACCATAAAAGGCATCACGCCCTTGGTGACTTCGTCCATACTCACTTTACCGACACCCGCTACGGTGTTGAGTACCGTGCCCACGGGCGGCGTAATCAAACCAATCGCATTGTTAATAATAAATAACACGCCAAAATAAACAGGGTCAATGCCAGCGGCTTTAACGATGGGCATGAGCACGGGTGTCAAAATCAAAATCGTGGGCGTCATGTCCATGGCTGTGCCGACAATCATCACCAAGACCATGATGGCAAGTAGGAGCACGGTTTGATTGCCCATGAAGGGCTTAAGCAATTCCACGACTTGATCGGGTAGCTGAGCCACCGTAATCATCCAAGCACTGACCAAAGCTGCGGCCACCAAGAACATGACGATCGCTGTTGTTTTGGCAGCATCGGTAAAAATTTTGACAAGTTGACTGAGTTTGAGTTCTCGGTACACAAAGGTAGCAACCAAGAACGCATAGACCGCCGCAACCACAGCGGCTTCGGTCGGCGTAAACCAACCAAACTTCAAACCAAACAAAATAATGAAAGGCAAGCCTAGCGCCCAAGAGGCTTGCCCAAAAGCGCTCGCTACATCGGCAAAAGTTTTACGCGCTGGCGCCGCGATTTTTTCTTTGCGCACTAGATACCACCAAGTGAACCATAAGCCCACGGCTAACAACAAGCCCGGCACGATGCCTGCAATAAACAATTTGGATACAGAGACATTGGCTGCCACCCCAAAAATCACAAATCCAATGGAAGGCGGAATGATAGGCGCGATGATGCCTGCTGAAGCAATCAAACCCGCAGAACGGGCTTTGTCATGTCCCGCAGCAACCATCATGGGCAAGAGCAATGCCGACAAGGCAGCAGCATCTGCCACCGCCGAGCCTGATAGAGCCGCCATTAAACAGGCCGCAATGATGGTCACGTATCCCAAGCCGCCTTTGATATGCCCAACCATTGCTAATGCCAAATTCACAATGCGTTTGGACAGCCCGCCTACATTCATAATCTCGCCTGCCAGCATGAAGAAGGGTACAGCCAAAAGCGGAAAGCTGTCAGCACCATTAATCACGTTTTGCGCCAAAATTTGCGCATCAAACATGTTCAGATGCAGCATCAGCGCTGCGCCGCAAATCAGCAGGGAGAAAGCAATCGGAATACCCAACGCCATGGCGCCTAGCAAAGAGCCTAAAAAAATAATGATGGTCATTTGTTGTCCCCTACGTGTGTTTCTTCTTCTGATTCTTTGATAGCAATCAAATCCTCATCTTTAACTTGTCCTGTGAGGAGCTTGTATAGATCGGCCAATAACATCAAACCTGCCGATACCGCAAACACAATGCCTGTACCGTAGAACAAACCTTGTGACCAACCCGTTGCAGGTGCTTCGGTATCCCAATTAATCTTGGTTTGAGCCAACGAGCCTTGAAACATGAGATAGCACATGTAGATCATCAAAACATAGCCAATGAATAAACACAGCTTTTTGCCCCATACGGGTAGGCGAGCGACCATGAAATCAGTCCCCAAATGCCCATGTTCACGCACGGCAATGATGGCCCCTAAAAACGTGAGCCAAACAAACATCCAGCGAGACAACTCTTCGGACACCGTAATGCCAGAGTTAAAGCCGTAGCGCAGCACGACGTTACTAAACACCATCACGACCATCAATGCTAGTAAGACAGCAATGACTTTGCTAATTAAGCTGCAATACAAGTCAAGAAATTTATCAAGCATAGAAAATTCACTTTATTTTTTTAAGGTGGTATATTATGTACCAAGTAGTTCATTTTTAAATATAAGGGAAAACCATGAAAGTTTTAGTGCTCAACGGTATCAATTTGAATATGTTTGGTAAGCGCGATCCTGCGCAATACGGCACCATCACGCTGGCTGAAATTGACAGTCAAGTCAAAGCATTGGGTGCTGAGCTCGGTGCTGAGGTCGAGTGCTTTCAAACTAATTTTGAGGGTGCGATGGCGGAAAAAATTCACGCCGCGCATGGTGATGGCACGAAGGCTGTACTGATTAACGCGGGTGCTTGGACTCACTATAGTTATGGCATTCGCGATGCGTTGGCCATTTTGAAGTGCCCGATTTACGAAGTCCACATGAGCAACATCCATGCTCGCGAAGCGTTTCGTCACCACTCGGTGATTGCTGAGCTTGCCAAAGGCCAGATTGCGGGCTTTGGTGTCGATGGTTATTTGCTGGCACTCAGAGCGGCAGTGTCGTCTATCAAAGCTTAAAGCGAAGTCGCGATGAAGATTGCAATTCTTGGCGCAGGTTCGCTGGGTTGTGCTATCGGTGGCTTGCTGGCGGAAGTAGGCAATGAAGTTGTACTCGTCAATCGCAATGCCAATTTTTGCGATGCAGTCAATCGCAATGGCCTTACCTTGAACGATGGTGGCGAAGCAGGAACGTCGCGAACGGTACTGCTTCAAACCATACCAGATGTGGCTTCCCAGCCTGTTCAGCCAACTCCGTTTGATCTCATCATTGTGCTCGTTAAGTCCAAAGACACCGATGCCGTGGTGCGCTCTGCGCTACCTTGGGTCGGCGAAAACACGCTAGCGATGTCACTGCAAAACGGACTCGGGCACGAAGAACTCATCGCCAGCATCGTGGGCAAAGAGCGCGTACTGGCAGGCAAAACCTATTGCGGTGGTTTGATGACTATGCCTGGCGTGGTGACGATTGGCACTAAGGGCAAAGAAACCATCATTGGTGAGCTAGATGGGCGGATTACGCCGCGCGTAACAGCCATCGGCAAAGCCTTTAACGATGCGGGTTTGCTTACCACGGTGAGTGGCAACATCATGGGCGCGATGTGGGACAAGATTTTGGTCAATGTAGCGACGGGCGCAATCACTGGCATCACGCGCCTCGTGTACGGTTTGATGTACCAAGTGCCTGAGTTGGAGGCGACCGCCTGCGCAGCGGTGTTGGAGGCGATGCAAGTCGCAAGAGCCAAGGGCATTGAGATTAGCACCACCGACCCGAAAGCCTCATGGATAAAGGCTGGCGCGGGATTGCCATTCGAATTTAAAGCATCGATGCTGCAAAGTTTAGAAAAAAATTCCGTCACTGAAATCGACTACATCAACGGCGCAGTCGTGCGCGAGGGCAAGCGCCTTGGCGTGCCCACGCCCGTGAATGAAACGCTAGTCGCACTGATCAAAGGCATTGAGCGAGGACTCCCGCAATGAACACTCAAAAATCTTCCAAGGCGTATGTCGAGCACGTTGCCATCCGCGTCAAAGACATTCGTTGGCACATGAAGTTTTTTTACGACGTGCTGGACATGGACGTTCGCCAAGTCGATGTGAGCGATGGCTCAGACGCGAATGAGCCGCTTCAGTATTGGACGATTGGCGGCGTGCAGCTGATGCATGCACCTGACCACGCGGCTACGCCATCGAACGATTCGGGCTGGCTCGCACACCTTGGTATCATGTGTGAGGACTTAGAGGAATCACTCTCTCGTGCTGAAAAATTTGGCGTCCGTCAACTTCCGCAAGGACGTGGTTGGTTGCAATTACCCGATGGCTTGGCGATTGAGTTGATGCAAGCCAGTCCCGCATCTACTGTCGCAGATGCACTCGCTATTAACCCAAGGAAAAAATAAATGGCATTCCCCCTCATCAAAGGCAGTACGCAGCTTGTGCCGCATATCGGCTACCCCACACACAGCTTTAAAGCGCCGATGATTTACAACCCCTATTTCGAGCAAGCAGGTATTGATGCCGTTGTTGTGCCGATGGGCGTCAAAGCAGAAGACTATGCTGCGTTTTTGCCAACGATTTTTACGATGGAAAACGTCGCAGGTGCGCTCATCACCATGCCGCACAAAGTGACGACGGTTGCCATGCTCGACGAAGCATCACCTACGGTCAAAGTAGCGGGTGCTTGCAACGCTGTAAAGCGCGTGAATGGCAAATTGGTCGGTGATATGTTCGACGGCGAAGGCTTTGTACGCGGGGTCTTGCGCAAGGGTCATGCTCTACAAGGCACGTCCTGCTTGGTGGTGGGCTGTGGCGGCGTGGGCTGCGCGATCGCTGCGTCACTGGCTAAAGCGGGGATCGCACGCATTGCACTATTTGATATGAGCACGGCATCCATGGAAGGCCTTGCCTCGCGTCTGCGCGACAACTATCCTGCGCTCAAAGTGGAAACAGGATCGAACGATCCCGCAGGTTTTGATTTGGTCGTGAACGCCACACCCATGGGCATGGAAAAGGGCGACCCGCTACCGATGGATGTGGATCGTATTGCGCCCACCACGTTTGTGGGCGAGGTGGTGATGAAAACTGAAATGACCGCTTTTTTGCAAGCTGCCAAAGACCGCGGTTGCCGTGTGCAAATTGGCACCGACATGCTCTACGAACAAATCCCCGCGTACCTTGAATTCTTTGGCTTTCCGACCACGACCGCTGAGAACTTGCGCGCTGTGGCGAAGCTGCAATACTGATATGACTAACTTCACCAAACAATCAGGCGACATTCGCCCCACAGACAAATACTGGGATGACGCCAAAGATGGCGACGTGTGCATTACGCCCAGCTACACGGTCACTGGCGCACGCATTGATGCCTATGCCGAGCTCACGGGCGACTTCACACCTGTACACGTCGATGAAGCCTATGCCAATGCTTCGCACTTCGGTTGCCGCGTGGCGCATGGACTGTTTGGCCTCTCGATTGCGGATGGTTTGAAGACCCAGGCCGACTATCGTTTTTTGCCAGGTATGTCGCTGGGTTGGACGTGGGACTTTTTGTTGCCGATCAAAATTAACGATGTGCTTCACGTCAAGTTCACGGTCTCGGGACTGCGTGCCTCCAAGAGCAAACCGCAGTGGGGCATTGTGATTTTGCTGTCCGAGTTAATTAACCAAGATGGGCAAGTGGTGCACAAGGGTGAGCATCGATTGATGATTCCAAGGACACCCGCATGACTATGAAACAAGCACTTCCTTTAGCTGGCATTCGCGTCGTCGATTACAGCCACTTCCTCGCGGGGCCATATCTATCAAGGTGTCTGGCGGCAATGGGCGCGGAGGTCATTAAAGTCGAGCGCCCTGAAGAGGGCGACGCGGGACGCGCCTATCCATACCAGTTAGAGGGGCAAGGCGAGTTTGAGGGGCAATGGGAGTCGGGCTATTTCATGCAGCAAAACATGGGTAAAAAAGGTCTGTGCGTCAACATGAAAGATCCGCGCGGCAAAGCCTTGATGGAGAAGCTTTGCGACAGTGCCGATGTGTTTGTCGAAAATTATCGCCCTGGTGCGCTGACCAAGCTGGGTCTGGGTTACGAGACATTAGCGGCGCGAAATCCAAAGCTCGTGTACTGCTCGATTTCGGCTTACGGACACACAGGCCCCGAGTCGCATCGTGCGGGCTTTGGCTTGATAGCCGAAGCTAAGAGCGGCATCATGGCGATGGTCGGAAACCCTGGTGAAGCGCCGCCCATGTTGCGTATTGCGCTGGGCGATATGTACACGGGTATCCACGGCGTGGCGGCGGTTTGCGCGGCGCTTTTGGGTCGTGTGAAATCAGGGCAAGGCCAGCACATCGACATGGCGCTCTACGACTGCTTAATGTCCATGCACGAATACGCGGTGCAGTGCTATACGCTTTCCAATGGCAAAGAGATTCCCGTGCAAACAGGACACGACTTGCCCACGTCCACGCTGTACGGCGTATTCAGTGCCAAGGATGGCGACTTGGTGATTGCCGCGCAGGTCGATGATTCGTGGGCACGCTTTGCCAAGTTGATTGGCGGCGATGCGTTGGCGGCTGACAAACGCTTTCAAACTTTGAATGGTCGCAACGAACATCGACAAGAGATTTTGAAATTAGCACGCGATTGGGTAAGTCAGCAAGCCAGCGTTGCTGCGTGCTTGTCCATACTGGATGCTGCCGAGGTGCCCAGCGCCAAAGTGCAGCGCATCGACGAAGTAGTGAACGATCCACAAATCATGGCTCGTGGCATGATTTTGGAACAAGACCATCCGCGCCTCGGCAAAATCAAAATGCCAAATTTGCCGTTCCATTTTTCAGGCTGTGACACCACGCCAAGCCTTGCTGCGCCTGCCCTTGGCGAGCACAACCGCGAGATTGCCGCTGATTTGGGATTTGATGCGGGAACGATTGATGCGATGTGCGCTGAGGGCGTTTTATACTCAAAGTGATGAACATCACCACGCAAGAAGCTCTGCGACAGCTCTATGCCCAGCCAGCCGAGCGGGCGGTTAAGAAGCAAATCTCCGCACTCGATGTTCATTGCAAGAGTTTCATTGCGCTCTCACCATTTGCGCTGATAGCCACATCGGATGCCCTGCACAACATGGACGCTTCGCCGCGTGGCGGTGCGGCTGGGTTTATCAAGGTGGATGCTCTTGGCCGAGTTTTGATTCCTGATTTTCCGGGTAACAATCGCCTCGATTCTCTGGAGAACATCATTCGCACAGGTAAGGTGGGCTTGCTGTTTTTGATTCCAGGCTTTGAGGAAACGCTGCGGGTGAATGGCACGGCTGTTTTATCTCTTGACCCCAAAGACATTGCGCTCTGTGCAGACGAGCGGCGCGTGCCCAAAGCTGTGATTAAGGTGACAGTGGAAGCGGCTTATTTGCACTGCGCGAAAGCGTTTTTGCGCTCCAAGCTGTGGGATACGAGTAGCCTTGTTCCGCGCGAGACATTGCCAACGGCTGGCAAGATGATGAGTGATCAAACGGGCAGCGCGTTTGTACCTGAAACCCGCGAAGATATGCTTCGCCGCTATACGCCAGATTTATAGCTCTAGCGCTTATTTCGCACAAACTATTTGCGCACAAACCGCAGCAACATCTCGATGCTGTTTTTGCGCAGACGATCGACTTCTTTTTTATCCGTGATGTCGCGCTTAAAAATAGCCTCAACGGTGGGTCGATTGGAGACGTTGTAGAGGCTGAGCGCACTAATCGCCATGTGCAAATCGAAAGCTTCTATCCCTGAGCGAAAGTCGCCACTGGTAACGCCGCGCTCATAGATGCGCTGCAGTAAATCGATGGCTGGCGTGTTCATGTGCACGGCTGTTTTTGATAGTTTCAAGTACTCGGCACGGTGGATGTTTTCAGTCATCACGAGGCGAACAAATTCTGGATGCGCGAGTTTGTAATCAATCGAAAAGCTAACGAGTTTTTTGAGCGCTTCAACGGGTTCAACGTCGTCCAAATGCAGGCCGCTCTCAGCACTGCGAGTACGGGCATAGGCGTCTTCCAACACAGCCAAATACAAGCCTTCTTTGCTGCCGTAGTAGTAGTAAATCATGCGCTTGCTGGTTTGCGTGAGCGCTGCGATTTCGTCGATGCGTGCGCCTGAGAGGCCTTTATCCGCGAACTCTTGCGTTGCCACGGCAATGATGTCGCTCATGGTGCGAGCGGGATCGTTGGTGCGGGGTGCGTCGTAGCTGGTTTTGCGGGATGCCATGCGTAGATTTTAAAGGTTGCGACTGGCTTGCAAGCATTGACTCGCCCACGCTAGCGCATTCATGTGGGCCATACGCGGTTTGTGAATGATCTCCACGCTGATCGGTAAATCGCGGGGTAGTGCGTCAAACATGCCGCGCACGTCAATCGTCCCCTCGCCAGGCAGTAAGCGCTCTTCGCGCGCGGTGTGAATCAGCTCTTCAGTTGTGAAATGTATGCCCGCCTCGGCATCGCAAATTTGCGCGTAGTGTAAGAGCTGGCGCGGAATCGCTTGGATGTCGGCAAGCGTGGTGTGCGAACGACCAAAATGCAGCGCATCCACCAAGATGCCCGCATTACTTGGGCTGCCAGCCGATTGCACGATACGCACCGCATCATTCGCGGTCTTGACTGCTGTCCACGGCATGAACTCTAAATCGGCCGTGATGCCATAAGGTCGCATGAATTCGCACAACCGCGCGTAACTATTCACTAAGCGCGTCTCGTTCGTATCGTCTGCTGCGACGAGCGCCGCGCGTGCGCCCAGTGCCGCACCCGCATCGAGCAATGGTCGATAGAAGCTTGGATCAAAATTTTCGCCAATGCGGATGATTTCAATATCGAACACACCCACGCCCGTCTCCTTTTGTGCGGCCAGCGTTTCGCGCAATACATCAGGTTTGTCGATGAGGAATTGTTGCGGCGCACCAGGGGCATTGGGCCACAAGCGCATTCCTACAAAGTCATAACCAGCAAGGGCTGCCACGCGAATCATTTCGGGTGGCGTGCAGGTGTAGGCCGTCAAATAGGCGAGGGAATGAAGGCGAGACATGGATTACTTCAATGGTGAGGTGGCAGTTGGCATGGCGATGGTAGAGACCATGTTTGTGGTTAGAAAAGCAGGCCCGCCTTTCGGTGGCCAAATGCCTTGTGCGACCGCGTCGGCGCGTGCGAGGCTTCTCGCATTCAAACTTGGATACGCCCAGATGTTGGTAAAGCGCAGTGGGCCATCCAGCGCCACCATGGCCACTAAGCAAGGCGAAATTTTGTCACGCGGCGGCACAAATTCTTGCCACAAATCAATCGTGGGTTGCACGCCGCCAGGTTTGATGCCGTAGGTGCGAATCTCGTACACAGGGCCAACTGCGCCTGTCTCCGAGCTTGGGCGCACGGGCTTCATCCATGGGAAGCCACGGTAGCTGTGCTGTTCCAGCGATTGATAAAACTCAGCGCAACCAAAAGGGCTAAAGCTTTTTTGCGTGCGTTCGCGCTCAAAGTGCAAATCAGCAAGCGTTTCAAAGCCGCGCAGCACGATCATTTGATTGAGCACACCGATGTCGGTAAACCAACAACCGAGCAGCTCGCCCTTGGCATCCGCTGCGTTTGAAAAAGTTTGCACGTTGGTAGCGGCTTGGCCTGCTGTGCCAAACGGCAGGGTCATAGTGGCGAGTTCGTAAAACATGAGATTCCTTATTAAATGGGTCTTGTGGAAGCCATACTGGATATGGCCTGCGAGGCCATATGGTGGGCGGCAATGTAACCAAAGGTCATGGCGGGCCCGAGCGTAATGCCGCCGCTGGGATAGTGTCCGCCCATCACACTGGCCATGTCGTTGCCTGCGGCGTAGAGTCCTTCGATAGGCGACTGGTTCTCATCCAGCACTTGCGCGTGTTCGTTGGTTTCTAACCCTGCAAATGTGCCGAGACTTCCCGCCACAACACGCACAGCGTAGAACGGCGCGTGCTCAATCGCAGCCATGCAGGGATTCGCAAATTCGGGCACAAAGCTATCCACGCGCTTGCCCTTCACTTCGATCTCAACTTTGCTTTTAATTTTGACCTGCGTGTTGTCACCTTGTACGCGGTTGTAAGGTGTGTCGCCGCGTCCAAATAATGTATCCCTGCCCTGCAAGGCTTGCCAGTTATGGCTTGCGACGGTTTCTTCTAAAGCGTTTGCATCAATGCCGCACACCTTAGCAAGTTCTGCCAAGGTGCGTCCGCGCTTCAAATAACCATTGCGTAAAAAATTGGCAAATGGCATGGGAAACGGCTTCACAGCACCTAAACCATAACGACGAATAAAGCGCTGATCGACGATGAGCCACGCTTCGGGTAACTCTCCCTCAGGTGTGGCGGCAAACAAGCCACGCATGAAATCGTAGTACGAGTTCGCTTCGTTAGTAAAGCGCAAGCCGCGTTTGGTAACGGCAATCAAGCCTGGCTTGCCGCGCTCTAGCAAATGCGGAAAATGAACGAATGAGCCATCTTTTTGCGGAACGAGCGACACAGGCGCAAGCGCGGCGCCCTCTTGGAAGCCTTGCTGGATATGACCTCCAGCCCCTTCGCCTAGGCGAAGACCATCACCCGTATTGCCCTTTGATGCCGCCGACCAATGTTCATGCCCTGTCGGTGCGTGAGGCAGTAATTCTTTTTTACGAAGCGTGTCATGCGGGAAGCCGCCGCATGCGAGTACCACGCCAAAACGCGCACGAACTGTGAACTCGCGTGTTTGCTCGGTGGTTTGCTCACCACTTGATGTTTTGATCACAGCGCCGAGAACTTTTTTGCCACCCTCATCCATCAGTAATCGCGTCACGGGACTATTCACGCGAAGTTCTACGCCCGCCTCAAACGCTGACGCAGCAAGGCCTGCGACCAATGCATTGCCATTGACTAAGCGTGTGCTGCGGCCAAATAATACGAGGTCACGCCATAGCGCCAGCACTCGCTTGGTGACATACCAAAACGATTCCAACTTGCGCGTGCTACTTAAAAAATGTCTAAGGTCAGCGCCCGATGCAATGCCCATGCCCCACAGCGTGGTCTCGGGCAGCGGCGCTTTAAGCGCTTTAAATTTCCCTGGGAATTGTTCTAAGCGCCACGCATCAAACGGTGCGGCGCAGAGCGAACGCCCGCCCAGCGCGGCATACAAGGCATTGCCATGAAAATCGGGCACGGCATTGCCATCCGAAAATTGCAAAGCCGTCCTAGATTTAAAAAACTCCACCATGCGCGGACCGTGCTCTAAAAACGCCCTTGCTTTGGTCTCGTCAAAACGCTCGCCTAGCGCTTGTTTTAAATACAGCAGCGGTGCGGTGAGGGTCTCGTGAATGCCTGCAGCCACCGCGAGCGGATTGCGCGGAATCCACAGCCAGCCACCCGACCATGCCGTAGTGCCGCCGTAGTGCGGGTCTTTCTCGACAACCAGCACTTTGAGACCGAGGTGCGCAGCAGCAACCGCCGTAGATAAGCCGCCTGCGCCCGAGCCTACAACGAGCACATCAACTAATAGATCGGCCTGTTCAGTCATAGCGAATTAAAAAAGGGCGATGCGCCGCTAGCCGCCGCCAGTTGGTCTGCCGTGGATAAAAGCGGAATGCGTAGCTCGTGCATTTTTTCCTCTGTGAGGCGTACCGTCGGGCCTGCGATGGTAATCACACCGATGGCCGCCGAGCCCTTGATCTGCACAGGCGCACCCATCGCATTCAGTCCAGCGGTAAACGTCTCGCAGGTCAAGCTATAGCCGCGTTCGCGCGTGAGGTGAATCTCATCTAATAGCGCCTTCAAACTACGCGGCGCGTTAGGGCCATAGTCGGCAGGCAACCCAAGACCTTGCTCGGATACCGCCGCTAGCGCCGCATCATCAGCTAGCGTCATCATCCATGCCAAACCTGATGCCGAGCAGCTCAATCTGGCATCACTGCCCATGTCAGGGTCGTAGCGCAAACCTTGCTTTGAGCCCTGTGCTTTGGCGACCCATGTCAGCCGTTTGCCATCAATCACGGAGAGCCGCACCAGCTCGCCCGAATGCTCGGCAAGCCGATCCAGCAAGGGCTGCGCCACATCGACAATGCCTGCGCTGCTGAGATAGGACAGCCCCATCGCCATCAATTTAGTCGTGAGCACATACGAGCCGCGCCCCTGCACTTGCCTGACATAGCCCACGCGCGTGAGATCGGCAAGCAAGCGATGTGCAGCGCTGCGCGGAATCGCGAGGTCGTCTGCGATGACAGCTAAATCCAAACCCTCGCCGTGACGGGCGAGTAGCTCCAAGATACCAAGGGTGCGCTCTAAAACGCCATTCATATGTCTGATTCCATGCGTTGATTCTACCAATTTTGAAATACAATTCCAAATTGGAATACTATTTCATTTTCAATAAAAATCATCATGTTCAAGCTACTCGACGGTGCCACCCGTGTCCACTTTATTGTGGGCGACCCCATTGCTCAAGTGAAGTCACCTGCAGGCGTCAGCCTTGCATTCCAAGAACACGGACAGAACGCCATGGTTATGCCAGCGCACGTAGCGCCAGCGGATCTTGCTGCTTGGCTGAGCGGCGTATCGCTTGCCAAAAATGTCGACGGCATCATCGTGACCGTGCCGCACAAATTTGCTTGTTTCGATTTATGCGCCACCGCATCCGACCGAGCCACCTTCTTAAAAACCGTCAACACCATGCGCCGTAACCCAGACGGGACGTGGCATGGCGATATGTTTGACGGCATGGGGTTTTGCGCCGCGATGCAGGACAACGGCTGCAAGCTAGAGGGCAAACGTGTGCTCTTGATTGGCGCAGGCGGCGCAGGTTCAGCGATCGCTTACTCGCTGGTGATGGGAGGCGTGAGCGAGCTGGCGATTCATGACGAAGATGCCGTGCGCCGCACAACCTTGGTGGATCGCTTGGGCAGTTTGAATCGCTGCAAGGTGACGCAAGGCATGGCAAACCCCACAGGTTTTGATATTGCCCTTAATGCCACGCCCATGGGCATGAAGGTGAGTGATCCGTATCCACTGGACGTATCCAAGATCACAAGCAACATGTTTGTCGGCTGCGTTATCACCGCGCCAGCGATTTCGCCCCTCGTGCAAGCCGCACGGGATAAGGGCTGCAGCACGATGACGGGCGCTGATATGTTTGGCCGTGTGCGTGATTTGATGGTGGAATTTTTACTCAAAAACTAATATGCAAATCTTCTCTTCTGTCATTCCCGCGAAGACGGGAATCCAAAGCTTGCCAGACGCCTTCGACATCGTCGTCATAGGCGCAGGCGGCGCAGGTATGGCCGCCGCATTGTTTGCCGCTCTCGATGGTCCAAGCGTACTGTTAGTTGAGCACACCGAATACGTGGGCGGCACGACGGCGCTATCGGCTGGCACCACATGGATACCTGGCACACATCACGCCGCAAGCGTTAATCCATCCGACACCTTGGAGGATGCTGCACGCTATTTGGACAATGCAATTGGCACGCGTAGCCCATCCGCCCTGCGCCAAGCCTTTCTGGATAAGGGCTCTGAGGCGATTGCAACGTTGGAGTCGAAGACCGATGCCAAGTTTCGCCCCTATCCCAAGCATCCCGACTACATTTCAGATTTAGCAGGATCAACGCTTTGCGGACGAGCGCTAGAACCACTACCGTTTGATGGCAGATTGCTCGGCGAGCACTTCAAACTCATCCGCCCGCCCATCCCCGAGTTCACCGTGCTGGGCGGCATGATGGTGGACAGAACGGATATCAATCACTTGCTGGCGATGACGAAGTCAGTTGCTTCATTTAAGCATTCGTTGAAAATTTTGACTCGACATTTATTTGATCGATTACGTTATCCACGCGGCACGCGCCTCGTAATGGGCAACGCTTTGGTCGCGCGGCTCTTGTACTCGCTCACTAAGCAAGCCAAAGTCACGTTGGCTTTGAATACATCCGTAGAAGCTTTGAGTGGCAGCGCGGTCACCATCAAGCAAGGTTCGATTGAACAAAAAATCATTGCTCGTAAAGGTGTCATTCTTGCCAGCGGCGGCTTCAATCGCCATCCCGCCGTGCGTAGTGAGATGCTGGGAGAGATGCTCGGGAAGGCAGACCCAGCTTGGTGTCCGGCCGCATTAGGGCATACGGGAGCCGCGCAGGATCTGGCACGCGGGCTCGGTGCGCACTTTGGCACTGTGCAGCCATCTGCCAATGCAACGAACGCTTTTTGGGCACCCGTGTCGCTACGCAAGCGAGCGGATGGCAGTACAGCTGCGTTCCCGCACTTTGTGATGGACAGAGCCAAGCCAGGGATGCTGACGGTCAATAGCGCAGGCCAGCGCTTTGTGAATGAGAGTACCTCGTATCACCTGTTTGCACTGGCAATGCAACAAGCGAATGCCGTGCCGGCGTTTTTAATTTGCGATGCCGCAGCCCTTGCTAGATATGGTCTTGGCATGGTGAGGCCAAACACAAAAGCAGGCGACCGAGCGCTCCAATCATTTTTGGATGATGGCTATTTAACGCAAGGCGGAAGCTTGGAAGAGCTAGCGCAAAAGCTAGGCATAGATGTGGATGCTCTGCAAGCAACGGTGACGCGCTTCAACGGCTTTGCCGCCAGCGGTATTGATCTCGACTTTCAGCGCGGCACAACGGCGTATCAGCAAAACATTGGCGATGCTGCATGGACGGGTAATAACCCGAATCTTGGTGCATTGACCCAAGCGCCGTTTTACGTCGTGCGTTTGTACCCTGGCGACATTGGCGCATCGACGGGCCTCGCGACCGACACGAATGCTCGTGTGCTGGGTACGGATGGCTTACCGATTCAAGGTCTGTATGCCGTGGGTAACGACATGCACAGCATCATGGGCGGCGTCTATACCGCGCCCGGCATCACGATTGGGCCTGGGATTGTGTTTGGATCTGTGGCTGCCAAGCACGCAATGACTTCAAATGAGATTGCGTAAGCTGTTAGCCGTGTCGCGCAAGATGGGCAGCACGCGTTTGATAGCTGCTTCGCGGTCTTCGTGAACCAGAGAAATGGTCACGCTGAGTGCGCCGTGCAGCGTACCTTTGTGGTCTAAGAGTGCGACGGCAATGCCTCGGTAGTTCATATCGACTTGGCGCTCTGACAGCGCCCAGCCTTGTGTTCTTGGGTGTTTCATTTCAATAGCCAGTTGCACTTTGTCGGAAATGGTTTGTGATGTGAAGTTTTTAATTTCATATTTTTCAATCAAACGTGCTTGCTCTTCGTCGGTGAGGTGTGAAAGCATCATCAAACCAGCAGCAGTGAGCGGCGCGGCTAATCGCTCTCCAATCCCATAACCTGTGCTGGTGGCGCGAGAGGGGCCTTGCCTAGCAAGGTAGATCACGTCGCTGCCATCCAATACGCTCATGTAGGCGGTTTCTTGTAGGCCTTGCGCGATACGTTGCAGGTAGGGCTGCACAATCCGCGCCAATCTGGACGAATCCAAAAAGGCCTGCGCCAAACGCAAGACGCGCGAACTGAGCCAATACAACTTTCCGTCGGTGGCAAGGTAGCCCAGATGCGCGAGCGTGAGCAGTTGCCTGCGCGCTGCCGTGCGGGATAGCCCAGTGCAGTCGGCGGTTTGCTGCGCCGTCATGCGCGGACGCGCTTCACTAAAGGCCTCTAGCACGCAAAGGCCGCGTGAAAGGCCTTCAATTTTGTCTTTTGGGTTCATAGGTGCTTACCCCTTTTCCGTTCGATAGTCATATTGTTTTGTGCGATTATCGTACTGACTATTGTAAAAAAAATAGGTAAATGAGTATGCGCACGGATAATCTGCGCCAACCTTCTAAGAGCGAGTTAGCTAGTCGTTTTGGTCGGTCTTATGTGCATTTCATTTTTTATTTTTACGGAGTCTTTCATGCAAAAGCGTTTCGCTCTCAAACTCGTTGCCGCCGTGGCCTTTGCCGCTACAGCGTTATCTCCAGCCTTGGCACAGGACAAAATTAAGCTGGCCTCAATCGTCGAGTTGTCTGGTGCAGGTGCTAGCTCGGGTACGCAGTTCAACAACGGCTTCCAAATGGCGGTCAAAGAAATCAATGCCGCTGGTGGCATCTTGGGCAAGCAAATTGAAGTGACAACGAACGACACCACGACCCAGCCTGGCGTGGCATTGGCATTGACCAAAAAAGCGATTGACCAAGATGTGTTCGCCATTTTTGGCCCTGTGTTTTCGGGCTCGATCAATGTGTCGATGAAAGAATCGCAAAAAGCGGAGATCCCTAACTTCACAGGCGGCGAAGCAGCGAACATCACGATGCAAGGGAACCCTTATATTTTCCGTACTAGCTTCACGCAAGCCACGGCAATGCCAAAAGCCGCCAACTATATTAAATCAACCAAAATCAAATCCGTTGTCATCATGTACGTGAATAATGATTTTGGTAAGGGCGGCCTCGAGATGATGAAAAAAGCGTTAGCAGGTAGCGCTGTTAAGGTGGTCGGCGAAATTTCAACCGATAGCGGTCAAGTGGACTTCTCTGCTCCCGTCATCAAAGCCAAACAATCTAACGCAGATGCGATGTTTATGTACGTGAATGAAGATGAGTCGGCTCGTGCACTTAAAGAAATGCGCAAACAAGGTTGGACGAAACCCATCATTGGCGAGACCACACTCACAGGCCAAAAAGTTATTGACCTTGCGGGCGACGCTGCCAATGGTGCGGTCGGTCACGTGGGCCTCACCGCTGATGCGCCTATCCCTGCGCTCTTGAACTACAAAGTCAAATACGCACGCGCTTATGGCGCAGAGACCGATCACAACGGCATCAAAGGCTACACAGGCGTGTATATTTTGAAGGCTGCAATTGAAAAAGTAGGCAAGCTAGATCGCAAGGCTGTGGCTGCTGCACTGCACGGCATCAAGATTGATGCGGCAAAAAATCCTGGCGTATTGATGAACGTGGGTTTTGATAACAACGGTGACCTTGACCGCGAGAGCTTCTTGGTTGAAGTGAAAAACGGAAAGCAAGTGGTTGTGGCTGTGTTGCCACCGCTAAATGCTGCCAATGTGAATGTCAAAATGGGTCAAAAGTCCGCACCTGTTAAGAAGTAAGTTCGAGAGTTCTCTACTAGCCTCTTCCTCTAAAAAAGGGAGAGGCTTTTTTTAATATGATTGATTTTCTTCAACTCGTCTTCAGTGGTTTTGCTACTGGCTCGATTTACGCTTTGGCTGCTCTGGGCTTTACGCTTTTGTGGCAAGCCGCTGGCACGATTAATTTTGCGCAGGGCGAGTTCGTGATGCTCCCCGCGTTCATGATGCTGGCGTTCATCTCTTACGGTGCGCCACTCCCCTTGGCCTTTGTGCTCACTGCATTGCTCTCCACCTTGGTATTAGGCTGGGCGTTCAAACGAGCGATTGTTGACCCGCTGTTCAAGTACGGCATGATGCAAATTGTGGTGGCATCTATTGGTCTCTCCATCGTGGTTAAAAACGCCATGCGAGCGGGTTATAGCGCCGAAGCGCACCCGTTTCCAAGTCTATTTGCCGATATGCTATTTACGGTGGCTGGCGTGAACATTTCCACAGGCGATGTTGGCACGCTGGTGTGTGCCTTGGTGGTTGTGTTTGCCACGCAAGCATTCCTTGCCAAAACTGTGACTGGCCGCGCCATGCAAGCAGTAGCACAAAACACCGAGAGTGCGACGGTGCTGGGTATCAATGTGCCCAAAATGATTTTTTATACCTTCGCCATCAATGCCGTATTGGCGTGTGTTGCAGCGATTTTGGTGACCCCTGTGTACCTCGCTAAATTTGATATGGGCGATTCGCTGGGCACCAAAGCATTCTTCGCCGCCATCATTGGTGGATTTAACAATTCGCGTGGGGCGCTCTTGGGTGGTTTGATTGTGGGTGTGAGCGAAAACTTGGCTGCCGCCTATATCTCGCCAGCTTATAAAGATGCTGTGGCATTGGTCGTTTTTATGATCGTGATTTTGTTTAGGCCGCAAGGACTCCTCGGCAAAAAAGAGGAGAGAAAAGTATGAGTAAGAAAAATATCATTTTTGCGTTGGTATTTGCCGCCACCCTCCTGGGCTTACCGCCTTTCCTAAAAAATTACGGTGTGTATATGTTTACCACGTGGCTGATTTATGTGATTGCCACCATGGGATTGAATTTGACCGTGGGCTATGCGGGGCAAAAATCACTCGGACACGCCGCCTTCTTTGGCATTGGCGCGTATGCGGTTGCGATCCTCATGAAGGCGGGCATCAGCTGGTGGGTGGGTTTACCCGCCGCGATTAGTCTATGCTTTGTGCTCGGTATTATTTTGGGCTTTCCTGCACTGCGTGTGCAGGCCATTTATTTGGCCTTTGCGACACTCGGCTTCAACACCGCCATTTGGTTGGTGATGAAGAATGAAGAGTGGCTGACGGGCGGTACGTTTGGCCTGAACGGCATTCCAAGACCAGAGATTTTTGGCTTAGATTTAAAGGGTGGTTTGGCGTATTACTACTTTGTGCTCGCCATTGCGGCTATCGTCACACTCTTGATGTGGGGACTTCTCAAATCCCCGTGGGGCAAGGCTTTCCAAGCTCTGCGCGACAATCCCATTCGAGCTGAAAGCTTGGGTATAGACACACGCAACTACACGCTACTTTCATTTGCCATTGGTGCGGTGTATGCGGGTATTGCTGGCGTACTGTTTGCATCACTAGTAGACTTTATTGAGCCCGCCCCGTTTGCGGTGGGCGCATCCATCATGATGTATTTGATGGTCGTGGTGGGCGGCCCTGGTTATTTTTTAGGCCCTTTGGTTGGCGCGTTAGTCGGCATGGTTGTACCCGAATGGATTCGCGATGCCTTCCCTGTGCTATCCAATTGGTACTTGCCGATATTTGGTATGACCGTGATCTTGATGATGGTGTGGTTGCCAGATGGTCTCATGAGCATCCCTGATCGCATACGAGCCAAGCGAGATTCCAAATTGGCTAGCGCCAAGCGCGCTGGAGCGAAGAGCGAAATGGCTGCCGTGATGGGAGAGTCCAAATGAGCGCGCCAATCTTAAAAGTCAATGGACTTAAAAAAGCGTATGGTGCGATTCAAGCCGTAGGCGGCGTGAGTTTTGAAGTCATGCCAGGCGAAATTTTTGGCGTGATTGGCCCCAACGGTTCAGGCAAAACGACGTTGTTCAATTCCATGCTGGGGCAGATTACGCCTGATGCTGGCACGATTGAATTGAACGGCAAAGACGTCAGCAAATGCGGGCCGCTAGAGCTGAACAGACGCGGCGTGGGGCGTACGTTCCAAACGCTGCAAGTCTTTAGCAAGATGACCGTGCGCGATAACTTGATCGTGGCGGCGCAAGAGCATAAAGGGACGATGCTCTCTCGCATGTTTGCGCCATCCGATTCTGGTTTGGGTGATAAAGCTGATGCCCTTATCAAACGCTTTCGCATTGAGCATGTTGCACATCTTTATGCAGGCACGCTGTCTTATGGTCAGCAAAAGCTGGTGGACATTGCCATGGCGTTTATGTCTGAGCCTGATTTGGTCTTGTTAGACGAGCCTTGTGCAGGTGTGAATCCATCTTTAGTGGGTGGCATCTCTACTTTGCTTAAAGACCTGAATCAAAACCCACAATCGGGCAAAAAGAGTTCGTTCGTGGTGATCGAGCACAACATGGATTTCGTCATGGATCTGTGCCATCGCATCATGGTGATGGTGGAAGGGCAAGTGCTGGCGATTGGCACACCTGCTGAAATTCGCGGCAACAAAGCCGTGCTTGATGCTTATTTGGGAGCTTAAAGATGAGCACAAACAACACAGCTAACAACATGTCCGAGCACTGCATCGAATTTGACAATGTGCTCGCAGGCTACAAGGATTTCATGATCCTGAATAACCTGAGTCTCAAAGCCAAACGCGGCAAGATTACGCTGCTGCTTGGTCCCAACGGTGCGGGTAAATCGACCGTGCTTAAAACGCTATTTGGCCTGCTCAAACCGCGCCAAGGCAAGGTGCTGATGGACGGCGAAGACATTGGCGGCATTAGCCCCAAAGCCTTGCTGGCTAAGGGCGTCGCCTTTGTGCCGCAAGGTCGTAACTTGTTTCCACAGCTCACCGTGAAAGAAAATTTAGAGCTTGGCGGCATTACGCTCGGACAAAAAGTCACCAACGAACGCATCCCAGAAGTGCTCAAGTTTTTTCCGCGTGTCGTGCAGCGCATCAACAGTCAAGCCAGTAGTCTCTCGGGTGGCGAGCAAAAGCAACTTGAAATTGCGCGTGCCTTGCTCCTGCGCCCTAAAGTTTTACTGATTGACGAGCCATCCATTGGTCTCTCGCCCATGGTCGTTCAAGACGTGTTCAAACTCTTGCGTCGCTTGGCGGACGAAGAGGGCACAACGGTCTTGATGGTTGAGCAAAACGTGAAGAGCGCCCTGAAGATGGCTGACGAAGCGATTGCGCTAGAGTCGGGTCGCTTGGTGCTGCACAAGCGTGCGGATGAGTTGCTCGCTGATCCGAATATCGAACGTTTGTTTTTGGGTGGGCATGTAAAGACTTGATCTATTTGATCTGGAACTCGGATGAGTTCTAATCATTATTTAGAAAGGGGATAGTTTTATGCGATGGTTTGATTGCAGGGGCGCCATAAATTTTTTGCTCACTCCGCGCTAGGTCAAACCTTGAGCTCAACGACGCTTCTCTACATCACGATGGCACTGGTAGTTGGCTTCGTACTTGGCCATTTCCGCGAAAACAAACGCTTGAGTGATTTCCAAAATCAGGGAGAAGCCGCTCTGTCACACATTTTGAAAACCAACTTTCTGCCGCCCGATTACCATTTGATGAATCACCTCACACTATGTGCCGAGGACGGAACCACGCAGATCGATCATGTCCTAGTCTCGCGCTTCGGAGTTTTCGTGATCGAATCCAAGCACTACAAAGGATGGATATTGGGGGATGAGAAACAATCCAATTGGACGCAGGTGCTCTTCAATGGTAAGTTTAAATTCCAAAATCCTATTCATCAAAATTTTCGCCACATCATGGCGGTACGAGCGCTTCTCGACTTTCTTCCTCCTGAAACGATAAAGTCAGCGGTTGTATTTACTGGCGATGCCGAGTTCAAGACCCCTATTCCTCAAGGCGTCTTTCGCATCTCAGAGTTCATGACGCATCTTCGTGAGCAAAAGGTCGAAGTCATGTCGGTCAATCGCATGCAATTTTGCGTGGGTCGGCTCGAGTCAGCACGCCTCGCAGTCAGCGGAGAAACAGATATTGAGCATGTTCAATATCTTCGACATCGATTTGACCACGCGATCTAATTCTTTACTTCACTGGGTTTACGGTGCTCAATGATTTCAATCGATAGAGTCCAATTCGGTAAGCGGTCGCAATTTGCGACTACCTTCGATTCAACAAACTTGCTCAAGCACAAATGCCACGCGCTCTTGGCGCGCCATTTCTATATCTACCATCAGCGCGTCCTTGCACATCTCTAACGCCTCAAACTGACTTTGCAGCAGACTGGCAGGCATGTAGTGCCCGGTTTCTTTTGATCTGGCTTCAATGCGTGCCGCGATGACTTCAAATGCACCGTGCGGATGGACGAAGCGTAAGTTGGGTAGATTGGTTTTGAGAACTTCGCGGTATCGCTCTTTCAAGGCCGAACACGCCAAGACCGCATGAGGATTGGCTTGCAAGAGGGCGCTTAAGTGCAAGAGCCACGGGGCGCGGTCTGCATCATTGAGCGGCTCGCCAGCCTTCATCTTGGCGACGTTTTCGGGTGGATGGAAATCATCGGCATCAAAAAATGGCCAGTCAAGCGCTTTGGCTAAGCCTTCGCCCAGTGTCGTTTTGCCGCAGCCTGAAACGCCCATGACAACAAGGTGCGTCACAGTGCATGTCTTAGGTATCGATTTCGTTAGACTCATGGCTCTGATCTTATCTTCTAGAAAGAAACTACGTATGAAGCAAGCCCAAAATCAAGCATTCATTTGCGATGCCATTCGCACACCCATTGGCCGCTATGGCGGAGCGTTATCTAGTGTGCGTACAGACGACCTCGGTGCGATTCCACTTGTTGCCTTAATGGCTCGCAACCCAAGCGTGGACTGGGCAATGCTGGACGACGTGATCTACGGCTGTGTGAATCAAGCGGGCGAAGACAACCGCAACGTGGCGCACATGGCGTCCTTGCTGGCGGGGTTGCCGCACACGGTGGCTGGCACTACGATTAACCGCCTCTGTGGCTCGGGGCTGGATGCACTGGGCACAGCGGCGCGCGCCATCAAAGCGGGTGAGCTGAGTTTTGTGATTGCAGGCGGTGTGGAGAGTATGAGCCGTGCGCCGTTTGTGATGCCCAAAGCGGAGAGCGCATTTAGCCGCGCCAATCAGGTCTTTGATACAACCATTGGCTGGCGCTTTGTCAACAAATTGATGAAGGCGAAATACGGTGTGGACTCAATGCCTGAGACCGCAGAAAACGTCGCGGACGATTACAAGATCAATCGTGCCGATCAAGACCAGATGGCTCTTCGCAGCCAATTGAATGCCGTAGCGGCGCAGCAAGCTGGCTACTTTGCAAAAGAAATTACGCCCGTAACGATTCCGCAAAAGAAGGGCGATGCGATTGTGGTGAGCCAAGATGAGCATCCACGCGCGACTTCGATTGAGTCGCTGACCAAGCTCAAACCTGTGGTGCGCGAAGGCGGCACCGTCACGGCGGGCAACGCCAGCGGCGTGAATGATGGCGCGTGTGCGATTTTGCTGGCCGATGAGGCAACTGCTGCCAAGCAAGGTCTGACGCCACGTGCCCGTGTGGTGGGCATGGCTGTGGCTGGCGTGCCGCCGCGCATCATGGGCATAGGCCCTGCGCCTGCGGTGCAAAAAGTGCTGGCACTTACAGGTCTCACGCTTGCGCAAATGGATGTGATTGAACTGAACGAAGCCTTTGCTGCGCAAGGGCTGGCGGTGCTGCGCGAACTGGGTATCGCGGACGCAGACCCGCGCGTCAACGCATGGGGTGGTGCGATTGCACTGGGGCATCCGCTGGGTGCATCAGGTGCGCGGCTGGCCACCACAGCGGTCAACCGCTTGCACACCATGGGTGGCCGCTATGCGCTGTGCACCATGTGTATTGGCGTGGGGCAGGGTATTGCTGTGATTTTGGAAAAAGTCTAGAACACATTGCAAGGTTTAGCCGCATGTCTTTCTCTGCGCAATTGATGAGTTGGTTTCTGCTCGGGCTCGTGCGTTTTCTCACGGGCACACAGGCGCGGTGGTACGGTTGCCCGCCCAAAGCCGAGCAGCGTATTTATTTTGCCAACCATCAAAGCCACATCGATTTGGTATTGATGTGGGCGGCCATGCCGACCGAGCTACGCCATAGCACGCGGGCGATTGCCGCCAAAGACTATTGGACGAAATCCAAATTCAAGCAGTGGATTACGACAGCGGTGTTTAACGTGATCTATGTGGAACGGGCACGCACCGCAGGTGACGACGACCCGCTGGCGCCCTTGATTGAGGCTTTGCAAAGCGGCGACTCGGTCATCATCTTCCCCGAAGGCACGCGCGGCTTTGAAGCTGAACCTGCCGCTTTTAAAGCGGGTCTTTATAACTTGGCAGAAAAGTTTCCCAACGTCAGGTTGATCCCCGCTTGGATCAACAACGTGCAGCGCGTCATGCCTAAAGGCGAAGTGATTCCTGTGCCGATTTTGTGCTCTGTGACGTTTGGTGCGCCGATTAGTTTGGAAGCGGGCGAAGACCGCAGGGTATTTTTAGCGCGCGCACGTGATGCCGTCATTGCGCTGAGAGATGTATAGGCCCCACCGTGATAAACGACTTTATTAAAAACCTCAGCCCGCATCAGCAAGTAGGTCTCTTGTTTGTGATTGTGTTTGGTCTGTTGGCAATCGCAACGGTCATCACCGTGATGCAAACGGTTCGCCTCACGCAGCTTGATAAAAATTCACCACACATGGATGACATGGTGCAGTCACATCCCTATCAATCGCTGCTCAAAACCTCGTGGTTGATTGTGATTATTTTTTGGCTGAGCTGGTCGATGGGCGACCGTGTCGCCACGGTTTTATTTGGTTTTTTGTCATTTTTTGCACTGCGCGAATTCATGACGCTCTCGCCCACCAAGCGCGGCGATCACCGTAGTTTGTTATTGGCATTTTTCGTTGTCTTGCCGATCCAGTATGGCTTGGTGATGACCGAGTCATTCAATTTGTTCACCGTTTTTATTCCTGTTTATGTCTTCTTGGCCATCCCTGTCGTCAGTGCCTTGTCGAACGACCCTGAGCGATTTTTAGAACGCAACGCCAAGATGCAGTGGGGCATCATGGTGTGCCTTTTTGGCCTGAGTCATGTGCCCGCCATCTTGTTGCTTGACTTCCCTGTGCGTGGTGAAAACAGTTTTGATGGCAAGAACATGTTCTTGCTTTTTCACTTGGTCTTTGTGGTGCAGCTTTGCATGATCGTGCAGCATTTATCTTGGCGTTGGCTGAAAGCGCGTGATCGCGTTAAGGCCATTGCTCCCAATGTCAGCGCCAGTTTCAACTGGTTGTCGTGGGGTATTGGCGTTGGTGTGGCAAGCTTTGCTGGCGGCTTGCTGGCGGGTATTACGCCGTTTCAATATCCAGCGCAGGCATTGGCCTTGTCGTTTGTGGCTTGCGTAGCAGGATCGTTCGGTCATTTTGTGATGAAGGCTTTAAAGCGCGACCGAGGTGTGACCCACTGGGCAGGCGGTACGCGCTCGGTGACGGGCGCAGCGGGCTTGCTAGACCGCATTGATGCGCTGTGTTTTGCCGCGCCCGTGTTCTTTCATACTGTGCGCTGGTACTTCGATTTATGAGTCCATTGCCATGAGAATTTTGGGCATTGATCCTGGTTTGCAAACCACGGGTTACGGCGTTATTGATGTCAATTCGGCACAGGGACAAGCCTTATCCTATGTGGCTTCCGGGACGATTAGCACAAAATCAGCGAACACTAAAAACCTGCCTGAGCGACTCAAAATTTTATTTGATGGCGTGCAGGAGATTTGCCGCACTTATCAACCCGATGTGGCATCAGTTGAGATTGTGTTTGTTAACGTCAATCCGCAGTCCACGCTCTTGCTCGGTCAAGCACGTGGCGCGTGCATCACGGGCTTGGTGTCGTGCGATGTGGCGGTAGCCGAGTACACCGCGCTGCAACTCAAACAAGCGGTTGTGGGCTACGGCAAAGCTGCCAAAAGCCAAGTGCAAGAGATGGTGATGCGGCTACTCAAGTTGCCCAGCTTGCCAGGCCCCGATGCTGCCGATGCGTTGGGCATAGCCATCACGCATGCACATTCCAGCAAGGCCAATGCCCTGAAGGCCATGTTGGCTAAGGCCTAGCTCCAATTTTTCTTAGCAGCCAGCACACTATTTGGATATTCGCCCCGTCCACGACTGCCGTTATAGCGACCGAGCGCCATAAATAGATCGCCGCCTTCGCGGTCTAAGTAGTGGCGCAAGATGAGGCAACCAAAGCGTAAATTGGTTTGCATGTGAAAGAGTTTTCCCGCGTCGCCGTCGCCAATCAATCGTGACCAAAACGGCATCACTTGCATATAGCCACGAGCGCCCACGCTAGAGACGGCATGCTTTCTAAACGCACTCTCCACTTGTATCAAACCCAATACCAGCGAGGCTTCCAGCCCTGCGCGGCGAGCTTCGTACCAAACTGTTTGTAAAAACTCCTGTCGCGTTGTCAGATCAAGCCGTTGTTTCGTGAGCTGCCCTAAGCGCGAGCTCATCTCGCCCAGCCAGCGCACGTAGGCGATGCGCGAAGCTGTGTCGGCAAACTCAGGCTCAGGCGGCGCGCTGTTGGCTACCGCAGACGACAAAGCCGTGCGAACCGAATCGGCCAGGGGTTCTTCGGCTTGGTTGCCAGCGTGTGCAAACAATGGCGCGAGGCCAAGGGCAAGCACGCTGCGTCTAAACATTACTTCACTCGCTCAGCCAAAAACGCATCTAATTCACCCACTGCTATTTTGGTAGCCGCTGTCTCCTTGCGATGCTGATACTCCACCGTACCTTCTTTGAGTCCACGGCTAGAGATCACCGCGCGGTGCGGCACACCGATGAGTTCCCACTCCGCAAACATGATGCCTGGGCGCTCGCCACGGTCATCCAAAATCACATCAACTCCCCGAGCCTTGAGTGCCTCGTAGAGCCCGTCCGCTGTGGCTTTCACGGCAGCGTCCTTGGCGTAATCAATCGTACAAATGACAAGCGTAAACGGCGCAATCGCGTCAGGCCAAATGATGCCGCGCTCGTCATGGTTTTGCTCAATCGCAGCAGCAGGTAAGCGCGTGATGCCAATGCCGTAGCAACCCATCTCAAACAGCTTTGGCTTGCCGTCGATGTCCAAAAACTTTGCATCCATGGCTTTGGAGTACTTCGTGCCAAGGTAGAACACATGACCGACTTCGATGCCGCGTTCAATGGCCAGCACACCTTTGCCATCGGGCGAGGCGTCGCCCGCAACGACGTTACGGATGTCGGCAACTACATCAGGTTCGGGCAAGTCGCGTCCCCAGTTCACGCCGCGAAGGTGGTAGCCCGCTTCGTTTGCGCCGCAGATCCAATCGGTCATTGAGGCTACTTCGCGATCTACAACGAGGCGCACCCGCTTTCTAGGAGGCGGTACTGAAAGAACAGAGTCATCGGCAGGTGGCGGTTCATCATAAAAAAGTTCTTGTGGTTTTCCAATAGGCCCTAAATAGCCTGCTCGGCAACCGAAACAGGTCTTAATTTCTTCCTCAGTCGCAAAACGGAATGCGTTGTTTAAACCTTCAACCTTGGCAACCTTTACCTCGTTCATCGAGTGATCGCCGCGAACGAGTAATAGCCAGACTTGCGACTTCACAACCGAGCCATCTTTCGCTAATTCGTCCGTTGCTAGTACCAAGGATTTAACGGTACGCGCAAGCGGTAATCCCAATTGCGCGGCAACAGCTTCGCAAGTGCTATTGCCTGGCGTGGCGATCTTCTCCATCAATTCGGCACTCGTGGAAGCCTTACGGGATAAGGGCTGCAGAGCTTCTGCCTTCTCCATGTTCGCGGCGTAATCGCTGCCTGTCGAGTACACAATCGCGTCTTCGCCTGTGGCCGCAATTACTTGGAACTCTTCGGAGAGATCACCACCAATCGCGCCGCTGTCAGCAGCCACCGCGCGGTACGAGAGTCCAAAGCGGTCAAAGATTTTGCGATACGCGACCGTCATTTTTTGATAGCTCGCTTTCGCGTCTTCCATTGTTCGGTCAAACGAGTATGCATCCTTCATGATGAATTCGCGTCCACGCATCAGGCCAAAGCGCGGGCGGCGCTCGTCGCGGAATTTGGTTTGAATTTGATATAGATTTTTTGGCAACTGCTTGTAGCTCTTGAGCTCTTGCCTTGCAATGTCGGTCACCACTTCTTCCGATGTAGGCTGCACCACGAAGTCGCGATCATGGCGGTCTTTGATACGCAGCAGTTCAGGCCCCATCGCCTCGAACCGTCCCGTTTCTTGCCACAGCTCGGCGGGTTGAATCACGGGCATGGAGAGCTCGACAGCGCCAGCGGCATTCATCTCTTCGCGCACGATTTGCTCGACCTTACGGATCACACGTAGCCCCATGGGCATGTAGTTGTAGATGCCGCTGCCGACCTTTTTAATCAAGCCCGCACGCATCATCAATTGATGGCTTGCGACTTCGGCGTCAGCAGGCGCTTCTTTTAAGGTGGTGATGAGAAATTGAGATGCTTTCATTGGATAATCAGTTTAACTTTGTAACAATTTTTGAGGTTTTGATTATGCTAGACAGAGAGGGCTTTCGCCCCAACGTCGGCATTATTTTGGTCAACCAGAAGCATCAGGTTTTTTGGGGCAAGCGCATACGCACACACAGCTGGCAGTTTCCGCAAGGCGGCATTGACAGGGGAGAAACCCCAGAGCAAGCCATGTATCGGGAGCTGCACGAGGAAGTTGGCTTATTGCCAGAGCACGTGCAGATACTCGCCCGAACCCGCGATTGGTTGCGCTATGTAGTGCCAGATCACTTTATTCGCCGCGAGTCGCGCGGTTTTTACCAAGGGCAAAAGCAGATTTGGTTTTTGCTACAGCTGGTTGCGTCGGACAACGCTGTTAATTTACGTGCGACCGATCACCCTGAGTTTGATGCTTGGCGCTGGAACGACTATTGGGTGCCACTAGAAGACGTAGTGGAGTTCAAACGCGGCGTGTATGAAATGGCGCTGACCGAGCTGCATCGCTATTTGCCGAGGCAGCCGCGGGGGCATTATTTGCGCGGCGTGGTGAATGATCAGAAGTGAGTGAGCAACTCATCCATCCCGCCCTCGTTAATTTGAATCATGGCTTGTTCGCGCACCTTGGGTTTGGCGTGATACGCCACCGATAGCCCTGCGACCGACATCATCGGCAAGTCGTTAGCGCCGTCGCCTACCGCGATGGTTTGATTTGGCTGTAGGCCAAGCTGGGCGGCGGTTTGCAGCAGCATCTTCTTTTTCTCTTCGCCGTCCACGATGTCGCCCCACGTCTGCTGAACCACGCGCCCTGTAAGCATCCCATTTTCGATTTCTAAGACGTTGGCGCGAGCAAAGTCAAAACCAAGTCGTTTGGCAACGCGGTCGCTAAAAAATGTAAAACCACCCGATACCAAGAGCAGTTTGATGCCAGCGGCTTTGAGTGCCGCCGCTGTTTTTTCTACGCCAGGATTGATTTGCAAGCGCTTGACATAGACCTCTTCTAGCGCTGCTTCGGGAACGCCTTTTAGCAGCGCCAAGCGGCGGCGCAAGCTGTCTTTGAAGTCCGTGATTTCGCCGCGCATGGCGGCCTCGGTAATGGCGGCAACTTCGGCTTTTTTGCCAGCCGCGTCCGCAACCTCGTCAATGCACTCAATGTTGATGAGCGTCGAGTCCATATCGAACGCCGCGAGCTTGAAGTCAGTCAGCTTCATGCTTGTCGTCCTTGAGCGCTCTAGCCCTGCGCCACAGGACGCGATGCGTCCGAGCACCAATCGCTCCAGCTGCCTGCATAGAGCGTAGTCAAACCAAAGCCTGCTACCGCCATTGCGAGGATGTTGGGAATAGCACTCACGCCAGATCCGCAGTGGTGCACGGTTTGCGTGGCATTGCGTCCTGCCAATAGTTGATCGAATTCTGCGCGCAATTGCGCTTGTGTTTTAAACCGTCCGTCCGCATCAAAATTTTGTGTAAAAGGGCGGTTCAAGGCTGATGGAATATGGCCTGCAACGGGATCGAGTGGTTCGACTTCGCCCTTGTAGCGCGGTGTGGCGCGGGCGTCTACGATGGCGGTTTGCACAGAGCCGATGAGTGGCGCAACGAGGGCCGCGTCCACCAAGGCGACCTTTGGCAGGCCAAGCTGAAATTGACTTGCGGGCCGCTTGGCTTCCAAGCCCTTAGCCAGTGCGCCCTGCGAGGCATGGTATGTTTTAAAACCACCGTCTAGCACAGCCACACGTTCGTGCCCTAACCATTTGAGCATCCACCACAAGCGACCTGCGGTCATGGTGTTGTTGCTGTCATAGACGACAGCTTGCATGCCGCTTTCAAAGCCAATACTGGAGAGCCAAGCGGCAAATTTTTCGCGCGAAGGCAAGGGATGCCTGCCGCCGCTCATGGAAGTGGGGTCACCTTTAGCGCTTAAGTCAGTATCCAAGTTGGCATATACCGCGCCTGTGATGTGGGACTCCAAATAAGCTGCATAGCCCGCCTCGGGTTTGGATAAATCGAAGCTGCAATCAAAAATCATTAAGGGATCGTGGGACGCTTGCAGCGCGAGCAACTCAGGCACAGAAATGAGAGTCGTGTAGTTTTTCATATTTGAATTTTTATGCTTGAAGTGCGCCAACCATTTCGCGCCGATACCACTCGTGAAAGTGCTGCATGCCGTCTTCCATGGGGCTTTGGTAAGGGCCGACTTCGTTGTCGCCGCGCAGCATCAGCGCCTTGCGACCGGCATCCATGCGCAGCGCGATTTCGTCGTCTTCCACGCAGGTCTCCAAGTACGCGGCTTGTTGCGCCGCAATGAACTCGGGCTCGAATGCGGCAATTTCTTCGGGATAGAAAAACTCGACGATGTTGGTGGTGTGTTCGGGGCTTTTGGGGTAGAGCGTACTCACGACCAGAACATGCGGATACCACTCGACCATGACGTTGGGGTAATAGGTCAGCCAAATCGCGCCGTGCTTGGGCGTTTTGCCGCCTGTGTACTTCATCACCGCTTCGTGCCAGCGCTGATACACGGGCGAGCCGGCGCTACCCAAATGACTATTCACGCCAACGGTTTGCACGGAGTAGCGCTCTTTAAATTCCCAGCGCAAATCGTCGCACGTGACGAACTGGCCGAGGCCTGGATGAAAGGGCTCAACGTGGTAGTCCTCGAGGTAGACCTCGATAAAGCTTTTCCAGTTGTAGGCGCATTCGTGGACATGGGCTTTGTGAAAAACGTAGCCAGAAAAATCGAGATCTGACAAACAGCCAAGGTCGTCAAGGTCAGTGTGGGCGTGCCTTGCGGGCTTATTTTTTTGACTCACGCCGTCTTCAAACAAGAGGCCATTCCAGTTGTGCAGGCCATAGCGATTGAGGTTTAAGCAAGGGTCGGCTTCGAAATGCGGCGCAGCCAAAAGCTCACCGTGCGCGCTGTAAGTCCAGCGGTGCAGCGGGCAGACGATGCTCTCACCTGTGTGCCCTTGTCCAGTTTTGGATTGAAGCAAGATCGCTTGACGATGACGACAAACGTTGGAGATCAATTCAATGCCGCTTTGCGTATTGATAAGCGCGCGTCCGCCGTTTTCTTGCGGCAGCGTATAGAAGTCGCCAACCTCGGGAACTGACAAGCTGTGCCCAATGTAGCGCGGATTTTGCGCAAACAACAGCGCTTGCTCCTGCGCAAAAAGCGCAGAGTCAAAGTAAGCGGTAACGGGGAGTTGAGAGAGGGCTGGAGGAAAGGGCATCGGGTAGGCGTGTCGAGAATTCGATTTTAGCCTGCCCCCTAAAATGGTGCTATGCCTAAAAAAAATGATGAGACTGCAATCACGCCTGTCAGCTACGAAGCCGCTGCTACCGAGCTGGATGCACTTGTGCGTCAAATGGAGTCCGCGCAGTTGCCACTCGACCAATTACTCACCAGTTATCGGCGCGGTGCGTTTTTGCTGCATTTTTGTCAAAGCAAATTACAAGCACTCGAGCAACAGATCAGCGTGATTGATAACGGACAACTCAAACCTTGGCAGGGCGTTCAATGACCTTTGATTTTGAAGTGTGGCGAGCGGCGAGTCTCGTCCAAGTAGAGCAAACGCTGGATCGATTGATTGATGCACACTCGCCCGCTAACCTTGGCGAGGCCATGCGCTACGGGGCTTTGGGAGGAGGTAAGCGGCTGCGAGCCTTGCTGGTATTGGCCGCGAGCGAGGCCGTGAGTGGCAATTTCGATGCCGCCCTTCGGGCTGCTTGCGCCGTCGAGATGATCCATGCGTATTCGCTGATCCACGACGACATGCCGTGCATGGATAACGATGTCTTGAGACGTGGCAAACCTACTGTCCATGTGGCATATGGTGAGGCTCAAGCGCTGCTCGCAGGTGATGCGCTGCAAGCGCTAGCGTTTGAAATTTTGACGCCAGATAAGGACGAAATTCCTAGCGCTGTGCAAGCCAAGTTGTGCCGATTGCTTGCGCGTGCTTCGGGCTCCGAGGGCATGGCAGGCGGGCAAGCGATTGATTTGGCGAGTGTGGGTAAAAGTCTGACTGAATCTGAACTTAGACGTATGCATGAGCTTAAAACGGGCGCATTACTTAAAGCATCTGTAGAAATGGGTGCTGCCTGCCATGTGCAAAACGGCACTCGTGCAAGCCATATGCCATATGGCCTACAGGCCAGTTTGGCAGCGTACGGCGCCGCTGTGGGTTTGGCTTTCCAAGTGGTGGACGACATTTTGGATGTCACTGCGGACGAAGCCACACTTGGCAAAACTGCGGGAAAAGATGCGGCGCAAAACAAGCCAACCTATGTGGCGCTGATGGGGCTGGAGGCGGCTGAAACATACGCCAATGAGCTACTTGAAAAAGCGCTGGTCGCCCTTGATGCGTGCGGTTTAGAGGCTGATGCCGCGCTGCGCGAATTGGCAATTCGGTTGGTGCGGCGACAATCGTAGTCAAAAGAATAAATAGATGTCATGAGTGATTTACTAAAAACAATTAACGACCCCGTTGATCTGCGCAAATTAGAGCGTGCCGAGCTAAAAACTTTGGCGAACGAGCTACGCGAGTTTGTGCTGCAAAGCGTCTCTAAAACGGGGGGGCATTTAAGTTCAAACTTAGGTACGGTCGAGCTAACGGTGGCACTGCACAAAGTGTTCAATACGCCTAAAGATCGCATTGTGTGGGACGTGGGGCATCAAACCTATCCGCATAAAATTTTGACGGGACGCAGAGATCGCATGGACACACTGCGTCAGTTGGGCGGTTTGTCGGGTTTTCCGCAGCGAGCAGAGAGCGAGTACGACGCGTTTGGGACGGCACATTCCAGTACGTCGATTTCGGCTGCGCTGGGGATGGCCGTTGCCGCGAAGCTACAAGCGAAAAGTGCCGCCGCACAAGGCTTACCGCACGATGAGCCATTTTCAATTGCCGTGATTGGTGATGGCGCACTCTCGGCAGGCATGGCGTTTGAAGCGCTCAATAACGCGGGTGTTGAGATGTGCCGTTTGATTGTGATTTTGAATGACAACGACATGAGTATTAGCCCTGCCGTTGGCGCTCTGAATCGCTATTTGGCGCAACTCATGAGTGGCAAGTTTTACGCGGGCGCCAAGCACGTGGGCAAGGCGGTGTTACAAGTTGCACCGCCACTGTTTGCGGCGGCCAAGCGCTTTGAAAAACAAATGAAGGGCATGGTCGTTCCTGCTAATTTGTTTGAAAATTTTGGACTCAATTACATCGGCCCTATTGATGGTCACGATCTTGATTCGCTCATTCCAACTTTAGAAAATATCAAGCAACTATCAAGCGATGGCGCGGGTCCTCAGTTTTTGCATGTGGTCACTAAAAAAGGTCAAGGCTATAAGCTGGCCGAGGCCGACCCTGTGGCGTATCACGGACCAGGAAAATTTGATCCTGTAGAGGGACTTAAAAAATCCACATCGCCGCCTAAGCCAACGTTTACAAGCGTCTTTGGGCAGTGGCTGTGCGATATGGCCGAGAAAGACGCGCGTTTGATCGGCATCACACCCGCCATGCGCGAGGGCTCAGGGCTCGCGCCGTTTGAGCACCGCTTTCCTGATCGATATTTTGATGTGGGCATTGCTGAGCAGCACGCGGTGACGTTTGCTGCGGGTCTTGCGTGCGAAGGTCTCAAGCCCGTCGTTGCCATTTATTCCACGTTTTTACAGCGTGCGTACGACCAGCTGATTCACGATGTGGCGATTCAAAATTTGCCCGTGGTATTTGCGCTAGACCGTGCGGGGGTCGTGGGCGCGGATGGTGCAACGCACTGCGGCGCTTATGACATTGCATTTTTGCGCTGCATTCCTAACGTCGGCATTGCATGCCCTGCAGATGAGGCTGAATGCCGAGCCCTGCTCAGCACGGCTTTTGAGCAATCGCATCCTGTGGCGGTGCGTTATCCACGCGGCGCGGGCGTAGGCGTGGTGATCCCTAAGCATTTAGAGGCGCTCCCGTATGGCAAGGGCGAGGTGCGGCGGAAATCGAATCACGAGCAAGGCTCGGGCAAACGCATCGCCATTCTTGCGTTTGGTACGCTGCTTTATCCCGCTCTTGAAGCCGCCGAAATTGTAGATGCTACGGTCGTGAATATGCGTTGGGCCAAGCCGTTAGATGAGACGCTCTTGCTAGAGATTGCGACTACGCACGACGCTATCGTGACCGTGGAAGACGGTGCAAAAGAGGGCGGGGCAGGCAGTGCTGTTTTAGAATGTCTATCTAGGAAAGATGTCCGAAAACCCACGCTGGTATTGGGTTTGTCAGATTCATTTATTGAGCACGGCGATCCCGCAGTTTTGATGGCGATGCAGGGCTTGGATGCTAAGGGTATTTCCGCATCTTTACACTTCTTCATAGAAACAATCTGCAAGCGATAATCAAAGTATGACATTGCCAAACGCCACCTTCGATAAGCTGCTTGCCATCATTGCCCAGCAATACCACCTTGATGTGTCTAAGGTTACGCTCTCGACTAGCTTGGCCGATGCGGGGCTTGATTCTTTGGCGACTGCTGAACTTTTGTTTTCGATTGAAGATGAATTCAAAATCAATTTAGGCGATGTGGCGTCTGATGCGGTGCCCTCAAGCTTTGGCGAGTTAATGACCCTCATCGAATCGCATCAAAAGTAACCTAACGAATATGTCTAACGAGGTGTGGATCACGGGCGTTGGTAGCCTGACAAATATGGGTTCAGGATTCGACTCCATCTTGCAAGCCGTGCGGCAGCCCCGCTCTGTGTTTATGACGGCGCCAGTCTCGTGGCCCGCTTATAAGGGGGCTCCTGATGCTTTTATGGCGCGCCTTGATGGCGCGGCGGAGCTAGAGCTTAAAAAATTTGAGACCATTTCAACCGACCGTGCAACCGCGATGGCGCTAGCTGCGGCGCATCAAGCGTGGCTGCAAGCAGGGCTACAGTCTTTGGCAAAGCCCGAGCGTGCGGGTGTTTATTGGGGGACGGGGATGGGTGGGTTGGATACGGCGGAGTCCACGTATCAGCGCCTTTTGCTGGATCGTGCTGCGCTGCGGCCGATGACGGTGGTGCGTATCATGGCCAATGCCGCAGCCGCATCGATTGCCTTGAAGTATGGTTTGCAGGGTACCAATCAAACTTATAGCGTGGCCTGTGCATCATCAGCTATTGCTCTAGGCGAGGCGATGTGGGCGATTCGCGCAGGACGACTCGACGTCGCGGTTGTGGGCGGCGCAGAAGCGATGCTTGTGCCTGGCGTGATGACGGCGTGGGGTGCACTTAAAGTGATGGCCACGCGCAGCAATACAGTGGATCATAGGATGCCATGCAGGCCGTTTTCAAGTGAGCGCTCTGGTCTTGTGATTGGCGAGGGCGCGGCAGCTTTTGTATTGGAGAGCAAAGCACATGCACAACGGCGCGGCGCCGTGCCACTTGCAGAAATTGCGGGTTATGCTAGTACTTGTGACGCGACATCCTTGGTCCAACCCGCACGGCATGGCCAAGTACGCGCCATGCGCGAAGCCTTATCTGACGCGGCTTTGCAGCCATCTAATATTGATAGCTTGAATGCACATGCGACAGGGACCGATACGGGAGATGTGGTGGAAACTGAAGCGATTGCTGATGTGTTTGGTATCCAAGGCATGCCGCCTGTGACGGCAACGAAGTCGATGCACGGGCATTTGCTGGGCGCTGCGGGGGCGGTCGAAGCAGCCGTTTGCGTGGCAAGCTTGCAGTCCCAAACGACGCCAGCGACAGTTGGATGCGACCCACTTGACGTGCGCTGTTCAAATATCAATGCAAGTGCGAAGCCGCGTGCATCTAAGATGGAGGCAGTTTTATCGAACTCGTTTGCATTTGGTGGCTCAAATGCGTCTTTGATTTTTAAATCAGTAAAGGTTTAGATTGATGGATGGCGTGCTTCTCATTCATGGCCTTGGTGGTACGCCTCTAGAGCTGGGCGGACTCCCAAAGCAGTTAGAACAAGCAGGTTTTAAAACTTATGCGATGACCTTGCCAGGTCACGGTACGCGAGCTGAGCACTTATCTACCGTGGTGATGGAAGACTGGCTGTCAGCGGTACAAACAGCTTACCAAGAGGTTGCAAAAAAACACCAAACAGTACACGTGGTTGGCATGTGCATGGGCGCTCTTTTGGCGTGTGAACTAGCGAAAGAACAAGCGCAAAAATTACCGCAATCCAAAAATCATTTTGGTAAGTTAGTGATGCTGGCGCCAACCGTGTTTTTGGATGGCTGGGGCATGCCGTGGTATCACTGGCTTAGGCACCTGCACTATGTGATTCCTTTGCTGCGTGGGAATTACCGTATTCCCGAAGACGAACCCTATGGCATCAAGAATGTGCGGTTACGTGCTATTGTCAAAAAACGGTTTATACGCGGTGATGCTTTTCATTACGGCTGGGTGCCGTTGCAAAGCATTTGGCAGCTGGATCGTTTGCGGGGTCGTGTCCTGAAGGGTTTATCCCGCGTGACTGCTGATGCGCTCGTTGTGCATGCACGCGAAGACGAGTTCTCAAGTCTACGCTCAGCCTATGCTCTACAAAAAGGAATGGGTGCACCAAGAACTCGCGTTGTGGTGCTTGAAAACAGTTACCACATGATCTGCGTAGATGATGATAGAGAGTTGCTTGCCGCGCAGGTGCTGGCTTTCTTACACGGGGAAAACCCCCATGTTAATACTGCGGCAAATCTCTAGAATTGAGATTCCTTTTTATTTGGAGTTTCAATCATGGATCGTCGTTCTCTTATCGCTGGCGCAAGCACGACTGGCGCTGGTTTAGTTGGTATCTTGGCCGCAGGTATTGCGCCTGCAGTGCACGCGCAAGCGGCTGTGCGTTGGCGTTTATCGTCAAGTTTTCCTAAAGCACTCGATACTATCTATGGCGCTGCTGAAGTATTCGCCAAACATGTCAACGCTATGTCGGGTGGGAAGTTTGAAATTTCAACTCATGCGGCTGGGGAAATTACCCCTCCGTTTGGTGTGGTTGATGCGGTGCAACAAGGATCAGTTGAGTGCGCCCATACCGCGCCTTATTACTTCTTTGGCAAAAACGACGTTTTTGCTTTAGGATGCGCAATTCCATTTGGTCTAAATAGTCGCCAAATGACGGCTTGGATGTACCAAGGCAATGGCCTCACACTGATGCGGGAGTTTTATGCCAAGTACAACATGATCAATTTCCCTATGGGGAATACGGGCGCTCAAATGGGTGGCTGGTTTCGCAAAGAAATTAAGTCGGTCAAAGACCTTAAAGGTTTGAAATTCCGTACTGGTGGATTTCCTGGTAAAGCGATTGCTCGTTTGGGAGTGATTCCTGCCAATATCCCAGGCGGCGAGATCTATACAGCTCTAGAAAAAGGAACGATTGATGCTTGTGAATGGGTGGGTCCTTACGATGACCAAAAATTAGGCTTCAATAAAGTAGCGCCGTATTATTACTATCCTGGTTGGTGGGAAGGTGGCCCGCAATTAGATTTGTACGTGAATCAAAAAGCGTATGCTGCGTTGTCGCCCGAAAATAAAGCCATTGTCGAAAATGCGGCGGCTTATGCGCATACCGATATGCAGGCCAAGTATGACGCTCGTAATCCGATTGCATTGAAAGAATTGGTTGGTAAGGGAACTAAGCTGCGTCCATTCCCGAATGATGTGATGGTGGCTGCTTTTAAAGAAGCGATGGCACTTTATCAAGAGTTGAATGATACGAATCCAGATTGGAAAAAAATCTACGCAGACTTCTCTAAATTCCGCGCCGATTCACATCTTTGGTTCCGCTTTACAGAAGCTAAATTCGATAGCTTTATGCAGGCGCAAAAATTGTAATCCAGCTTGCACCTTAGTCAAAAAAACCACCTGCAAAACGGGTGGTTTTTTTATGTCTCATTTAAAATGAGCGCTGCTGAGTGTTTGTGATTATTTTTTGGAATTCAGCAATCATCGCCTTATCCGATGTGTAGAAAACGATGAACTTGCCCATCATGGTCCGTACATAGAGACGGGGCGCGATCAGCCAATCAAATCCTTTGACCCGAATGAGCTTGGCGTAAGTGATTTGGGGGAGCATGACTTCTTTATTCCAAATCCATGTTTGCAGGAGCTTGTCGTTGGTGAGCGTTGTCTGGCTACGATAAATGGACGCAAGCGTGTACGCCATTAGGAGCCAACCGCAGAGCAGCCAGATAAGCCCATTCGATAGGCTAATTGAACCGTTAGAGGCTAACCGCCCCGCTGACCACAGTTGATACATCCAACTGGCACTAGCTGCAACAATCAGTAACGCCAATAGTTTAAAAGAGCGAGAAAAAGCAGGTGCGATTAATGTCACTTTTTTAGCAATCCATCAAGTGCTTTTTGGTCATCATCAGCCGATTTTTTTTCAGTCGCTTGCTCAGAAGCTTCCTCTTTGACGGTATCTATTTTCCCATTGGTTAAAAGTGACGCAGGATCAACTTTAGTGTCATCGACTGGCATTTCTATTTTGACTTTATCCAAATCAATGATCACTTCTTTATCCAAGAACATAGTCACGCTTTGCGGAACAAAAATGACAATCGCAACTAGCATGATCTGCATAATGACCCAAGGGATGGAGCCAAGGTAAATATCATTCGACAGCACGGGTTTTGGAATGCGTTTTTCTTTGAATAGCGTGTCTGCTATGCCGCGTAGATAGAAAAGTGCAAAGCCAAATGGCGGATGCATAAAACTAGTTTGCAAGTTCACGCAAAGGAGTACACCAAACCATACTAAATTGATACCTAGTTTGGCAGCAACGGGCGTCAGCATCGGAACGATGATGAACGCGATTTCAAAGAAATCTAAAAAGAATGCTAGAAAAAAAACAAAAACATTCACGACCACTAAAAAGCCCACTTGTCCGCCAGGCAAGCCAGTCAGCAAATGCTCCACCCACTTAGAACCGTCTACACCTTGAAAGACTTGGCTAAAAACACGCGAACCAATCAAGATGAATACCACCATGGCGGTAAGGCGCATTGTGCTGTGCATGGCCTCCCAGAGAAGGTTTTTGGTTAGCCGTTTGTGCATCGCGGCCAAAATTAACGCGCCCACAACCCCCATGGCACCTGCTTCTGTTGGGGTTGCAATAGCACTATTTTGAAATGGTAAGCCGCCCATGGAGCCAAGGACAGTAAAAATTAAAATGGCAGAAGGAATAATGCCCTTTAAGCATTTCCCCCAAAGCGCCCAACCGTTTAAGGTTCGCGCTTCTTTGGGTACACCTGGAATGTAGTGAGGCTTGACTAAGCCAAGGCCATAGGTATAAAGCGCAAACAACAAAATTTGCAGAATCGAAGGCCCCCAAGCGCCTTTGTACATATCGCCCACAGGCGTACCGAGCTGGTCGGCCAGCACCACCAAAACCAAGGATGGCGGCACTAGTTGTGTGATCGTGCCAGATGCTGCTAACACGCCCGTAGCGTAGCGCATGTTGTAGCCGTAGCGAATCATCACGGGTAGCGAAATCAGAGCCATCGCAATCACTTGACCTGCCACCGTACCCGTAATAGCACCCAAAATAAAACCAACGATGATGACCGAATAACCAAGACCGCCGCGCACAGGGCCAAAGAGCTGTCCCATCGAGTCCAACATGTCTTCCGCTAAGCCGCACTTCTCCAAAATCGTTCCCATGAAGGTGAAAAATGGAATCGCCAAGAGTAAGTCATTGCTCAAAATGGAGAACATAGCCAGCGGTAAATTGCTCATGTATTGCGCTGGAAACCAGCCCATCTCAATAGCAAAAAATCCGCAGCCTAAGCCTAATGCGGCAAGTGAAAAGGCGACAGGAAAGCCAATCAGCATAATGACAATCAAGCCCGCGAACATGATGGGTGGAAAATTTTCAATCAACATAGAAATCCTAAGGTCAAATTATTTTGAGATGGAGCGTTGGCGCACTTATTATTGAAGCGGTTTTTCGTAATGGGTATCCATTTCATACTTCCCTTGAAGGTAAGCGATACGTTTGATAATTTCTGCTACTCCTTGCATAAATACCATCGCAAACCCTAGAGGCAAAGCCAAAATCACGGGCCAACGAATAAGTCCCCCAGCGTTTTGACTCATCTCGTTTGTCATCCAAACTTTCCAAAAATAGGGTGCACACATGTAGGTCATAACAGCCATAACGGGTAACAGGAAAAACACAAGACCAAACAGGTCAACATATACAGGGCGATGACCTTTGAGCTTGCCATAGATCAGGTCGACACGGACATGCTCATTCAGTTTGAGCACTAAGGGCGCCCCCACCATGACCATCCAAGCGAATAGATACCACTGGATTTCTAAAAGCGCATTGGAGCTCCAGTCAACGCCATAGCGGACAAATGCGTTTCCAGCAGAAATGCCAGCGGATAACAACACAGTCCAAGCCGCCAGCTTGCCAAAATGTTCACTAAGCCAGTCCATGAATTTGGCATATTTGAGTAAACCAGTCATTGCTTCTCTCCTAAGTAGACTATCAAAACATAATTTTTAATCATAACTTCGCATAGGCTGACTACAATAAGTAGTTACACCAGCCCTTGAAATTGCTTTGATTAACCCTACTTCGGTAGGGTTATCAATTTTTGTCCTACTCACGCTATGTCCGAATCCAAAAAACCAGAAGATCAAAAGCCTACTGAGCTAAGCCCAGAAGCGCAATTAGCCGCCGATTTGCAGCAAGACTCCCCCGTGGATGAACTCTCTCAGGCGCTGGGCGAAATCGTTATATTGAAAGCCCAAGTCGCTGATTTGAAGGATCAGCTGCTCCGCGCTGCAGCCGATGTGCAAAACGCCCGCCGCCGTGCCGAAGAGGATGTCTCTAAGGCGCGCAAGTTTGGCATTGAGAGTTTTGCTGAGAGCCTGCTGCCCGTGCTTGACAGCCTAGAGGCGGGTCTCGCTCTCAAAGATGCCACATCGGAGCAATTGCGCGAAGGCAAAGTGGCAACCCTGCGCCAGCTGAAATCAGCGCTGGAGAAAAATAAAGTCATAGCGATTGATCCACCCACAGGCGAAAAATTTGAGCCATCCAAACACCAAGGCATCAGCATGGTGCCCTCGGAGCAAGAAGCCAACACCATCGTCGCGGTGCTGCAAAAGGGCTACTCGATTGCTGATCGGGTAATGCGACCAGCCTTGGTCACTGTCGCAGCGGCTAAATAAATAGCTTTATTAAAACCCTTGAAATTTGTAGGTTTATCCACATCTTTCATTTATCTCTAAAAAATCATTAAGGAAAACATCATGGGAAGAATTATTGGCATTGACCTTGGCACCACCAACTCTTGCGTCTCCGTTATGGAGGGCAACACCACCAAGGTGATTGAAAACGCAGAAGGCGCGCGTACCACGCCGTCTATCGTGGCGTATATGGAGGACGGCGAAATCCGCGTGGGCGCACCGGCTAAAAACCAAGCGGTCACCAATCCAAAGAACACGCTCTACGCCATCAAACGCTTGATTGGCCGCAAGTTCACCGAAAAAGAAGTTCAAAAAGACATCGGTCTCATGCCTTACACCATCGTGCCAGCCGACAACGGCGACGCATGGGTGGAAGTGCGCGGCAAGAAGTTGTCGGCTCAACAAGTCAGCGCGGACATTTTGCGCAAGATGAAAAAAACCGCTGAGGACTACCTCGGCGAAGAAGTCACCGAGGCTGTCATTACTGTGCCTGCGTACTTCAACGATGCACAGCGCCAAGCCACTAAAGATGCGGGCCGTATTGCCGGTTTAGATGTCAAGCGCATCATCAACGAGCCTACTGCTGCGGCACTCGCTTTCGGTCTCGATAAGCACGAAAAAGGCGATCGCAAGATTGCTGTCTATGACCTTGGCGGCGGCACGTTTGACGTGTCCATCATCGAAATCGCCGACGTGGATGGTGAAAAACAATTTGAAGTTTTGTCCACCAACGGCGACACCTTCCTCGGTGGCGAAGACTTTGATCAGCGCATCATTGATTTCATCATTGCCGAGTTCAAAAAGGATTCGGGCGTTGACCTATCCAAAGACGTGCTGGCTTTGCAACGCCTCAAAGACGTGGCAGAAAAAGCAAAGATTGAACTCTCTTCTAGCTCGCAAACTGAAATCAATTTGCCGTACATCACGGTGGACGCATCAGGTCCTAAGCACTTGAACATGAAGCTCAACCGCGCCAAGCTGGAGCAATTGGTTGAAGACTTGATCGAGCGCACGATTGCGCCTTGCCGTATGGCGATTAAAGACGCTGGTGTTGCCGTAGGCGATATCCACGACATCATATTGGTGGGCGGCATGACCCGTATGCCCAAGGTGCAAGATGCGGTCAAAGCCTTCTTTGGTAAAGATCCACGCAAAGACGTGAATCCAGACGAAGCGGTGGCCGTTGGCGCTGCGATTCAAGGTCAGGTGTTGTCGGGTGATCGTAAAGACGTGTTGCTCTTGGACGTGACGCCGTTGTCACTCGGTATCGAGACACTCGGTGGTGTGATGACCAAGATGATTACCAAGAACACGACGATCCCCACCAAGCATGCGCAGACGTTTTCTACTGCAGACGACAACCAGCCAGCGGTGACGATTAAGGTCTACCAAGGTGAGCGGGAAATGGCCTCAGTCAACAAACTCTTGGGCGAGTTCAACCTTGAGGGCATTCCACCCTCGGCACGAGGCACACCGCAAATTGAAGTGAGCTTCGACATTGACGCCAACGGCATTTTGCACGTAGGCGCTAAAGACAAAGGTACGGGTAAAGAAAACAAAATTACTATCAAAGCGAACTCGGGTCTGTCCGAAGAAGAGATTCAAAAAATGGTGAAAGATGCGGAGTTGAACGCTGAAGACGACAAGAAAAAATTGGAAGTCATTCAAGCGCGCAACCAAGCAGATGCACTCATTCACAGCACGAAAAAATCTTTGGCTGAGTACGGTGAAAAACTGGATGCGGCGGATAAAGAGAAAATCGAAGCTGGCTTGAAAGACTTAGAAGCTGTGCTGACCAGCGACGACAAAGCCGCGATTGAAAAAGCGCAAGCTGCACTTGAATTGTCCAGTCAAAAGCTAGGTGAAAAAATGTACGCTGACATGCAAGCTGAGCAAGCGGCGCAGGCCGCGGCGCAAGGCGCAGCGGGCGGTGCAGCATCAGGCGCAGAGCAAGCCGCCAAGCCACATGACGACAACGTGGTCGATGCTGAAGTGAAAGAAGTCAAAAAGGGTTGATCCTTTGTCCGCATGAACAAGTCCCGCCTAGAAGCCTTCAGCGACGGTGTCATCGCCATCATCATCACCATTATGGTGCTGGAGATGAAGGTCCCGCACGGCGCTGATTGGGCGGATTTGCAAAAGCTATGGCCAGTCTTTGCGAGCTATGGGCTGAGCTTTGTCTTCGTTGGCATCTACTGGGTCAACCACCACCACATGATTCATTTGGTTAAACACGTGAATGGCAAAGTACTTTGGGCAAATTTGCATTTGCTGTTTTGGCTATCACTGGTTCCTTTTGTGACCGCTTGGATGGGTGAAAACCATTTTGCGCAAAATCCTGTGATTGCATATGGTGTGGTCGCTTTGATGTGCGGTATTGCGTACGACATCTTATTGCGCACTATTCGCTACACACATGGGGTTGAAAATCTTTTGGGCAATGGCGTAAAAAATACGCACAAAGGACCGCTATCCCTGCTCATGTACGCTTTGGCTATCGCCGCCGCTTTTTGGAACACGACGGTTTCATTTGCATTATTTGCCGGAGTATCCGTGATGTGGTTTATTCCAGATAGGCGCGTTGAAAAAGTTGTTAGCCAATCCTCCTCAAAATAAAAATAAATTCTTCTATGGCGACCAAGCGCGACTTCTACCAAATCCTCGATGTTCCTAAAAATGCATCTGACGAGGACATCAAAAAATCTTATCGCAAATTAGCGATGAAGTATCACCCTGACCGCAATCAGGGCGATGCTACGGCTGAGGGGAAATTCAAAGAGGTCAAAGAAGCCTACGAAATGCTGTCTGACCCTGACAAGCGCGCGGCTTACGATCAATACGGCCATGCAGGTGTTGACCCCAATCGCGGCATGGGTGGTGGTGGCGGGCAAGGCTTTGGTGGTTTCTCGGAAGCTTTTGGTGACATCTTTGGCGATGTGTTTGGCCAGCAGCGCGGCGGACGTGGCGGCGGCCAGCAGGTGTACCGAGGCAACGATCTCAGCTACGCGATGGAGATCACGCTAGAAGAAGCGGCTGCTGGTAAGGATGCACAGATTCGCATTCCAAGCTGGGATGAGTGCTCCACCTGCCACGGCTCAGGTGCGAAGCCTGGCACCAAGCCCATACAGTGCACCACTTGCCATGGCCAAGGTCAAGTGCAAATGCGCCAAGGCTTTTTTAGCGTGCAGCAAACTTGCCCTCAGTGCCGTGGCACAGGAAAAATCATTCCCGAGCCGTGTGTGGCATGTCACGGTATTGGCAAAATCAAAAATAACAAAACGCTAGAAGTCAAAGTGCCAGCGGGCATTGACGACGGTATGCGGATTCGCTCCACAGGTAACGGCGAGCCCGGCACCAACGGCGGTCCTGCTGGTGATTTGTACATCGAGATTCGCGTCAAAAAGCACGAAATCTTTGAACGCGAAGGTGACGACCTCCACTGCGAAGTGCCCGTGTCAATGACAACGGCTGCGCTAGGCGGTGAAATTCAAGTACCCACCTTGGCAGGCCAAGCCAGCATTGACATTCCAGATGGTACGCAGCACGGCAAGACATTCCGCTTGAAGGGCAAAGGGGTCAAGGGCTTGCGCGGTTCTTATCCTGGCGATTTGTATTGCCACGTGCAAGTGGAGACGCCCGTCAAGCTCACTGAGCATCAGCGCAAGCTACTGAAGGAGCTGGACGAATCACTCAAAAAAGGTGGAGCCAAGCATTCGCCCAATGAGGAGTCATGGGGCGATAAGTTGAAGAAGTTTTTTGCCTAATCGTGATTAACCAAAGTGGCAGATGTAGTGATAGCTCTCTGCTACTTTGATGTCAAAGCTGGAGTTGGCGGACACAGAGAATTTCTCGCCAGCGCTGGATGCCATCCAGCTGTCCGAGCCTTTGAGCTTGTACTCGCAAGCGCCGCCCGTGCATTCCATGATTTCCGCTGCGCCCGTGTTGAAGGTCAGCGTTGAAGGCAACACCACACCGACAGACTTCTTTGTGCCATCCGCTTGCGTGAAGCTGTGGCTGACGCACTTGCCATCAAAGTAAACATTGGCTTTAGTCGTGATGTTGACGTTGGTAATGGTTTCTGTTGTCATGATTATTTGGCTTTCTTTGATTTAGTCGTTGGCTTGGAAGCCTTTGCCGACTTGGCTTTGCTGGCAGCAGCACGCTCCGCTTTCAAGTTGCCAGCGATACGGAGTCGCAGTGCATTGAGCTTAATAAATCCACCCGCATCGGCTTGGTTGTAAGCGCCGCCATCGTCATCAAATGTGGAGATTTTCATGTCGAACAAGCTATCGGTTTTGCTCTCACGCCCCACGCACATGATCGTGCCTTTGTAGAGCTTGAGGCGCACGACGCCGTTCACGGTCGCTTGCGATGCGTCAATCAAACCTTGCAGCAGTTCGCGCTCTGGCGAGAACCAAAAGCCGTTGTACACCAAACGTGCATAGCGCGGCATCAAGTCGTCTTTCAGCGCCAATACTTCGCGGTCTAGCGTAATGGATTCAATGGCGCGGTGACCAGCCAAAAGCACCGTGCCGCCAGGTGTTTCGTAACAGCCGCGTGATTTCATGCCGACAAAGCGATTTTCGACTTTGTCTAAACGGCCAATGCCGTGTTTGCCCGCAACTGTATTGAGATGTGTGAGTACAGTCGCTGGCGACATCTTGACGCCGTCAACGGCAACAATGTCGCCTTTGGCGTAAGTCAGTTCCACGATTTGCGGTTTGCCAGGCGCTTTTTCTGGCGAATTGGTGAGGCGCCACATGCTATCTTCGGGCGCGAAATTAGGGTCTTCTAAAATACCGCCTTCGTAGCTGATGTGTAGCAAGTTCGCGTCCATCGAATACGGTGCGCCGCCCTTACGCTTTTTAAAGTCAACAGGAATGCCGTGCTTGTCGGCATACGCCAGCATCGACTCGCGGCTAGAGAGCTCCCACTCGCGCCAAGGTGCAATCACTTTCACGTTCGGCATCAGGGCATACGCGCCCAACTCGAAGCGCACTTGGTCGTTGCCCTTGCCCGTCGCGCCGTGGCTAATTGCGTCGCCCTTGGTTTTTTTGGCGATCTCCACCAAACGCTTGGCAATCAGTGGACGCGCTATGGATGTGCCGAGCAAGTATTCGCCTTCGTACAGCGCATTGGCGCGGAACATCGGGAAGACGAAATCGCGCACGAATTCTTCCTTCAGGTCTTCAATAAAAATGTTCTCAGGCTTGATGCCCATCTTGATCGCTTTGGCGCGCGCGGGTTCAATCTCTTCGCCTTGGCCAATGTCGGCGGTAAACGTGACCACTTCGCATTGGTATTCGTCTTGTAGCCATTTGAGAATGATCGAAGTATCGAGTCCGCCAGAGTAGGCGAGGACGACTTTTTTAGGTTTGAGTTTTGCTTGGGTTGCCATAGGAATATGAGAGACAAATTGAAAAATGAAACAGCGATTTTAGGCTACGATGAATTCTATGAATACTCATCTCAGCACCCAGCCCTCGCGTCGCCGCATTTTGCAAATCGCACCTGCTGCAGCCCTTATTCCACTTGGCTTTGCAGGCAATAGTCTTGCACAAAGCGCTTATCCCAACAAGCCCATCCGCTACATCATCTCTGTACCTGCTGGCGGCGGCTCGGACATGGTGGGACGTACGATTACCGAGCGATGGGGGCGGCTCTTGGGCCAGCCGTTTATCGTAGACAACCAAGGCGGCGGGGGCGGTGTTATTGCATCGACCAACACCGTCAAAGCGCCCCCCGATGGCTATACGCTGATGCAAGGCTACGTGGCCACGCACGGCACTGCGCCCGCCACGCGCAAAGTACCTTACGACCCTATCCGCGATTTCACGCCGATTGGCATGATTGGTGGCACGCCCAATGTGCTCGTTGTCAATAGCGGTTTACCAATTAAAAATTACCAAGAGTTCATCGCGTATTTAAATGCGAACAAAGGCAAAGTGAGCTACGGTTCGTCAGGTGAAGGATCGCTCACGCACCTCTCGATGGAACTCTTTAAAGGCGAGACGAAGACGGTGATGGTTCATATTCCGTATCGCGGCATTGCGCCAGCCATGAATGATTTGATGGGCGGGCAAACGCAGGCGATGTTCCCAGGCCTTGCCGCCGCGCTGCCGCATTTGCGCAGCGGTCGCATTCGCGCGATTGCGGTGACGGGACATACGCGTGCGCCGCAGCTTAAAGACATTCCAACGCTGGATGAACTCGGCCTTAAAGGCTTTGATGCGCAGCAGTGGTATGGCGTAGTCGGACCTGCGGGGATGCCGCCTGCCATCGTCAAAACACTCAATGAGAGTTTGAACCAAGTGCTTAAATCCCCTGACTTGCGTGAGAAACTATCGATTGAAGCCATCGAGCCGCAAGCCATGACCAGTGAGGCTTTCGGGGCTTTCATCAAGGCTGACGTGGCACGCTGGACGCGGCTTGCAAAAGAGCGCGGCATTCATCTCGATCAATAAAAATTCTTTTCATCACTACTCAAAACATGGCAACCAATACCAAGGTCATTGCAGACCACAACCCACCAGCTGTCACCAAAATCCTCGCCGAGTTCATCGTGAATCACCCCACGTTTGACAACGGCGGCTGGGATGCGAAAGTGCAGCACGAAGGCGAACGAACTTTTTTTAATTGGCTAGGCTGTGCGGTTGGCGCGTCGCATCACGAAGCGCCAACCGCCGCACTTGCAGCCGCACAAATCCTACAACCTGCCCCGCAAGCCACGCTGCTTGGGCGTTCCACAAGGGTCGATATTGCCAATGCGGCACTCATCAACGGCATTAGCTCGCACACGTTTGATTTTGATGACACGCATTTGAAGACGGTGATTCATCCCGCAGGCCCTGTCGCTTCCGCGTTATTGCCGCTGGCTGAATTGAAAAATTTAGGCGGTGCAGCGGTCATTGACGCGCTCATTATTGGTATTGATGTGGCTTGCCGCGTGGGTAACTGTATGTACCCGACGCATTACGACAAGGGCTGGCACATCACGGGCTCGACGGGCATGCTGGGTGCGGCTGCGGCGTGCGCACGTCTGCTCAAGCTCGATGTTCAGCAAACCATGATGGCGCTTGGCATTGCGGCTTCGCAGCCTGTGGGCTTGCGCGAGCAGTTCGGCACGATGAGCAAGCCCCTGCACCCAGGCGCAGCAGCGCGCACGGGCTTGATGGCGGCTCTGATGGCACAGCAGGGATTTACCGCTAGCCCTAGAGCTTTAGAAGCGCCGCGCGGTTTGATTCAAGTTGCCGCACCTGCGTTCAATTGGAACGAAATTACCGATGAGCTCGGCAAGCGTTTTGAAATTTCCTTTAATACCTACAAACCTTTCGCTTGTGGCATCGTCTCGCAGCCCAGCATGGACGCGTGTGTGCAGCTCAAAGCCATGGGCGTGAAGGCCGAAGACATTGAACGCTTAGATTTGAAAGTGCATTCTCTGGTGCTGGAGTTGATGGGTAAAAAGACCCCCACGATTGGCCTCGAGGGCAAATTCAGCGTGTACCACTGCTGCGCGGTTGCGCTGATTTTTGGCCAAGCAGGCGAGCCCGAATATAGCGACGACGTGGTGAACCGCCCTGACGTACTCGCGCTGCGTGCCAAAGTGAATGTGGTGGTGACAGACGGCATTGAAGAAGCGGGCGCAGACGTGACTGCTGTTTTAAAGGACGGCAGACAAATTCATGTGGTGATTGAGCATGCCATTGGTTCGCTAGAGCGCCCGATGAGCGATAAAGATTTGGAAGCAAAATTCCATTCGCAAGCGGATGATGTGCTAGGTGCGACCAAGGCGCAAACCTTGATGGATATGGCTTGGCACATGACGAGCATCGCCAATGTGAATGAACTTACGAAGCTGGCCGTTGGTGAAATTTAGAGGTAGCGTACCGCCACAATTTCGTAATGCTTGGTGCCGCTAGGCGTAACAACCGCCACGCTATCGCCTTCGTTTTTGCCGATCAGTGCGCGCGCGATGGGGGATGAAAAATTGATGAATCCCAGTTTGATGTCGGCTTCGTCTTCGCCCACGATTTGGTACTTGACGCTCGCGCCGCTGTCTTCGTCTTCCAGCTCGACTGTCGCACCAAACACCACGCGTCCGCCTGCATCAAGCTCGGCAGGATTAATCACAGAGGCCGCGCCCAGCTTGCCTTCGATGTCTTTGATGCGCCCCTCGATAAAGCCTTGACGCTCTTTGGCTGCGTCGTAGTCCGCGTTCTCAGAGAGGTCGCCTTGAGCGCGTGCTTCGCTAATTGCGTTAATCACCGCAGGACGCTCTTTGGTCTTGAGGTTGATGAGCTCGGCTTTGAGTTTCTCTGCGCCGTTTTTTGTAATGGGGTAAGTGCTGTTTGTCATAGGGGGCTGATTCTATTTCACCAGCCGCCTGTGCATTTCTTGTACCGAGATCACACCTAGGTTGTTCAGATACTTCATGCCATCGACAGCGGCTTCAGCGGCTGCAATCGTTGTAAAGGTCGTCACACGACCTAGCAAGCTGCTTACGCGGATTGCACGCGAGTCACTAATTGCATTGCGTTTTTCTTCGACCGTATTAATCACTAAAGCGATTTCATTGTTTTTGATCGCATCCACGATATGTGGACGACCTTGCGCCACCTTGTTCACCACAGCGCATGGTAAGCCTGCTGCGCTAATGGCTGCTTGCGTGCCGCCCGTGGCAACAAGGTCGAAGCCCATATCCAGCAAGGCTTTGGCGACTTTAACTGCACGAGGTTTGTCGTTGTTTTTAACCGTCATAAAGACGGTCTTCACGGTGTCCGAGGCACGCGGGATACGAGTCCCCGCGCCGATTTGACTTTTAATAAAAGCTTCACCAAACGTATCGCCCACCCCCATCACTTCGCCTGTCGATTTCATCTCGGGGCCAAGAATGGTGTCCACGCCTGGGAACTTAACGAAGGGGAATACCGCTTCTTTGACGCTGAAGTAGGGCGGGGTCACCTCACGGGTAATGCCTTGCTCAGCCAGTGTGCGGCCAGCCATGCAACGCGCCGCGACCTTGGCCAATTGAATACCGGTAGCCTTGCTCACAAACGGCACGGTGCGACTAGCGCGTGGATTGACTTCCAGCACGTAGATGACATCTTTGCCCTCACGGTGTTGAATCGCAAACTGCACATTCATCAAGCCCACCACGTTCAAAGCGCCAGCCATAGCAACGGTTTGGCGTTTGATCTCAAGGATCGTCTCAGTGGACAAGGAATACGGTGGCAACGAGCACGCCGAGTCGCCGCTATGCACGCCTGCTTGCTCAATGTGCTCCATTACGCCGCCAATGAGCGTAGCGCCCGATGCGTCGCGGATGCAGTCCACATCGCACTCAATCGCATCATTCAAAAAACGGTCTAACAGCACGGGTGAATCGTGGCTGACTTTGACTGCTTCTTTCATGTAGCGCTCAAGGTCGCGCTGCTCGTGGACGATCTCCATCGCACGGCCACCTAGCACATAGCTTGGGCGCACGACCAGTGGGTAGCCCAAGCTGGAAGCGGCTTCCAAGGCCTGCGGCTCGGTACGCGCCGTGGCGTTTGGCGGCTGGAGCAGGCCTAGTTTGTGTAAGAGCTTTTGAAAGCGCTCGCGGTCTTCGGCAGCGTCAATCATGTCGGGTGTTGTGCCAATAATCGGCACGCCATTGGCTTCTAAATCCAGTGCGAGTTTGAGCGGTGTTTGACCGCCGTATTGCACGATCACGCCAATCGGTTTTTCAATCGCCACGATTTCCAACACGTCTTCCAAGGTCACAGGCTCAAAGTAGAGGCGGTCGCTGGTGTCGTAATCGGTCGATACAGTCTCGGGGTTGCAGTTGACCATGATGGTCTCGTAGCCGTCTTCGCGCATGGCAAGCGCGGCGTGAACGCAGCAGTAATCGAACTCAATGCCTTGTCCAATGCGGTTAGGACCACCGCCCAGCACCATGATCTTTTTCTTATGCGTAGGTTTCGCTTCGCATTCGGCCTGCACGCCCAGCGTTTCGCTGACTTCATACGTTGAATACAGATACGCTGTTTGCGTAGAAAACTCTGCGGCGCAAGTGTCCACTCGCTTGTAGACGGGGCGCACCTTCAAGGCATGGCGATACTCGCGAACCTTTGTTGGTGTGGCTTGCAAGAGTTTTGCCATGCGGCGATCGGAAAAGCCTTTCATCTTTAGCGTACGCATTTGCGCGGCATCAATATCGCCAAGCGTGGACTTTTCTAGCGCCAACTCGATCTTCACAATCTCTTCGATTTGCACCAAGAACCACGGATCGATTTTGGTGAGTGCAAACACTTCGTCCACGGTGTAACCTTTGGCGAAGGCATCGCCCACATACCAAATGCGCTCGGGGCCTGGGTGCCCCAGTTCTTGTTCTAGCAATTCCAAATCCTGCGTCTTTTCGTTCATGCCGTCCACGCCAACTTCTAGAGCGCGTAGTGCTTTTTGGAACGATTCTTGGAAGGTGCGTCCCATCGCCATCACTTCGCCCACGCTCTTCATTTGTGTGGTGAGGCGGCTGTCGGCAGTTGGGAACTTTTCAAACGCAAAGCGCGGGATTTTTGTGACGACGTAGTCGATAGACGGCTCAAACGAGGCAGGCGTTGAGCCGCCCGTGATGTCGTTTTTGAGCTCGTCGAGCGTGTAGCCCACAGCCAGCTTGGCCGCGACCTTGGCAATGGGGAATCCTGTGGCTTTGGATGCGAGTGCCGAGGATCGGCTCACGCGTGGATTCATTTCAATCACCACCATGCGTCCGTCTTTGGGGTTGATGGAGAACTGCACGTTCGATCCGCCCGTATCCACGCCGATTTCGCGCAGCACGGCAAGCGATGCGTTACGTAGGATTTGATATTCTTTATCCGTCAACGTTTGCGCAGGTGCAACGGTGATCGAGTCGCCCGTGTGCACGCCCATCGGGTCTAAGTTTTCAATCGAGCAGACGATGATGCAGTTGTCCGCCTTATCGCGCACGACTTCCATTTCGTACTCTTTCCAACCCAAGAGCGATTCTTCAATCAAAAGCTCGTTGGTGGGTGAGGCTTCCAAGCCGCGTTTGCAAATCGTTTCAAACTCTTCGGCGTTGTAGGCAATGCCGCCGCCCGTGCCGCCTAGCGTAAAGCTGGGGCGAATCACCGTGGGGAAGCCCAGCGTTTTTTGAACACCCCAAGCCTCATCCATCGTGTGGGCAATACCAGAGCGTGCCGAACCAAGACCAATCTTGGTCATCGCGTCTTTGAACTTGAGGCGGTCCTCGGCTTTGTCTATCGCTTCAGGCGTTGCGCCAATCAGCTCGACAGGCTTGCCAGTTGCCGCGCCCATGTACTTTTCCAGCACGCCGTTGTGCCACAAATCTAACGCACAGTTCAGCGCTGTTTGTCCGCCCATAGTTGGCAAAATCGCATCGGGTTTTTCAATCGCAATAATTTTTTCAACCGTTTGCCACGTGATCGGCTCGATGTAAGTCACGTCCGCCGTAGCAGGGTCGGTCATGATGGTCGCTGGATTGCTGTTAATCAGCACCACGCGGTAACCCTCTTCGCGCAAGGCCTTGCAAGCTTGCACGCCCGAGTAGTCGAACTCGCAAGCCTGCCCAATGATGATGGGGCCCGCGCCGATGATGAGGATGGTTTGAAGATCTGTTCTTTTCATTTTTTTGCTCTTCTTTTAGTTTTTTCTAGCCATCATGGCGATGAATTTGTCGAATAGCGTGCCGATGTCTTGCGGCCCTGGGCTTGCCTCGGGATGCCCTTGGAAGCTAAATGCGGGGCAGTCTGTGCGTTCGATACCTTGTAGCGTGCCGTCGAATAGGCTGATGTGCGTGGGTTTCAGATTGGCAGGCAGGTTTTTTTCGTCCACCGCAAAACCGTGGTTTTGGCTGGTAATGGCGACGTGGCCTGTGGCCAAGTCTTTCACGGGGTGATTCGCACCGTGGTGACCAAACTTCATTTTGAAAGTTTTTGCGCCGCTGGCAAGCGCCATGATTTGGTGGCCTAGGCAAATGCCGAACAGCGGCAGGCCGCTCTGCATAAGGGCTGCAGCTGCATTCACCGCGTAATCGCATGGTTCTGGGTCGCCAGGGCCGTTGGAGAGAAAAACGCCGTTTGGCTTCAACGCTAAAACTTCGGCGGCTGGCGTTTGCGCGGGCACCACGGTGACGCGGCAGCCTCTGCTAGCGAGCATTCTGAGGATATTGTGCTTAACGCCAAAGTCGTAGGCGACGACATGAAACTGCGGCGCTGACTGCGTACCAAAGTCTGGTTTGTTATCCGCACCAAACAAAGCCCATTCCGTTTGCGTCCATTCAAATGTGGTTTTGGTGCTGACGACCTTGGCCAAATCGAGCCCTGACATACTGGGCGCTGCTTTTGCTAAGCCAATGGCTTGGTCGATATGTTCTTGCGTGACAGCTGTGCCAACAGCCAAGCCCATGATGCAGCCGTTTTGCGCGCCGTGCGTTCGCAGGTGCCGCGTAAGTTGACGTGTGTCGATATTGCTGATTGCTACGGTTTTAGACTCAACCAAGTAATCGCTCAAACTTTGCGTGCTTCTAAAGTTGGATGCAATGAGGGGCAAATCTTTGATGATGAGACCTGCCGCATAGACTTTGCTGGACTCCACATCTTGCGTATTGATGCCGTAGTTGCCAATGTGCGGGTAGGTGAGGGTGACGATCTGTTGGCAATAGCTGGGGTCGGTCAAGATTTCTTGATAACCCGTCATGGAGGTGTTGAAGACGACTTCGCCGACTGTGTGACCTGTAAATCCAATAGATTGGCCGATAAAAACAGTGCCATCGGCAAGGGCAAGAATAGCGGGAGGGAACTTGGGCGCGAGGAGCGCAGAGAGGGAACTTTGCGAGGAAATAGAAGGCATCAGTGAACTCCAAAAAGAGTGCGGCTGGCCTTGTGGGAAACGCCCGAAAATCGTGTTTCTCGGGAAATCTGCTGGTAGTGGATTTTTAGTTGATCCGCACTTGGCTAGCGGTTAACAGCTAAAGATAGATTGTACTTCACAGCTTCAAAAAATGAGTGCGGTAGTGCATCAACTCATCAATCGACTCGTGTACATCCGCCAGTGCCGTGTGTTTTTGCGCTTTTTTAAACGCATCTTTGACAGCAGGAGCCCAGCGCGCGGCGAGTTCTTTGAGTGTACTCACGTCGATGTTGCGGTAGTGGAAGTACGCATCCAACTTGGGCATGTATTTGGCCAAAAATTTGCGATCTTGGCTAATCGTGTTGCCGCAGCATGGCGATAGGCTTTTACCCACGTATTTGCCGATAAATTTGAGCAGTGCCGTTTGCGCTTCCTCTTCCGTGGTTGTACTGGCTTTTACTTTGTCGATGAGACCGCTCTTTTTGTGTGTGCCTTGGTTCCATTTGTCCATCTTGCTAAGCAATTCGTCAGATTGGTGGATCACGAATACTGGTCCTTCGATACGGATACTCAAATCAGGGCTGGTGACGATCACAGCAATTTCAATGAGTCGCTCTTTATCCGCGTCGAGCCCTGTCATTTCGCAGTCTAGCCAGACAAGGTTTTGATCGGCTTTTTTGAGGAGGATCGCCTCTTCGCTTGGCGGTCGTGACAAGTGTGTATTACGTGTGGAAGTCATCCGCCTATTACACCCCAAGATGCTCTGCGAGTAGTTCAGGCTGTGCGAGCAAGCTTGCCGTGCTGCCGTCAAACACCACTTGGCCTTTGACGAGGATGACGTTGCGGTCGGTGATTTGCGTCACGTGTTTCCAATTTTTATCGACGATCACGCTGCTAATGCCTGTTTCGCGTATCAAACCGCAGATACGCCAAATCTCCTTGGCAATCAGCGGCGCGAGTCCCTCGGTGGCCTCATCCAAGATCAGCACATCGGGGTTGGTCATCAGCGCCCGTCCAATGGTGAGCATTTGTTGTTCGCCACCAGAGAGCTGTTGCCCGCCATGGCTGAGTCGTTCTTTTAGGCGCGGGAATGTCTCCAGCACTTTTGTTAAGTCCCAATCGTGTCCTGCTACGACCCTTGCCTTTGCGGCATCGCTAGATCCAGCGCGAGCCGCCATGATTAAATTTTCCATCACGCTTAAATTGCCAAAGATACCGCGTCCTTCAGGGACGTAGGCAATGCCCATTTGCGCGAGCTTGTAAGGCGCAGCGTTTGTCATGTCCGCACCCATGACGAGAACCTTGCCCGTCACGCGTCCTGAGGGTGGCCTAACGAGCCCCATAATGGATTTGAGCAAGGTGCTTTTGCCCATGCCGTTGCGCCCCATCAGGCCAATCGTTTCGCCGCAGCCGACAGAGAAGTTGACGTTTCGCAAGATGTGGCTTGCGCCGTAGTAACTGTTCAAATTTTGAACATCGATAAGCTGTAGCCCTTTATTCATGGGCTTCTCCAAGGTAGGCGGCCTGCACGCCAGTATCCATACGGATTGCAGCAGGTGTGCCCGTCGCAATCACTTGCCCATCCACCATCACGGTCAGCACATCTGCAAGAGCGAAGACCGCATCCATGTCGTGCTCAACCAACAAAATCGCATGCTCGGCTTTTAGGCTATGCAGTAAGTCAATCATGCGCTCGGCCTCCGTCACGCCCATACCTGCTAAGGGCTCATCCAGCACCAAAACTTTAGGGTCGGCTGCCAAGCACATGGCAATTTCTAGTTGACGCTGTTCACCGTGGCTCATGTTGGACGCAACCGCATGAGTTTGATGCTCTAGTTTGGCCAAGCGAATGGCTTTTTTTGTCAAATCCAAATTGAAGTGGGCTGCTAAGCGGACGTTCTCAAAAACCGTCAATGGTAAAAATAAATTCGTTTTTTGGAAACTGCGCCCTAGTCCTTGGCGCGAAATGCGTTCCATACGCCACCCCGTGATGTCGATACCATCCAGATGAATTTGTCCAGACGTGAGCGACAGATCGCCCGACAGCAAATGGGTCAGCGTCGATTTGCCCGCTCCGTTGGGGCCAATGACGGCGTGGATTTGACCTCGCACGAGATTGATCGAGACATCATTCACCGCCGCCAAACCGCCAAAGCGTTTAGTGAGGTTTTTGGCGCTGAGTATGACTTCACTCATGATCTAAAACTGGCTGGGAAGCCTTACCCAGCTTGGCTTTCACGAGAGCCAATTTTTCTGCCAACCCCATCAAACCACGCGGCGCAAAGATGATGATGAGGACGATAAAAGTGCCCATCCACAGTTGCCAATGTTTGCCAAGATCATTGGGCAGATCTTTAAAGACAGAGAGCAATATCTCAAAACTAAACGCGCCGACGATGGCGCCTGCAAAGTTACCCATGCCGCCTAAAACAAGCATCATGATGGCGTGAGCACTCATGTGAAAGCCCATCAGCTCGGGGTTGACGAAGCCGCTTTGTGCGCCTTGCAAATACCCTGCCAAACCTGCTACCCCACCCGCGATGGTGAAGGCGGAAAGTTTGTATTTAAATGTACCGTAGCCCATTGCCCGCATGCGGTGCTCGTTGATGCGGATACCCGATAGGGCACGTCCCATGGGGCTCCAGAGCAATTTGCGTAAGAGCGCATAAACGACGAGCATCATCACCAGCGTGAAATAGTAGAAGTGATTTTTGTTGTCTAAATCAAATGTTTGAACGCCAAAAATGGACGTGCTCGGTTTGAAGTTGATGTACAGACCATCCGAGCCGCCTAAGCCTTTGTTATCAAAAAATAAGAAGTACACCATCTGCGCAAACGCCATCGTCACCATGATGAAGTAAATGCCATGTGTGCGCACGACAAAAAATCCAATCACCAGCGCGGCAAGGCTAGATGCGAGCACTGCTAAAGGCAGTGTCCACCACAGGCTGACCGCTGCACCCTCGGGCGTGAGGAACGCGAGGGCATAACCTGCCAGACCAAAGTAAGCCGCATGACCCAGCGAGACAAGCCCTGTCACGCCTTGTAATAAATCCAAACTCATGGCAAAGATGGAGAGGATCATCATGCGCGTGACCATCTCTTTGTAGAAGTCTGAACCTACGAATGGAAAAGCGACAAGGCACAATAAAGCCAATACCAGCGTGGCTTGCAGGCCTTTTGGTAGGATTTCTAAATTGGCTTTGATGATACTCATAGGGCGCTCACGCTTTGAACAAGCCTTCGGGTTTCCATAGCAACACAGCCGCCATCAGCACATAAACCAGCATCCCTGAGATAGACGGCAAGAGCACCTTTCCAAAGGTATCAACAAAACCCACCAAGAGCGACGCAATTAGCGCGCCGCGCACAGAGCCAATGCCGCCAATGACTACCACTACAAAGCACATGATGAGCACGCTAGAGCCCATGTTCGGATAGACGCTAGAAATCGGCGCGGCAATCATGCCAGCAATAGATGCAAGCGCCACGCCCAGCGCAAACACCACGGCGTGAATCAGCTTGATGTTGATGCCAAGCGCCTCGGCCATGGTGCTGTTGAACGCACCTGCACGAATCTTCATGCCGAGTTTTGTTTTGCTAATCAACCAGTAGAGTCCGAATGCAAGCGCCACGCACACGCCCGACATGGCGAGACGATAGACGGGATACGACAGCGTATCGGTTAGCGGAATCGACGCGGAGAGTACATCAGGAATCGCCACGCCGTGTACATCGTCGCCCCACAGGATGGAGCGCAGCTCTTCCAAAATGTAGATCAGGCCGAACGTCAGCAGCACTTGATCTAGGTGATCGCGCTCATAAAAGTGGCGAAATAAAAGCCACTCCAACCCCAGACCAAAAATGATCGAGAGCAGTATGCCTACCAAAATCGCCAATGTGAGACTACCTAACAGCCCACTCAAGGCATACGCCAGATAAGCACCCAGCATATAAAAGCTGCCATGCGCTAAATTGACCACGCCCATGATGCCAAAGATCAGCGTCAAGCCCGCTGCCAGCATGAAGAGCAGCAAGCCGTATTGAACGCTATTGAGTAGCTGGATGAGGAAGGTTGGTAAATCCACGCGAAGACTTTTCGTTTAGACCGCCGCCATCTTGCAACCCGTACCAGGATCAGCAAGCCCTTTAATAGCAAGCCCTAGCACTTTGTTTTCGCCATTTTTGACTTGGCGCAGGTAAATGTCTTGCACCACGTTGTGTGAAGGACTCATCTTCCATTTGCCGCGTGGACTGTCAATCACGGCTGTCTCCATCGCTTTATAAAGCGTCGCTTTTTTCGTGAAGTCGCCGCCCACGGCTGACGCGCCTTTAGCTAACAAATACGCCGTGTCATAGCCTTGCACGGCATACACGTCGGGCTGTAGTTTGAACGCTTTGGCATAGGCCAAGCGGAAAGCCTTGTTCTTTGGCGTATCCAGAGCATCGCTGTAATGCATGGTGGTGACCACACCCTCGGCTGCTGCGCCTGCGGCTTCTAGCGTGCCCTCCGTTAGCGTGCCTGCACCGTAGAGTGGAATCTTATTTTTGAGACCTGATGCGGCGTAGTCTTTCATAAATTTGGCAGCACCCGCACCGGCAAAAAAGCAAGCTACGGCATCGGGCTTGAGTGCGGCAATTTCGGTGAGCAGTGCTTGAAACTCTACGCTCGGGAAGGGCGCCCAAAGTTCCTTGGTAATCACGCCGCCCTTTGGTACAAAGCCCTCGCGAAAGCCTTCCAGCATTTCTTCGCCAGCGGTGTACTTCCAAGAAATCCAGACGACCTTTTTCAAACCCTTAGCCAGCAAGGCGCTACCCAAGGCGTAGGTTTGCTGGTAGCTGGTGTACGACGTGCGAAACACATTGGGTGCGCACAGCGAGCGTGTGGCAGCGTGCAGCGCAGCAGTTGGAATGATGTTCAGCACACCGCTTTCGCGCACTACTTTTTGAATGCCAAGTTGCACGCCCGAATGCACCGAACCCACCAGCACATCGACCTTGTCGCGCTGCACCAGTTTGTTGGCGTTTTCTATCGCTTTGGATGGATCAGACTCGTCGTCTACTTTAAAAAACTCGACTTCGCGCCCGCCAATTTTTCCACCAAGTTCAGACAGTCCAAGGCGAAAACCGTTTTCAATGGCGACGCCGAGTTGCGCAAACGTGCCTGTAAAAGGCAGCATCAATCCCACACGAAGCTTTGGCATCAGGCTTGCGGTTTGCGCCTTAGATTGAATAGGTAAAAAGCCCGAGGTGGCCGCACCTGCTGCGATGAGGCTTGACGATAAAAGTTGGCGGCGAGTCGTATTCATAAGTTCCTAGTTAGCCCATCTTGCAACCTGCGCCCGAATCAGCCAGCGCTTTGGCGGCAATGCTGAGCACTTTATTTTCTTTGCCTTCAACTACGCGCAAGTAAATATCTTGAATCGGGTTGTGCGCTTTGCTCATCGTCCATTTGCCGCGTGGGCTGTCAATGACAGCGCCTTCCATGGCTTTGTATAAATCTACTTTTTTGGTGAAATCGCCCTTGACTGCGTTGGCGCCTTTGATAAGCAACAGCCCTGCGTCATAGCCCTGGACGGCAAACACATCGGGTTGCAGCTTGTAGGTTTTGACATAGGCCAAGCGGAAGGCTTTATTGCGCGGTGTATTCAGCGAGTCAGCATAGTGCAGTGTCGTCATGACACCTTCAGCCGCAGTGCCTGTTGCATCTAAAACGCCTTCGGTGAGAAAGCCTGAGCCATAGAGTGGAATCTTGCCTTTGAGTCCTGCCGCGGCATAGTCTTTTAAGAACTTCACTGCTCCACCGCCAGAGAAGAAGCAAACGACTGCATCGGGTTTGAGTGATGCGATTTCGGTCAAAAGAGCTTGGAATTCAACGTTAGGGAATGGCAAGCCCAGTTCTTTGACAATCGTTCCGCCGCCAGAGACAAAACCTGCTTTAAAGCCCTCTAAAGATTCGTCACCCGCCGCATATTTCCACGAGATCCACACCACCTTCTTTTGTCCTTTGGCCAACAGCACAGGGCCCAGCGCCTGCGTGGGCTGGCCGTTGGTAAACGAGGTGCGAAACACGTTGGGCGCGCACAGCGAGCGGGTCGCTGCATGCAAACCTGCGTTAGGGATGATGCTCAAAACGCCCGAGTCACGCGCCACTTTTTGGATGCCCATTTGCACACCAGAATGCACCGTACCAATGATGACATCGACCTTGTCGCGCTGCACCAATTTGTTGGCGTTTTCAATGCCCTTGGCTGGTTCGGATTCGTCGTCCACCTTGAAGAACTCGACCTCGCGCCCACCTAATTTGTCGCCTTGTTCATTGAGCGCCATGCGGAAGCCGTTTTCAATCGCAACGCCCAGTTGCGCAAAGGTGCCCGTGTAGGGCAACATCAAACCGACGCGCAGCTTGCTGGTTTGTGCAGATGCGTTTGAGGCTAAAAATCCTGCGGAAGCCACGCCAGCTATGGCTGCGCCCTGAGACAAAACTTGACGACGAGTGGATGTCATGACGATTTCTCCGTATAGTTAAAAGTGCGAATCTTAATCGCACGGCCTAAAGAATATGCATTATCGTGCGCAGTGGGAACGCTTTGTGCACAATGCGGGTTGGCTATTTATTTAATCTCCTTATCATGGCAACACAAAAATCGCAATTTCAGTGGGACGATCCACTACTCCTTGATTCTCAACTCACAGATGACGAACGCATGATTCGCGATGCGGCGAGGGCGTATTGCCAAGACAAGCTCTTGCCCCGCGCCACGCTAGCATTCCGCAACGAGTACACCGACCCTGCCATCTTTACCGAGATGGGCGAGCTCGGACTGCTTGGTGCAACCATCCCCGAAGCCTACGGCGGCTCTGCGCTAGGCTATGTGGCGTACGGCCTCATCGCACGCGAAGTGGAGCGAGTGGACTCGGGTTATCGCTCCATGATGAGCGTACAAAGCTCGCTCGTGATGGTGCCGATTAACGAGTTTGGCACGGAGACGCAAAAGAAAAAATATCTGCCCAAACTCGCTACGGGCGAATGGATTGGTTGCTTTGGACTCACCGAGCCCGATCATGGCTCTGATCCTGCATCCATGGCAACTCGCGCCAAAGCGGTGGATGGCGGTTACGTCCTCAAAGGTAACAAGATGTGGATTTCTAACGCCCCGATTGCGGACGTGTTTGTGGTGTGGGCGAAATGCGTGGGTGGCGATCACGACGGCCGTATTAAAGGCTTCATCCTAGAAAAAGGCATGAAGGGCTTGAGTGCCCCCGCCATTCACGGCAAGGTGGGTTTGCGTGCATCCATCACTGGCGAGATTGTGATGGATGGCGTGGAGATATCCGAAGCTCAAATGCTGCCAACCGTGGCGGGCCTCAAAGGGCCGTTTACCTGCCTTGACTCCGCCCGCTTTGGTATTGCTTGGGGCGCCCTTGGTGCAGCAGAGGACTGCTGGTTTAGAGCGCGTCAGTACGTGCTGGATCGCAAACAATTTGGTCGTCCATTGGCTGCTAATCAACTCATCCAAAAAAAGCTGGCCGATATGCAAACCGAGATCACGCTTGGCCTGCAAGGCTGTTTGCGTTTGGGGCGCATGAAGGACGAGGGCACGGCGAGCGTGGAGATTACCAGCATCATGAAGCGCAATTCGTGCGGTAAAGCGCTAGACGTGGCACGCCTTGCACGCGACATGATGGGCGGCAACGGCATCAGCGACGAGTTTGGTGTGGCGCGGCATTTGGTCAATCTAGAAGTCGTCAACACCTACGAAGGCACGCACGATATTCATGCGCTGATTTTGGGGCGTGCGCAAACGGGGATTCAGGCGTTTAGTTGATTTTTGAGGTGCTACGTAGTCTAAAAGCTTTGGGTGATTGCCCTGTTTCTTTTTTTAAGAAACGACTGAAATAGGCTTCGTCTTCAAATCCGAGTTTGGCGGCAATTTGCTTGATGCTGTCCGCCGTATAAGTGAGTTCGCGCTCGGCTTCAAATACAAGTCGTGCGTTGATCACCCCCAGTGCTGTTAGTCCTAGCACTTGCTTGGTGAGGCGCGTGAGTTGCCCAGGACTGACGCCGATCCGATTGGCATAGCTGGCGACGGCTTCTGACGACTTAAATTGCTCGTTCACAAGGCGCTTAAATTTATCCACGACAACGTGAGCGCGTGTGAGGCGATACTCCTGCAGCCCTTTCTGGATCTGGCCTGCGGGGCCATTGACTCCTAGTCCGCGATGCGCGTGAAGCAGCAAAGTCGCAAGCAAGCATAACCCAGCGGCGGCGTGTCCAAAGCTGTGAGCGCGCCATTCGTGTTCAATACTCGTTAGTAAATTGTGCAGCGCTGCATCGGCACTTGGGTCTTGTCCAAGCCTTACCAGATATGGCCTGGCGAGCACCTCAGCAAGTTCAGGCATCACGTTTTGCGCAAGTGATTCCAGTGGTTGTTGTGCCGCCGTCATGACGGGCCCATCGGTGTTTTTAGCAAAACGGAAACTATGCACGTTTTGTGCAGGAATGACGATGAGCATAGGGCTGGTTAGCTGCGAAGTGACGCCATTCAGAGTGATTTCGCCACTGCCGTTTGTTAACAAAAAGATTTGCACAAACGAGTCGTGCACATGCGGTTCGATCTCCCAATTAAAGTGACTCGAGCGATCGGGGATGCGCTCAAAATGAAACGAATTTGTCCAAGTTTTAGAACGCGCAGATGAGCTTGATTCACCATACAACTCGTAGTGTTGAACGCCTCTGATATTGAGGCTAGGGTTAACCCTTGAGGTTTTCATATGTAATACCTGTTTGTTTTCATTTTGCTGGAATTGTCCTATGTTTGGTTTGATTCGTCAAAGCTGCGCGGCACGTTCTGTACACAATCAAGCGCTATGAAAACACTCTCTACCCAAGTCGTCATTGTTGGCGCAGGCCCATCAGGTCTTTTACTCGGTGCGCTCTTACACAAAGCAGGCATCGAGCACATCATCATTGAGCGCCAAAGTGGCGACTATGTGCTCTCGCGCATTCGCGCAGGCGTGCTGGAGCAAGGTACGACCGATTTGCTGGACTACGCGGGCGTGGGCGCGCGGATGCAGCGCGAGGGTTTGCGTCATAACGCATTCGCGTTGATTTTTAAAGACGCGTTTCACCGCATCAATATCGCCGATCGGCAAGGCGGCAAACACATGACGATCTATGGACAGACAGAAGTGACCAAAGACTTGATGGATCACCGCGCAGGGCTTGGGCTACAGACGATTTACGAAGCTGGTGATAGCGTGGCCGTGCATGATTTCGACACCGACCATCCGCGTGTCACGTTCAACAAGGGCGGCGAGGCGATGGAAATCAAAGCTCGTTTCATTGCAGGCTGCGATGGTTATCACGGCGTGTGCCGCGCAAGCGTGCCCACAGGCGCTATCCAAAACTTTGAGAAGGTGTATCCCTTCGGCTGGTTAGGTGTGCTGTCGGATACGCCGCCCGTGTATCACGAAGTCACCTACTCCAATACCGAGCGAGGTTTTGCGCTGTCCTCGATGCGCTCAATGACGCGTAGCCGTTACTACATCCAATGCGGCATTGATGAAAAAGTAGAGAGTTGGAGCGACGAGCGTTTTTGGGCTGAATTCAAAACTCGCATCGATCCCGAGGCCGCCAAGCGTTTGGTGACAGGACCTTCGCTAGAAAAAAGCATCGCACCGCTGCGCAGTTTTGTGGCGGACCCCATGCGCTTTGGTTCGATGTTCTTGGCGGGTGATGCTGCGCACATCGTGCCGCCCACAGGGGCAAAAGGACTGAATTTAGCGGCGGGTGATGTGAACGTATTGTCTCAAGCCATCTCCGAGTATTTTCAAGAAAAATCGAAAGCGGGTATTGATAACTACTCCGCTAGATGTCTGCGTCGCGTGTGGAATGCCGAACGCTTTTCGTGGTGGTTCACCAGCCTGATGCATAAATTTCCCGACACAGAGGGCTTTGGTCAAAAGATTCAAGAAGCAGAGCTGGACTATCTTGTCCATTCCGAAGCGGCACTGCAATCCATCACCGAAAACTATGTGGGGCTTGCGCACTAGCTATGCGATGAGTTGCTCCGCCGCAATTAACCGATCAACCACGCGGCGCGATTTCACACCGCCTTCATCGATATTGAGATTCAGCACCTTACGCGTGGGCAGGCGCAGCAAGTTTTGCTGTTGCTGCTCTAACATGGCCAAGTCCTCGGCAAAGATTTTGCCTTGGCCTTCTCGAATGGCAGCAGTGAGCGCTTTATCTTTCGCGTTGAAATTGCGTGCCATGCCCCAAAAATACCAAATAGATGTTTCTGATTCGGGCGTGATGAAATCGACCACGATGCTGGATGCTTTTTTGTCTGCGGGTGCGTCATAGCCGCCCTGACCTGCTAGCGCCACGCCCACTTCAATCATCACATGGCTGGGCGGTGAAAAATTGCAAATTTGCCACCGATCAACGGGTTGACTGTCTGGTAGGTTGTTGCCGCGCAGCGCCATCTTCCAAAACGGTGGTGCTTCAATGCCATTCATAAAACGGCTCGTAATCACTCTGTCGCCTTCCACGCGTGTGCTGCTGGGGGTTTCGTCAATTTCTTTTTGACCAATACTGGTGGCGTGGACATAAGTTTCATGCGTCAAATCCATCAGGTTATCAATCATCAAGCGATAGTCGCAATTGATGTGAAAGAGGCCTCCGCCGTAAGCCCAATCAGGGCTATCCGCCCAGTGAAGATTGTGAATGGTGGATGGATCTGCTGCTTCCGCTGCTCCCATCCAAATCCAAATAAAGCCATAGCGCTCGACAACTGCAAAACTGCGAATGGATGGGAAGCCCCGTACTCTCTGGCCTGGCATAGAGACCGCTTTGCCGTCGCAGCCCATCTCAAGACCGTGGTAGCCGCACACTAACTGCCCCTCAATCACCTGCCCCAAAGAGAGCGGTGCACCGCGATGCGGGCAATAGTCTTCGACAGCAGCAACACGTCCTTCCATGCCTCGATACAGCACGACGGATTCACCACATATTTTTCGCCCTAGCGGCTTATCGTCTATCTCATTGGGTGTGCAGGCAACGTACCAAGCGTTTTTGATATACATGAAAACTTCCTTTTTTTTGCGGACAATCCGTAGTATCCCTAGATTCCGTGCTGGTACAGTTAGGCTTGTCTTATTTTTATCGCTTTTTTTATTTCGGAGTCATCATGAAAAAACGCCTCGCGCTCTCAACCATTGCAGCTACGCTACTTGCCGCGTCATCCCTCGGCTTCGCTGCTGACGACACTTTTAAAATCGGTTTGATTTTGCCTATGACGGGGCAACAAGCCTCGACGGGCAAACAAATCGCCGCTGCGGCGCAGCTGTATATGGCGCAAAACGGTAGCACCGTTGCGGGCAAAAAAATTGAGCTCATCATCAAAGACGATGCCGCGACACCTGATGTCACCAAGCGCTTGGCGCAAGAATTGGTTGTCAACGACAAAGTGAATGTGCTCGGTGGTTTCGGTGTCACGCCTGCGGCATTTGCGGCTGCGCCGATTGCGACGCAATCTAAAACCCCGATGGTGGTGATGGCTGCCGCCACGTCCATCATTACGCAAGCCTCACCGTACATCGTGCGCACCAGCTTTACGCTACCCCAAGCAGCGGTCGCCATGGGCGACTGGGCGGCTAAAAACGGCATCAAAAAAGCCGTGACATTGGTCAGCGATTACGGCCCAGGATTGGATGCTGAAAAATACTTCAAAGAGCGTCTCACTTTTAACGGCGGGCAAGTCGTTGAAGCGCTACGTGTGCCGCTGCGCAGCCCCGATTTTGCACCGTTCTTACAAAAAGTGCGCGACATCAAACCCGATGCGCTCTTTGTATTTGTGCCGTCTGGCGCAGGCGCAGCGGTAATGAAACAGTTCTTAGAGCGCGGCATGGATAAAGCCGGCATCAAGCTGATTGGGACGGGCGACGTGACCGACGACGATCAACTCAACGACATGGGCGATGGCGCAATCGGCGTGGTGACATCGCATCACTACTCGGCAGCGCATCCATCTGCCGCGAACAAAAAATTTGTTGAGGCATTTGAAAAAGCTAACAAGGGTATGCGTCCCAACTTCATGGCGGTTGCGGGTTACGACGGTATGCGCGTGATTTACGAAGCACTCAAAGCCACTAAAGGCAATGGCGGCGGCGATGCACTTTTGGCGGCGATGAAAGGTCAAATTTTTGAAAGTCCACGCGGCCCCATGTTCATCGACGCGCAGACCCGCGACGTGGTGCAAAACATCTACATCCGCAGAGTGCAAAAAGTTAATGGACAACTCTATAACGTGGAATTTGATGTGCTCAAAGATGTCAAAGACCCAGGCAAAGCCAAGTAAATAAAGGCCAACAAACATGTTGACCATTCTGTTTGATGGCGTCGCCTATGGAATGCTGTTATTTATTCTGGCGGTAGGGCTTGCCGTGACGATGGGGTTGATGAATTTCATCAACCTCGCGCACGGTGCGTTTGCGATGGTGGGCGGCTACATCACGGTGCTCTTGATGCAAAAAATGGGTGTGCCATTTTTGTGGTGTTTACCGTTGTCGTTCTTAGGCGCAGCCTTGCTGGGCGGGCTGTTGGAGGTCACGCTCTATCGCAGGCTTTACGGCAAACCGCATCTCGATCAAGTGTTGTTTTCGATTGGCCTTGTGTTTATGGCGGTCGCAGCAACCGACTACTTTATTGGCTCGACGCTGCAAATTATGCAGTTGCCAGAGTGGCTCAAAGGACGCACCGAGCTCTGGGCTGACACGCCCTTCAGCTTAGGCATGGGGCACTATCGGTTGTTCATCGTCATCGTCTGTGCCTTGCTGACTGCGCTCTTGCAGACCGTGCTGTCTAAAACTCGCTTTGGTAGTCGACTTCGTGCAGCCGTGGACGACCAGCGCGTGGCGGCGGGACTGGGCATCAATGTGAACATCGTCTTCCTTGCCACGTTCGCCGTGGGCTCTGGCCTCGCGGGGCTTGGCGGGGCGCTGGGTGCAGAAGTGCTGGGGCTAGATCCAACTTTTCCTCTCAAGTTCATGGTGTACTTCTTAATCGTCGTGGCAGTGGGCGGTACAACGTCCATTACAGGCCCACTCTTGGCCGCATTGTTGCTGGGTATTGCTGATGTAGCAGGCAAATACTACATCCCCAAAATGGGCGCGTTTACCGTGTACGTACTGATGATTGCAATTTTGATTTGGCGTCCTCAAGGCCTGTTTTCTAGAGGCAACAAATGAATCTTGCGACGCTTCAAAACAGTTTGAAACGCGACGCCCGCATTCGCGCATGGGAACCGATTGCGTGGTTACTTGCTTTTACTTCGCCGTTCTTATTGCCCAATCATTCCCTCTTGATTAGCGAAATCGCCATCACGGCGCTGTTTGCGATGTCACTCGATTTGATCTTGGGTTACACGGGCATTGTGTCGCTGGGTCACGCCGCATTTTTTGGCATGGGTGCGTATAGCGCTGCGCTGTTTGCCAAGCTGGTAATGCCCGACCCGCTGGTGGGTTTGCTAGTGGCGACCCTGCTGACAGCCTTGCTGGGCGTGGCTTGCAGCCTTACCATTCAGCGTGGCTCCGATCTCACGAGGCTGATGGTGACGCTGGGCGTGGGGCTCATCATGTATGAGTTGGCGAATAAGCTGGATTGGCTCACGGGCGGCGCAGATGGTTTGCAAGGCGTGGTGATGGCACCTGTGCTGGGATTGTTTGAGTTTGATCTCACGGGAAAAACAGCGGCTTGGTATTCGTTGGCAGTCGTGCTTGTGTTCTTCATCTTGCTGCGTCGCTGGGTGCATTCGCCTTTTGGCGCAGGCCTCAAAGCCATCCGCGATAACCGCTTGCGCGCATCTAGCATTGGCGTGAATGTCAGCCTGCGCCTAGGCGTGGTCTATACGCTGGCGGCAGGCGTGGCGGGCGCTGCGGGTGCATTGGCCGCACAGACGACAGGCTTTGCATCGCTTGATTTATTTGCCTTTGATCGCTCCGCCGATCTCATGCTGATACTGGTGATTGGTGGCACGGGCTGGCTGTGGGGTGGCATTACGGGCGCGATTATTTTTAAGATCATGCAGTCGGTGATCTCGGACATCACCCCGCAATACTGGACGTTTTGGATTGGTCTTTTTTTGGTGGTACTTGTTCTCGTGGGACGTGAGCGACTCTTTAAACCGTGGACCTGGTTTGCGAGCTTAGGGGAAAGGAGTGCAGCATGAGTAGCACAACTGATACCGTTCTGAGTTGCACCAATCTCATCAAGCGCTTTGGCGGCATCACGGCCACCAACGATGTAACGTTTGATTTAAAGCAAGGCGCACGCCATGCGCTGATTGGCCCTAATGGTGCAGGCAAAACCACGCTCATCAATTTGCTCACGGGCGTGCTAGAGCCGACCAGCGGCAGCATCAAACTACTGGGCGAAGACATCAGTCGCCTTGCTAGCTACAAGCGTGTGCGGCGCGGTATGGTGCGCACCTTCCAAATCAATCAATTGTTTGATACCTTCACACCGCTACAAACGCTGGCCATGGTCGTGTCGCAAGCGCAGGGATTGGGTGGCAAATGGTGGCAGCCAATCGGCCTGCAGGCCATATCTGTCAAGGCTTCCACGAGTGCCAATGTGCAGGAGCGCTGCTTAGAGTTGCTCACGCAATTTCATCTGCTTGAGGTGATGGATAGAGAAGTCCGCTTACTTGCTTATGGCAAACGCCGCTTGCTTGAAATCGCCATTGCGCTGGCTTGCAACCCAAAAGTGCTATTGCTAGACGAACCCGTGGCAGGTGTGCCCGCAGGCGAGCGCGAAGAGCTTTTGCAAACTGTGGCGGCGCTACCTGCCGATGTATCAGTTTTATTGATTGAGCACGATATGGATTTGGTGTTTGAATTTGCCACACGCATCACGGTGCTGGTCAACGGCACGGTACTCACGGAAGGCACGCCAGACGTGATTGCGAACGACGCGCAAGTCAAAGCCGTGTACCTTGGGCATTCGTTGGATGCCGCAGAAGGAGCACATTCATGAGCGAACTTCTACGCTTAGACCACGTCCGCGCAGGTTACGGCGAAGCCGTGGTTTTGAACGACATTAGCTTATCCATTAACGCTGGCGAAACTTTGGCGTTGCTCGGTCGCAACGGCACGGGTAAGACCACGCTCATCAACACGCTGGCGGGTGCAACGCGCCAACACGCAGGCCGCATCGCCTTGTCTGGCGTGGCTTTGCACGCACTCAAAGCGCACGAGCGAGCCGCAGCGGGCATTGGCTGGGTGCCGCAAGAGCGCAACATTTTTAAATCGCTCACAGTGCTTGAAAACCTAAGCGCTGTCGCACGTGCGGGGCATTGGACACCCGAGCGTGTGTTTGAGATGTTCCCACGCCTCGCTGAGCGAAAATCCAATATGGGCACGCAACTCTCGGGCGGCGAGCAGCAAATGTTGGCGATGGGTCGAGCCTTGGTACTCAACCCAAAATTGCTGCTTCTCGATGAGCCGCTTGAAGGTCTTGCGCCCATCATTGTGGAAGAGTTACTCGCCGCCATCGCTCGCATCACACGCAATGAGGGCATGAGTGCCATCATCGTCGAGCAGCATCCGCAAGCGATTTTAAAAATCTCGCATACGGCAGTGGTGCTCGATCATGGGGAAGTCGTGTACTCTGGCAAGGCGGATGAGTTGCTGGCAAATCCAGCGCTGCTCGATAGCTTGCTGGGTGTGGCGCGGTAAGTCAAGCTTTGATTTCTAGCGCAAGTAATCGGCGCGGATAATCTAGCCTATGACTACTTCTTACATTTTTACGTTTTGTTTTTCTATTGCTCTTTTGGGCGGCTTTTTAGTTCGCTCATACCTCCTGCTCCGCCAAGCTAAACACGTTGTCACGCATAGAGGCGAAGTGCCGAAAGCCTTTGCCGATAAGGTATCGCAGACTAATCACGAAAAAGCTGCCGACTACACACTGGCGAAATCGCGCCTCGGCTTTTGGGAAGACGTGCTCGGCTGCATCGTGCTTATTGGTTGGACGCTATTGGGCGGACTCGCGCTGCTGAACGCAGTCGTGCTTGACTGGATGGGTTCAAACTTCTGGCAGCAAATCGTGTTGCTTGTGGCCTTTACAGTGATTGGTTCGATCATCGACTTGCCGCTATCGCTGTATCAAACTTTCATAATGGAAGAGCGTTTTGGTTTTAACAAAACGACGTGGAAAACTTGGGCGATCGATTTGGTCAAGGGCTTGCTGCTGGGCACTGTGATTGGCTTGCCGCTCATCGCGCTGGTGTTATACCTGATGGGCGCTGCGGGGCAAAACTGGTGGCTCTGGGCTTGGGGGGCGCTCACCTTGTTTAGTCTCTTCATGATGTGGATTGCGCCTACCGTCATCATGCCGCTCTTCAATAAATTTACACCGCTAGAAGACGAGGCTTTGAAGGCGCGTGTCACGGCACTCATGCAGCGCTGCGGCTTTAACGCCAGCGGATTTTTTGTCATGGATGGCAGCAAACGCTCGGCACATTCCAATGCCTTTTTTGTGGGTTTTGGCTCCACTAAGCGCGTGGTGTTTTACGACACGCTTCTCAAGCAAATCAACATTGACGAGATGGAAGCCGTGCTCGCGCACGAACTCGGTCACGCGCATCACAAGCACATCGTGAAGAGGATGGTGATGCAGTTTGTCGTCTCGTTCGCGGGCTTTGCCTTGCTGGGCTGGCTGGCGCGGCAAACGTGGTTCTATACGGGGCTGGGCGTTCAGCCCTCACTCACGGGCAGTAATGACGCGCTGGCGCTTTTGCTCTTTATGATTGCTGTTCCCGTGTTTATGTTTTTCGTCACGCCCGTGTTTTCATTTTTTTCGCGCAAAGACGAGTTTGAGGCGGACGCTTACGCAGTCAAACACAGCAACGGCGCTGCACTTGCTTCAGCATTGCTCACGCTGTACGAAGACAACGCATCCACGTTGACACCCGACCCGCTCTACATGAGTTTCTATGCGTCGCACCCCCCTGCGACTGAGCGCCTCGCAAGGTTGACTGCATGAGGTGCATCGTGTGAGCAGCGGCATAGTTGTTGGCTTGCACGGCCACCATGTCGTCGTTGAAACGCCAAGTGGCGAGCGCGTGATTTGTCACGCACGTGGCAAAAAAAGTCAGTGCGTGGTCGGCGACCGTGTGCAGTGGCAAGCCAGCAAAGACGAAGGCACGATCGAAAAATTAGAGCCACGACGCAATTTGCTTTACCGTCAAGACGACATTCGCAGCAAACAGTTTGCTGCCAATCTCGATCAAGTGCTCTTCGTTCTCGCCGCTGAGCCTGTGTTCTCTGAGAGCCAACTCGCGCGGGCTTTGATCTCTTGCGAAGCCGTCAAAATCAAACCCATCATCGTGCTGAATAAAGCTGATTTAACTATTCCATTTAACGAAGCGATGGAGCGCCTTGCGCCCTACAAACGCATGGGTTACGAAGTGATGGGATTAGCCATTAAACCTAAAGCAGAAGTGGATTCGGCACTCGTACAAGCCAAGCAGGACATGGCTCGCGAGGCATTGATGCAGTTATTGACAGGCAAAACTACCTTCGTCATGGGTGCATCGGGTGTGGGCAAAAGCTCGCTGATCAACCTCTTGCTACCCGAGGCAGATTTAGCCACGCGTGAGATTTCCACGGCGCTCAATTCAGGCAAACACACCACCACCACCACGAGCTGGTTTTGGTTAGATGAGAGCAAAAAATCCGCCATCATCGACTCGCCAGGCTTTCAAGAATTCGGACTACATCATGTGGACAAAATGTTACTAGCCAAGCTGATGCCCGACTTCGCGCAGTACGACGGGCAGTGTCGCTTTTACAACTGCAAACATCTTCAAGAGCCGCAGTGCGCGGTGCTGGCGAACGTGTCAGACGAAGAAGTGGACACCGCCATCAGTCCCTCACGCCATGCGTTTTATGCGCGGGTGTTTGAAGAACTCAGTCAATCGAAATTTTGATTTTTAAGAGGAAGATAGATATGAATCCCTCAGAACTCATCACATGGCAATGGACCGACTATCGCAGCTTCCATCAATCGCGTGCTAATTTGCTGCTGCACATTGTGGCTGTGCCACTGTTCCTCATCGCCAACATCGCGCTCGTGCTCGCACTGCTGCAAGGCTTATGGATAAAGGCTTTGCTGGCCGTGCTTGTGATGGCGCTGTCCTTCGTCGCGCAAGCTGTGGGGCATGGCAAAGAGGCCAATCCATCGATTCCGTTTAGCAGCCCCGCCAATGCGTTTGGACGCATCTTTATTGAGCAGTGGATTAATTTTCCACGCTATGTATTGTCGGGTGGTTGGTATCGAGCTTTAACTACGGCTTAAATGCCCCACACGCACACGGTAATCCCCCCTTTGTTAACGACACGTCAAAGTAGAGGGTTGATGATTGCTGACTAAATAGGCTTGCAGGCATTGAATGGGCGTACGCCCATTCAATGCCATGCTCGGCCTGTCGTGATTGTAGGCATAAGCCCATTCGGTTGCCG
>CANFWH010000002.1 GCA_947450645.1 Comamonadaceae bacterium | reverse complement strand
TGGCGTTTTATATTTTGGCGCGTGTGCTGGATGTGGCGCGCACCATGGCCGCGACGCCCATCGGACAAGACCCGACGAGCTTCCAAGCCGTTGCAGGGCAGTGGATGTTTCAGCTCATGGGCTGGGTCGTTCCGCCGCTGGGAACATTTACCAAAGCCGAATGGTTGCTGGGTAACGTGATTCCGACAGCACAAATGTGCGGCATTTTGGCGGTGTGGGCGCTGGTGTATTCGGTGATCTGTGTGGTCGCCGCAGCGATTGATTTTTATCGCCATGAAATCTAATTTTGCCTGGGCGTGGCTACGCGAATACGTGCGTTTCTTTTTTGCCAAACGCAAAGCGCAAGCACCCGCACCAAAGGCGCTGTGGGCCTTGCTGGTTGTGGGCCTGCTGATCAGTAGCGCTCTTTCAACTCTGCGCGGAAAACCTGTAGCCAATGCCGAGGCATTGGGCTGGCCGCCTACGGTTTTGGGCGCACGTTTGCTCTCGCTCGATGAGCCTGTGGCTTTTGCCAAAATGCTGAACTTGGTCACGCAAGCGCACGATGTGCAGCCAGGTTTGTCTTTGGCGTATGGACAGCTCAACTATGACCAACTGACAGCTTGGTTAGACCTCTCACTCGCGCTTGATCCCACGGGGCAATATCCACTAATGGCGGGCGCACGCCTCTATACACAAAACTCCGCAGACCGCGCGCGTCAACGTAAGATGACCGACTGGGTCGCCGCAAGATTTTTAGATGACCCCGAGCGCCGCTGGCCTTGGATGGGGCATGTGGCGTATGTGGCTCGCGTGCAGTTTAGAGACCAGCCGCTTGCCATGAAATACGCTGAAACGCTACGAGAAAAAACCGAAAACATTCCGTCTGTGCCAGCGTGGGCACGGCAACTCGACATCTTTTTTAAGATCGAAATGAAAGACGCTGATGCGGCTAAATTTTTGATTGGTGGTTTGCTGCACAGCGGCAAAATTACCGACCCCAATGAACTCAGATTTTTAGCGCATACGCTCAAAGAATTGGAAGAAGGCAAACGATGAACACAGCTCAGAAAACATCAGATTCGGCACTTGTAGAGGCCACAACCAGTGTGGCTTTGCAGGCTATTCACGTTGAAAAAATTTACCCCACACGACCTGACTTTAAAGCGCTGAATGATGTCAGCCTGAGCGTAACGGCGGGTGAATGCTTTGCTTTGGTTGGCGTCAACGGCGCAGGCAAAACCACGCTCATCAAAAGCTGGCTCAATCTCACACAGGTGAGCAAAGGCGCACTCGCTATTTTTGGTGTCGATGCGACCACACTTGAGGCACGTCAGCGCATGGCCTACATGCCCGAGCGTTTTGCGCCGCACGGTTGGCTCAAAACCCGCGACTACATCCAGCTTGTGCTCTCGCTTCACGGCGTAGCTTGGAACGAATCCGCTGTCGTGCAGACCTTACAGGATATAGGCTTGCAGGCAGGTGTACTCAAACTTGCGATGCGTGAATGCTCTAAAGGCATGAGTCAAAAGATTGGCCTCGCTGCGGCGTTTTTGTCAGGCCGAGAACTACTGATCTTGGACGAACCCATGAGTGGCTTAGATCCGATTTCGCGCGTCCAAGTTAAAGACCTGATCCGCAAAATGAAGGAGCAAGGCCGCACCGTCTTTATGTGTACGCACGCGCTAGGCGATGTGGGCGAGTTAGCAGACAGGCTGGCCGTGATGCACGGCGGTGAAATTCGTTTTGTGGGTACGGTCTCTGAGTGGCTAGCGAAGTACAACACCGATAATCTAGAGCAGGCTTACCTGTCAACGGTTCAAGCGTCTTAATTAGGATCTGACCCCAATTAATTAGGGTCAGATCCTCATTCTTTTTAAGGGAAATAAAAATGAAAATTGCGGTTTTGGCTGGTGACGGCATTGGGACAGAAATCGTGGCGGAAGCCGTCAAAGTTCTACTCGCTTTGGATTTAAAAATGGAGATGGAGTCGGCGTTAGTCGGCGGCGTGGCTTACGACGCATTCGGTCATCCGCTACCGCCTGCCACGCTGGCACTGGCCAAAGCATCGGACGCGATTTTGTTTGGCGCGGTGGGCGATTGGAAGTACGACAAACTCGAGCGCCAATTCCGCCCCGAGCAAGCGATTTTGGGCTTGCGCAAAGAGCTCGGCCTCTTCGCTAATTTTCGTCCAGCCATTTGTTACGAAGAGCTGGTGGATGCTTCTAGTCTCAAGCCAGAACTCATTGCAGGACTCGATATTCTCATCATCCGCGAGCTCACAGGCGACATCTATTTTGGTCAGCCGCGTGGTCGCCGCGTGGCAACGGATGGACACTTTCCAGGCGCAGAAGAAGCCTTTGACACCATGCGCTACAGCCGCCCCGAGATTGAGCGCATCGCGCATGTGGCGTTCGATGCAGCGCGCAAGCGCAGCAAGCGCGTCACCAGCGTGGACAAAAACAATGTGCTGGAAACCTCGCAGCTGTGGAAAGACGTGATGATTGAAGTTGCGCAGCAATATCCTGATATCACGCTCGATCACATGCTGGTGGACAACGCCGCGATGCAGCTGGTCAAAGAGCCAAAGAAATTTGACGTGGTCGTGACGGGCAATATGTTTGGTGATATTTTGAGTGACGAAGCTTCCATGCTGACAGGCTCGATCGGTATGCTGCCATCGGCCAGTCTGAACGCCAGCAACCAAGGTCTGTATGAACCCAGCCACGGCTCTGCGCCCGACATTGCTGGCAAAGGCATTGCCAATCCACTGGCTACGATTTTGTCTGCCGCCATGATGCTGCGCTTTAGCCTAGGCCAAGCGGACGCTGCTTTGCGGATCGAACATGCCGTGAAAGCCGTGCTGGCAAAGGGCTTGCGCACATCGGACATCTACGGCAAGGGCGGGGCTGGTATCACAAAAGTGAGCACGTTAGAGATGGGTGATGCCGTCGTTGCTGCGCTTGCTTGATGGAGTTCTTCGCATTTTTGTTTGACCTCATCATGCACATTGATGTGCATCTCGAGTCGTTCGTGATGAGTCATGGTGCTTGGGTTTACGCGCTTTTATTCCTCATCATCTTTGTAGAAACAGGCTTAGTGGTCATGCCGTTTTTGCCAGGCGACTCTATGCTTTTCGTCGTGGGCGCCTTATCTGGCGTGGGTTTGATGAGCTATCCGCTGTCAGTGGCACTCTTGATAGCAGCAGCGGTGGCGGGCAATCAAACCAATTACGCGCTGGGGCGCTGGTTTGGTGATCGTGTGTATGGTTGGCACGATTCCAAATGGTTTAACAAAGATGCGTTTGACAAAGCCCACGCGTTTTATGAACGGCGCGGTGGCATCACGATTGTGCTTGCACGCTTTTTGCCATTCGTGCGAACCTTCGCGCCTTTCGTGGCGGGCGTTGCCAAAATGACGCGCTCGCGCTTCACGCTGTATGACGTGACGGGCGGCACGCTGTGGGTTGGCTCCATCGTAACGATTGGTTATTTTTTTGGCGGGCTGCCGTGGGTCAAAGCGCACCTCTCGCAGATATTTCTAGCGATGATTGTGATTCCAGGGCTCGTGATTTTGTTTGGCTATTTCAAAGAGCGGCGAGCTGCATAGCCAAACGATTGTGCTGATCAATCAACGGCTCAATCTCTAGCGTGGCGATTCGCCCCGCGCGTACCACCACACGTCCATTCACAATCGTGTAGTCCGCATTGCCGCTGGCACACAAGATGAGCGCCCCTACAGGGTCGTGCACCGCGCCACCTGCCATCGACAGCGTGTCCGTTCTAAACATTGCCAAGTCGGCGCAGTAACCCTCTTTGATTTGCCCAATGTCGTGCGCCCGCCCCAGCACTTCTGCGCCCCCGCGCGTGGCAAGGCGTAGCGCATCGCGCGGTGTCATCTCAGACGGACCCGCATCGCAACCAAAGTGCTCAAGCGCTTTGCCAACTCTTGCCAAGAGCATGGCTTGCCGCGCTTCATTCAGCATGTGCGCCGCATCGTTGCTGGCGCTGCCATCCACGCCAAGGCCAATAGGCACACCGCTTTGCAGCATTTTGCGTAGCGGCAAAATACCGCTAGAGAGGCGCATATTGCTGCATGGGCAGTGGGCAATCCCTGTGCGCGTGGCGGCAAAAAGCGAAATACCCACATCGTCTAACTTGACGCAGTGCGCGTGCCAGACGTCTGCTCCGACCCAACCTAAATCTTCGGCGTACTGCGCTGGTGTGCGCTTGAATTTCTCCAAGCTATACGCCACGTCGTGGTCGTTTTCGGCAAGGTGCGTGTGCAGCCGCACACCGTAACTTCTGGCAAGTTTTGCTGACTCGCGCATCAAATCCGTACTCACGCTAAACGGCGAGCAGGGTGCAAGCGCTACTTGCGTCATCGCGCCATGCGACGCATCGTGATAGGTCTCGATTAAGCGCTGCGATTCTTTCAAGATGAAAGGCTCTTTCTCCACCACGCGGTCAGGCGGCAAACCCCCCGCACTCTCGCCCACACTCATGCTGCCGCGCGTGGCAAGAAAGCGCATCCCGATGGCCTGCGCCGCTTCGATGCTGTCGTCAAGTCGAATGCCGTTGGGGTAGATGTAGAGGTGATCGCTACTCGTTGTGCAGCCCGATAGCAGCAGCTCTGCCATCGCAATTTTGTTTGAGACTTGCACCATCTCTGGCGTGAGTCCTGCCCAAATCGGATAGAGACCTTTGAGCCAAGAAAACAGCTCCGCACTTTGAACGGAGGGAATCGCACGCGTCAAACTTTGCACCATGTGGTGATGCGTATTGACCATGCCTGGGATGACGACGTGATGCTTCGCATCGATCACTTCAATGCGCTCATTGCCCGAATTGGCACTCGTGGAAGCCTTATCCAGTATGGCCTGTAAGGCCATTTCATCATTGGCATCGCTTTTTTTGAAGATGCGAGCAATGCGCCCGTTCTTCAAAAAAAGCGACGCGCCATACAGTTCGCCGTTTGGCTCTGTACGCGCGTCGTCTTGGGTTGCGATGCAGCGTGCGCGATGGACGAGAACGCTACTCACAACAACAGACCTAGGCTTACTTCTTGCCGCTCGGTACTTTGCCTTCCACGCCTTTAACGTAGAACGTGATGCCACTCATAAACTTGTCATCAGCCGACTCGCCCGCTTTCAAGATGTCTTTGCCGTCTTGGCCTTTAATCGGGCCTTTCCAAATCACGAGCGAGCCGTCTTTGAGGCCAGCTTTGACTTCGTCCAGCTTGGCTTTGGCGTCAGCGGGCACATCGGCGGCGAGGGACACGAAATCAATCGCGCCTTCTTTTACGCCCCACCACGCTTGGCCTGTAGCCCATTTGCCTTCCATCGCATCGTGCGTGGCTTTGATGTAGTACGGTGCCCAGTTAATCACGGCAGAACCAAGGTGCGCTTTCGGGCCATACGCCGTCATATCAGAGTCCCAACCAAACGCACGTTTGCCTAGCTTCTCGGCGGTTTGCAGCACGGCTGGTGAGTCGGTGTTTTGCATCAGTACGTCCGCGCCGCCGTTAATGAGCGATGTTGCCGCTTCGGTTTCTTTTGGCGGTGCAAACCACTCGCCCACCCACACCACGCGGGTCTTGATTTTTGGATTCACGCTTTGTGCGCCCAGCGTAAAGCTGTTGATGTTGCGGATCACTTCAGGGATTGGGATCGAGCCGACCACGCCCAGCGTATTGGTCTTCGTCATCTTGCCCGCAATCACGCCCGCCATGTACGCGCCCTCGTAAGTGCGGCTGTCGTAGGTGCGCATGTTGTCAGCTGTTTTGTAACCTGTCGCGTGTTCAAATTTCACGTCTTTAAATTCAGGCGCGACTTTGAGCATCGGATCCATATAGCCAAAGGTCGTGCCAAAAATCAGCTTGTTGCCTTGACTTGCCATGTCGCGCAGTACGCGCTCTGCGTCAGCAGACTCGGGCACGTTTTCAACAAACGATGTTTTGATCTTGTCGCCAAATTCTTTTTCTAAAGCTTTGCGCGCGTTGTCATGCGCAAATGTCCAGCCGCCGTCGCCCACAGGGCCGACGTAGGCAAATGCAATTTTGAATGGAGCGGCTTTAGGCGCAGCGGCTGCTGGCGCGGGTTCTTCTTTTTTGCCGCAGCCAACGAGGGCTGCAGCCATAAGCGCGGCAGCCGTGAGGGCTGTGGCTTTTAAAGCAAAACGTTTATTCATCATCACGGGGCTCACTTTCTTGGGTTGGTTAAAAGAATCGACTTGCAAATTGTATACAAGCAAATGACGTGCCTTAATTCGGATGAAAGGGCTTGCCCAAAGACGCTGGCATATTGGCCTTAATCCAATCGGGTTTGCGTGAGATCAAAACCAGCACGACGATGGTGGCGAGATACGGCAGCATATTTAAAAATTCAGCAGGCACATCGACTCCCGCGCCTTGCAAATGGAATTGCAACATCGTGACACCGCCAAACAAATACGCACCTAGCAGTACGCGCCCAGGTCGCCACGTAGCGAAGGTAGTCAGCGCCAGCGCAATCCAGCCCTTGCCTGCGACCATGCCCTCTACCCACAGGGGGGTGTAGACGATGGCGAGATAAGCGCCAGCCAAGCCACACAGTGCGCCGCCCGTCATCACGGCAGCCAAACGGATGCGCCGCACGTTGTAGCCCAGCGCGTGCGCCGACTCGGGGCTTTCGCCCACGGCACGCAGCACGAGGCCTGCGCGGGTTTTGTATAAAAACCAAACTAGCCCGCAGGCCAATGCCAGTGCGGCATACACAAGGGGATGTTGTTTAAAAAGCGCCGTGCCAACGAGTGGAATATCAGACAAATAGGGCACAGCAAAATGCGGTCGCGGTGGCAGCATCGCCTGCACAAAGCTCGTGCCGGCAAAGGCCGACAAGCCCGCGCCAAAGAGCGACAGCGCGAGTCCCGATGCGTAAGCGTTTGCGCCAAGCCAAATGACCAGTAGCCCGAAAGCCGCAGCCAGCAAGGCTCCCGAGGCCATGCCTGCCACAAAGCCCACCCAGTCTTGCCCCGTGGCCACCACGGCTGCGAAACCCGCCAGCGCCGAGCACAGCATCATGCCTTCTGCGCCAAGATTCACCACGCCTGCTTTTTCGTTGATGAGCAGCCCGAGTGCCGCAAGCGCTAACACCGTGCCAGCCGCAAGAGTTGAACCAATGAGGAGTGCGTAGGTTTCCATCAACTCTTCTTCCATTTCAATTGATAAGCGATCAGCGTGTCGCACGCCAAAAGCGAAAACAAGAGCAGCCCTTGGAACACGCCCGTCACCGATTTAGGAATGCCCATGCGCGATTGCGCCAGCTCCCCGCCGATGTAGAAGAGGCTCATCAGCAAGCTCGCCAGCACCACACCCACAGGATGCAGCCGGCCCACATACGCCACGATGATGGCCGCAAAGCCATAACCAGCGGGCACGTAGGGCGTGAGCTGCCCAATCGGGCCCGCAACTTCTAACGCTCCAGCCAGTCCTGCTGCACCGCCCGAAATAAGCAGCGCCGTCCACAGCGCCGAGCGAGACGAAAAGCCCGCATAACGCGCAGCGTGCGGCGCAAGTCCGCCCACGGCCAAGGCAAAGCCTGCTTTGCTTCTAAACAAAAATAACCATAAGCCGCCTGCGCCAAGTAGCCCGAGTACCATGCCAATGCTGACACGCGAGCCTTTAAACAAACGTGGAATTTGCGTCACCGCTTCAAAGCTTTTGCTTTGCGGAAAGTTATAGCCCGCAGGGTCTTTGAAGGGGCCATTGACCATAAAGTTGAGCGTAAAAATAGCGACATACACCAGCATCAGACTCACCAAAATTTCGTTGGCATGAAAGCGATCTTTCAGCAGCGCCGTAATGCCCGCCCACAGCATCCCGCCCAGCACGCCCGCCAGCAAGATGGTAGGGATGATCCACGCGCCAGTTGTCTTATCGGCTTCAAGCGCCATCCAACCAGCAAAGATCGCGCCCATCACAAACTGCCCCTCCGCGCCAATGTTCCAAACGCCCGAGCGAAAACACACCGAGAGTCCCAGCGCAATGATGAGCAGTGGCGTGGCCTTGACGAGTAACTCGCCCACGGCGTAACCCGATTTGATTGGCTCCCAAAAAAACATGGTGAGACCACGCAGTGGGTCTTTGCCCAGCAAGCTAAAAATCGTCAATCCCACTAGCACCGTGACGACTAGCGCGAGCAGGGGCGACGCGTAAGTCCATGCGCGGGATGGTGTGGGGCGGGCGATTAATTTAAACATTCCAAAGCCCACTCATCCACTCGCCAACCAAGCTGGGCGTGGCCTGCGAAGCATTGATGCTTGGCGAGAGCCGCCCTTTGGCGATCACGTGCAAGCGGTCGCAGACTTCAAACAGTTCGTCCAGTTCGTCGCTAATCACGAGTACCGCGCAGCCTTCGCTTCGCAAAGTCAATAGTTCCCCGCGAATCTGCGCCGCCGCGCCCACATCCACGCCCCATGTGGGCTGTGCGACGACCAGCACTTCGGGCTTGGCATCCATTTCGCGCCCGACAATAAATTTTTGCAAGTTGCCGCCCGACAGCGATTGCGCAAGTGCCGCGCTGCCTTTGCCAGAGCCCGCTTTCACGTTAAAGGCTTCAATGATGCGCGTGGCTTGCGCGTGTAGTTTTGCGGGAGAAATCCAATCAAAGCCAAAACGTCCAAAGCTTTTACTAACGGCTTCGCTTCGTGTCAGCAGCAAGTTGTCGGCAAGACTAAATGAGGGCACAGCGCCGCAGCCAAGGCGCTCTTCGGGCACGATGTGCAAACGATGATTCGTATTTTTATCGCTGGGATGCTCGAAGTGCCGGCCGTTGAATTGGCGCGTTGAAATCGCAGCCAACAATTCCTTTTGTCCATTGCCCGACACGCCTGCAATGCCCACCACTTCGCCCGCGCGCACATCCAAATTGATGGCGTTCAAATCCACACCAAACGGATCGGATTTGGGCTTTGAGAAATTGTGTATCAGCAGACGCGACTCACCTGTTTGCACTTGGCTACGGGCGAGTGGCTTAGGCTCAAAGCCAATCATCATGCGGCTTAGCGAGGCATTCGTTTCTTCGCTCGGGATGCACTCACCCGTCACACGTCCACCGCGCAGCACCGTGCACGAATCACATAAGGCGCGAATTTCATCCAGCTTGTGACTGATGTAGAGGATGGTGCAGCCCTCTCTGGCAAGCTGGCGCAGCACGACAAATAATTTCTCCACAGCCTGCGGCGTCAACACCGATGTGGGCTCGTCCAAAATCAATAATTTGGGGTTGGTCAGCAAAGCGCGGATGATCTCCACGCGCTGCCGCTCGCCAACAGCCAGCGTGTGCACAGGGCGCAGAGGGTCAATGTCCAGCCCATACGCAGCGGCCTTGGCGGTGATTTGCGCGGCCACTTCTTTAAGGCTTTGTGACTTGTCCAGACCCAGCCAAACATTCTCAGCAACCGACAGCGTATCGAACAAGCTGAAATGCTGAAACACCATGCTGATGCCCAGCGCTCGCGCCGCCTGCGGATTGGCGATCTGCACGACCTCGCCATCAAACCGCATCAAGCCGCTATCGTGCTTTACCGCGCCGTAAATAATTTTCATCAACGTAGACTTGCCAGCGCCGTTCTCGCCCAGCACCGCGTGAATTTGACCAGCCGCAACGCTCATAGAAATGGCGTCATTAGCCAACACAGCAGGGTAGCGCTTGGAAATGTTGGTGAGCGTGAGACGAGTGGGCGTGGTCATTGGAATAATCGTAACACGAGGGATTGGTATCATGTGTCCATGCAAGTAACCCCGTGTTATGTCTTTCTAAAGTAATGTCTAGCCTACGATTCCAAGCAACCCATAAAGATGGCAGTGACGGTACTGGTGAGTTGTTATCTTTTGCTGAAGCAATTGGTCTCGAAGCTGTCATTACTGGCAGATACAGTGTGTTGCTATTGCTTGAATTATTTGGTGGTTGCAAAAGTGGAATGCAAAATCCAGCAAAAATCGTAAGTCAGATTCGAATTTTGGAAGGGGTTGAGGCGAACCGTGGATTAAAAGCCGCAACCCAATTCAAGCATTTGCCACTCCAAGGGCTGTGGCATCAACATTATTTTGAAGATGGTTTATCAAGTATGGCTCAGAATATTCGCAAAGGACTTGTCCGATTCGGTCTTCCATGGGTTGAGCAAAAAATTGCTGATGCAAAAGATTCAGTAGAAAAAAAATATTTTTCGATTGTCGATGTGCCACATATTGCGAATGATGCAATAAACGCAAATTGGCAGCGTCTTAGAGATGCGGAGGCGCTTACTGGCGAATGGCTTATTTTTGCTAAGCATGAAGGTAAAAACTATTACCTCAGCCTCGGAAAACACAAGGGTGAACATGAAATGCTTCGCACCCAGATCGAAGCGATTGCTGTGCAGGAGTTTCCGTTTTTGAAGGATATCCTCAGCTTTTAATAAATTCATCCAACTTCGCCACATACCCAGCCCGCGTCGCATCATCCACAAACGCGGCCTCAAAGCTATTTCTAGCAAGCGTCACGGCATCTGCTGCCGTTAAATCCAAAGCCTCAAAAGTAGCTTTCCAATTGGCATTCATATAGCCCCCAAAGTAGGCAGGGTCGTCTGAGTTGATGGTGACGCACAGGCCTGCATCCAACATTTTTTTGAGTGGATGCTGACGCAGATCGGGTGTGACGCGCAGCTTTAAATTGGATAGCGGACAAACCGTGAGCGGGATGCGGTCTTTGGCTAGTCTTGCGACCAATGCTGCATCTTCTAAACAGCGCACGCCGTGGTCGATGCGTCTTACCCCGAGCACGTCCAAGGCTTGCCAGATATAGGCTGGCGGACCTTCTTCGCCTGCGTGAGCGACTAGGCGCAGGCCTTCACTTTTGCACATGGCAAACACGCGCGCAAACTTTTCGGGTGGATGACCAACTTCGCTGGAATCTAAGCCCACGCCAATAAATTTGCTGCGCAGCGGCAGCGCTGCCTTAAAGGTTTCGATGGCGTTCTCTTCGCTTAGATGGCGCAAAAAGCACAGGATGAGTAAGGCGTTGATGCCCCATTTGGCTTTAGCGTCCAAGCACGCACGGTGCAAGCCATTGATGACCACATCCATCGCTACGCCACGCTCCGTATGGGTTTGCGGGTCGAAGAACATTTCGGTATGGATCACGTTGTCTGCGTGAGCACGTTCAAGGTAAGCCATGGCCATGTCGTAGAAATCTTGCTCCTTGAGTAAGACCGAAGCGCCTGCGTAATAAATATCTAAGAAGCTTTGCAAGTTGGTAAACGCATAGGCGGCGCGTAATGCATCCACGCTGGCGTAGGGCAGGGCGACGCCGTTGCGTTTGGCCAGCGCAAAAATAAGCTCGGGCTCTAGCGAGCCTTCGATGTGCATGTGCAGCTCGGTTTTGGGAAGGTCGCGGATGTTTGGGAGGATGGATGTCATTGCTAAACTATAAACCATGACGTTTAAATCTCCCTTTCAGCCAGAGCCCAAATTTCAGCATGGCACTGCGCCCAAAACTGCGGTGCTGCTTGTCAATCTTGGCACGCCCGACGCGCCCACCGCTGCATCGGTTCGCACTTATCTCGCCGAGTTTTTGAGTGACCCGCGCGTGGTGGAAATTCCTAAGCCGATTTGGTGGTTGATCTTGCACGGCATCATTTTGCGAGTGCGCCCCAAAAAATCTGCCGCCAAGTACGCGAGCATTTGGATGGAGCAAGATTCGCCGCTGCGTCATTGGACAAAGCAGCAAGCAATCGGCCTGCAAGCCGCACTGGATGTGGCTTCCCATAGTGTCGTTGTTCGCTACGCCATGCGCTATGGCAACCCCAGCATGGCGCAGGAGCTTGACCAATTGAAGGCTGAAGGCGCGACGCGCATTTTGATTTTGCCGCTCTATCCGCAGTACTCGGGCACGACGACGGCGAGCGTGTCGGACGCGGTGTTTGATTGGGGGAAGCAGCAGCGCTTGATTCCTGAACTGCGCTTTGTGAATCGCTATCACGATCACGACGGCTACATCTGCATGCTGGGCAACCGCGTGCGCGAATCGTGGAAGAAGACAGGACAGCCTCAAGTGCTGGTCATGACCTTCCATGGCGTGCCCGAGCGTACGCTGATGCTTGGCGATATGTACCACTGCGAGTGTTTGAAGACGGCGCGTTTACTGGCTGAGAATTTGGGCTTGACTAAGGAGCAGTACCGCGTCACGTTTCAGTCGCGCTTTGGTCGTGCCAAGTGGCTGCAACCCTACACCGAATCGACGCTCATCGCGCTTGCCAAAGCAGGTATCGAACGCGTAGACGTGATCTGCCCAGGCTTTACCAGCGACTGCTTGGAGACGCTGGAAGAAATTGATATGGAAGCGCGCAAAGCCTTTATCCATGCGGGCGGCAAGCAGTTCAACTACATCCCGTGCCCGAACGACAACCTTGAGTGGATTGGCGTGCTGCGCTCCATCGCCGAGCAACATCTGGCGGGTTGGGAAACAAAAGCTGTGCCCAATTCGATTGAACTTAAACAGTCGAGAGCGCGTGCTTTGAGTCTTGGAGCGAAGGATTAATGTCGTCCGTTTCAACCAGCCTTGTGACCGCCGCGCAGTTGATCTCTTCAGGCGATAGTGTGCTGCTCTCTATCGTCGGTCGTTCGCTCTCGGTCAGTGCGCTGGCGGTCTTGATTGGCGGCGCAGCAGGACTCTTGCTGGGCGCGTGGCTGGGCGTGGCGCGTTACCCAGGTAGGCCGCTCGTGCTCGTGGTCTTGAACTCCTTGCTGGCTGTGCCTTCCGTGGTGGTGGGCCTCTTGGTGTACTTATTTTTGTCGCGTTCAGGACCGCTCGGATTTTTGGGTTGGCTGTTTAGTTTTCAAGCAATGGTGTTTGCGCAGTCGCTCTTGGTGTTGCCCGTGGTCACGGCACTGACAAGGCAAGTGGTAGAGAGTGCCGAAGCGACGCATGGCGAGCAGTGGCGCTCGCTCGGCGCGGGCACGCTGGCACGCTCGGTGCTCTTGGCGTTTGACGAGCGGCACGCGCTGTTTATGGTCTTCGTTACCGCCTTTAGCCGCGCCATTACCGAAGTGGGCGCGGTGATGATTGTGGGCGGCAATATCGACGGCTTTACGCGCGTGATGACAACCGCGATTGCGCTGGAAACTAGCAAGGGCGATTTGCCACTGGCACTGGCGCTTGGCTTTGTTTTGCTGGCCGTGATGCTGGCGCTGCATGGACTGGCTGCCTTTGTGCAATACGCCAGAAGCCGCATGGATACGGGCGTGCAAGAGAACCCCATCAGAAACGACCCCCCTGTCGCTTTGCGACATCCCCCCTACTTTGCAGGGGAGAACAAAGCCAATGAGTTGTTTGCCCCTACGGCAGTAGGGGAAATGCCCGAAGGGCAAAGGGGTCGTGTCATATCCTTGGAATCGACCTGCGTGAAATTTGGCGCACAAATGGCGCTAGCGCCTTGCTCGTTGTCGATCAATCAAGGTGAGCGCGTGGCGCTCTTGGGCGCTAACGGCAGCGGGAAAAGCACGCTGCTTCGGCTCTTGCATGGGCAGCAAATGCCTGCCAGCGGCGAGCGAGTCAGCCACACGGACGCTCGGCAAGTGATGGTGTTCCAGCAGCCGCACATGCTGCGTTTATCGGCGTTGTTAAACGTGACGCTTGCACTGTGGTTTTCTGGGAAATCATGGACGGCTGCCAAGACCGATGCTCGGCAAGCCTTATCCAGCATGGGTTTTGAGAGCATCATGCACAGAAACGCACGCGCCATGTCGGTTGGGCAACGACAGCGCTTGGCGCTGGTGCGGGCGTGGGCGCTGCGTCCTGATATGTTGTTTTTGGACGAGCCAACCGCCAGTCTTGACCCCAAGGCGCGGCGCGATGTGGAGCTGCTGATTCAGCAGTTTGCTGACAGCGGCTGTACGCTGGTGTTTGCCAGTCACAACCTCGGGCAAGCCAAGCGACTGGCGACGCGCGTGATTTATTTGGAGCAAGGAAAACTACTGGTCGATTTACCAACCAAAGATTTTTTTAACAAAGAATTGCCTAACGAAGCAGCACTGTTTTTACAAGGCGAAAGAGCATGAAAAACTTAAAAATGGCACTCTTGCAAGCCTTACTGGCTGTGACCTACGGAGGTGTTTTGCAGGCGTCATACGCCGATCAAGCTTTAATCCTAGGAACGACAACAACGACGGAACAATCGGGTTTGTTGACCCAGCTTTTGCCAGCATTTGCCAAAGACACGGGCATTGCAGTCAAGCCCGTTATTTTGGGCACGGGTCAGGTGCTGGATGCTGCGAGGCGCGGTGATCTGGATGCGCTTCTCACACATGATCGCGAATCGGAAGAAAAATTTATTGCTGAGGGATTTGGCATCAAACGTTTTGAAGTGATGTACAACGATTTCATTTTGATTGGTCCAAAGGATGATCCTGCCAAAGTAGCAGGGCACGATATAGTGAAAGCCTTGCTGGCTATAGCCCGCAGCAATGCGGTGTTCTATTCACGCGGCGACAAAAGTGGCACTCATCAGGCAGAACTCCGCTATTGGCAAATCGGTGGATTGAAGGATAAATCACAGCGGGGCGCTAACTACAAAGAGTGCGGCTGCGGTGTCGGTCAAGCGCTTAACTTAGCGGCGGCGACCGAAGGGGCTTATGTGCTGGCGGATCGAGGATCGTGGCTTAATTTTAAAAACCGTGAGCAACTCAAAATTTTGGTGGAAGGCGATGCGCGGCTTTTTAATCAATATGGCACAACCGTGATCAATCCCGCAAAGTATCCGTACATCAAAGTGAAAGAGGCGCAAGCCTTTGTGGATTGGATCACGTGAGCACGCGGGCAAGCGGCTATCAATTCGTACAAAATTGACGGTAATCAATTATTTTTTGCAAATGCCAAGCCAAAATAAAACTCAATTTTTAGGAGTTTTAAGATGTTTTTATTAGTCCATCGTCGCCTCGTACAAGCCATACTGGCTGTGGCTTGCAGCACGATTGTTAGTTTTGTTCATGCCGAGCAAATCGTGATGGCATCGACCACCTCGACTGAGCAATCGGGACTGTTTGAGCATTTACTTCCTGCGTTTACCAAGGCCACAGGCATCACCATCAAAGTGGTGGCGGTGGGCACGGGGCAGGCGCTGGATATTGCGCGGCGCGGCGATGCGGATGTGGTGTTTGTGCATGACCGCGCGGCGGAAGATAAGTTCATGGCTGAAGGGCAAGGTGTGCAGCGCTTTGATGTGATGTACAACGATTTTGTGCTCATCGGTCAAAGTGATGATCCTGCCAAAGCGCGCGGCAAAGACATTGGCCAAGCACTCAAAAATATCGCGGCTAATAACGCTGTCTTTTTTTCACGCGGCGACAACAGCGGCACGCACGCGGCAGAGCTGCGATATTGGAAGGCTGCGGGCTTGGAAGCCAAGCCCGCTAAGGGTTTGAACTACAAAGAGTGCGGCTGCGGGATGGGGCAAGCGCTCAATATGGCAGCGGCTGCGGGCACGTATGTGCTGTCTGATCGTGGCACGTGGCTCAACTTTAAAAACCGCAAACAGCTCGCAATTTTGGTCGAGGGCGATACCAAACTTTTTAACCAATACGGCGTGATGGTGGTGAACCCCGCCAAACACCCAGAAGTCAAAGCCAAGGAGGCGCAGGCTTTTGTCGATTGGGTGATTTCATCCGCAGGGCAAGCGGTGATTGCTTCCTACAAAATCAATGGTGAGCAGTTGTTTTTTCCGAATGCGAAGTAGTAGAGATTGGACTTAAAACTTAGTCCCAAACCATTGGAACCAGCGACAGCACTAGCAGCCCAGCCATCGCGTAGTTAAATACGCGACGCTGGTGATCGACTCCTAGCCAATTTCGTAGACGTCCTCCAGCCCACGCCCATACGCTCACGCAGAGGAGATTGATAACGCCAAAAATGCCAATCACCATCGTCAAATGCAGCATTGATGTGTGTCCTTCGACTTGGGGAACGTAGGTCACGATGGCGCTCAAGGCCATCGCCCATGCTTTTGGGTTGACCCACTGGAAGAGCGATGCGCCGATAAAGGTCATGGGGTGTGCACTGGCTACGGGACCTTTAGATTCGGGCGTTGCAGACGATATGGGGGATGCGGAATGGGCAATTTTCCAGCTCAGGTGCAGCATATAAATAACGCCGCACCACTTGAGTACGCTGTGCAGCCATGGGAAGTGATCGAATAGTTCGCTAAAGCCCAGCCCGATGAGGGCGATCATCAGCATGAAGCCAAGGCTGATGCCCAGCAGGTGCGGGATGCTGAGGCGAAAGCCAAAATTGACCCCCGAAGCCAGCAGCATGATGTTGTTCGGGCCTGGCGTGATGGAAGTCACAAACGCGAAGAGCGCGAGGGCGAGGATGGCATCCAAAGTCATACGGGGCGTGATCTAGAGCACAACGGGTTCAATTTCTAATCGAATGCCAAAGCGCTCATAGACACTGGTTTGAATGGCCTTGGCAAGCGTCATCACTTCGCCGCCTGTGGCAGGCACGCCTGTCTCGCGGCCTTTGTTTATTAGAACTAGCGCATGGTTTGGGTGGACGCCTGCATTGCCGACACCACGCCCCTTCCAGCCGCAAGCGTCGATGAGCCAAGCTGCGGCCAATTTGAAATTGCCATCTAGCAACTTATAGAACGCGACATTGGGATCGCGTCCGATGATGTCTTTGCACTGCTCGGGCGTGACGATGGGATTTTTAAAAAAGCTACCTGTGTTGCCATCTATTTTTGGGTCGGGTAGTTTGGCATTTCTGATGTGGCAGACCCAATCAAACACCATGCTAGGCGTGGGCTGCAGCTCGTTTTTCTTTTTGGATAATTTTTCTAAATCGGCGTAACTGATTTCACGCTGCCACACTTTGGGCAGAGCGAATCTGACGTGCGTGATGAGCGCTTTGTCACGTAGGGCGTGCTTAAAAACGGAATCGCGGTAGCCAAATTGGCAAGCGGCTGCGTCTAGCGTTTTGCTCTCTCCCGTGGCGAGGTCAATGTAGTCCAGCGAATCGAAGCGATCTTGCAACTCCACGCCATACGCGCCAATGTTTTGTACGGGCGATGCGCCCACGGTGCCAGGAATCAGTGCGAGGTTCTCAAGGCCTGGCATGTTGTGATCCAGTGTCCAAGCCACAAAATCGTGCCAAGGCTCGCCTGCGCCTGCTTCAACGATGAAGTGTTTGGCGGTCTCGGCAACCTGGCGCTTGCCCATGATTTCGACTTTGAGTACCAAGGGTTTGACGTCGCCAGTCAGCACCAAATTGCTGCCCCCGCCTAGTACAAACTTAGGCTCAGATGCTTGGGAAGCCTTATCTGGTATGGCTTGCAGCAGGGCTAGTAGCTGGGGAGCCGATTGAATCCGCACAAGTTGTAGCGCTTTGGCCTGGATGCCAAAGGTGTTGTAGGTTTGCAGGGGGACGTTGGTTTCAATTTCAGACATGGGACAATTGTCCGCTAACCACATTCTTTTTTAGGAGAACCCCATGCCTTCATTCGACACCGTCTGCGAACCCGATTTAACCGAAGTAAAAAATGCCGTAGAAAACACGGCCAAAGAAATCGGTACGCGCTTTGACTTCAAAGGCACCTCGGCCAGCGCGGAATTAAAGGACAAAGAGATTACCTTGATTGGCGACGCGGACTTTCAGCTCCAACAAATTGACGATGTGCTGCGCAATAAGTTGACCAAGCGCGCGGTGGATGTCCGTTATTTGGACGTGGGCGATATCCAAAAAATTGGCGGCGACAAGGTCAAGCAGGTCATCAAAATTAAAACGGGGATCGAAACCAAGGACGCCAAAAAGATTACGCAACTCATCAAAGATAGCAAGATGAAGGTGCAAGCGAGCATTCAAGGTGAGTCTGTCCGTATCACAGGTGCGAAACGCGATGATTTGCAGGCGGCGATGGCGCTGATTAAGAAGGATTTAGTGGATATGCCACTGTCGTTCAATAATTTTAGGGATTAATTTGAGGCGTTTTTTTAGGTAATTTGCTCTAAGGTAGCGACGATCACTTTTGTCAAACAGTTGGCTGGCTCAACGCTCTAGTGATCGGGATATTTAAAAATTGATTGTGTTCGGTATCAGACAGACGGTGTGCGTCAACTCTTCTTAAATCCACTTCATGGAATGTGTTCGTGTGAACACTCCAAACGAAGGGTTTTTATGAAACTGACTAAATGCGTAAATAAAAAATCTCGCCATGCACTTATGGCGATGCTGTCGTGTTTACTTGTAGCTTGCGGTGGCTCTGGTGGGCAAGATCCAATTCTTGGGACGCCTGGTTTGGTCTTCGCGCCACTTGTGATCCTGACAACGCCTGCCAAGACGGTTCCTATTGTGACAGGCGTCGCAACCAACGTGAGGCTCACTACAAAGTTCAATCGAGATATGTCGGCTGCAAGCTTGAACGCGCTGAGTTTTAAAGTGGCCTGCCCAGCAGGTACGCCGATTACTGGCACCGTCTCTTATGACGCCGTCAACCGAATAGCCACCTTGCAGCATGTGGCAAACTTTCCTATCAGTACTACCTGTGAAGCCACGATCACTACGGCAGCTAAAGACACGGCAGGCATTGCCTTGGCTACAGACTATGTGTGGAGTTTTACCACTGGCCTTACGGCCGACAACACGGCGCCTACCGTCACGGCTAACAGCCCTGCTAACACGACAACTGGTGTGTGTTTAAGTAAAAGTGTGAGCGTGACTTTTAGCGAGGCGATGGATTCATCGACCTTTACCTCTACGAATTTCTTCGTCACGAATCCAGCGAATGCGGTGATCGCTGGTGCCATCACGTATGACACCGCCAGCAACACAGCTACCTTTGCCGTGACCAACCCACCAGGTTTTGTTGCCAGCACGGTGTACACATCGCATGTCACTACAGGCGTCACGGATTTGGCGGGCAATGCATTGAATGCTGCCAACACGGTGAGCTTCACAACAGGCACGCTAGCGTGTGCGCCTGCGGCATCGGTAAGCTTGGGAACTATTGCCACCTACGGCGCATTTGGTGGAGGCTCTGGCGCCACTAACTCTGGCATCAATACGGTCGTCAATGGGGATTTAGGTACTACTGCTGCTTGTACTTTGTTTACAGGTTTTCATGATGCAAGCAATGTCTATACCGAAACGCCTTTAAATGTCGGTCAGGTCACTGGCAGCATTTATTGTGGACCAGGTGCACCTGGCACAACACAAAAACTAGCCCTTGCGACACAAGCTGCCGCTGATGCACTCACAGCCTACAACGCGCTTGCGGCTCGAACACCCACCGTGATCCTAGGGCCTGGCTCGGGCGAATTGGGAGGACTAACTGTGGCGCCTGGCACCTATAGACCTACGCCTTCAACATTCATAATCAGTACGGGTAACTTGACACTAGACGCTGGTGGTGACGCTGCCGCAATTTGGGTGTTTCAAGTACCTGCATCACTCACGGTGGGTCTGATAGCAACGCCAAGAAGCGTCTTGCTTATCAATGGTGCGCAAGCCAAGAATGTGTTTTGGCAAGTGGGTAGTGCGGCACGTATTGAGGACGGCAGCACCATGGTTGGCACCATCATCGCCAGCGCTGGCGTGACGATTTCCACTGCTAATCAAGCCATACAAACCACCCTCACAGGTAGAGCTATCGGCCTGAATGCCTCCGTCACGATGGTGAATACCACCGTCGTCGCTCCTTAATCTTTGTTCCGTCATTTAGCCTCTGAAAGAAAATTATGAAAAAACTTCATGTTTTATGCTTAGCCAGTCTGGCAGCAATTGGATCAAATCAAGCCCCCGCGCAAAACGCGGATCACTTCTATGGCGGCGTGGGTGCGGGTCTGGCGCAATCAAAAATTGATGACGCGCGCATCAACGCCGCTTTGATTGGTGCAGGCGCCACCAGTACAAGCATCACGCGTGATCAACGCGCTGCCGCATACAAAATATTTGGTGGTTATCAATTTAATCCTTACATTGGCATGGAAGCTGGGTATTTCAACCTCGGTAAGTTCGGATTTACATCGACCACCACGCCAACAGGAACCTTGGATGGTCGCATCAGGCTGGACGGGGTGAGCATCGACTTAGTCGGCACATTGCCTGTGGGTGATCAATTCTCATTGCTAGCGCGCGTCGGCATGCACAATGCACGGGCGCGTGACACTTTTACATCGACAGGCGCAGTTGTAGTGACCAACCCTAACCCAGAAATTAGAGAGAGGAACTACAAAACAGGTTTTGGTTTTGCGTATAAATTGAATCAGTCCGTGACGCTGCGTGCAGAGCTAGAGCGTTACCGCGTCAACGATGCCGTTGGTAATAAAGGCGACATCAATCTAGCAACTATAAGTTTGGTATTTCCGTTTGGACGCACGCCTGAGCCAGCACCTAAAGTGGTCGAGCGTGTGGTTTATCAAGAAGTGCCTGTAGTGGTGGCCGCGCCACCACCACCACCACCGCCACCACCACCACCGCCACCACCACCACCACCACCACCACCACCAGTGGCAGAACTTGTGGCGCCTGTGGTAGTGCCCGAGCGTATGCGGGTGAGCTTCAATGCCGACGTATTGTTTGGATTCGACCGCGCAACCGTGAGTCCTTCGGGCAAGCTTGCGTTAGACAAATTCAGCGAGGAACTTCGCGGCGTGGAATATGACCACATCACGGTTGAAGGGCACACCGATCGTATTGGGACGCTAACGTATAACGAAAGGCTATCTTTGCAACGAGCCGAGGCTGTCAAGACTTATCTTGTGGCGCGTGATGCTGTCCCTGCAAATAAGATTACAACGGTCGGCAAAGGTAGCTCGGAGCGTGTTACGGATGTAGGCTCGTGCAACGGTATCCACGCTTCTGCCTCTGTCATCGCTTGCCTTGCGCCAGATCGCCGCGTCGATTTAGAGGTGTTGGGTTCTCAGCTAGCAAAAAAGTAACTGACATTTAGTCTTAAACGACCAAAAGGCGTTCAGCACTCCAGCTGAACGCCTTTTTTGATGGGTGTCATGTCTGCGCTTCTCCGTTACAATCGAAGGTTAACCCTTATTTCACACATTTTCTCTTGGGAATTGGCATGACTAGTCAAGTAAAAAATAACCCGCCAGTAGACAGCAGTAAGCGCACATGGATCATTGCGTCTAGCTGTGCAGGCGCTTTAGGCGGCGGTGCAGCAGCACTGACCTTGGGCGGTAGTTTGCAGCCTTCCGAGCGTGCGAAGGCCGCTGGTGCAGCCGTTGAGGCCGATATTTCAGCACTCAAACCCGGCGAAAAAATGACGGTAGAGTGGCGCGGTAAGCCAGTCTGGATTTTGAAGCGCACGCCTGAGCAAATGGCGGCTTTGCCGAAAAATGATTCGTTGTTAGCTGATCCCCAATCCGAGCGTAAAAAAGACGAGTTAACGCCTGTGTATGCACGCAATGAGTTTCGTGCACGCGAAGAGCAAAAGGATATTCTGGTCGTGATTGGGATTTGCACGCACCTTGGTTGCTCACCTACTGACCGCTTGACTACTGGACCTCAGCCTTCGTTGCCTGACGATTGGGCTGGTGGATTTCTCTGTCCTTGCCACGGCTCTACGTTTGACCTTGCGGCACGCGTCTACAAGAACAAGCCTGCGCCTGATAATTTGGAAGTACCGCCGTACATGTACCTGTCGGCCACCAAAATTCTCATTGGCGAAGATAAAGCCGCGGCTTAAATAGGAGACCACACATCATGGCTGAAATGAAAGAAATCTCCGCAAACGCATCCGCTGGTGCTAAGTTACTTAATTGGGTCGATAACCGCTTCCCGTTGACCAAACTCCTAGAGGAGCACATCACTAAATACTATGCCCCCAAAAATTTTAATTTTTGGTACGCATTTGGCTCCCTAGCATTGGCCGTTTTGATTTTGCAAATTGTGACGGGTATCTTTTTGACGATGCACTACAAGCCTGATGCTGCGCTGGCTTTCGCGTCGGTTGAGTACATCATGCGCGACGTACCGGGTGGTTGGTGGATTCGCTATATGCACTCGACGGGTGCTTCGGCATTCTTTATCGTGGTGTATTTGCACATGTACCGTGGCCTGATTTACGGTAGCTATCGCAAGCCCCGCGAATTGATTTGGATTTTTGGCTGTGCGATTTTCTTGTGCCTGATGGCGGAAGCCTTCTTCGGCTACTTGCTGCCTTGGGGGCAAATGAGCTATTGGGGCGCGCAAGTGATTGTGAATTTATTCGCTGCAGTGCCGTTTATTGGTCCAGATTTGGCACTACTCATTCGCGGTGACTATGTGGTGGGCGATGCAACACTGAATCGTTTTTTTGCTTTCCATGTGATTGCAATTCCATTGGTGCTAATTGGCCTAGTTGCTGCGCACATCATGGCTTTGCACGAAGTGGGGTCGAGTAATCCTGATGGGGTGGAGATTAAGGCCAATAAAGATGCGGCAGGCATTCCAATTGATGGCATTCCGTTCCACCCTTACTACACCGTGCATGACATTTTTGCGTTGTCGATCTTTTTGACCATTTTCTTCGCGATTGTGTTTTTCGCACCAGAGATGGGCGGCTACTTCTTGGAGTACAACAACTTCATTCCAGCCGATCCGCTGAAGACCCCTGCGCATATCGCACCAGTGTGGTACTTCACAGCTTTTTACTCGATGCTGCGTGCGACAAATGACGTATTGGTCAATGTGTTTTGCTTGCTCGCTGCGGCTGCGGCTGCGTGGACATATTTGAAGTCAAATCTCTCATCCAAACTAAAAATTGGTGTGTTGGTTGCCGCTTTGATTGCCTGCGTGCTACTCAAAACTTTCGACGCCAAATTTTGGGGTGTCGTTGTGATGGGTGGTGGCGTGATTATTCTGTTCTTCTTGCCATGGCTAGATAAGAGTCCCGTCAAATCGATTCGCTATCGTCCTGATTGGCACAAGTGGGTGTATGGTGTCTTCGTAGCCTTCTTTGTCATCCTGAGCTATCTTGGGATTCAACCCCCGACCCCGATAGGCACTTTGATTGCGCAAACGGGCACGCTCTACTACTTTGGCTTCTTCCTGTTGATGCCTTGGTGGAGTCATCTGGGTACTTTCAAGCCTGTGCCTGATCGCGTTACTTTTGCCGCTCATTGATAGGAGCACATAAAAATGAAAAAACTATTTGCTCTCTTACTTTCCTTGGGTTTGGTTTTTGGTTCCGTGAGTGCTTTTGCCAACGAAGGCGGCATTGAATGGGATAAAGCGCCCAATAAAACGAATGACCAAGTTGCCTTGCAAAATGGCGCTAAGTTGTTTGTAAACTATTGCTTGAACTGTCACTCAGCGGCCTTTATGCGCTACAACCGTATGACTGAGATTGGCCTCACAGAAAAGCAAATTAAGGAAAATTTGTTATTTGGTTCTGCCAAGGTTGGCGATACGATGAAGTCTGCCATTGACCCGCAGCAAGCCAAAGAGTGGTTTGGCGGCAATCCTCCCGACCTGAGCGTGATTACACGTTCGCGCTCGGATGGCAGCAAGGGAACTGGCGCTGACTACATCTACACCTATTTGCGTAGCTACTACAAAGACGAGAGCAGTCCAACGGGATGGAACAACCATGCTTATCCAAAAGTGGCCATGCCACACGTTCTGTGGGAACTACAAGCCAGCATGAAGCCTGCTGAATATGACCAAGCGGTGGGTGATCTGGTCGGCTTTATGCAGTGGATGGCAGAGCCAGCGCAGAATAAACGTGTGCAAATTGGTGTCTGGGTCTTGTTTTATATGTTGATTTTCTCCGTTATCGCTTGGCGTTTGAATGCGGCGTATTGGAAAGATGTGAAATAATTTTTCCGTCTAGGTCGGTTTAAAGCGGCTGCACATTCGCAGCCGCTGGTCTTTTAAAGGGGTTATTCTCATGATGGTTTTGTACTCGGGCACGACTTGCCCTTTCTCGCACCGTAGCCGGTTCGTCCTGTTTGAAAAAGGCATGGACTTTGAAATTCGCGATGTGGATTTGTACAACAAACCCGAAGACATCGCGGTGATGAATCCCTACGCGCAAGTGCCTATTTTGGTTGAGCGTGATTTGATTTTGTATGAGTCCAATATCATCAATGAGTACATTGACGAGCGCTTCCCGCATCCACAGTTGATGCCTGGCGATCCAGTTGACCGTGCGCGTGTTCGTTTGTTCTTACTCAATTTTGAGAAAGAATTATTTGTTCATGTGTCAACCCTCGAAGCGCGCGGCGCCAAGAATGATAAAGCGATTGAAAAAGCAAAGCAACATATCACTGATCGTTTGACGCAGCTCTCCCCTGTGTTTTTGAAAAACAAATTCATGATGGGTGATACGTTTTCCATGTTGGATGTTGTCATTGCGCCGCTGTTGTGGCGTTTGAATCATTACGGTATTTCGCTTTCCAAAAACGCTGCGCCGCTCTTGAAATACGCAGAACGCATCTTTTCGCGCCCTGCGTTTATTGAAGCGCTTACGCCATCCGAAAAAGTGATGCGCAAATAAACGAAGTAAAACTGACATGATCGTCGCGCCTGAACTTGCATCTGCTAAACCCTATTTGCTGCGTGCCATGTTCGAGTGGTGCGCAGAGCAAGGTCTGACGCCCTACGTTTCGGTGTTTGTGGATGAGCAAGTCAAAGTTCCTATGGAATATGTGCGTGAGGGTTCTATCACTCTTAATATTGGCATGGATGCAACGAATAGTTTATTAATCGATAACGAAAGTTTGCAGTTCAAAGCTCGTTTTGGTGGAGTGCCACGTCAGGTGGTCGTTCCAGTCACGCACATTATGGCGATCTATGGGCGTGAGAATGGTCAAGGCATGGCGTTTCCGATTTCAGATCCAAATCCGATGCAGCAAGCTGCATCCGCCGATAGCATTCCCATGATGATGACGCCAGCTAAGTTGGCTGCTACGCCGGTGATGAAAAAAGAGAAAACTAAGCCTGCATTAAGGCGAGTGAAGTGAACATTTGATGCAGGCTTCGATTACAATGCGAGGCTTGCTTTTTTAAGCATATGCCGATTTAGCTCAGTTGGTAGAGCAACCGCCTTGTAAGCGGTAGGTCATCAGTTCGAATCCGATAATCGGCACCAAATACGAAGCCAGTCATTTTTGACTGGCTTTTTATTCGGCTATTCACAATAGTGACGTTTGAAACGAATTGATTGCACTTGAATCCCATTGGCTTGAATGGCCGCCAGCATGATGGGCTCAAGTTGTTTGAGTTTGGCGACGGCCGAGGCATTACTAATCAGAATGCACCATTCTCCATCTGTGAGTGGGCCAGCAGCGATACTAGTGTGCAAGCTCAACGGGATACGCTTGGAGACGATGTCGAGGCAAGCCTTGGATAAGTCCATTCGTTCTAAAAGGCCTGATAGCGTGTTAGATTCGACGATGGCTTGTAAAACAGTAGGCATGTGTTTGTTGTACTTTGAGAGATTTTTATGCACCTCATTATCACGGATGCTTGGATGGCTAAGAGTCGTCCAATTCACTTAACAGGAACAAAGTTGATGTTAGCGGGCTTGAGTGTGTCTCTCGTCCTGATGGCCACAGCAGCGGGTTTGTATCACTGGGTTTTTATGAAAGGTGCCCGCGAAGGCTGGCCCATTATTAGCAGTGTCGTCAAACTTGTCGCACGGGATGAGTTTGAGCAGCGCGATAAATTTCTGCGCGAAAATTTAGATGTCATGGCGCAAAAAGTGGGCGAGATGCAGGCCAAGCTTCTGCAGATGGAGTCGCTGACCGAGCGCGTTTCAGGCCTCGCTGGCATACCCGCATCGGAGGTGAAAAGCAAAACGGGCGTAGCAGGTGCGGGTGGACCTCTGGTGGCTGGGCGCAGTTTGAGCTTAGAGGAGGTGCAAAGTGCAGTCGATCATCTTCAAATTTTTAGTGAGCAGCAGGCTGATCTTTTAACCGTTGCCGAGTCACGGCTTTTTGAGCAAAAAATTAAAGCGATGGCGATTCCAACTCAACTCCCTGTTTTGACGAGCAGGATTGGATCCCCTTTTGGTTGGCGCATTGATCCCATCACGGGTAAATCGGCTTTGCATACAGGACTTGATTTTCCAGCCGAAATTGGCACCCCCATTTTTGCTAGCGCAGGAGGTTTAGTTGTGACGCAAGAATATCATCCTGAATACGGCAACATGATTGAAGTGGATCATGGAAATAATTTGATGAGCCGGTATGCACATGCATCCAAGGTATTTGTGAAAAAAGGTGATTTGATTAAGCGGGGTCAAAAAATTGCATTAGTCGGAACAACGGGAAGGTCAACGGGGCCACATTTGCATTACGAAGTTTTGGTCCAAGGCGTGCCGCAAGATCCGCGTAAATTTTTGAATGCAGGACTTGCGCTTGCTAAATAAATTTAAGTCTGGACTCGGGGTGACTAGGGGCAAGTAAAATCAAAGGCTATGGCTTTTACATTACTCACTAAAATTTTTGGCAGTCGCAACGATCGCCTTTTGAAACACTATCGAAAACTAGCTGGCGACATTGCTAAATTCGAAACCGCTGTTGGCGCATTAGGCGATGACGATCTTTGTGCAAAAACTCAAATTTTTAAAGATCGGTTAGCACTAGGTGAAACACTAGAGGAGCTATTGCCTGAGGCTTTTGCCGTGGTGCGTGAGGCTTCTAAGCGCGTGATGAAAATGCGCCACTTTGACGTGCAATTGGTGGGCGGCGCGGCACTACATGAGGGGAAGGTAGCCGAGATGCGTACGGGCGAGGGCAAAACACTCACAGCGACACTGCCCGTGTATTTGAATGCGTTAACTGGCAATGGTGTTCATGTAGTGACGGTCAATGATTACCTTGCTAACCGAGATGCGCTGTGGATGGCGCGGCTCTACAACTTTTTAGGCATGACGGTAGGGATTAACCTGCCCAATATGTCGAGGACCGAAAAACAGGCCGCCTACGCCGCTGACATTACGTATGGCACGAATAACGAATTTGGCTTTGACTATTTGCGCGACAACATGGTCTACGAAGTCGCTGATCGCGTCCAGCGTGGTCAGCACTATGCCATTGTGGATGAGGTGGATTCAATCTTAATTGACGAGGCGCGCACGCCGCTCATCATTAGTGGGCAGGCTGATGACCAAACAGAGTTGTACAAGGTCATGCAAAAGTTAGTCCCTGTTTTGGTCAAACAAATTGGAGAGGAAGACCCCCGAACTGGTGAGGGCGTGATTACGCCTGGTGATTTCACTTTAGATGAAAAGTCGCATCAAATTTTCTTAACGGATCGCGGCTATGAAAATGCTGAGCGCATGATGTCGAACTTAGGATTGATTACGCAAAATTCATCGCTATACGACCCCGCCAATATCTCTTTGGTCCATCATTTGTATGCAGCTTTGCGCGCAAAACATTTGTACCATCGCGATCAACATTACGTGGTGCAAGAGGGCGAGCACGGCGCAGAGATCGTGATCGTGGATGAATTTACGGGGCGCCTGATGTCAGGTCGTCGTTGGGGCGAAGGCTTGCACCAAGCTGTCGAGGCCAAAGAAGGCGTCCAGATCCAAGCCGAGAATCAAACGCTGGCTTCGATCACGTTCCAAAATTACTTCCGGCTCTATAAAAAACTGGCGGGCATGACGGGCACGGCTGATACTGAGGCCTATGAGTTCCAGGAGATTTATGGACTCGAGACGGTTGTGATTCCGCCTAATCGAATCAGTCAACGTAATGACCAGCAAGACCGCGTCTACAAAAGCACACGAGAAAAATATATTGCCGCCATTACCGATATTAAGGATTGTTACGAGCGCAGCCAGCCTGTGCTGGTTGGTACGACATCGATTGAAAACTCGGAATTAATCTCTGAGATGCTAACCAAGGAAGGCTTGCCGCATCAGGTGCTCAATGCGAAACAACACGCACGTGAAGCGGATATCGTTGCGCAGGCAGGTAGTTTAAAAATGATTACGATTGCCACCAATATGGCAGGGAGGGGCACGGACATTGTGCTGGGCGGCAACTTAGAGAAGCAAATTCAGGCGTTGGAAGCGGAGGCTTTATCTGAACCTGAGTGCGCGATTCGTGAGGCTCAAATTCGTGCGCAGTGGACACTAGATCACGAAGCAGTGAAAGCGCAAGGTGGTTTGCGCATCATTGCGACGGAGCGTCATGAATCGCGCCGCATTGATAACCAACTGCGTGGCCGCTCAGGACGTCAGGGCGATCCTGGCGCATCACGTTTTTATTTAAGCCTTGATGATTCTTTGATGCGCATTTTTGCGGGGGAGCGTGTTAAGGCAATCATGGAGCGCCTTAAGATGCCTGATGGCGAGGCGATTGAAGCAGGGATTGTGTCGCGCAGCATTGAGAGCGCACAGCGCAAAGTGGAAGCGCGTAACTTTGATATGCGCAAACAATTGCTCGAATATGACGATGTGGCCAATGACCAGCGTAAGCAAATCTATCAATTGCGCAATGACATCTTGGACGCCAAAGGGTTGGACGAGCAAATGTTGTCTTTACGCGAAGGCGCGTTGACTGATATTGCGCGTCAATATGTGCCGCATGAAACCGTCGAAGAGCAGTGGGATATCGCAGGCTTACAAAAAGCTTTGCATAGTGAGTGGCAACTTGATGTGCCATTAGGGCAAACGGTCTCAGACGCAGACGCCATTACCGACGATGAAGTTGTTGATCATGTGCTAGAAGCTGCCCAGCATCAAATGGCTGCAAAGGTGGCTATTGTTGGCGGAGATAATTTTGCCAACTATGGCCGTATGGTGCTTTTACAAAACTTAGACTCGCATTGGCGCGAGCATTTGAGTGCACTGGATTACCTGCGACAAGGCATTCACCTACGTGGCTATGCACAAAAGCAACCTAAGCAAGAATATAAGCGCGAGGCGTTTGAAATGTTTGGTGCGATGCTGGACTCTGTGCGCGACGAGGTGAGCAAGAACCTTATGACTGTTCGTGTGCAATCGAGCGAGCAAATGGATGACGCGGCACAAAGCATGGAGCAAACGGCCTCGCAGGGTATATCCAATGTGGCCTATACCGCGCCAGATGAGTCGGGCACTGCGCAAACCACGATGTCTGAACAAGATGCTGAACAGCTAAGTGCAAAGCAGCCCTATGTGGCTAATAACCGCGTGGGACGTAACGACCCTTGTCCGTGCGGGAGTGGTAAAAAGTTCAAACTCTGCCATGGTAAATTGGCCTAGTTGGAATAGGTGTTAGAGCGTTTGAAATACCTCGGACGCTGCCGCAATGGTGGCGTCAATGTCGCTGTTAGTGTGTGCTGAGCTGACAAATCCAGCTTCATAGAGTGCAGGAGCAAAGTAATGGCCTCGCTCCAGCATGCCGTGAAAGAAACGATTAAAACGGGAGTTATCTGTGGTCATCACTTTGGCATGATTCTGTGGTAGCTCGTCCATCAGAAAGAAGCCAAACATACCGCCTTCGGAGTCAGTTTGCAAGGCAATGCTGGATTGTCTGGCTGCGCTTTCCAAGCCTTGCGTCAGGCGTTTAGTCTGTTGCGACAAGTGGGTATAGAAATTTGGCTGGCTAATAATTTTTAGCGTAGCCAATCCGCAAGCGGTAGCGACTGGATTGCCACTAAGCGTCCCAGCTTGGTATACGGGCCCTAGCGGTGCTAATTGGCTCATCACCTCTATGGACCCACCAAAAGCTGCAAGCGGCATACCGCCGCCAATGACTTTGCCCAGTACGGTGATGTCAGGCGTGACGCCCATAACAGATTGCGCACCGCCTAGTGCCACTCGAAAGCCTGTCATCACTTCGTCAAATATAAGGAGCGCACCGTACACGCTGCATAGTTCGCGGCAGCGCTTTGCAAAGGACGCACTGGCACGGACAAAATTCATATTGCCAGCAATGGGCTCGATGATCAGGCAGGCGAGTTCTTTACCATGCAAGCTAAATGCTTCCTCAAGCTGGGTTAGATTGTTGTACTCCAATACAATGGTGTGTTGGGTGACCTCTTGCGGGACGCCAGCACTGGTGGGGTTGCCAAAGGTAGCAAGCCCAGAGCCCGCTTTCACTAAGAGTGCATCTGCATGACCGTGGTAGCAGCCTTCAAACTTAATAAGTTTTTTGCGTCCTGTGGCGCCGCGCGCTAAGCGGATGGCGCTCATCGCTGCTTCTGTGCCAGAGCTGACGAGGCGAACCATTTGCATGGAAGGGATGTGTTTCAAAATTTCTTCGGCGAGCTCAATTTCACGTTCAGTTGGTGCACCAAAAGAAAAACCAGTTTGTGCGGCTTTAATCACTGCCTCGACGACAGTAGGATGACCGTGCCCCAGAATCATGGGACCCCATGAGCTGATGTAGTCCGTATAACGAATATCCTCAGCATCCCAAAAATGGGCGCCTTGTGCGCGGCTAATAAAACGGGGCGTACCGCCAACGGCCTTGAATGCACGGACGGGGGAATTGACTCCGCCAGGGATGACGCGACAGGCGCGCTCGAAGAGCTCAGTATTTAAATTCATAAATGATGGAATAAGGGTTATGACTAGCTGCTTAAAACGAGAGACTGGCTAGAATCATTAGATTGTAAGAACGCGACGCAGCGGATTGAAAGAATTATGGAAAACAAAACTTGGATGTGCCTTATTTGCGGCTGGATGTACGATGAAGCGCAAGGTGTGCCAGAGGATGGTATTGCGGCTGGAACGGCGTGGAAGGATGTACCTATGAACTGGGTCTGTCCTGAGTGCGGTGCGCGCAAAGAGGATTTTGAGATGGTGAACATTTAAGCCAGAAAAGGCGGCAACGTGAAAGTTCTCATCATTGACGACAGCAATACGATTAGGCGCAGCGCGGAGATCTTTTTAAAACAAGCGGGTCATGAGGTGGTGCTGGCCGTTGATGGATTTGATGCACTTGCAAAGATCAACGACAACCTGCCAGATATTATTTTTTGTGACATCTTGATGCCGCGGTTAGATGGGTATCAAACTTGCATGCTCCTTAAGAACAACGAAAGATTGGCCCGCATTCCGCTTATCATGCTGTCGTCTAAGGATGGCATATTTGATATGGCACGCGCCAAAATGGCGGGTTGCGAGGAGTACCTCACAAAACCTTTTACTAAAGATCAGTTGATTCGGACAATTCAAACGCAAATGGACAAACAAGTATGAGTATTAAAAATATATTGATCGTTGACGACTCCAAAACGGAGCAAATTTACTTATCACAAATACTCATGGCAGAAGGCTTTGCGACGCAAGTCGCATCGGATGCCGACGAAGCACAAAAGTCAATTGATTTAAATCGTCCCGACTTAATTTTGTTGGATATTGTGATGCCAGGGCAAAGCGGATTTCAGTTTGCGAGAGCCTTAACACGTGATCCAAAATATGCGGATATCCCAATCATTTTGTGTACCAGCAAAGATCAAGAAACGGATCGTGTGTGGGGCATTCGACAGGGCGCTAAGGCCTATATCGTTAAGCCCGTGCAAAAAACTGAGCTGCTAGAAAAAATTAAAACCTTATAAATTACCAGCCTACCTAATATGTCCGAAAAAGAGGCGCTCTCACAGTTTCAAACTCGATTGGCTGGACGATTGCAGTCTGCCGAAGGGAATGCTGGCACAGAGTCGGCCATTTGGCTAGCAGTTGAGATCGCAGGCGTTGGATTTATGTTCCCACTCAATTATTCGGGTGAGATTTTTCCTTGGTTTGAGCCTCAAGCCATTCCTTATACCAAAGAATGGTTTTTGGGTGTCGCAAATTTGCGTGGTGCTTTATGCGGCGTTGTAAGCTTAGCTAAATATTTTGATTTACCCGCCACAATGGATTCTCAAGATATGACCAAGATTCAGATGGATAGGCGCTTGATTGGTTTTCATCCGTCATTAGACCTGAATACGGTATTGGCGGTCGATAAATTAGTGGGTCTTAAAAATCGGCAGCAAATGACGGGAACAGATGTGGCAGGGCAGCATCGTGATCAACAGGGTTTAGTATGGCAAGAAATTGATTTGCGTATGCTGGCGCAAAATCCTGCATTTATCAGTATTGCGCAATAATTTGAATCTCATAGAAAGAAGCAACAACATGGATACCTTAATGTCTCCCAATACCTCGATTCAAGAGCCTGCTACTCCGCTTTTTATGGACGAGCATCGTTTAGAGCGTTACCAGCGGATTTTGCGTATTGTGCTGATTGCCATGCTGGTTATTTTAGGTATTGTGGCGTTCGTAGTCTTGACGCAGTCTGATCGTACGGCACGCCAAGTGAGTGCCACGGGTCAGTCACTACTGCATTCACAGCGTTTGGCTAAATCTGTGACTCAAGCTTTAGCTGGTGCGCCGACTGCGTTTCCTGAATTAATCGAGAGCGATGACGCGCTCATAAAAAACTTAGAGGCTTTGAAAGTAGGCAGCAATAGTTTGAATGTGGAAGCGATCCCTAGCGATATGCAGCCAGAACTTTTGGCTCTTATGCCAAGCGTGGAAAAGACAAGTAAAAATGTGAAAGCGATTTTGGCGCAAAAAACGTTTTTAACGGGGCTTGGCGGTTCACTGCGTGCGATTAATCGTCGATCGTCAGACTTGCTCGAAATTGCCGAATCCATTTCCGCACTTAAATTGCAGCAAAACGCCCCCGCGCAAGAAATTTCCACGGCGGGTGAGCTGGTGATGCTCACGCAGCGCATTGGTAAATCAGCAAACGAATTTTTAACCGCTGATGGTTTAAATACAGAAGCAGTTTTTCTACTTGGCAAGGATCTAAATACCTTTAAAGAATTGGGCGCAGGTTTAAAAGATGGCAATACCGAACTTAAACTAAAGCCAACCAAAGATAAAGAGACGATCGAGCGCTTGGATGCGTTGCTCAAACTCTACGACGAAACCCGTACGCAAGCGGCTGGTATTTTAGGTAATCTGCAAGGTATGGTTGCTGCACGCGATGCGCAAAATGGTGTTTTAGCTGAGTCCGAGCCACAGCGTCGCCAATTGGAAGCTTTGCAAGCTAAACTCTCTCAGCAATCTGAGATCAGTGGTTTAACTATTACGGCTTTAGTGTTGGTCGCGCTACTGGCGTTCCTCGCTACCGCTGGTCTTGTTTACTTGCAAGTTTTGGAGGTTCGCCGCCGCCAAGCGAAGGCCGAACAAGAGACGCTGCTTGCACAATCGCAAGAATTGGAAGCCAAGCGAGTGAACGACGCTAATCAAGCAGCCATTTTGCGTTTGATGAACGAGATGCAAAACGTTGCCGACGGCGATTTGACTCAAGAGGCAACTGTGACCGAAGACATTACAGGTGCCATTGCTGACTCGGTGAATTATACCGTTGAGGAGTTGCGCTCACTTGTGAGTAACGTGCAAAAGACATCTGCTTTGGTGTCTTCGACAACTGGGGAGGTCGAAGCCTCCTCCAAGGAACTCTTGACAGCTGCGAACCAACAATTGGTCGATATTCACCAAGCAGGCCAAGCAGTTCTTGCGATGGCGGATCGCATTACCAAGGCTTCCAACTTGGCGGATGAATCAGCTACCGTTGCCAAGCAGTTTTTAACAGCGGCCAATTCAGGATTGTCTGCGGTGCAAAGCACGATGGGAGGTATGAATACGATCCGTAATCAGATTCAAGAAACCGCGAAGCGAATGAAGCGCCTTGGCGAGTCTTCTCAGGAGATTGGTGAGATCACCGATCTGATTTCCGATATTACTGAACAGACCAACGTGCTGGCGCTCAATGCCGCCATTCAAGCGGCGTCGGCTGGTGAGGCGGGGCGCGGCTTTACGGTTGTTGCTGAAGAGGTGCAGCGATTGGCCGAACGTTCAGGCGATGCAACTCGGCAAATTACCAATTTGGTGAAGGCTATCCAAGCCGATACGCAAGAGGTGGTGGCGTCCATGGAGCTGTCAACGAACGGAGTAGTTGCGGGCGCACAGTTGTCTGAAAATGCTGGCACCGCGCTGACGGAAATTGACCGTATCTCACATCAACTCACTACCATGATCGAGCGCATTTCGACTGCGACAGCTAGCGAGGCCAAAGAAGCTAATACGGTTGCGTCTACGATTCAAAACATCTTTGCGGGCACAGAGCGTACCAGCGATGGAACGAAAGCCAATGCGCAAATGGTGCGCGAGTTGTCCACCATGGCAGATGAATTGAAAAAATCGGTTTCGCGATTTAAACTAGCCTAAACGGCATGCGTCTCCATGTCAATGATCAATGAGTCAGCTTTGGTTTGGATTGGTGATGAGGTACGTGTCACCTTGCGTGAACTGAGGTTAGAGCTAGAGTCGTTGCTGCAGGCGCAGCCTTCACAGCGTGCAAGTTTGCTAGCGAGTTGCTTGGACAAAGCGCGTTCGATCGCTGGAGCCTTCAATGTTGCCAACTGCGAACCACTATCTGAGTACGCAGTCGCTTTACAAAGCGTGATTCAGCTCTGGTGCGATTCACCCAGTTCGTTGTTGCCGCAATCGGTCACGACTACAGTAATGGCCAGCCAAAGTTTGAGCGACTTCTTGCAAGCGGCACAAGAGCAAAAATCTTTGTCTGAGTTGACACTTTTTGATGACTACCAGCGATTGAGGGGGGCCTTGTCACGTGCGGCTTCTCCCATTGATCTGTGGCCCAAGACCGAAGGCGCACGGTGTGTTCATTTATGGTTGCAAGCAGATTTTGTAGCGGAGCTAAAGCGTGATGCTGGGCGACGCATGAACTTTTATGATGCGCAAAGCGTCGAACAATTTGAAGTCGATGTATTAATGCTGGGGCTCATACGGCAGCAAAAACACGAGGCTAGCGTTGCATTACAAGCCTATTGCGATTGGCGGGCATTACATGATGGTCAGTCGCCAGAACATTTGATAACAGGCGCACTCATATCGCAGATCATGATTTCGGTCAGCAAAGGCGATTTGTCGCTAGATATTCATCTCAAGCGTTATTTGTTATCTAGCATGGCTTGGCTTAAAGGACGCAGCAGCAATGAAGTCTTCCTGCATGAATCCATTTTCTTTAGCTATCTCGCATGGCAAGCGAAAGAGCGCAGTGATAACCGCGATGCTGAGAGTGTAGAGACAGTGTTGGATCGTTTCGCGCAAGCGGCCAATTGGCGGGTCCTTAAAGGTACAGATTACAGCCACATTTATTTTGCCCCACAAGCCCGTGAGCTACTGATGAAGGCTCAAACCACGGCAACGGCGACGAAGCAAATGTGGAGTGATTTTTGTGCTGTGCAGCCCGCAAATACGTCGACTATTAAAACGACGGACTTGGCCATGTCGTTTGACAAAATGGGACAGTCACTCGAAGCGCTGCATCCCATCGCAGGCAGGCTCAGTCAAGCATTTCATAGCATCGTGTCTGATCCGCAGCAGTGCGCAAAGCGCGATGTGCAAGTTGAGGTGGCAACCTTACTCCTCATCTTGAGCTCCATGCTTGCTGATATGAAGGGACGTGACGACGCAGATACCGAGCATCATTTGCTGGATCTAGTCAGGCGACTCGAACACTTGCGAAACGGACAGACCCTTGGCGCATTTGATCCATGGATGCTTGAGCTACAGCGGCGTCAAGACTGGGTGCAAGCCATGACGAGTACCACCGACGTGTTAGGTCAAAAACTGACGGAAATTGAAAGTGTATTTGAGCGCCTATGGACGAGTCCGCACGACACCTCCGAACTGTTGCTTGTACCATCCAAATTGCAGCAAATACGTGAGATTGCACGCTCCTTGAAGCTGGAGGATTTTGCCAATGCCGCTTTACCTGTTGAAACAAAAATAGAAGCGTTGATACAAAGTCCGCAGATCATGGATGCACCCATGCAAAAGCAACTCGCCGCTGATTTGGCAGGCCTTGGACTTATGCTGAGCATGTGGGCACATAAGCCCGAACTGGCTTATCAAGCGGCATCATCCTTAGCGCACCCTGTGCCTGAGCGAATGGCTATGCCGGAGTCAGAGCAAGAGGAATCTATCGAGTACATCTTTTTAATGGAGGCGCAAGAGGTGCTCGTACAAGCGCATCTCGATCTTGTGCAACTATCTGAGCAACCTGAACATGTTGAAACTTTGATCGCGATTCGGCGCGCCTTTCATACTTTAAAAGGCGGTGCAAGGGTTGTTGGCTTGCCCGATTTTGGTGAGTCGGCTTGGCTGTTGGAGCAATATCTCAACGATAAGCTCGCACAGCAGCAACAGCTCAGCTCAGGCGCATTTCAGCTTTGCGCCGATCAAATAGTGCGCATGAAAGATTGGACGCATCATATGCAAGCGCAGCATGCAGCCAATGGCTCGGCACTCGACACATCGGGCATCGATTGGCAATTAGATTCACTAAGAGATGGTCTGAAGGCTCTAGAGTCCACACAGTCCATTCCAGCCGCCTTTGATTTACCTCCAGCTGACTTTTTGGATCTCCCTGCTGAACCTTTGGGAGTGGATGAAGCCGTCGATGCGCAAACAAAAACGATTGGTGATCTACAAATTTCCATTCCACTGTATCAAGCTTACCTCAATGAGACTGATGAGTGGTCGCGTCAACTGGCGCTAGCCCTGTCGGAATGGACCTTGGACGAGACCCAGCCTGTTCCGAGCCAAGCATTGACGTGGGCACATGCATTGGCAGGAAGCTCGGCAACGGTTGGTTTTGAGAGTTGTGCGCAGCTTGCTAAATTGACGGAACGTCTGATTGAAAGAGCTCAGACGCAGGAGGTGTATTCGGTTGATTTGGCGCAAACACTAGCGAATGCGGCAGACGAAATCAGACGCTTGCTCCATCAATTTGCTGCAGGGTTTTTAAAAACGACCGATGTGTCGCTGATAGATAAATTACAGGCTTATTTGGATGCACGGCCTATAGCGCCGGCTCCTGCATCTGCGCCTACTGAACTGACGCCCATTCAGTCCGCTCCTTTGGTTACTAGTGTTGATTCAGAGGTGAAGACTATTTTCGAAGAAGAGTCAGCGCAACTTATCCCCGAGCTCGGGGCGGCATTACGTACCTGGGATAAAGCGCAAGCTCTGCGGACGTTGCATACGCTTAAGGGCAGCGCGAGATTGGTGGGCGAACAATCCTTGGCCGAGCGCGCACACGACCTTGAGTCACAGATTGAAGCGATTAGCGGCAAGCCTAGCGACGATCAGCTCGCTCGTCTTTTGCAAGCCTATGACCAAATGGTTGCGCCATCGGTGCAGCCAACGCAGTCTTTGCAGCAGAGGGTTCAATCGGCTGTACAGCCGCAGCCTTTTGTCGCTGTGCCGAGTGGCGAGACGATCCGCGTGCAATCGAACACGGTGGATCGATTAGTGAACCAAACGGGTGAGCTAATGATTGCGCGGTCGCGCATGGAAGCAGAAATCATCAGATCGCTGCGCACCTTATCGGATATGGGTTTGCAAGTGCAGCGTCTGCGTGATCAACTGCGTGAAATGGAACTTCAAACCGAGTCACAAATGCAGTCTCGTCAGGCGCAGGTGATCGACGCTGCCAATAGTTTTGATCCACTCGAGCTAGATCGCTTTACAAGAACGCAAGAGCTCACGCGTTTTATGGCCGAAGCGCTGAGTGACATCTCAACTTTGCAGCGCGGCTTACAGCGTAGTCTCAACACCACCGAAGATGATTTGGCGGCGCAGTTGCGCCAAACCAGAGATTTACAACGCAACTTGTTGCGAACACGCATGGTTGATTTTGACTCTGTGGGTGAGCGGCTGCATCGCCTCGTGCGCATGACTAGCGCCGAGCTTGGAAAAACAATCGAGCTCACGATTCAAAATGGCGCACAAGAAATGGATCGCTCAGTGCTGGAGCGTATGCTTCCTGTTTTTGAACATTTGTTACGCAATGCCGTGGTCCATGGTATTGAGCTACCAGCTGAGCGAGAAGCCAAAGGCAAGCCTGTACAAGGACAAATCACGATTCAATTAAGTCAGCAAAGTAATGACGTGATTGTGGGTTTGCAAGACGATGGAGATGGCATCGACCATGATGCCCTGCTACGCAAGGCGCGCGCGAGATTAGGGCAGTCTCAGCTCAATGCGGATCCAGCTGAGTTGATCTTTATGTCAGGTCTTAGTGCCGTAGCCGAAGTGTCCGAGCTAGCGGGACGTGGCATTGGCATGGACGTGGTCCGCAGTCAAGTGTTGGCACTGGGCGGGCGTATCGAAGTCGCCACGACGCAAGGTACAGGTACATCGTTTAAGTTAATTTTGCCGCTAACTACGGCCGTAACACAAATTGTGCTGGTTCGCACGGGCTCACAAATGACAGGCATTCCTGGTAATTTAGTGAGCACCATTGTGCGTGTGAAACCAGAAAAAATCTTGAAAGCGCAAGAGAAAAAATCTTTTACCCACGGCGATCAAGCCTATCCATTTTATGGCCTCAGCCATTTACTGCAATATAAAACACCTAGTTCAGTTCTCGAGCAGCCCACGCAAAACGTCATGCTTTTGCAAAGTGCGGGTCAAACTATTGCTCTGCATGTGGATGAGGTGCTGGGTAACCAAGAGGTGATGGTTAAAAACTTAGGGACACAGCTTGCGCAGATGCCAGGCTTGTCTGGCATGACCGTACTGCCCACAGGGCCCACGGTGCTGATCTACAACCCTGTCGCATTGGCCGCTGTTTATGGGCCGCGGCTTGCTGATGGGGCTTCCATGCCAGTGGCGGAGCAAGCAATCAATACCGAGATGCAAAACGCTGCACAAAGCGCATCTCAAGCGCCTTTGGTGATGGTGGTGGATGACTCCATCACGATGCGCCGTGTCTTGCAGCGCCTCTTGCAGCGCGAAGGTTATCGCGTTGTTGTCGCGGCAGATGGACGCCAAGCTTTGGATACGCTGCGCCTAGAGATCCCAGCGCTCGTATTGTCGGATGTAGAAATGCCACGCATGGATGGCTTTGAGTTGTTGCGTAGCATTCGTGCGTCAGAGCGACTGAGCCACTTGCCAGTGGTGATGATTACCTCGCGCATTGCCGACAAACATCGCGATCATGCCAAAGAGCTTGGCGCGAATGAATATTTGGGCAAGCCGTATTCTGAAGATGAACTCTTGGAAGTGCTGATACGCTACACCGCGCAAGCAACTGCTTAGTTGTGGAGCGTCTAAAATCACGCAATTGCAAAAACCATTTTGCCGCCGTAGTTCAATGGATAGAACGAGTGCCTCCTAAGCGCTAGATACAGGTTCGATTCCTGTCGGAGGCACCACACGCAATTTAAACCGCTGAATCTTCCCCGTCGCCGTTTTCGGCAACTCGGCAATAAATTCAATTTGACGTGGATATTTGTGCGGTGCAAGCTTTGATTTCACAAACGCTTGCAACTCCGTGTTGAGTGCATCGCTCGCCGTCTGTCCTGCTTTTAAAACCACATACGCTTTGGCGCGAGTCAGACCATTTTCGTCTAGAACCGCTACGACTGCTGCTTCCAACACCGCGCTGTGCTGCATCAATGTGGACTCCACCTCGAATGGCGAGACGTATTGACCGCTGATTTTGAACATGTCGTCACTGCGGCCTGAGTAGGTGTAATAGCCATCCGCATCACGCACATATTTGTCACCGCTCTTAAGCCACGCGCCTTGGAAGGTTTCGGCGCTTTTATCGCGGCGCGTCCAATACATCAGCGCCGCGCTTGGGCCTTGGATGTAGAGATCACCCACTTCGCCGTCCGCCACTTCATTGCCAGCGTCATCCCGTAGCGAGAGCTCGTAGCCCGCGACCGCTTTGCCCGTCGTGCCATAGCGCACATCGTCTGGGCGGTTGGATAGGTATACGTGCAGCATCTCAGTCGAGCCAATGCCATCCACAATCTGCACGCCAAAATGCTTTGTGAAGCGCTCGCCAATATCGCGTGGCAAGGCCTCGCCAGCCGACGAGCACATACGCAGTGCAACCTCTGACTTGGCAGGCAAGTTGGGCGCGGCCAGCATGCCCGCAAAGCCTGTGGGTGCGCCAAAAAAGATGGTAGGTTTCAATCCTGCCAGCACAGGCGTAGCGCCCGTCCAGCGTTTAAATACGGCATCGGGCGTAGGACGCTCGGCGAACAAGATCACCGTTGCACCAACAGCTAGCGGGAACGACAGTCCGTTGCCAAGGCCATAGGCAAAAAATAATTTGGCAGCAGAAAACAGCACGTCGGACTCTTGAATACCCAGCACCGCTTTGCCAAAGAGTTCGGTCGTGTGATACGGATTGGCGTGCGTGTGCACCGTGCCTTTGGGCTTACCCGTTGAACCCGATGAATAAAGCCAAAACCCGATGTCGTCTGGGTGTGTGGGCGCTGGGCTTGCCATTGGCTCGCAGGCCTCATCCAGAAAGGCTTGCGAGAGGGCGGGCTTTGAAATGAGCGTGTGCTGGACTTCGTGGGCCGATGCCTTAGCAAGCGCCTCATTAAACGTCGGCAAGAGCGCCTCGGACACAATCGCGGCGCGAGAGCGAGAGTGTTCCAGCATGTACGCCAAATCGTCCGCTGGCAACAGCGTATTGACGGCGACGGGGACGATGCCTGCGTATAGACAACCCAAAAATGCGACGGGCCAGTCCACGTTGTCGTGCATCAAAACAAACACCCGCTCTTCGCGCCGAAGGCCAAGCTGGATAAGGCTTGCCGCTGTGCGGCGTGCTTGCCGCTCTAGTTCGCCGTAGGTGAGCGTGCGTGTGTCGTCAATAAACGCGAGCTTGCTGGCGCGGCTTTTATTGAGCGAAAAAATGTGCTCTGCAAAATTGAATAGAGTAGCGTTCATGTTGAAACCTTCATGGTGTTGGCGATGGATTGAGAGACTTGCAAGCCGCTTCTGCGGTGATAAAAGCCAAGGCCGCGCTTGCCGCCTAGCTCTTCGCCGCCGCCCGCACGACCAGGACCGCCGTGCAAAGTTTGAGGCATCACGTTGCCGTGACCTGTATGAATCTGCGCCACATCAGGCGTAATGACATGTACTCTGCCATGGGCGAAAGCTATATCCAGTGAGGCCTCTGAGGCCATCGCCGTGTCGCCCGAATAAACTGATGCGACCAAAGAACCCTCGCCGCGTGCGATTAAAGCTTTGGCGTGCGCCAAGTCTTTGTATGGAACAAGCGTCGCCACAGGACCAAAAACTTCGGTGTTGTGAATGAGATCGCTATTGGGGTCACGAGCGCCGAGTAACGTCGGGGCCATCACGCAGGCCACAGCAGGATCGACATCGACGAGTGACAGCGTGCTGCCATCAAATAATGTTTCAGCTTGCGTTTTTAAATGCGCAAGTCCTTGCTGGACGGTATTGAATTGTGCGCGGCTCACCAGCGAGCCCATCTTCACCAATTCGTTGCGCGGGTTGCCAACTGCAAGCAGAGCAAGCTTGGCACTAATCGCCTCGGAAGCCACGCTGTATATGGCCTCTGGCACGAAGATCCTGCGAATCGCCGTGCATTTTTGCCCCGATTTCACGCGCATCTCATTCACCACTTCGCGCACCAAAGATTTGAATGAATCGCTACTGGCATCTGCATCGGGCAACAACCAAGCACTGTTCACGCTATCGGCCTCGATATTGACGCGCACCGAGCGTTCGGTCACCGCAGGGTGCGAGCGGATGACCTTGGCCGTATCCGCTGAGCCGGTAAAAGACACCACATCGAAAGCTTTGAGCTGATCCATCAAACCTGCGCTAGAGCCGCAAATGACGGAGAGCGCACCTGCGGGTAGCACGCCCGCTTCCACCACATCGCGCACCATGCGCTGCGTCAGCCAAGCTGTGCTGGTGCCAGGTTTAACGATGACGGGCACGCCAGACAGCAGCGCAGGCGCGGCCTTTTCCCACAGACCCCAAGACGGGAAATTAAAGGCATTGATCAAAAGCGCCACCCCGTGCGTAGGCGTGAGGATATGCTGCGAGACAAAGGCGACGCCCTTTTCCTTGTCGCGGCCCAAAGCCGCGGGCTCGTCATCCAGCAGATATTTTTGATCGCCCAGCGACTCACCCAATTTAGCGTAGTAACCCAGCGTATAAATGCCGCCGTCAATATCAACGGCAGAATCGTTTTTAACCGTCCCACTGTTTTGCATGGCGATGTCATAGTAGGCATCGCGATTGGCTTGCAAGACCTTCACGACGGCGCCAAGCATGGCGGCACGCTCGCGGTAGGTCATGGCTCGCAAGGCTTGCCCACCTTGGCGTCTGGCAAAGTCAAAGCCTGCGGCTAAGTCCAATCCTGTGGCATCGACGCGCACGAGTTCGTTGCCCAGCACGGGGTCAAATAACGGCGTGCCTGCGCCAGAGCCCATGACGGGTGTGCCGCCTAAATAGTTCGAGAGAAGTTCGGTCATCGGGTCTGTCCTTGTGTGAGTTGTGCTCGGCAGTGAATGCAGCATTGTGCAATGTTACTATCGCACCCTTATGAAGCAAATTGCATTAAAGATGACGGATAGCCGCCACCCCTTCTTAGTCGCCCTTGGCGAGCGCGTGCGTGCGCTGCGTGCCAAAATCGGCATGACGCGCAAGCAACTTTCCCAAGCGGCGCGTATTTCCGAGCGGCACTTGGCAAATTTAGAGGGCGGCACGGGTAACGTCTCGGTGCTTATTTTGGTTGAGCTTGCCAAGGCGTTTGATGTGTCCGTGCCCCAATTACTGGGTGAGACGATGCAAGAGAAAGCGTCTCCAACGGCTCTGAGCAGCAAAGCGGCAGGTAGCCAGCGCCAGCAACGCATTGCTTTGATTGGCCTGCGCGGTGCGGGCAAAAGTACGCTGGGGGCGTTACTTGCCAAGAGCCTCGGATTCCGTTTTGTTGAAATCAGCCGCGAGATTGAGCGCCTTGCTGGCTCTAGCCTGCCAGAGATTTACAACCTCTATGGCGACGCGGCGTACAGGCGTTTCGAGCGCCAAGCGATTCGTGAAATCGTCGCTTTAAAAGAGCCCATCGTGATTGCCACCCCAGGCGGCGTGGTGACAGATGGCGATTCGTTTGAACTCTTGCTGCGGCAGTGCACCACCGTGTGGCTGCAAGCCAAGCCTTTAGATCACCTCAGCCGAGTTCGCGCCCAAGGCGACAACCGCCCGATGGCGGCGACGCGCACCACGCAACGCGCCGCGATTGATGATTTAAAAAGTATTTTGCAAACCCGCGAGCTGCTCTATGCCCGTGCGGATATTGCCTTTAATACCAGCGATTACGACTTGGCAACTTGTCGCAAATTACTGCTGGAGCGCTTGCAAGCAGCTTGATTAATCGGCTTGCAGTTTTTTGAGCCGATACAGCGCATCCAGCGCCTCGCGCGGCGTGAGGCTATCGGGATCAATCGCACCTAACGCCGCCTTCAGCTTCTGCGCGGCATCGTCAATTTGTAGGGCTTGCGTGGGTGCAGCTTCAAACAAATCATTTTGATCATTTGCTTGCAAGGCACGCTCCTCAAGGCTTTGCAGAGCATGACGTGCCTGATGCAGTACGGCGTTTGGCATACCAGCTAGTGCAGCCACTTGCACGCCGTAGCTGCGGCTGGCAGGTCCAGCTTCAATCGCGTGGAGGAAGACGATGGCTCCCTTGCCTGCATTTTCCACTGCGCTCACGTGAACGTTTTGCGCAGCTTTGTGATCAGCTGGGAACTCGGTCAACTCAAAATAATGCGTTGCAAACAACGTAAATGCTTGGCATTGGTCATGCAAGTGTTTGGCGATAGAGCTTGCCAGTGCGAGACCATCAAACGTCGATGTGCCGCGTCCTATTTCGTCCATCAACACGAGAGACTCAGGTGTGGCGCTTCGTAGGATTTGCGCGGCCTCGGTCATCTCCAGCATGAAGGTGGACTGCGCGTTCGCCAGATCGTCTGACGAGCCAATGCGGGTATGGATCGCATCAATGGGGCCAAGTGTGCAACCGCTGGCGGGCACATACGAGCCGATGCTGGACAACAGCACAATCAGCGCCGTTTGCCGCATGTAGGTGGACTTGCCGCCCATGTTGGGGCCCGTGATGATTTGCATCCGTTGCTTGGCGGACATAGCGGTGTTGTTGGCGATAAACGACTTGCCACTCATGGCGAGCCGCGCTTCCACCACGGGATGACGACCTGCTTCAATCTCTAAACATGGATAGTCCACAAAGCGCGGACGCGACCACTCTAGCGTTTGGGAACGCTCGGTTAGAGCGCACAGCGCATCCAAGCTACCTAAGCTGTAGGCCACACTGGATAAGGCTTGCAGATGGTCTTGTAGTTCATCCAGCAAGAGTTCATACAAGATTTTTTCGCGGGCAAGTGCGCGGTCTTGTGCCGAAAGCGCTTTGTCTTCAAAGGTTTTTAGCTCGGGTGTGATGTAGCGCTCGGCGTTCTTTAAGGTTTGGCGGCGCTGGTAATCCGCTGGCACTTTGTCCACTTGGCCTTGCGTGACTTCAATATAAAAACCATGCACGCGGTTGTATTGCACGCGCAAATTGGCGATGCCTGTTCGTGCTTTTTCCCGTGCTTCTAGGTCTAATAAAAACGCGTCGCAGTTCTCGCTGATACCTCGCAGCTCATCCAGCTCGGCATCAAAGCCATCAGCTATGACGTCGCCATCGCGCACCAAAAGCGCAGGCTCTTCGGCAATCGCTGCTGCAAGCCGCATGTGGACTGCGCGTGTGGCAGGGCTGTCCTGCAGGCCTTGCTGGATATGGCTTAGCAAAGCGCTTGCTGTGCAAACTTCTGGCGCAAGTCTGAGGCTGGGAAGTGCTGCCAGCGTTTGCCGCAGACCTGCCAATTCACGTGGACGCACTTGCCGCAGCGCCACCCGAGCCGTAATGCGCTCCACATCGCTGATGCCTTTCAATTGCTCACGCAAATGCTTATAGATTGAGGCGAGCGCTTCTATCGCATCCAAGCGCTGATTCGCGGCAATGCGCGAACGCTCGGGATTCAGCAGCCATGTTTTGAGCGTTCTAGAGCCCATCCCGCTCATGCAGGTATCCAAGAGCGCAAACAGCGTCGGTGCATCAGCGCCCGTCTCGCCGCGCAGCGTTTGCGTCAGTTCCAAATTGCGCCGCGTGGTTTCAGGCAGGGCAATCAATGCACCATCTTTTGCGACGACCAGCGACTGTAAATGCGAGAGCAGCCGACCTTGCGTGTGCTCGGCATAAGCCAAAAGCGCGGAAGCTGCCGCATGCGCCGATTCAAGCGCAGGCGCGTCAGCATTGAACGCTTCCAAGCTCGCTACTTTGAGCTGCTCGCACAGTTTGCGGTTGCCAAGCGCCGCATCAAACTGCCAAGCAGGACGCTGTGTGAGTGTAAATTTGGTACTGCTGGAAGCCTTATCCAGTATGGCTTGCAGAGCATCTTTTGCGCGGTCAGGGGCGTCGCTACTGACGATCAACTCTGAAGGTGCAATACGCGTTAGCCAGTCGCTCAATGCATCCGCTTTGCAAGTCGCCAATTGAATCTGGTTTTGTGTGAGCGACAACCAAGCAAGTCCAATCGTCGATTTTTCAGCATGGATCGAGAGCAGCACCGTATCCGTTTTATCGCTAAGCAGCTCGCTCTCCGTCAGCGTGCCGGGCGTCACCACGCGAATCACCTTGCGCTCGACGATGCCTTTGCCCGTGGGTGCAGTCATTTGCTCGCAAATCGCCACCGACTCACCCGCACGAATTAGCTTGGCAAGATAGCCCTCGACCGCGTGGAAAGGCACACCAGCCATGGCGATGGGCTCGCCAGCAGACGAACCGCGCTGCGTGAGCGTGATGTCGAGCAGCCGCGCCGCACGCTTGGCATCATCAAAAAACAGCTCGTAAAAATCCCCCATGCGGTAGAACACCAGCGTATCAGGGAACTCCAACTTGACGCGCAGATACTGCTGCATCATGGGGGTGTGATGGGATAAATCCATAACAATTTTTAAGGTTAAATCGGTAGCTACAAGGCAATGAGCAACAGTGGTCAGATTATCGTTGACGCTTATTGATAGCTTGTATGGCGCTGCTTGGCGGCATGTTTAATTGCCCGTTCCATTCATGGACAGTCTCTTTGATTATTTTTGCCACGATGCGGGTGGCTACGGTTGATGGCCCTTGCTTGGGAGACGCCAGTGTGACGTAGCGCTTCAGCTCTGGATTAACGATTTTGGTGGCGCGCAGGCGACCTGAGCGCCACTCTTCGTCTATTGAGAAAGAACCTAGTAACGCATAGAGGTGGGAGTTTGCAGCAATGATTTCTTTTTGAACACGCAGTGAGTCCGCTTCAAGCACAACGGATAAATGAATGCCTTTGCTGCGAGCGGTTTCGTCAAGAATGGCACGCCAGTGCGATGAGTTCCGTGGCAATACCAGTGGCAGGTTTTCTAACCGCTTGAAATCAATCTTGTCTGCGAAAGCGTGCGGTAGATCGGGGTTAAAGACTAAATAGGTGTCTGCTGTCCCGAGTAAAAACTCGTCCGCCCCTGTCGGTTTTTGGTAACGAAAAAGAATGGCGAGATCGACACTGGCTGTGTCAAGCAAGGCATCCAACTCACCGCCTTGTCCTTCACGGATGTTCAATCTGATCTTCGGATACTCGGTATGTAAACGTTTGAACACGTGGGTCAAGAGTGGGTGTGCAGCGGACGGAAGCACGCCAATCTTGACCACGCCCATCGGCACTTTGGAGGTTTGCTGAATGTCAGCAAATAGCTCTTCGCTGTCTTTGACCCACGTTCGCACTCGGGTTTCAACATGCTGACCAAACTCTGTGAGTACGACACCACGCCCTGTTCGGCGAAACAGATTTCCGCCGCAAGACCGTTCAAGCTCGCTGATTTGACGACTGATGTGCGACTGTACCGTCTGCCTGCCAGCAGCCACTTTAGTAAAACTGCCTAGTTCGGCTACCTCTAGAAATAGCTTGAAATCATTGATATGCATGGCCGTCTCCTGATATGCTAATTATGGCACTTCTGAAATCTCTGAATTGACTCTATACAGATGGATTGAATCTTCCTAGACTCCCACTCATCCGTACACAAACAAAGGAAAAGAAATGAGCTTCGTTAGTTTTGAGTCAAGTGGTCATTCAACTTATGGGGTCTGGGAAAGCGAGCAGACATGGCTACAAGTGCCTGCTAGTTTTCAGGCGCAATATCCTGATTTGAAGTCAGCGATTGCGGCGAATAAGCTGGGTGAGTTAAACGCCGTCACTCGCCAGCAAGGACGCAAAGTGCAAGCAAGCGAGGCTCGTTTGCTACCCGTCATTCCTAATCCTGGCAAGATTTTGTGCGTAGGTTTGAACTACAAAAGCCACGTTGCTGAAACCAAGCGTGCGGATAGCGAGCACCCTTCCATCTTCACGCGATTTGTGGATAGTCTCTCGGCGCACAACGCACCGCTACCGCGTCCAGCAACGACCACGCGGTTTGACTTTGAGGGCGAGCTCGCCATCATCATCGGCAAAGGCGGGCGAAACATTAAGCAAACCGATGCGTTTGACCACATTGCAGGTTATGCCTGCTTTAACGATGGCACGGCGCGTGATTGGCAGCGTCATACGCATCAGTGGATTCCAGGCAAAAACTTTCCATTGACGGGGCCGTTTGGACCATTTATGGCGACGACACAGGAAATCCCCGATGTGAATCGCCTCACCCTAGAGACGAGGCTCAACGGCGAAGTGATGCAGCACGCATCGCTTGCCGATTTAATTTTTACCTTGCCTGTGATCATTGAATATGTCTCTGGTTTCACCCCGCTCTCAGCAGGTGATGTGATTGCGACGGGCACACCTGGCGGTGTGGGCGATCGCCGTGAACCGCCTGTTTACATGAAAGCGGGTGACGCGATCGAAATCGAAATCACAGGACTGGGGACATTACGCAACCGCGTCGTCGATGCGGCATAACAGGAGTCATAAATGACACAGGCAAATAAACAGGGATCATCCAAACAAGCTTCGCTACGCGTGGCAGTAGACATTGGCGGTACGTTCACGGATATGGCGTGCTTCGATGAGGCCACTGGAAAAATATCGTTTGGTAAAGCCTTGTCCACGCACGGCAAATTGGTGGATGGCATTCAAAACACTTTGAGTGAAGCTGGTGTTGACCTCACGAACGGTTATCTGTTCTTGCACGGCTCCACCATTGCCATCAATACATTACTTGAGCGCACGGGCGCGAAGACGGCGCTTTTAATTACCGAAGGTTTCCGAGATATTTATGAGATTGGACGTGTCAACCGTCCTGATGCTTACAACCTGTTTTTCTCCAAGCACGAGCCGCTGGTGCCGCGTTCGCTCCGTTATGAGGTATCTGAGCGGTTGCGTGCAGATGGTTCATTGCACAAGCCGTTGGATGAAAAGGCTGTCCGCGAGCTGGCACGCGAGCTGAAGGCTAAGCATGTTGAAGCGGTGGCTGTGCTGCTGCTGCACTCGTACCGTAATCCCGATCATGAACGCCGAGTGAAAGCCATTTTGCAAGAAGAAATTCCAGGCGCGTTTGTGACGGCATCCCACGAGCTGTCGCAGGAATACCGCGAGTTTGAACGTGTATCCACAGCGGTGGCTAACTCATATGTGGGTCCTCGTGTATCGGCCTACTTGGGCGAGTTGGAGCAGCACTTAGCGCAAAAGGGTTTTGAGGGTGATTTCTACGCGGTGCAATCAACTGGGGGCTTGTTCCCCGTTGAACATGCAAGGCGCGACTGTGTTCGTATGTTGGAGTCTGGACCCGCCGCGGGCGTGATTGGGGCGCAGGCGATTTGTGCACAGCTTGGCATGCCGGACTCGATTGCTTTTGATATGGGCGGTACAACGGCTAAAGCGGGGGTGATTAGCGAAGGTAGACCATTGACTACAGGCAGTGCGTTGATTGGTGGCTATGAAAAAGCGCTACCAATTCAAATCCCGATGATGGATATTTTTGAAGTGGGTACGGGCGGTGGCAGCATTGCACGCCTTGAGCTTGGCAACTCTTTGCGGGTGGGGCCACGCTCTGCGGGCAGCATGCCAGGGCCCGTTTGTTATGGACGCGGCGGCCTAGAGCCGACAGTGACAGATGCCAATTTGATTTTGGGCCGTTTGGATGAGCACAACTTCTTGGGTGGTGAAATGCCCTTGTACCTTGAGCGCACGAAAGCGACCATGGACGAAAAGATAGCAAAGCCGTTAGGACTAGATGCCACAAAGGCTGCTGATGGCATCTTGCGCATCGCCGTCACACAAATGTCGCATGCGGTGAAAGCTGTGACAACCGAGCGTGGTCTGGACGCGGGCAGTTTTACGATGGTGGTTTATGGCGGTGCAGGACCGCTACACGCCTCTGCGATTGCACGGGAGCTGGGTATTCGCAAGGTTCTCATTCCTTACGCACCAGGTTATTTTTCGGCATACGGCATGTTGTTTAGCGATTTACGCTATGACTATGTCCGTTCGGTTTTTCGAAGGCTCGATGGGATGTCGTTTGACGAAATTGAAGCCATCTACAAAGTCATGGAGGACGAGGGTCGTGCAGCTATTGCGACTTCTGAAATCCGCCCTGAAGAAATTGTTTTTGAACGTGCGGCAGACATGCGGTATTTTGGGCAAGAGCACGCCGTGACGGTTGATTTAGCACATCAGTTTTTTGAAGCTAAAGACCGCACAGCTATCAAGAATCATTTTGATGAAGTGCATGCTATTCGTTATGGAACTTCCGCGCCAAAAGAGGCTGCTGACATCGTCAGCTTGCGCGTCACGGTTTTGGGACGCATGAAGAAACCACCACGCAATGTTGTAGCCACAGGTAGTGAGCAACCCGAGACTCATGCATTGCGTACGCATAAGCCTGTTTACTTTCGAAGTGCAGGGCAGTATGTCTCGACGGCTGTTTACAAGCGCGAGCTGCTTAAAAGCGGGAATAAGTTTCATGGGCCTGCCCTTGTGGAGGAGCACGCTTCTACAACCGTAGTGCAACCGGGCGATACCGTCACAGTTGATCTCTACGGCAATCTTCAAATTTCTATCGGGAGTGATCGCACATGAGTATCAAAAATGATTCATTAGTCAATGCCACTAGCGTCGTTGATCCCGTCATTGTCGAAATCATCCGCAATGGCTTATTCGCGGTGACGGAGGAAATGAAAACCAACCTGATGCGCACGGCCTACAACCTCATCATTTATGAGGCGCTGGACTTCACGGTGGGATTGTTTACCAAGGAAGGCGACACCGTTTCCATCGGCTTGGGTCTGCCTATGTTTATTCGGGGCATGTCAGAAACCGTCAAGTCCAAGATACGTCACTTTGGTTACGACAACATTCATCCAGGCGATATTTTGGTGACCAACGATGCCTACACAACAGGTAGTCACTTGAACCACTTCACGTTCACAATGCCCGTGTTTCACGAGAACGAACTCATCGGTTTTACTTGCTGCATGGCGCATTGGCTGGATGTTGGCGGCAGTTTGGGTCAAATTACGACTGACATCTTTTCGGAGGGTATTCAAATCCCTATCGTGAAGTATCAAAGCGCTGGCAAGGTCAACCAAGACTTGGTGGACATCATTGCCATGAACGTGCGCTTGCCAGAGCGTGCGATGGGTGATCTGCGCGCTCAAATTACGGCTGTGACGACAGGCGAGCGTCGCTTTTTGGAATTGGTGCAGCGTTATGGCAATCACGATGTGCAAGCTTCCATTCAACAGATCATGGATCAGTCTGAAGCCGTGGCGCGTCAAAACACACTGTCGATTCCAGACGGGGTGTACACAGCCGAATCCTTTATGGACGACGACGGGCTTGAGATCGGTAAACGCATCCCGATCCGTGTGAAGGTCACTGTCAAAGGTGACGAGATGGAGGTCGATCTCTCAGACGTGAGCAAGCAAGTCAAAGGTTTTTATAACTCAGGTTTCACCACGGGCATTGCTTGTGCGCAGGTTGCCTACAAGTGCCTCACGACGCCGACCGACTATCCCGTCAACGATGGTAGCTTTCGCTCACTCAAAGTCATCATGCCCATGGGGACAGTGATTAGTGCTGAGCGGCCTTACCCAATGCGGGTATGGATGACTTTCCCCATGACGGTGATTGATACAATTTTTAAAGCGCTCGCACCTGCCATTCCGCATCGCACGATTGCAGGCCACCATGCCGATCTGGTGTTCCCGAACATCCACGGCATTTCTCCTGAAGACGGACGTTTGTTTATCGTCGGCATTGGTCCACTTGGCGGTGGCTGGGGCGCTAAATCATCGGAGGATGGCGTATCGGTCACAGTTTGTATTAATGACGGTGATACACACAACAGCCCGACTGAGCAGTTAGAGGCCAAGTACCCTGTGCTAGTGGAGAGCTACAAGATTCGAGAAGACAGCGCTGGCGCTGGCGAGCACCGCGGTGGGCTAGGTGCCGAAATGGTGGTGCAAGCCTTGTCGCCGTTCACGGTCACAACACGTATCGACCGCATGCACTGCAAGCCTTGGGGACTGGATGGCGGCGGCGAAGCGGCGGGTAATGGCATTGCGATTCGGCACAAAGGTGAATGGGAAACCGATTTGCCGAACGCAAAGATCTTCAACGTGCGTCTGGAACGAGGCGATGCCTACAAGATGCTCTCTGGCGGCGGCGGTGGTTTTGGCAATCCTTTCAAACGCGATGCACAAAAGGTAGCGCACGATGTGCGTGAAGGCTACGTCAGTTATGCGGCTGCTAAAAAACTGTATGGCGTGGTATTGGATGAGCAAGGCGTTGTCAATGCGGCTGCAACCCATGCGCTCAGAGCTGGCTGAAATGACTGAGCGTGATGCCATTGCCAAAGCCGCCTATTTGGGCGCGCTGTGGCATAGGCTGTCGGCTCAGCACATTGCACTGGGCTGCTCGTGCGGCATGAGTGGCATTAGCGTGACGCTGGAAGATTTTGAGCGCGATATTGCGGACTATTTGTGGGCCGAAAGCGAACGATTAGGCGCGACTGCAACAGTCGATTTTTTGTTGCAACCTGGCCCTATCGCTGAGCAAGAAAAGGCGGTGCGCCTGATCCTAGAGCGCATCCAAGCAGGTGAAGCCAGCGATGCGGTGACTGAGTGGTTGCTGCCGCGTATGACGAAGACGATTGAGTCGTATGCCAAGCTGCATGGGCCGTCGCTTGAAGCACCCTTGCTAGGCGGATCCAGGGCTTGGGGCGCAAGCTACCGTAATTAATTTTTAAGGAGATGATGATGAATTTGACGATCAAAAAACTGATTGGTTTGGTTTTGAGTTTGGCTTTGTTGCTGTGCGCAAGTGTGGTCACCGCGCAAGCCAAATACCCTATAGGTGCAACCATCAAAATGATTGTGCCGTTTGCACCAGGCGGCGGAGTAGATAATGCGGCGCGCCTCATTGCTAAGCAAATGCAAACGAATATGAATGCCACGGTGATTGTTGAAAATCGCGCAGGTGCTAATGGGTCTATCGGTGGAAAAGTTGTTCAGACTTCGCCGCCAGACGGATTAACGCTGCTCTTCTCAGCTTCGACCCATGCGCTAGCTAAACAAGTTAACGCCAATCCACCTTACGATCCTGCGACTGATTTTGCGTATGTGGCTCGTGTTGGCGAGGCGCCCTTACTTATGGTGATTTCGCCAAGTCTGCCGCAAGCAAAACTCAAAGATGTTATGGATGCCGCCAGGCAAAACCCAGACAAGTGGACGGCTGGCTTACCCGCCCTAGGCGCAGCTAGTCATCTAGGGACGCTTATGTTTGCCAAGCAGGGAAGTCTCAATTTGACGACGGCTGTTTACAAAGGAACAGCACCTGCGCTGACGGACGTCGCGGGTGGGCATACGCAAATATTGATTGACTCCATCATTTCACTTCAAGGCATGGCTAAGAGCGGGCGAGTGAAACCCATCATCGTGACTTCAGCTAAACGCAGCTCCGTCATGCCCAACGTGCCAACAGCAGCAGAGAGCGGTTATCCGAAATTCGTCACCGAGTCGTGGTACGGCATTTGGGCTCCCAAGGGGACACCTGAAGATCGTTTGCAAATTCTGAATACGGCAGCTAATGATGCCGTCAGACAGTTGGCTAAATCAGGTGCATTTGCGCAACTTGGCATTGAGCCCGTGACGGAGTCGATCGAAGAGTTTCGTAAGTACGTCCACAGCTATATTGCTGAAAACGCTGAGCTATTAAAAGGCGTAGGATTTAAGCCTGAGTGAAGAGGTTTACTTGGCCGTAAAAGCCGAATACTTCGAGAGCACGCCCACGAGTTGCCCATAAACCTTCGGATTGCCGCAAACCAATTCTTTGGCTTCTAAAAAGTTCGCTTCACCAGAGTAGTTGCCTACCAAGCCGCCTGCCTCAGTGATGAGGAGCGAACCAGCCGCTACGTCCCATGGGAATAGGCCTGTCTCGAAGTAGCCATCTGAAAATCCTGCTGCGACGTAGGCCAGATCAAGCGCTGCCGCACCGCCTCTACGAATAGCAACGCAGTGGGTCATCACGTCGCCCAAGATGGCGAGTGTTGGCTTAGGGTCGTCGCCTGCGCGGAATGGCAAGCCTGTGGTCAGCAAGCAGTCTTTGAGCGCAATGCGTTTGGAGACGCGGATGCGGCGGTCGTTCATGTACGCGCCGCGGCCTTTGGAGGCGGTAAATAAATCGTTGCGCGTGGGGTCGTACACCACGGCTTGGTCCATCTTGAGGTTGCCGTGTTTGTCTTTGACCGCCAAACCAATGCTGACGCAGTACACGGGGTAACCGTGGATGAAGTTGGTCGTGCCGTCTAGCGGATCGATGATCCACATGAAATCGGAATCTTTATTACCGTGCGCTTGACCTGATTCTTCCGCCCAAATACCATGTGTGGGATAGGCGGTGAGCAAAGTCTCGATAATTGCCTTTTCGGCGTTTTGATCGACTTCGGTCACAAAGTCGTTGGCTAGTTTTTGCGAAATGCGCACCGACTCAATATCTAGCGCGGCGCGATTGATGATGGACCCCGCAGCACGTGCCGCAGATACGGCGATGTTGAGCATGGGGTGAATGTTGCTTGTAGGGGTCATAACCGACCATTTTACCTGCCCCACCTATTTTTATGATTTATTGCTCATGCAGACACGTTTTATCTTGATGAATACCAGCCACGCAGGAAACGTGGGGGCGGCTGCGCGCGCCATTAAAACCATGGGTTTTGACGACATGGTTTTGGTCGCGCCGCGCTGGGGAAACGTGCTGCGCCGCGAAGAGACCATTCAGCGTGCCAGCGGCGCCAACGATGTGCTCGACAAATGCCGCATTGTGGAGACGCTAGACGAAGCGCTGGACGGTATGACGCACTTGTGCGCCACGGCAATGACAGCGCGCGATTTTGGCCCACCCACCCGTGCGCCCAGAGAGCATCTGGAGGCGTTTGCTGCGCGGAATGTAGCTACCGCCGGCAACGATGCAAGCATTGACTCCATCGACACTGGCATTGCCTTTCTATTTGGCTCCGAACGCTACGGCATGAAAAACGAGGACGTGTACCGCTGCCATGTAGCGCTGCAAATCCCGACGAACCCGAAGTTTGGTTCGCTCAATTTGGCTTCGGCGATTCAGTTGATTGCGTATGAGTGGCAATTGATTCAAGCCAAAACGTGGCCAGAATATCCAGTGACGGATGCCGCCAATCCACACGTCGAATCTAAAAAAATGGCAGATGCCAAGCAGATTGCTGGATTGCTCAAACACTGGGAGGAGATGATGCTTGAGATTGGCTATTTAGACCCCAACTTACCTATGAAGCTGCTGCCAAGAATGCAGCAAATTTTTAATCGAGCCCAGCTGAGAGACGAAGAAATAAACATCCTCAGAGGTATCGCCAGAGCGGCTCAGCGCTCTTAGAATCGACTCATGTTTAAACGAATCCGACAAGACATTGCCTGCATCCTAGAGCGCGACCCCGCAGCGCGCCATTGGTTCGAGGTGCTCACGTGCTACCCAGGCCTGCACGCCGTGATGCTGCACCGCGTGGCGCATGCCTGCTGGATGAGCAACATTTTTGGCATCAAGTGGTTTGGGCGTTTCCTCTCAGTGTTTTCGCGATGGCTGACGGGCATCGAGATTCATCCAGGTGCCATCGTGGGTGAACGTGTCTTTTTCGATCACGCCATGGGCGTGGTGGTGGGCGAGACCGCCGAGATTGGCGACGGCTGCACGATATACCAAGGCGTCACGCTGGGCGGCACGTCGCTCTACAAAGGTGTGAAGCGTCATCCAACCCTTGGCAAAAACGTGGTCGTGAGCGCGGGCGCCAAAGTGCTGGGTGGTTTTACCGTGGGCGATGGCGCCAAGATTGGTAGCAACGCGGTGGTGATTAAGCCTGTGCCTGCGGGCGCAACGGCGGTGGGCATTCCTGCTCGCATCATCATGCCGAAAGAGGGTGTGTCGCTGGAAGTCAATAGCGGCGCGGCTTTCACGGCTTACGGCATTACCGACGAAGATTTAGAGGGGTAGTTGGTTTAATAGCGTGCAATAATTTCTGCAATTTCACGAAATTTTTGTGAAATTGCAGGAATTTGAGTAGGCATTCATTTAGAATGTGGGCATGATTCAACGCGACATTGCCCCTTTCTTTCAACAAGCGCTCGCTAAGTACCCGGTCGTGACGCTCACTGGCCCTAGGCAAAGCGGTAAGACCACTTTGGCAAAAACAGAGTGTGCAAACAAACCCTACGTTTCTTTAGAAGATCCAGATGTGCGTCGCTTTGCGCAAAACGATCCGCGTGGTTTCTTGAGTACCTACCAAGGCGGAGCTATTTTTGATGAAATTCAGCGCGTGCCAGAGCTACCCTCCTATTTGCAGACGATGGTCGATAGCGATCCAACGCCTGGCCGCTTTGTACTAACGGGTAGCCAGCAATTTGAGCTGATGCGCAGTGTCACGCAATCACTGGCAGGTCGTACTGCCATCTTGCGCCTCTTACCCATGAGCTTGTCTGAGTTGTGCCGCTTAGTCCCAAATTACCAAAAGCAAACGGCGAGTCAAGTCATCTTGAATGGTTTTTATCCACGTATTCACGACCGCAAGCTCAATCCCAGTCAAGCATTAGCAGATTACTTTTCTAGCTACGTTGAACGTGATTTGCGTGAGCTTACCGCCGTACATGATTTACAGCGGTTCGAGCGCTTTGTGAGGCTGTGCGCAGGCCGAACGGGTCAGCTGCTCAACCTCAGTAACTTGGCGATGGATGCGGGCATTGCACATGCTACTGCACAAGCGTGGCTAGATTTACTGCAAACCAGCTGTATTGTTTATTTGCTCCAACCTTGGTTTACCAATACCAGCAAGCGCCTCATTCGTAGTCCTAAACTTTATTTTTACGATGTCGGATTGGCAGCGTGGCTATTGGGCTTACGCGAGGCTGATCAAGTGACGCGGGATCCGCTGTGGGGTGCGCTTTTTGAAAACTTTATCGTGATGGAAGCGCTAAAAGAAAAATGGCATCACGGTGATTCCGAGCCACTTTACTTTTACCGTGACTCCCTCGGACATGAAATTGACTTACTCATCCCGGAAGCGGGCAAAGTTCACGCGATCGAAATCAAAGCAGGCGCAACCGTCAATGGTGATTACTTCAAGGGACTAGCGCAATTTGCCAAAGATTTTGGTGCGCATTTAGCAACAGGCCGTGTTATTTACGGTGGACAAGATAACCAGATGCGCAGCGACTGGCAAGTTTATGGCTGGCGTGGCTTGCAAGTTCGCTGACCGATGGCGCTGCTTATTGCTAGTGAGTTCTGATCGCTGACTTCGGTCTAAACGCCTTGCACACAGAGTCAACTGTTTCGATATACGGCCCGCCAATCAAATCGACGCAATACGGCACTGCTGCAAAGATGCCGCCGTCTAAGGTCTCCGCAATCGCCTTAGGTTGCCCCGGCAAATTGATGATGAGCGCCTTGTCTCTAATCACTGCCGTTTGACGCGACAAAATCGCGGTGGGCACAAACTTTAAACTGATCTGGCGCATCTGCTCGCCAAAACCAGGCATTTCTTTGTGAGCCACAGCCAGCGTGGCTTCCACAGTGACATCGCGCAGGCTGGGGCCAGTGCCGCCAGTGGTGAGTACGAGCGAGCAGCCCGCGTCCACTAACTCAATCAGCGTTTGACTAATCACGGCTTGCTCATCGGGGATCAGTCTCGCCTCAAACGTGATCGGGTTCTTAATGGCTTTGCCTAGCCACTCTTTGAGCGCAGGCAAACCTTTGTCTTCGTACACGCCCGTGCTGGCACGGTCGCTGCACGAGACGATGCCGATTTTGATGGGATCAAGTAGATCAGTCATCGCTAGACTCGTCTGCAACCTTCGCTTTCGGGATACGTGGCACACCGCGTGCTTGATCCCGTAGCGCTGCATTAATCGCCGCTAATTGCTCGTCGTCCAGCTTGCGCATCAGCTTGCCCACAAACTGCACAAGGCGGCGTTTGCCTTCGCGGTGCGTGATGCGGTTGTGCTCATCAATCGCTTTGATCAGCGTTTCGGGCAAGTCGAGTGAGGCGAGCAAATCGTCCCTTAGCGAAATCAGTTGAACGCCGAGTTTTTGCAGCGCATCGCTAACGGCTTTCATCTCGGTACGAGTCGGTTTGTCGGGGTCGATTTGGCTCTCGGCCTTGCGTTCGCGCTTGAGTTCTAGGTCGCGCTCACTACCATCGGCCACAAAGTGGCCTTTGACGTAGTAACCTTTTTTCATTTTTCCAGTCATAAGTCCAATGATAATTGACGCCATGACAAATAAATCCCTCCAAGCTAAGCTCCAAAGTTCACCGCTCCACGGCTTTAGCTACTCCCCCGCATTTTTTCAAGAGCTGACGCATAGCGCCTTAGCACATGCCAAAAAATTGGGCGCGACCGATGCGGCTTCTGAAGCATCCGAGGGCTGCGGCCTATCGGTTTCTGCCCGCCTTGGTGAGTTAGAGAACGTAGAGCGCAACCGCGACAAATCGCTAGGCGTGACGGTGTATGTGGGGCAGCGCCGTGGCAACGCCAGCACGTCGGATTTCTCGGATAGCGCCGTCAAGCAAACCGTGCAAGCGGCGTTTGATATTGCCCGCTTTACGGCGGCGGACGATATGGCGGGTTTGCCCGCGATTGGCGACTACGCCACGTTTAAAAACGGCAAGCAACCCGATCTTGATTTATTTCATCCGTGGGACTTGACCAGCGAGCAAGCGCTCGTGCTCGCACTGAGCTGCGAGGCGGCGGCCATGGGCACAGACAAGCGCGTGGTCAATTCTGAGGGCGCAGGCGTGTCGGCGCAGCAAAGCCATTTTTGGGCAGCTCATTTGCGTGGAAGCGACATCGCATTTGAAGGCGGCTACGCCAGTTCGCGGCATAGCTTATCGGTGGCACCGATTGCTGCCAACTCCAAACGCCAGGGTGCTGATATGCAGCAAGGCTCGTGGCATACCTCGATGCGCGATGCGACTGAGATGTCCAGCCCCGAGGCGGTGGGTCGCTACGCCGCCGAGCGAGCGCTCTCTAGGCTCAACGCCAAAAAACTGAGCACCCGCACGTGCGCCGTGTTGTTCGAGTCCAGCATGGCTGTGGGGCTCTTGGGCGGTTATGTGCAAGCCACCAGCGGCGGTGCACTGTACCGCAAGACCACGTTTTTAGAAGGCAGTTTGGGCAAACTCGTGCTGCCTCAACATATCAACATCGAAGACGATCCGTTTGTACTCAAAGGCAAAGGCAGCGCGCCGTTTGACGAAGAGGGCGTGCAAACGCAAAAGCGTCAAATCGTCACGGATGGCAAAGTTGAAGGCTACTTTTTGAGCAGCTATTCGGCACGCAAACTCGGGATGAAAAGCACAGGCAACGCGGGCGGCTCGCACAACCTCACCCTCACATCCACCAAAACAAAAGCGGCGGACGATTTGGATGACATGCTCAAAAAATTAGGCACAGGTCTCTTTGTGACCGAGCTCATGGGGCAGGGCGTGAACTACGTCACGGGTGACTACTCACGCGGCGCAAGCGGCTATTGGGTGGAGAACGGCCGCATCGCGTACCCCGTGCACGAAATCACGATTGCGGGCAATTTGAAAGATATGTTCCTAGGGATTCAAGCCGTAGGTGCAGACACCTACAACTACGGCGCGAAGACGATTGGCTCGGTGCTGATTAACCGCATGAAGGTGGCGGGAAGTTAAAGCTTTAGAAGGTGCTTTAATACGTCTCTAAATGCAACCGCCCCTGCACACGCATCTCGTCCTGAAGCCTTGCCCAGTCAAGCTTCGCGCTTGTGGCAATGTCTTTGAGTGCATCTAACACGCCTGTTTCCATGCTCTTGAGTCCACAAACATAAAAGTAGGTATTCGCATCTTTGAGCAGTGCAGCCACACTGCTGGCTTGCTCGTGCATCACATCTTGCACATAACGTTTGCTGCCGTGACCTAGCGGATCGGGAGCACGCGAAAACGCAAAGTGAATGTCGATGAAGTCTTTAGGTAGATTTTGTAGCGGACCAAAATACGGTAGCTCTTCCTTGGTTCGGGCGCCAAAAAATAACATGAGTTTGCCGCTGTTCGGCGTACCCGCTGTGCGTTCGCGTCTGCGCCACTCGGTCATAGCGCGCATCGGTGCGCTGCCTGTGCCTGTGCAAATCATCACGATGTTGCTGCCCGCATGATTGGGCATTAAAAAGCTTGCACCAAAGGGCCCCGTGACTTGTACTTCGTCACCCACTTTTAAATCGCACACGTAGTTGGAAGCCACGCCCACTGTGGGCTTGCCGTCATGATCAGCGAGTACGCGCTTCACGGTGAGCGAGAGATTATTGTAGCCTGCACGCTCGCCATTACGCGGCGATGCTATCGAATACTGACGTGGGTAATGTGCTTTGCCGCTGGCATCCACGCCCGTAGGAATGATGCCGATGGACTGACCTTCCAGCACGGGAAACTGCTGCGTACCGAAGTCGAGCACGATGTGGTGCGTGTCGCTGGATGTGCCCAGCAACGTGACGCGGTGGTTGCCTACTACTTTGGCTGTGATCGGATTTTTTGGTGTGTGTGTGTTGGTGACAGGCGTCGCCGCTGAATGGGGCGCCATGATGCTTCCCACTTGCGTATTGCCCGCTAGGCCAGATGGACTGGCGCTTGCAGGGGCAAGGCTCTCAGAAGCCAGAGCAGATATGCCCTCTAGAGCAGCAGGCAGTTCATCCCAACCTAGTTGCGCTTCAATCGAATACGCCTGCTCTTTTGGTACGTCACGCCAGTTGTCAATCGAACCCGTTGGACAAGGCGGGATGCAAGCCATGCAGTTATTGCAGATGTCGGCCTTGACCACGTAGTTGCGTGAGTCATGCGTGATCGCACCCACGGGGCAAATCGCCTCGCAGGTGTTACAACGAATGCAAATCTCAGGATCGATCAGATGCTGGTGAATGACGATTTGTGGCATAGCGAGTTATCTAGTGAGGATGTTTAGTGAAAGCGAACATACTCAAAGTCTACAGGCTGGCGGTTGATGCCCAGCGCGGGTGGCGCAATCCAATTGGCAAACTTACCTGGCTCGACCACACGCCCCATCAGGCTGGCCACATAAGCTCGGTCGCTCGCGCTTGGCAACCACTTGTCTTGATTGGCGGCAAATTCAACATCGCTGACGACCTGACCTTGTGGCGATAGCTTGAGTCCTGCGAGCGCACCAATTTTGCGGTTGAAGGCTTTGTGCGGCACGGTCAACTTGGCATCAATGCCCGCCTTGGTAATCACACGATTCCAGCGCTCTACTCCCGCTACAGAGTCAGTAATGTAGTCGTCGCGCAGCACTTCGTTGAGCGCATTCAGCATCGGCACTTCTTTCTCTTGCAGCGTGCCATTCTTCACTTCCAAGACTTTGTAGGTTTGGTTTGTCAGGCGATGGTCGTCGGTGCGTTTGGTCTCTTCGTAGCGTCCTTTGAGACCTGAGTTGTAGAAGATCGCTGCATTGCTGGACTCGTCCGCGCCAAACAAATCAATCGTCACGCTGTAGTGGAAATTGAGGTAACGCTGCACGGTGGGCAAATCAATTACGCCAGCCGCACGCAGCTTGGCAGGATCGTCGGTCTTTAGCTCGTTCATCACTTGGCAAGTGCGCTGCACGACGCGGCTAATGCCCGACTCGCCCACAAACATGTGGTGCGCTTCTTCGGTCAGCATGAATTTAGTGGTGCGTGAGAGCGGATCAAATGCGCTCTCTGCAAGGGCGGCAAGTTGAAATTTCCCATCACGATCTGTGAAATAAGTGAACATGAAGAACGACAACCAATCGGGTGTTTGTTCATTAAATGCACCCAAGATGCGTGGATTGTTCGCATCGCCCGAGCGGCGGTCAAGCAGCGCATCGCCTTCTTCGCGGCCATCGCGGCCAAAATATTTGTGCAGCAAAAACACCATCGCCCATAGGTGACGGCCTTCTTCGACATTGACTTGATACAAATTGCGCAGGTCGTACATCGACGGTGCGGTCAGCCCCAAGTGGCGCTGCTGCTCGACCGATGCGGGCTCGGTGTCGCCTTGCGTGACGATGATGCGGCGCAAGTTTGCACGGTGCTCGCCGGGCACTTCTTGCCAGACGTCACGACCGAGTTGCTCGCCAAAGCCAACTTTGCGATCAGCAATCTGATCGTTCATAAAAATGCCCCAGCGGTAGTCAGGCATCTTCACGTGACCAAAGGTCGCCCAGCCTTGCGGGTCAACGCTGACAGCAGTACGCAGGTACACCTCGCTCTCGTTCGAGTCTTTAGGTCCCACGTCCTTCCACCACTGCACATAGTTTGGCTGCCAATGCTCCAGCGCACGCTTGAGGGTTTTGTCTTCTGACAAATTGACATTGTTGGGGATCAGTTCTTGGTAGTCGATAGCGGACATGATGATTTCCTTCTAAAAAATAATTAAACGCGGTTCATATCAAAAGCAGCTTTTTCGCCTTTGCCATACAGCTTCAAAGCGCCGCGTTCGCCGCTGGCGTTCGGGCGTACAAAAATCCAGTTCTGCCACGCAGTGAGGCGACCAAAGACGCGTGTCACCATGGTCTCTTTGCCGTTAAAGCGCAAATTAGCTTCTAAGCCTGTGAGTGAATCGGGTGACAGCGCAATGCGCTCTTCGCAGGCCAAACGTACTTCATCAGCCCAATCGATATCGTCGGGTGCGGCGGTGACTAATCCCAGCTCAAGCGCTGCAGCACCCGTCAAAGCCTTACCAGACGTGGCCTGCACGGCATTTAGTGCGGGCGCTTCTTCGTAGAAGCGACGTTGCAAGCGCGATTGATCGGTCGCCATCGGGAACATGCCAAAGTTGCAATCGTTCACGGTGATGTGCGGATTTGAGTCGCTGCCTGCTTCGCAGTACATGTAGCTGCGATCAGCGGCGAGAGCAATTTCTAACAGCGAGCCGACGAAGCAAGAGCCTTGCTCAATCACCGCGAACAACGAACGCGAGGACACATCAATGCGCGAGAAAGTGCGGCGCAAATGACCAATCGTGGCACGAACCAGCCAGTGGGTTTTGTTCGCAATTAAGGTGGCATCCGACGCAAGCACGGCAGCTGCATCACCTTTGGATTTGAGTAGCCACAAACCCATTTCAGATTCGTTGGTGCGCAGATGCAAGATGGCATCGTCCAGTTCACGCGCCAATTGCAGCGGCCACCAAGTCACGCCAGCGGCCTCGATGCCTGCTGCGTCTGTTGGTTGTGCGGTTGTGGGTGCAAGCACCGTCAAGCTCACCGTGCGCTTGGCGCGGTCGATGCTGACTTGCACGGTTTTGTAATTGAGCGTGTTGCCGTCGGCTGAGAGCTCGCGCTCCACACGTGTCCATTCCACACCTTTAGATTTGCCCACATCAGCGGCTGCCACGCGTCCCGAAGTTGTCACCAATTCATCGGCACGTTTGGCAATACCTGCACTAAATTCAGCCGTCTTAATCACCTCATCCACCAAGCGCCATTCTTTGGCTCGCACGCCGCGCACGCCTTCTACGCTGGTGCAAAAAATATCGGCCAAATCGTGACGCACTTTGCGTTTGTCGGTCACGCGTGTCAGGCCGCCTGTGCCTGGCAATACGCCAAGGAGCGGCACTTCGGGCAGAGACACAGCCGATGCGCGGTCATCGACCAAATAAATTTCGTCGCAAGCCAGTGCCAGCTCGTAACCGCCACCAGCACACGCACCGTTGACGGCCGCTAAAAACTTGAGGCCATCGTGCTGGCTGGAGTCTTCCATGCCGTTGCGGGTTTCGTTGGTGAACTTGCAAAAGTTAACTTTCCAAGCGTGCGATGACACGCCGAGCATGAAGATGTTCGCGCCCGAGCAAAAGATGCGGTCTTTGCCCGAGGTCACCACCACAGTCGCCACATCGGGATGGCAAAAGCGAATGCGCTGCAGCGCGTCATGGAGTTCAATGTCCACGCCCAAATCGTAGGAGTTCAACTTGAGTTTGTAGCCAGGGCGAATGCCTGCGTCTTCGTTGATGTTGAGGCTGAGCGTTGCAATGCGACCCTCGATTTTGTATGACCAATGTTTGTACTGGTCGGGTGATGTGCGGTAGTCAACGATGGGGTTTGCAGGGGCTGTCATGTCATTCCTTTTGAAGTTCAGTGAATGAATTATGTTTCCACTGAAATTCAATCGAATGCACTATGTTGCTACTGTGCTGGCTCGCTCCTTAGCAAACGCCACATACCAATCCAAACAAGCAGGATTCGCCATAGCGTCTTTGTTGACCACCTTCTCAATCGGCTGACCGAGCAGTAACTTCTTAATCGGTAGCTCTTGTTTCTTACCGCTGAGCGTGCGCGGAATCTCGGGTACTTGGAAGATATCGTTGGGTACAAAGCGCGGGGAGAGCGCCACGCGGATAGCACCCTCCAAAGCCTTACGCAGCGGGGCATCCAGAGCAATGCCATCTCGCAGCACCACAAACAGCGGCATGTAGCTATCGCGCCCCAAATATTCCAAATCCACCACCATGCTGTCTAGCACTTCGGGCAGCGCTTCGACGGCGCTATAAATTTCGCTCGTGCCCATGCGCAGGCCAAAGCGGTTGATAGTGGCGTCGCTTCTGCCGTAGATGATGCAGCCACCGTCTGCGCCAATTTTGAGCCAATCACCGTGCCGCCAAACAGGGCTGCGTGAACCATCTGGCATGGCTTTGCTATACATATCGAAGTAGCTAGAGATGTATCGTGCGTTGCCCGCATCGTTCAAAAAATAAAGTGGCATCGACGGCAGCGGCTGCGTGCACACCAGCTCGCCCACTTCGTCCATCACAGGCTCACCCGCATCATTCCAAGCTTCTACCGCACAGCCCAAGAGCCGTGTTTGCATTTGCCCTGGGACGCTTGGCAGCTCGCGGTTGCCGCCTATAAACGCGCCGCAAAAATCGGTGCCACCCGAGATGTTGCACCACCAAACTTTGTTATTGAGTTGCTCGCTTCCCCATACTTGCACTTCCGCTGATAGCGGCGATCCCGTGCATCCCAGCGCTCTAACTTTGCTCAAATCGCCGCAGCCTGATACATCCAATCCCGCTTTCATGCAATTGGTAAAAAATGCCGCGCCTGCACCAAAGAACGTGACTTTGTGCCGCGCGGCAAAGCGCCACAGAACGCTCCAGTCGACGTTCTCTTTCGAGCCGCTCGGGTTGCCGTCGTAAATGCAAATCGTCGTGCCATTCGCCAAACCACCCATCTGCGCGTTCCACATCACCCAGCCCGTGGAGCTATACCAATGGAAACGCTCGCCCCACGAATTGGTGGCATAGCTCGCGCCTATGTCGTTGCCCAGCACTTTGTGCGCCATCATCACCGTCACGATGCCGCCGTGTCCATGCACGATGGGCTTGGGCAGCCCCGTCGTGCCGCTGGAGTACACAATCCAAAGCGGATGGTCATAGGGCAGCCATTCGGGTTGGAAGCTGGCCGTCTCGGCGATTGACTTTTGAGTCAAGGTTTCAAAATCAAATGGCGCTACTTTCCCATTTGGCACTGCTACAGGCCTTATGGAATAAGGCGTTGCGAGCAGAACCACGTTTTGCACGCTAGGCAGCGCCGCTTGCAACTCTTCCATCACAGCGCTTCTGTCCATGGCTTTTCCGCCGTAGTACACGCCGTCCACACCGATCAAAACTTTGGGCGTGATTTGTGCAAAGCGATCCAACACGGCAGCAGTGCCCATGTCGGGCGAGCACACGCTCCACACCGCGCCAATGGAAAAGCACGCCAGCGCTGCGATCATGGTCTCGGGGATATTGGGCATATACGCCGCCACGCGGTCACCGCGCTCTACGCCAAGCGCTTTCAAATGCAGTGCCATTGAGGCGACTTGGCGGCGTAGCTCAGGCCATGTCATCTCACGGATGACGCCCTGTTCGTTTTCGCTAACGATGGCTAAAAAGCCTGCGGCATGTGCCGCGTCCACATGCCTAAAAACCTGCGCGGCGTAGTTGACCTGTGCACCTGGAAACCACGTGCAATCAGGCATGCCCTTGTCGATCAGCACGGCGCTGTGCGGTGTGGGTGATTGGATTTCAAAGTAATCCCAAATTGATTGCCAAAACGCAGCAATGTCCGTAGTAGACCAACGCCAGAGCGCGTCGTAAGAGTCGAAGTGCAGCTTGCGTTCAATGGCAAGCCACTCGGTGTAGAGACGGATGTTTGGGATGTAGGGCGCGGGCGTGATTTTCATCTACAGAATTATGGCGAAAATGGAGGCTATGTCTCTACTCGTTTTCTCTCATGCCAATAGTTTTGGCGCTTCCACTTATCGCGTGATGTTTGAAGAGCTACGGCGGCTTGGTCATACGGTCGAAGTCATCGATCAGCTCGGTCACAACCCCAAGTATCCCGTCACCAACAACTGGCCGCATGTGGTGGAGGAGTTGCGTGAGTTTGTGTCTAGTGTCAAAGCGAAGCATCAGCAAACGCCCATTTTGATTGGTCACTCACTCGGCGGTGCGGCAAGCCTGATGCTTGCATCGCAAAGCCCTGAGCTCGCACGCGGGATGATCATGATCGAGTCGTTCGTTATGTACGGCTGGAAGCGGTGGGCGATAAAGCTTGCCAAGCTGTTTGGTAAAACCATGAAGCGTCCGCCTGCATCCGTGGCGCTACGCCGACGCACAACATGGGATAGCGTCGATCATGTGATAGCGCATTTAAAACACAAGCGTGCTTTTAAACATTGGGATGAGCGCGTGCTACGTGATTACGCGGAGGGCGGCACGGTGGTAACAGAGGATGGCAAACGCACGCTCAAATTCAAACGCGAAATCGAAGCGAAGTTCTACGCTTACTTCCCCGATAACGTAATGCCCATGCTACGCAAATATCCGCTGCACTGTCCGTTTCATTTTGTAGGGGGACTCCAGTCGCGCGAACTAAATGCAGTGGGACTGGGCGGCACAGAAAACCTAGTGGCTGCAAGAAGCGGTAACACTTTGCAGCGGGTGGAGGGATCGCACCTGTTCCCTATGGAAAGACCCATAGAGACAGCGCGTTTGATAGACGCGCTGCTCCAAGGTACAGAGGGATTTAGGCTTTAGCAACCTTGCAGGTGTTAACACCAATCAACTTGTAGAGTCCGCACATGCTGAATACACCCGTGGCAAGCACGATCGCTCCCACAACCCAGCCCCAAGTGCCAATATTGCCATTAAATGTTAGCCCCAATAGCACTAGCCCAGCAACAATGCGTAACCAACGATCCATTCCGCCTACGTTTTTAGTCATGACGCGTCCCCTTTAAAAAAGTTTATTGAACAGACTTATGCGGCTATTTGTTTTTTCGCCGCGTTTTGCATGATACGCCTAATGCGCACCACGCCTGCATCGTGCGCGTAGAGTTGCTCACGCTGGTTGGCGTCAGGCTCCATTGCTTCCATCATCACGCGGTCTTGCTCTAGCACCGTCCAGTGTCGCGCTTCTAGCCTGTTGCGATACAGGAACTGCCACACATGGCGCTGCCAGCCTTGCACGCGGCGCACGCGCCAAAAGAAGACGGCGGATAACGTCGGCGTAATCGGCGTATAGCTACCAATGATGATGAAGCTGCCGCCAGGGCCGCCTGTCTTGGGATATGGAATCTCTAACCGCATCCAATGCGTGCCCGTGTCCGCCCATTCGGTCCAGTCGAAGTTCACGTCGCGTTGACCTGCTTTTTCAAACACAAAGCCGTGCTCGGTCTCCCTAATGTCAAACTTGGCGTGCACGTCGCCCTCGCTCATCGAGTGTGACTGTTTGTGCAAAAACGTACCGTGCATGGGGTCGAGTACGTTATCGATCACGTAGCGATAGTCACCCTTCCACTCGGCATAGCACATGAATCGGCCAAAGGTGTCGTCGTCCGTCAGCTCTGGCGGCAAGACCAATGGTGGTGGGGCTTCCAAGTGGTCGGCACTGTTGTATAGCCACACTGCACCAGCGACTTCTTGAATATGAAAAGATTGGGTTGCGCGTTTGTTTTCTAGCGGACAACCTGGGCTGGCTGGTACCTTGGTCACCATGCCATCGCAGCGCACTTCCACACCATGATAGGGGCACGCCAAGCGGTCGCCGAGGTTTACTCCCTGCGACAGCGGCGCACCTCGGTGCGGGCAATGGTCTTCTAGCGCATGAACGTTTCCTTGACCATCGCGCCAAACGGCTAGTCGCAAACCCAAGCGGCGTAAGGCCTGCGGCTTATCGGTGATGAAATCAGATGGGCAAATTGGATACCAAAGATTTGCGAGTCCTTGCTGCAAAACCGCTTCTACGGATTTTGGATCGAGGTGCTTGGGCGGTGCAGGCGGCAAGGCGGGAGCAAGATAGGGCGTGGCGATATTTTTATGGGCATCGTCCCGCAGCCCTTGCTCCATATAGCCCGCAAAAGACTCGCTCGTCCAAGGCTTGCCTGATATGGCCTGCGAGCCAGAGACGTTTAAATAATCGACTAGCGCATTCAGCTCCCAATGCCCTGCGGCAAAGCCGCGCTCGATGGCATCGCCCAGCAAGTCTTCAAAGGACGTTGGCGCACGACGGCGTGCTTGGTGTGGGTTTAAAAATCTATTCATGACATGACTCCGTTTTGATTCATTCTGCTTTGATATTTTTGGCTTTGATAATGCGTGCCCAGCTTGCCGTCTCTGCTGCAATATGGGCACGCAATTCATCGGGCTGCATCGTCCAGACCGTGAGCGCTTGTGCCTTTAGTTGCTCGCGAATCGCGGGACGATTCAAAATCTCTTTCACATCCTTAGCTAGCTGGGAAGCCACGGCTGGCGGCGTTCCGCGCGGCGCGAGAAGGGCGTACCATGAGGTGACGACCACACCGCTTACGCCTTGCTCAGCAAGCGTTGGGATGTTAGGCGCAATGTCCGAGCGCACGTTGTCAGTGATGCCAATCGCTTTGAGTTTTCCGCTTTGGATGTGTGGCAAGACGGTCGGCAAATTGCTAAACATGAGTGGCACAGCGCCGCCGAGCAAATCGTTGATAGCAGGCGGCGTGCCTTTGTACGGGATGTGCAGCAAGTCCGTGCCCGCTTGTGCATTGAAGAGCTCGCCCGCCAAGTGGAGTCCGCTGCCCACACCAGGCGACGCAAACGACAGTGTGCCAGGCTTGGCCTTGGCAAGCGCAATCAGCTCACGCGCATTGCTGATTGGAACTTGTGCGCCAGCCACCAGCACATTCGGCGCTTTGGCGAGCATGGCGATGGGCACAAAATCTTCCGCGATATTGAATGGAAAATTCGCCATCAAAGTTGGATTGATGGTGAGGTTGCCCGCAGGAATGACCAGCAGCGTGCGACCATCAGGTGCGGCGCGTTTCACTTTGTCCATGCCAATGTTGCCAGCAGCGCCCACCAAGTTTTCTACGATGGCGGCTTGCTTATATTTCTCGGATAAACCTGTCGCCAAAATACGAGCGAGGCCGTCCACGGGGCCGCCCGCAGGGAAGGGCGAGACAATGCGATAGCCGCTATCGGATGCTGCATTTTGTGCCTGGCCAGGCAACGAAACTAGCCCGCAAGCCAATACACATAAGGCTTGCACGAGTGCTGATTTGTATTTCATCATGTCGCTTTTATCTTTTTTCCGTTAAGAATTTGCCGCCCGCTTCTGCATTTGGTTGGCGGCGCGTGTAGCCATCCAAGCCGCCATCAATCGCCCATTCCGCAAAGCGCGTCGGGCTGGGTTCAAATTCGCGTGCTTGCCAAGCTTCAGTGAGATGATCTTCGTCCGCGTTGTATTCAATGAGGCCGCCCACGGGGCATTCAAAGTACCAAAAATATGCCGACGAAATCGGGTGACGACCTGGGCCGAGCTGCGTCTTCCAACCCGCGCGGCTCATGGCAAGACCGCCACCAAATACTTCGTGAATATCGCGCACGGTAAACGCCACGTGGTTGATGCCTTTAGGTTTGTTTGGCACTTGCAGCAAAAATAAATCGTGATGTCCACCCGTTTTGGAGCAGCGTAAAAAGACGCCGCGATTCGGATATTGGTCGCTCACTGTAAAGCCAAGTTGCTCGTAAAACGCCACCGCATCAGGCAGACAATTGGTAAACAAAACCACGTGCCCAATTTCAATTGGCACGGCGCGTTCATACACAGGTGATGGCGCATCCACACGCTGCACATCACCCCACGCGTTGCTGGGCGAGCCTTGAAAGTTAAGGGCGCGTTTTTGACTGAGTTGGAATCTCACGCGCAGGCCATGCGGATCAAGGTTTTGCGCAGGTAAGGTTGCGAGCAAATTGGCATTAGTCACGCCCCACACCACTTCGCGCAACGTGGCTCCCGCTTCCATCGGGGCAGTGCCCGCTAGTGATGGATGATCGGGCGCAAGCACGCGCACATGCGAACCGTTCAAAGTTTCAAATACGACTTCGTTATTAGATTCTTGGATGAGCGTTAAGCCCCAATCCAAAAAGAATTTTTTGGACAAAGCCCAGTTCTCAGCCGTTCCGTCGGTGGAATACGTAATGCTGTCGATACCTTCAATCATGTTGTGCTCCATGGGTTTGGCCGTTCACTCAAGCCCCAATAAAAACTTTTTTGCGTCATGTATTCCATGATGGACGCATAGCCTTTTTCGCGCCCCATACCACTGTTTTTAACGCCACCAAATGCCGTCGCAATGCTGAACACTTTATAGGTGTTGATCCACACCGTGCCCGTTTGCAAAGCCTTACCCAGCTTGAGCGCGTGCTGATAATCCTTCGTCCAAATACCGCTCGCAAGTCCGTATTCGTTGTCGTTGCACTGCTGGACTAAATCGGCATCATCCGAGTAGGGAATCAGTGCTAACACGGGGCCAAAAATTTCTTCTCGGCACATCTGTGCGGTGTTGGCGAGACCTTCAAAAATAGTCGGTTCATAAAAATAACCTTGCTCCGCAAGCCTTTCTGGACGTGCCCCGCCGCAGAGCAGCTTGCCGCTCTCCGCTAATCCCATGGCGACATAACGCTCAATCCCAGCACGGTGCGAGCTGCTAATCAGCGGCCCCATTTGTGTGGACTCACTGCTGGGGTCTCCAACCCTGAGCGCTTGTGCGCCTGCCACCAATCGCACTTTGAATGCGTCATAAACGCTGGCATGAACAAAGCAGCGCGAGCCTGCAATGCAGCTCTCACCCGAAGAGCTAAAAATGCCGTAGAGCACGCCAGCAACGGCGTGATCTAAGTCCGCATCGGCGCACACAATCGTGGGCGATTTGCCGCCTAGCTCTAACGACACGGGCATCAGCTTTTCTGCTGCCAATTTGGCAATGCCTTTGCCAACGGTTGTCCCACCCGTAAACGCAATTCGTTTGACGAGCAGATGCCGCACGAGCGCATCGCCGACCACGCTGCCCTTGCCAGGCAGCACGCTGACTAAAGCCTTTGGAATATCTGCGCCGCCAGCACCCATGCCAACGCCTGCAGCGTCGATGATTCGTGCCAATTCAATCGCCATACGCGGCGTGATTTCAGCGGGTTTGATGACGACAGCGCAGCCCGCCGCTAGTGCTGGCGCGAGCTTTTGCGCCTCTGAAGCAATTGGCGAATTCCACGGCGTAATCGCACCCACCACGCCCAGCGGCTCATGCATGCTGATGGACATGAACTCGCCGCGCGGCGGTGTGACGGCATCTTCAAACGTCTCGCACACAGCGGCGAAGTATTGGAACGTGCCCGCAGCGCTGGCCACCAAGCCTCGACACTCAAGAATCGGTTTGCCGTTATCTAGCATTTGCAACTGCGCGAGTTCTTCTGCACGAGCGCGAATGCCAGCGGCAATTTTGTGCAGGAAGGCGGCGCGCTGATGTGGCAACAGCCCCGCCCATGCGCTCTGCAAGCGTGCTGCTTCAGCGGCGCGAACCGCAACATCAACATCATCTACCGTCGCCGCGTGCAATGTTGCAACGACCGAGCTATCGAATGGATATTCGGTCGAGTAGAGCAAGCCTGATGCGTCGCGCCATTGCCCTGCTATTAAGGTTTGCAGATGTTCGGGTTGGTTCATATCGTGATCGTTATATCGTGATTGCATTCACTTGATTTTCCAAAAACCGAAGCGCAGACAGTACCGTCAGCATGGACGTTTTGGGATTTTCGGCAAGCGGTTTACCGCGCATTTCCAGCTTGAAACTACCAAATGCACCGTGTGCTTCTACTTCGTGAATGTTCTCGCTAACCGTAGGGTCGGCAATCAAAGTCACCTGCGTGTGATCGAGCCCAAGTCCTGCCAGCGAAACCGTCGCGGCGACATTGGCGTTTTTTGGATACTGGCGCGAAGCCTCACGGGCTGTGGCTTGCAAGAGGATCGTGGGTTGTGTGATGGTGCTTAAATCACAAACAACTTCAGCAGGAGAGCCTTTCCAACCGTGCGGCGGTTTGCGTCCCGTGTAAGTCACAGATGTAAGTCCAGCAAGCTTTGCAGAGGCCAGCGCATCAATTGCACCAATCGCACCGCTGAGCAAATGAACCTGCGTACCTCCTTGGGAAGCCGCATGGGATAAGGCTTCCACGAGACCCGTTTCGGACAATGCACCAATAGACACGATGCCGCAGGGCACGCCCAGGGCTAGCGCAGGCATCACGTGTTCGCGCAGGGCAGAGTGCCCCGCGCACTCGAGTACCAGCGCCGCGCCTTGTGGGACGTGGCTTACAGCGATACAGCCGTTCGATAGATTTTGTAATTCGACTTGCGTGCTAGTCACTTTACCCGCCCGAACGACGACGTGCGTAATTCGAAGCTTGGCGTGATTTGCCAGCCTGGTGATGATGGCTTTGGCGATTGCGCCGTAGCCGACCAAGGTGATGTTTAGCATCTATTCATGCTCCGCCATAAACGCCTCAATTGTTGTCACGAAGTGAATCGGTGTTTCTTGCATGGGGTAATGGCCGGCGTTGGCGATGGTGTGTAACTTGGCATTGGGCATCCATTTCATGAGGGTGCCTTTGATTGCATCGGTTGGCACGCCTTGGTCAAATTCGCCCGTGATGGCTAGGAAAGGTGTGGCGCAGCCCATCATTTTGTCGGCAAAGTTTTCGGCTTGCCACATATAGAAATAGTCGCGGAAGGCCTCAGGCCTAGTGGTAAGTAGCGATTCGGCGATCATGCGCTGCTCCCAAGTTTTGCTGAGTCGATTGCTGGTGCTCATCATGCAAATTGCGCCGCGATTTTTTGGCTTTTCCCACGCCGTGCTAAACAATGCCAGCCCGCCCTCGTCAAACGGGATAGCGATAGCGGGAACGGGCGTCACACCCACCGCGCATTTGAGTCGTTCGCCATGATGCGAACACAGGTATTGCGCGACCTTGCCCATCATCGAATGTCCAACAAAATGAAACCGTGACCAACCCAGCGCATCGGCTAGCGCGACGACATCGCCCGCAACCTCAGCATTGGTGTGCCTTCCAGCGATTGCGCGTGAACCGCCATAGCCTCGCGGGTCAGCAAAGCAATAGCTAAACTTGGCTTGGTCGAGGTAGACAAAACTGGGTTCAAAGACTGTGTGATCGCCCATCCAGCCTCCCATCACAATGACTTTTTCAGGCCCCGTTCCGATGAGGGCGTGTGATAGAACTTGACTCATGGCTTGCTCCTTATGTTTGCTGAATGGCTCATAGGTTCACACCTTCCTCGGCGGCCCGGCAAACTTGACGGCGAACTCGCCCCAGGCTTGCATATCGACTTCCACCATCACGACGTTGCCAGCTTCCACTTGCTGCCAAACCTTATTCAGTATGGCTTCTGACTGCGCAGGCACATTTAAAATATGATGCCGAACGCCTATGCTTTCGCACAGCATGGCGAAGTTGGGCGTATGCAATTCCACATACGCGTGGCGCGAACCGTAGTCTGCATCTTGGATGTTTTTAATCACGCCGTAGCGCTGATCGTTCATGACGATGAGCAAGAGACTCGCGCGCTCTTGCACCGCGCACGCTAGCTCGCCCACGTTCAGCATGAGGCCACCGTCGCCGCACAGCGCGACCGCAGGCGTACCGTTGATGGAGGCTCCGATCGCCATTTGCAAGCCTTGGCCAATGCCGCCGCCCAGCGCATGCACGCCTTGCCATGGCTTGGTTAAATTGACGCTGCGATTGCCCCACATGGTGTTGGATAGCGTGATGTCACGCACCCACGCAGGTGGCGAATCAGGATGACGTTTTGTCGCTGCATCGACTAAATCTTTCATCGCATTTTTAAGCGTGACATAGCTTGCTAGGCCACTGTCCACTTGGGCTTCAGCCGCCGCGCGCGCCGCTTGAATCTGCGCTGTCCACGTCTTGTCGATGTCGGTCTTATCCTCTAATCTGTCCGCTAACGCATTCAAGGTTAGCGTGGCATCGGCGCAAATAAATTGCCGCGCTTGATACGGGTGTTGATCGCAGGCCTTTGGGTTTGCGTCAACGCGATAAAGATTCTTGGGTAATTGCAATTTGTAGGTCAGCGTTTCGTTGCTGCGCAAGCGCGAGCCCACAACCAGCATGGCATCCGAGACCGCGTACAAATCTTGCGCTGCTTTTTGCAGATTGAACGCACCCATGCTTTGCGGGTGATTCTCTGACACAACGCCGCGTCCTTGCACGGAAGTGACGACGCCAAATCCGAGCTTGACTAAGCGATCGACCGCTGCACCCGCTTGCCTTGCACCACCGCCTAGCCACAACAGCGGACGTTTGCTCTTTAAGAGCAATTCCACCAATGCATCGAGCTGCAAGCCAGATGGGAATTGGGCTGCAGGCAAGAGGCTCTGCAAAGTCAATGCTGATATGGCTTGCAAGGCGGCAGGTCGTTCCAGTTGCATTTTTTGCACATCAATGGCAATCTCAATACTCACAGGGCCGCAAGGCGGTGTGAAGGCCAAGGTGACGGCTTGTTGTAGCACTTCTAGCGCTTCCTCGGGTTTGCTAATGCGATAGGCGGCTTTGCCCACAGCACGCAGCATCCCAAGTTGATCTTGTGCTTCGTGGATAAAACCTAAATTGAGGTCGAGATAGGGCGATTCAATTTGTCCCGTCAAATGGAGCATCGGCGTACCCGCTGTCAGCGCTTCGACCATCGCACCTGCGGCATTGCCCGCGCCTGTGCCTGTGCTGGTGACGACCACGCCCAAGTGCTGATTCACCCGTGCATAAGCGTCGGCCATATTGCAAGCGCCCGCTTCGCCGCGAGCGGAGACAAACCTAATTTTTCCACGCGTATGAAAGCCATCCAAGATCGGCATGTTGTGGATGGAGATGACTCCAAAAGCGGTGCGCACGCCAATGGCAGCAAGGAACTCGGCGCAGAGGTCGCCGACGGTAACTAGGCCTCTCTCCCCTTGCGGGATAGAGCTTGAAGAGAGGGGGCTGAATGCCAATAGTTCATTTACCGCTGCGACATTTTCAATCGCTAGCAAATGCCCCGCATTCGCAATTTCGGTATAGGGCACACTCAAATCATTCGCCAACTGCCGCGCACCTGCTGGCGGCGTAATCGTATCCAATGCTCCGCAGGCCACATGGATAGGGACTTGCACAGCACGCAAGTTCGCGCGAATATCCGCCCACGCCAGCATGTGCGTGGCCTGCGTGTAGCCGCGTGTGTGGATGCGGCTCATGATGTCAATCGCTAATTCTTTTTCTTGTTCGCTGGCTCTAACACGCAGCAGTGCCGCGCCGCGTGCCTTGGCAAGCCCCGCTGCGCCTAGCTTGGCGAGGTTATCTAATCGATCATGGGTCTTTTTATCGCGAATCTCTACGGTGGCATTGCCGTAACCTTGCGCGGGCGAGAGAAGCGTCAAAGTCAATACCCGCGTAGGCTTCAAGGCTGCGGCGCTAGCAGCCATCAAGCAGCCCAGCGAGTGTCCAATGATGTGCACTTTCCGCGCAGGATCCAGCAACAGCGCGTCCAACCAGGCCCACATGGCACGTCCGTATTCGGCGGCGATGGGTTTGTCGGTTGTGAGCGGCGTGCTGTTGCCGTAGCCAGGGGCATTCCAAGCGAGTAAGCGTGCGCCGTTTGCATGAACGGCAGCGTCTAGTTGCAGCACCCAGCTCGCCGCGCCAGAACCAATGCCGTGCAGCAAAACATAAACGTCCGTAGATGTAACAATAGGCTGCGAGGCCATATCCTGCTTGGCTTGTGCTAGTGCCACTGCCATACGCGGCGCGGCGCTATCGAGGTACTCAATCTGCCGCCCTGATCCTGTTTGAATGGTTTGCAATGGCAGCGAGAGCGCTCGTTCAAGCAAGGTTTGACCCATGACTTTCGCCTCGCTCAATCTCTTTTAATTCTCGCTAGCGGCGAATCAGGTGGATAGGTCGGACGCACAGGCACAGGCGAACCTAGCATCACGCACATGAGCGCGTCTTCGTCTCCTATATTGATTTCTTCGCGATACACACCTGGCGGCACAGAAATAAGATCGCGCTCTGTGAGTACCGATTCCCATCGACCCAGCACGGTGATGTCGTCTTCGGCGCGTAGCTCGCAAATCACTTTCATCGTGCCTTTAAGGATAAAGAAAATTTCTTCCACGTCACGGTGAATATGGGCTGGACCTTCATTGCCCTTGGGGATCACCATGGTTGAAAACGTGAAGTGTTCTGCCGGCACGGTGTTGTTGTCAGATGCCACGCCCGTGCCGCCTGTGCCCATGTAACGCATTTGCGCACGTGCGTATTTCGGGTCAAAGTCGGCTTGAAACTTCAGCGCCTCCCAGTCGTATTGCCGCGTCGCAAAGCGTGCCACGCGGCTGGTCATTTGCTCTTCAAAATGAGTGTTGTCCATTTTTACCTTTCGTTAATGCATCACAAAACCACCATTCACAGGAAGCAACTGCCCCGTGATGTAGCCGCTCTCTTTCGACAACAAAAACAGCACGGCTGCTGTGATGTCATCCGCCGTTTGCTCGCGCTTAATCGCGCGTCCATTTTTGTAGTGATCGTGGCGTGCCGCCGGAATGTATTGTGTTGATTCGCCTAGAGTGAGTCCTGGCGCAATGGCGTTCACCGTCACGCCATGCTCGCCCAGTTCACGCGCCATGGCATGCGTCATTGCCACAATTGCGCCCTTGCTTGCCACGTAAGCCATCAAATGAGGCGCTCCCCACAGCGCTGTGTCGGAGGCTACGTTCACTATCCGCCCTAGACCATGCTCCTCGCTAGCCCTTATTAGATGCGGCTTCGCAGCCACAGTCGTAAGCCAAGTTCCTTTAACGTTGACTGCCATCACCTTGTCCCACACGTCCTCGTTTATCGCCTCCATCGCCTTGCCTCCCGAGTTGGTAATAGCGGCATTGTTAACGAGTCCATCCAATCCGCTGAGCCATAGAGTAGCTTCAGACATCGCCGAATTGACGGACGCGCTATCGCTCACGTCCATGTGTAAGTACTTAGCACGTCCTTCAAACTTGGCGTTTAATTCAATCGCTAATGCGGCGCCGCGCTCGTCCAAAATATCGGTGAGTACCACGCGCCCACCTGCTTGCAAAGCAGCATAGGCAAAGGCTTCGCCCAGACCCCTTGCTGCGCCTGTGATGAGGATGCGGTGGTTGGTGAGCATGTTCATATCGAGTATCAGGTCGACTGACTCGGCAAGTAATGTAAGAGTTTACGCTCCGCAGCCACCACTGCGTAATAGGCGGCAATGCCAATAGCGGTCAGGGCTGCAATGACAACGAAGACGCCTGCGGTATTGCCTTGGCCTTCAAAGAAGACGAGTAGATAACCTAGCCCCATGTTGCCGCCGACCAGTTCGCCGACCACTACGCCAATGACAGCAAGGGTAGAGGCAATGCGTAATCCAGAGAACAGCGCGGGCAAGGTGGTGGGGACTTCAACGCTCCAAAAGATTTGGCTGCGCGTGGCGGAAAACGAACGCGCCAAGTTGGTGAGGTCGTTGTCCATATTGCGCATGGCCGAGAGCACGTTGATGAGCACAGGGAAAAACACGATGAGGATGGCGACCAAAATTTTTGGATAGACCGTATAGCCCAGCCACATGACAAACAGCGGCGCGAAAGCGACTTTGGGTGCAATCTGTAAGGCCAATAAATAGGGAGACAAGACGGCTTCAACACGCGGTGAGAGCCCCAGCGCATAACCCATCGCTGCGCCAAGTAGCGAGCCCAAAATGAATCCCACCACCACTTCTAGCGAAGTGATGCCCGCGTGGTACAGCATGTTCTCGGCACCCCAAACACGGGCACCCTCACCCCATGTTTTACTGAGGTTGGGCAGCACGAACTCAGGGATGGAAAGCGCAGGCGGCAGCCATTGCCAGACCGCTAGGAAAACGATGAGGACGAGCAGCGACCAGAGATAAGTTTTTAGTTTTTCAGACATCGTTAAAAATTATTTGCCACCCACAAATTGATTGGTGTAGTAGTCCTTCACTGGCAGTGCTTTTGGCACGATGCTGTTTGCAACATAGAATTTTTCTAGCCCCGCTAGGCGCGCCTCATCCATTTGCCCTAATACTTTTTGGTTGGCATAAACGTACTTGTTGTATTGCTCAAACACGCGGCGCACGTAGTCTTCTTTGCCTTTGTGCGCGGGCACAAACGCCACATACGCATCGGCGGCCGCTTTTGGATTTTTCATGATATCGGCCATGCCTTTGAGCGTGGCGCGAACCAGTTTTTGAATCAGCTGTGGGTTTTTGGCAATCGTCTCGTCACTTGCCAAAATCGCTTGTGCCATGCTTTTAAAGTACACGTCAGCAGGCAAAATATCAACCACAGCTCCCGCATCTTGGGCGCTTACTGTCCAATCGGGCACGCCTGCCATGGCGACAGCTTTTTTGGCGGCAAACTGCTGCCATACGCCCGCAGGCCCTGCGGCTTGGATGTCGGCATCGTTTTTGGTTAGCCCCGATTTACTCATCATGCCCAAGAGCGCGTAATAGGTTGTGTCGGTATAGGCAATGGTCGTAATGGTTTTTCCGCGCAGCTCACGCGGGCTTTGGATATTGGCGTCTTTGTGCGTGACGAGTTGCATGAGCGATCCCGCACCCAGCACGGCAACGGCCTTCACAGGGATGCCTTGCGCGCGCGCGATGATGGGCGTGTCGCCAATCGCGCCGCCAATCACTGCATTGCCAGCCCCTACTTGCTTGGCCACATCCACGCCGCCGCGTCCCGCAACGAATTTGACATTGAGGCCTTCAGCCGCGTAATAACCCTTGGCCTGCGCCAGCATCCACGGAGCGAAGGCAGGAAGCACGCTTGGCGCTGGCAGTAGATAAGTGATCTCTTGCGGGGCAGACTGGGCGTGGCTTTGCGCGGCGATACCTAGCAAGAGGCTTATGGATAGAGCAACGGCTACACGCTTGAAGTTTCTGCGAATCATGGAAAGGTTCTCCTAGTAAAAACAATAAAAATTTAATGCACGGTGGTGGATTCATCTAACTTGAGTAAATCCATTAAGCGCCCGACGAACTCGCCCACGCGTGGATGCTTGCGGCGCTGCATGGGGTTGTCGCGTTCAGGCAGATCAACGGTGAGGGTGTCGATGATGGTGCCAGGGCGCTCGCTCATCACCAAGATGCGATCGGATAGCGCAACGGCTTCGACTAAATCATGCGTAATAAAGAGCACAGTTTTGTTCTCAGCTTTGACGGCACGTGCCAAATCCTGCTGAAGGATCATCTTGGTTTGTGCATCTAAGGCTGAGAACGGCTCGTCCATGAGTAGCACATCGGGGTTGACCGCCAGCGTGCGTGCCAGCGCTGCACGCTGACGCATCCCACCTGATAACTGATGCGGATAGCTTGCGCCAAATCCTGTGAGACGGCACTGCGCGATCAGTTTGTTTGAGATGGCGACCCGTTCGGCTTTGGCAACGTCCCTGACTTCAAGTCCAAATTCGATGTTTTGGTTAATCGTTCGCCAAGGCATGAGCAAATCTTTTTGCAACATGAAGGCGACGCGTGGGTTGGGGCGGATGACGAGTTCGCCTGCCACGTATACCTCGCCCAAGCTAGGCGGGGCAAGGCCTGAGCCCATATTTAGCAGTGTACTTTTGCCGCAGCCCGAAGGGCCAATAATGGAAACAACCTCGCCGCGCCCAATGGCAAAACTCACATCTCGGACGGCGAGTACATCAGTGCCGCGCGCAGTGTTGACGAAGCGTTTGGAAACAGATTGAAATTCGATAGCATTGGCAGAGCTCATGTCAGTTATCATAAGTTGGATAGTTGTTTTAAATTGCTTTTATTGTCTAGGGAAAACGCTCACATGACTGACACCGCCTTCCAAGTCGTTTTAGAACGCACAGGTAAAATTTTTGATATTCCAGCGGATGCCAGCATCCTAGAAGTGTTGGAGTTAGAAGGCATTGCCGTCGCCAGCTCTTGCCAGCAAGGCGTTTGCGGCACCTGCGAAACCAAAGTCTTGGCGGGCGAGATCGATCATCGCGATAGCGTGCTATCCAATTTTGAAAAATCGCAAGGGCTGTCGATGATGATTTGCTGCTCCAGAGCCAAGGGCGCTTCGCTCACTCTTGATTTGTAATCCGTCCCGCATGATGCCAAATACCACTCTGCTTTTAGAGCTACTGGCCTTTGGCTTTGTGGTGGGTGGACTCATCCACATTTCAGGTGTTGGTGCAGGGGTTTTACTGGTTCCAAGCCTCATGGTGATTTTTAATTTAACTGGGGCGCAGGCGGTCGGAACGGCGAGTTTGTTTTCGGTGCTGTTTCGTTTGGGCAGCGTCATGAGCAGTTGGCGCAGCGGTCACATTAACGCACCAGCTCTTAAACGTTTTGTGCTCTACGCCTTGCCAGTCGTGGCTTTGAGTGCGGGCCTGGCAAGTTTTATTCCTAAATGGATACCTAGCTTTCACGCCCCGATTGATACTGCTGTTCGCGCTTTGGTCGTTGTCGCTTGCTTGCTTGCGCTGACTTCGCTTTATTCTGAAAAACTCAAGGCAGGTATGCGCAAACTAGGACTGGCAAAGCTGTCAGCCATTTCTGGTTTTTTTATCGGAGCCTCAGGCGTGGGCGGTGGCGTGCTGGTAGTGCCCGCGCTCTTGTCGCTGGGCACACTGTCCGCTGCCGAGTCGATTGCCACTTCGGGCGTAATCAGCATGGCGTTGATGGGCTCCTCCAGCTTGCTTTATGCCTTATCTGGCGCGGTGCAGTGGATCTATCTGCTGTGCATGTTGGTGGGCGGCTACGCATCGCTGCCACTGGCCATTCGATTGCAAAAACGCCTGAGTCAAAAAACACTGGTGGACATTGTGGCGGCGCTGATTGTGGTGTCGCTGAATGGGTTGGTGATTCAGTGGTTTGTGTAGCTTGACAGAGGAATTATTTGGCGCGAATCATCGTGCCAAAAGCCTCGTCCGACAAGATTTCTAGCAGCATCGCATGGGGTACACGTCCGTCGATGATGTGAACGGCATTCACGCCGCTTTTGGCTGCATCGAGCGCACCTGCAATTTTGGGAATCATGCCCCCGCTAATCGTGCCGTCCGCAATTAGGCCGTCGATTTGTGTGGGCGATAGTTCGGTGAGTAGATTGTCCGTTTTGTCTAGTACGCCTGCAATGTTGGTGAGCATGAGTAGCTTTTCGGCATTCAAGGCTTTGGCGATTTCGCCTGCCACCACGTCGGCATTGATGTTGTAGCTCTCGTTCTCTACGCCAAAGCCAATCGGGCTAATCACGGGGATGAAGGCGTCGTCTTGCAAGGCTTTGACGATACTGGCGTCGATGGCTTCGATATCGCCCACAAAGCCGAGATCGCCTTCTTTCGAGACTAATTTTTTGGCGCGAATCAAACCGCCGTCGCGCCCTGTGAGGCCAACTGCCTTGCCACCTGCTTGATTGATGAGCCCCACAATGTCTTGCTGCACTTCGCCAGCCAGCACCCACTCCACAATTTCCATGGTCTCAGCATCCGTCACACGCATGCCGCCTTTGAACTCGCCTTTTTTGCCCAAACGCGCCAGTGCAGACTCAATCTGTGGCCCGCCACCGTGCACCACGACAGGATTCATGCCCACCAGTTTGAGCAGTACCACGTCCTGCGCAAATGCTGCTTGCAGCGCAGGGTCGGTCATGGCGTTGCCGCCGTATTTAATGACCAGCGTCTTGCCATGAAAGCGCTTGATATAGGGCAGTGCTTGCGCAAGGATGCTGGCGCGGTCGAGTGAAGAAATGGAAGTGTTCATAAAGCGAATTATCCACGCGCCATAAAATGCTCAGATGCTTGCAAAAAGAATTATTCCCTGCTTAGACGTCACGGGTGGCCGCGTGGTCAAAGGCGTCAATTTTGTTGAACTGCGCGATGCGGGTGATCCCGTGGAAATTGCAGCGCGTTACAACGACCAAGGCGCGGACGAATTGACGTTTTTAGATATCACCGCGACCAGCGATGCGCGTGGTTTGATTCTTCCCATCATTGAAGCCGTGGCTTCGCAGGTTTTTATTCCCTTGACGGTAGGCGGCGGCGTTCGCTCGGTTGAAGACGTGAGACGTTTGCTGAATGCTGGCGCGGACAAAGTAAGCTTTAACTCGGCAGCTGTGGCAGACCCAGAACTCATTCGTGCGGCGAGCGCCAAGTATGGCTCGCAGTGCATCGTTGTTGCTATTGATGCAAAAGCCAATGAAGCGGGCACGGGCTGGGATGTCTATACCCACGGGGGCCGAAAAAACACAGGTCTTGACGTGGTGGCTTGGGCGAAGCACATGACGGCGCTTGGCGCGGGCGAGATCTTGCTGACCAGCATGAACAAAGACGGTACGAAATCGGGCTTTGATTTAGAGTTGACCCGTGCCGTGAGCGATGCCGTGACTGTACCCGTGATTGCATCGGGCGGCGTGGGCACGCTCGCGCATCTAGCAGATGGCATCCAGCTCGGGCGCGCCGACGCGGTGCTGGCGGCGAGTATTTTTCATTACGGTGAGTTCACGGTTGGGCAAGCAAAGGCATTTATGGCCGAGCGTGGAATTCCTGTTAGGCTTTGAGTATTGGAGAGGAATTGATATGCCGCAAACTAAATTTTTAAATCAAGTGAAGTGGGACGACAAAGGCCTCGTTCCCGTCATTACCCAAGAGCAATCCACTGGTGATGTGCTGATGTTTGCGTGGATGAACCGCGAGGCTTTGCAAAAGACCGTGGAGCTTAAGCGGGCGGTGTATTTCAGTCGTTCGCGTCACAAGTTGTGGTTTAAGGGAGAAGAGTCGGGTCATGTGCAAACGGTGCATGACATTCGGCTTGATTGCGATTGCGACGTGGTACTACTCAAAGTTACACAAACAGGACATGACCCGTCGATTGCTTGTCACACAGGAAGGCACGCTTGTTTTTATAAGCAATACAAAGAGGGTGCATGGGCGGATGTGGAGCCTGTGTTGCAAGATCCAGAGACGATTTACACAAAGAAAAAATAATCAAAATGACGAATTCTGCAACTGATACTTTGAGTGAGTTGGCAAGGGTGCTCGAGACTCGAAAACCCGCCAACGGCGGTGACCCCGAGACGAGCTATGTGGCGCGATTGCTTGCCAAAGGGCCTGATGCTTTCTTGAAGAAAATTGGCGAAGAAGCGACTGAAACTGTGATGGCCGCAAAAGATGTAGATGCCGCGCAGGCCAAGCAGGACGTGGCTTCTACGAGTGTCGCCAAGACGAAATTAGTGGGTGAAGTGGCCGATTTGTGGTTTCACAGCATGATTGCGCTGACGCATTACGGGCTCTCGCCTGCGGACGTGGTTGCGGAACTCACGCGCCGCGTGGGCTTGTCGGGGCTTGATGAAAAGGCGCTGCGCAAAGTGGCTGAACGCGCCAAAGAGGAGAGTTTCAAATGAATGAGGTTATTGATATGCAAGAGAAAAATCAGATGAGCACGAGTAGCAACCGCACCGTGATGCACATTTTGTATGGCATGCACACCGTGGCGTGGGCAAGTGCGGGCACGTTGGCGGTGATTGCGCTCATCGTGAATTACATTGCGCGTAGCGATGAGACGGACGGCTTGTTCCGTGAGCATCACGGCTACATGATTCGTACCTTTTGGTGGACGGTGCTGTGGTGCTTTGTGACCGCGCCTTTGTATTTTTTGCTTTACTTTCCTGGGGCAATGGCTTGGTCGATTATTTTGTTTTGGTATTTGTATCGTTGCATCAAGGGATGGCTGCGCTTTAGTAACGATAGGATGCCGCAATGAGCCCCGCGCATGACCCTGATTGCGTTTTCTGCAAAATCATTGAAGGCAAAATCCCAGCTAAAAAGCTGTACGAAGACGATGAAGTTTTAGCGTTCCATGACATCAACCCTTGGGCGCCGATTCATTTTTTAGTGATTCCTAAACGGCATATCGCATCTATGGCGCATCTGACAAATGATGACGCCGCGTTGATGGGACGCATGATAGTTTTGATTCCTAAACTGGCGCTAGAGGCGGGCTGTGAGCCTTATCCTGCGGGGGGCTATCGCATCGTCACCAACACGGGTAAGAATGGTGGTCAGGAAGTTCAACATTTGCATTGGCATGTGATGGGCGGTCCGCGACCTTGGCTAAGAGGCTAGGCCTAACGGGCTAAAATCAAATTATCATTTCTTTGGAGAAAAATATGGGTTCGTTTTCAATTTGGCATTGGCTTATTGTTTTGGTGATTGTTGTTTTGGTCTTTGGCACGAAGAAACTCAAAAACATTGGACAAGATTTAGGTGGTGCGGTTAAGGGCTTTAAAGACGGTATGAAGCAAGGTACGGCAGACGATGCTTCTACGAGCGCTCCTGCTACGCGGCCTGACGCGATTGACGTGCAGGCTAAAGAAAAAGTTTAAACAAAACGACGTGATTCGCTAGTGTTTGATCTTGATATTTCTAAGCTCGCCGTCATTGGTGTGGTAGCTCTGGTTGTCATTGGGCCAGAGAAATTACCGCGTGTGGCACGAACGGTAGGTGCTTTGATTGGCAAAGCGCAACGCTATGTGGCGGATGTGAAGGCAGAGGTTAATCGTTCAATGGAGCTGGATGAGCTCAAAAAAATGAAAGAAGAGATGGAGAAGGCGGCGCGGGATGTGTCAGGCGCAGTGCAAACCAATCTGAGCGATTTTGAAAAAGATTGGCAAGCCACAGCAGGCTCCATCACCAATTCGATTACATCGAATAACGATAGCAGCGGCTCAGCTACTTCCAACTATGGCAATGATTTTCAAGTGCCGTTGGAATATAAACACCCTAAAAAGAAGTGGCGAGTCAAGCAATCCGCCATGCCGCAGTGGTTTAAGGCGAGAAGCGGTGTGCGCCGCCAAGCCTTATCTGGCGCGGCTCGCGTGGCGCGCTATCGACCTAAATTGAAATAATTTGATGTCTGATTCAACTGAAAAATCTGCTGAGAAGGCCGATGAACTAGCGGGTACCGAAGCACCGTTTGTGCAACACCTCATTGAACTGCGTGATCGTTTGATGTACTGTATTTATGGTCTCGTCGTGTGCGTGATCGCGCTATCCATTTGGCCAGGTCCTAGTGGCCTCATTGATGCCATTGCAAAGCCAATTCAAGCACACATGCCAGCGGGCGCGAAGCTGATTGCAGTCGGTGTGTTCTCACCATTTTTTGTGCCGCTCAAAGTGCTGATGATGGCGGCCGTACTCCTGGCGTTGCCTTGGCTCATGTACCAAATTTGGCGATTTGTTGCGCCTGGACTTTATAGTCACGAAAAGAATTTTGCACTGCCGCTCATTATCTTTGGTAGCCTTCTAGCCTATGCGGGCATTGCTTTCGTGCAATTTTTTGTGCTGGACAAAATGTTTACGTTTATCCAAAAATTTACACCCTCCAGCGTGGCCGCTACGCCAGACATCGCCAGTTATGTCGAGTCTATTTTGAGTCTCTACATTGCTTTCGGCATTGCCTTCCAAGTGCCTATCGTGGTGATTCTTTTGGTTAAGTTGGGCATGGTCAGTGTTGAGAAACTCAAAGATTTTCGTGGCTACTTCATCGTTGTCGCGTTTGTCGTCGCGGCGATTTTGACCCCGCCTGATGTGGTCTCGCAGCTAGCGCTCGCCGTGCCGATGTGCTTGCTCTACGAGATTGGTATTTGGGCTTGTGTGTTTTGGGTGAGGCCCAAAAAATCAGCAGATGAGCCTGCTGCAAGCCAAGCAGAATAAGGCTTATGGGTCTTTTTCCATTTTTAACGTTTGATTTTTGGCTTCGGTCTTGTGCCTGGCGTCACATTTAAATTGACTGTTTTTCCGTTGCGTACGACTTGGATCGTCGTCGGCACATTGGGTTTTTGTTCTGCAATGGTGGCAATCGCTTGCACGGTATTGCCCACGGCTGTGCCCGCAACACTGACCATGATGTCGCCTGTTTTGATGCCCGCTTTATCAGCAGGACCGCCTTGCATAACGCCTGTAATCACGACACCTGCTGTATCGTCAGAAGTCCCGAGCGGCCTGATTTTTAAGGCTTCCGCGATCTCTGGCGTTAAATCTTGCGGCTCGACCCCAATCCATGCACGCGTCACCGCGCCGTCTTTCACAATGTCTTGCAGCACTTGCTTGGCTAAGCTGACAGGGATGGCAAAACCAATACCCAGCGAGCCGCCCGAGCGCGAATAGATAGCGGTATTGATACCTAGCAAATTGCCATTCACATCCACCAGCGCTCCGCCTGAATTGCCAGGGTTAATGGCCGCATCGGTTTGAATAAAGTTCTCAAACGTATTGATGCCCAAGTGATTGCGCCCCAGTGCGCTGACGATGCCGCTGGTCACAGTTTGTCCCACGCCAAATGGGTTACCAATAGCGAGAACCGTGTCGCCCACCAGCGCTTGATCGGAGTTGCCCAGCACAATCACGGGCAAGTTACCCAGCGTGATCTTGAGTACGGCTAAGTCACTTTCGGGATCGGTGCCAATCACTTTGGCTGTGGCATGGCGGCTGTCATTCAAAATCACTTCGATTTCATCCGCACCTTCTACGACATGGTTGTTGGTGAGGATGTAGCCATCAGGCGAAACAATCACGCCACTGCCCAGTCCCATTTGCTCTTGTTGCTCGGCCTCTTGCGGCACATCGCCTTGCTTGCCACCAAAAAAGAACTGAAACCAAGGATCATTTGCACGTTGATTGGCGCGGCGTTTTTGACTAGTGTTAATACTGACGACGGCTGCCGAGGCGCGTTTAGCCGCTGCTGCTAGCGAGCCTGCCGCTGGAGTGACTGGACCAGAGGCATTACTGGACGTGGCCTCCAAGAGAGATACTCCGCCAACGCTAGTGCCTATATGGCCTGTACGGCCTAGCCACTCGGGCTTGAGCGTAGCGGCAACAAAATATAGCGCCAAAGCAATGGTGACGGTTTGCGAAAATAAGAGCCAAAATTTGCGCATGGGCGTTCTCTATAAAGTTTCTCTGTGAGAATGGAAGTATCGATTGAGAAGGAATTATCGCTAATGACTACATCCGACGAATTAGATAAATTTTTTAATGCGCTTTTACAGCCTGAGCGGTTTAAAGATTTTTGCCCCAACGGCTGGCAAGTCGAAGGAAAGCGCGAGGTCAATAAAATCGTGTCGGGCGTGACCGCAAGCCTTGCGCTGATTGAGGCTGCGATTGATGCTAAGGCTGATGCGATCTTTGTGCATCACGGTCTTTTTTGGCGCGGCGAGACGCGCATCACGGGTTGGATGCGCCAGCGTCTGGGCGCATTGATGGAGCACAACATCAATTTGTTTGCGTATCACTTGCCGCTGGATGCGCACCCCACGCTTGGCAATAACGCCCAGATCGCCAAGGTGATTGGCCTGCAGCCCTTACTGGATATGGCTTCCCAGCCTCGGCAGTGCGGTGAGCAAAACATGGTGTGGCTGGGCACAAGTGGCGCGAGTAACTTAGGTGCGCTTTGCGCGCAAGTGAGAGTTGGACTTCACCGTGAGATCACCGTTATTGGGGATGCGAATCGCGCGATCAAAAAAGTAGCTTGGTGTACAGGCGGCGCGCAAGGCTATTTTGAGTCGGCGATTGCGGCAGGCGCGGATGCGTACATCACAGGCGAAATCTCTGAGCCACAAGCGCACTACGCGCGTGAGATGGGTGTGGCGTACATCGCGTGCGGTCATCACGCCAGCGAGCGCTATGGCGGGTCAGCGGTGGCGGCGCATGCGGCGGCGCATTTTGGCTTGCAGCACGAGTTCATCGATATCGACAATCCAGCCTAAATGTGCAGCATGAAAAAAATTGCCATCACCATGGGAGATCCCGCAGGCATTGGGCCTGAGATTATTGCCATGCTGTATCGCGACCATGCGACTGCCATGCAAGGCACGGTGATTTACGGCGACACACTGGTGATGCGCCGTGCATGTGAGCTGGTGGGTGTGGATCACAGCGCGATGCCGGTGATGCAAGCGGGCGAGCCGTTTGATGCAAATTCGCTACCGTCCTATGGCTGCGTGTCAGGCGCAGCGGGGCTTGCAGCCGCAAAGGCCGTGGAAGCCGCAGCCCATGCGGCTTTGCGAGGAGAGGTCTGTGCAATTGTGACCGCACCACTGCACAAAGAGGCGTTGGCGTTAGCGGGTATTCCTTATCCAGGTCATACCGAAATGCTGCAAGCGTTGTGCGGCAACCCGCCCGTGCGCATGATGCTGGCGAATGATGAGTTGCGCACGGTGTTGGTGAGTATTCATGTCCCGCTGCGCGAAGCTTTGGACTCACTTAGCATGTACGGGATAGTTGAAACGATTCAAATCACGCATGATTTTTTGGTGCGGACGGGCATCCCTCATCCACGCATTGCGGTTGCAGGACTCAATCCCCATGCGGGTGAGGGAGGGTTATTTGGACGCGAAGAATTGGATATCATTTCGCCAGCCATAGAGGCCGCTAAGCGCCTAGGCATAGGTGCTAGTGGGCCATTTGCACCTGATACGATTTTTATGCGGGCAAGAAAAACAGTCGCACAAGATGAGTTTGATGCGGTGATTGCGATGTACCACGATCAAGGACTGATCCCAGTCAAATACCTTGGACTCGATGCGGGCGTGAACGTCACGCTGGGCTTACCTATCATTCGTACTAGCCCCGACCACGGCACTGCGTTTGATATTGCAGGCACAAAAAAAGCAGACCCTAGGGGTCTGCTTTATGCGCTGCAAAAAGCTCGTGAATTTACTTCTTTAAGCTATCGCGAATTTCACGAAGCAGCGTAATGTTTTCAGGGGTTGGCGCTGGCGCAGGTGCTGGTTCAGCGGCTTTCAAACGATTCATTTGTTTGACCATCATGAAGATGATGAAAGCCAAAATCGCAAAATTAACTGCAACCGTAATGAAGTTGCCATAAGCAAAAACAGGCACGCCAGCTTTTTTAAGGTCAGCCAGAGTATTGACTGTACCCGCAGGTACGCTGCCAAGTACAACATAAAGGCTAGAGAAATCGAGCTTACCGAAGACCATGCCAACGATTGGCATGATGATGTCGGCGACTAGCGAATCCACAATCTTGCCAAACGCGCCGCCAATGATGACACCGACCGCTAAATCCATCACATTACCTTTGAGAGCAAAGGCTTTAAATTCGCTGGCAATACTCATAAAAACATTCCTTAGTTTAAAAATGAAGTGGCTAGTTTAGGTGAAAAGTCGTGAGGGGAAAAATCAATGTGCCAGAATTTTGTTTAAGAATTCTTTGGTGCGTGGTTGGCGGTTTTCTGGGTGATTAAAAAACTCATCTTTTGAGCAGTCTTCTAAAATTTTCCCGCCCACATCCATAAAGATGACGCGGCTGCTCACTTTGCGCGCGAAACCCATTTCATGTGTCACGACCATCATGGTCATGCCCTCAACGGCCAAGCTCATCATCACATCTAGCACCTCGCCGACCATCTCTGGATCAAGCGCAGATGTGGGCTCGTCAAAGAGCATCACGATCGGATCCATGCACAGCGCCCGTGCAATCGCCACGCGTTGCTGCTGACCGCCAGAGAGCTGACCTGGAAACTTGTCTTTGTGTGCCAACAAGCCGACGCGGTCAAGGTATTTAAGGCCTTTGGCTAGCGACTCTTCTTGTGACCGTCCGAGCACTTTGATTTGCGCAATAGTCAAATTCTCTGTGACTGATAAATGCGGGAATAGTTCGAAGCTTTGGAATACCATGCCCACGCGCGCACGTAGCTTGGGCAGATCCGTTGCTTTGTCATGCACCGCTGCACCGTCAACAAAAATTTCGCCTTGCTGGAAGGGCTCTAGTGCATTGATGGTTTTAATGAGAGTCGATTTGCCTGACCCCGATGGACCGCATACAACAACAACATCGCCTTTTTTAATGTTGACGCTACAGCTGTTGAGTACTTGCGTTTTGCCGTACCACTTGGAGACATTTTTGAGTTCGATCATGATAAATATCTTTTCAATTTTGATTAACGAATGATGGCAATTTTGGCTTGAAGTTTCTTCACCGCAAATGATAAGCTCACGCAAATAGCAAAGTAAACGAGAGCGGCCAAGATGTAGACCTCTTCGACACGGCCATAAATTTTCCCACCTGTGACAAATCCTTTGAGCAGGTCATACGCGCCAATGGCATAGACCAAAGACGTGTCTTGAAATAGGATGATGGTTTGCGTCAGTAGCACAGGTAGCATATTGCGAAAGGCTTGCGGCAATACCACGACACGCATGTTTTGCGCGTAGGTAAACCCTACCGCTTGCCCAGCAAAAATTTGGCCACGTGCAATCGATTGAATGCCTGCCCGCATGATCTCGCTGAAGTAGGCCGCTTCGAATGCCACGAAGGTAATGGTGGCAGAAATTTCAGCACCAATTGGGCGTCCAATAATGAATGGAATGAGTAAGAAGAACCACAAAATCACCATGACCAGTGGGATGCTTCGAATGCCGTTGACATAGATGGTTGCGGGTGCCTCAAGCGCACGTTTGCCAGATAAACGCATGAGTGCCAGTACCGTGCCAAGTGCAATGCCGCCTAGTGTGGCGATGACGGTGAGTTCCACACTGAACACCAAGCCGTGCAGCACAAATTTGCTGAACATATCCCATGTTAAAAAACTGAAGTCAAGGTTAAACATGATCAGTGCCCTCCGCCAACATTGCCAACTGCAACAAAACCAGGTACGCGCATCCGTTTTTCAACAAAACTCATGGCGCGGTTAACCGCAAAGGCTGAGAGTGCGTAGAGGATCGTGACCACCAAATAAATCTCGGTCGGTTTTGACGTTTCCTCGCCGACTTGCATGGCGTACATGGTGAGCTCGGCAATAGAGACCGCAAACGCCACGGACGAGTTCTTCAAAAGATTCATCGACTCGCTAGTCAGCGGTGGTAGCACAATGCGAAAAGCCATCGGGAGAATCACATAGCGGTAGGTCTCAAACGTGGTGAAGCCCATCGCCATCGCGGCATAGCGCTGTCCTTTTGGCAGTGCTTGTATGCCCGAGCGCACTTGCTCGGCAATGCGTGCCGAAGTAAAAAATCCGAGGGCAAAAACAATCAGCAAAAAACTAGGAATCTGTTTAAACACAGGGAACATCTTGGGCACCACAAAGTACCACAAGAACACTTGCACGAGCACTGGGATATTGCGAAAGAGCTCAACCCATACGTTCGCAATACGTGTGAGCCAAGGACTTGCGGGTAGCGTGCGAGCCGTACCCACCAGGGTTCCGAATAGCATGGCAATGACCCAGCTACAGCTTGCTACGGCCAGCGTCCAACCCCAAGCTTGCATGAGCCACTCAATATAGGTGCGACCACTACCGTCGTCACCCAACAAAATTTTGAAATCCATATTGATTCTCTCTTAAACAAAAAAACCTCGCAGAGCTTGTGACCTTGCGAGGTTAGTTGAGCCCATTCACGTGCCCGCTTTATTCCTGTCTCATTTCTTTTGGTAGTCTTCGTTGGGCTTGTCAGACAGGTTCGTCCAAGCGGCCTTAGTTTCAGCAGTTAAAGCCATATTGACGTTTACATTTTTAGGTGGAATAGGTTTAGTAAACCATTTGTCATAAATTTTTTGCATGTCACCAGACTTGACTAGAGCCGCAATCGTGTCGTCACCAATCTTTTTGAACGCGGGATCGTCTTTGCGAACCATGATGCCAATGGGCTCGATGCTCAACACCTCCCCCACGATTTTGAAATCGGCTGGATTTTTAGAGTTCATGATGTTGCCAATCAAAATCGTGGCATCCATCACAAAAGCATCGGCACGGTCGGAGTCAAGTAACAAGAAGCTATCTGCATGGTCTTTGCCGTAAATTTCTTTGAAATCAACGCCTGTCGCGCGCTCGTTCTTACGTAGTAATTGAACTGAGGTGGTGCCCGTTGTAGTCGCTACATTTTTGCCATCTAACTGTTTGATACTAGTAATGTTGGACTTCGCTTTGACCGCGATACGAACCTGCTCCATATAAACGGTAGAGAGAAAAGACACATCTTTTTGACGTGTTGCATTATTGGTGGTTGATCCACACTCGATGTCAACAGTTCCGTTTTGTACGAGTGGAAGGCGATTTTGTGAGGTTACCAATTGATATTTGGTTTCCAGTTTTTTACCTACCGCTTTTTCTACATTGGCGATGATCCGCTGGCAAATTTCGACATGGAAGCCGGCAAATTTGCCATCGCCTAATGTGTATGAAAGTGCGCCTGATGAGTCACGAACGCCCATCGTGATCGCGCCAGAAGCTTTAACTTTTGCGAGCGTGTCGTTGGTTTGGGCATAAACAAAGCTAGTGCTAAGAGCAGCAATCAAGGCTGCGCCAAGCACAAGCGTCGCGATGGGATTGAGTTTTTTCATCTTCGAATTTCCTATGGAGGGCAAAGAAATTATTCTATGCAACATCTCTAGGGCTGGTTTGAGTGAAAACCCCTAGGGATAAAGCTATAATTTAAGACTTGGGGTGATTAGCTCAGGGGTAGAGCACTGCATTCACACTGCAGGGGTCGCAAGTTCGAAACTTGCATTACCCACCAAATTTCTTTTTTGAAGGCTCGCCATGACTTGGCACGCGCAACTTCAACTTAAATACCAACTTGAAGATCAAAAAACTGTGTGCCGTCATGTGCACTCGGGGCCTTTGCGTATTCTGCAAAGTCACTATCCAGAAGGTGATGTCGTTTGTCATAACGTGTTCGTGCACCCGCCTGGCGGCTTGGTGGGCGGTGACACCTTAGAAATCGGCATTCAAGTCGCCAAAGGCGCTCATGGACTCTTGACGACGCCAGGAGCGACACGTTTTTATCGCTCAGAAGGTGCTAGAGCATTGCAAAGCACAAAGATTGAACTTGCTGCTGAGGCGCGGTTGGAGTGGTTGCCACTGGAGGCTCTTTGTTATAGCGGTTGCGTGGCCGAAAACCGACTGGTGATGGATCTTGCAGCGAGCAGCGAGTTAATTGGATGGGACGTGTCGGCGCTGGGCTTGCCAAATGCCAATTTACCGTTTTTACAAGGCGAGTTCTTGCAACATATTGAGCTTAAAAATCAATGGCTAGAGCGAGGCGTGATTGCAGCTAGCGATGCAAAACTGTTAGACAGCCCGCTCGGACTTGCGGGTCACAAATGCATCGCGTCACTTTTCTTTGTGGCAGGCCATCCGATTGCTAGATCTCGCAAAGAGGCACTGTTGGAAGCCGCGCGGAATATGGCTTTCCAGCATGCTTTGGCAGCCACAGTTGGTGTAACGAGCCCGCATCCGCATGTGGTAGTTGTACGCGTTTTATCGCCTGTAGTCGAACCCGCGATGGATCTTTTGCGTGGCATCAGGAATGTTTGGCGTGCGCAGCTTTGGCAGCTTGGTGATTTGCACGCGCCCCGAATCTGGGCGACTTAAACCAGTGATTTAAATCGCCACCATGCTGCGAATGTTTTTCGCTTGCATCTCACTGCCTGGTCCACTGGCAATGACCGCGCCTCGCTCCATCACTACATAGTGATCGGCTAATTCTTCGGCAAAATCGTAATACTGTTCGACTAGCAAAATGGCCATGTCACCACGATCCGCCAGCATACGGATCACGCGCCCAATGTCTTTGATGATGTTGGGTTGAATGCCTTCAGTGGGCTCATCCAAGATGAGAAGTTTGGGTTTAGCTGCCAAGGCGCGCGCAATGGCTAGTTGTTGTTGTTGACCACCCGATAAATCGCCACCGCGCCGAGAGAGCATTTGTTTTAGAACTGGGAAGAGCTCAAACAATTCCGCAGGAATCGGCGTACTTGCGCTCTTGTACGCAAGTCCCATACGCAGATTTTCTTCCACGGTCAGCCGTGCAAAAATTTCACGTCCTTGCGGTACAAACCCGATACCTGCTCTAGCGCGGTCATACGAGGTGACGTTTTGAATGGGCTTGCCGTCAAATTCGATGTTGCCAGCGCGAATGGGCACAATCCCCATCAAGCTTTTGAGCAGTGTCGTTTTCCCCACGCCATTGCGCCCCAGCACGACGGTGACCTTGCCAAGTTCGGCCTGCAAACTCACATCACGCAGAATGTGCGAGCCGCCATAGTACTGATTGATATTGGATACGCTCAGTATGGAATTCATTGCTGGATACGTCATTTTTTAGCGTCCCAAATAAACTTCAATGACTCGTTCGTCAGATTGCACTTGATCGAGTGAGCCTTGCGCCAAAACCGAGCCATCACACAGCACCGTGACGATGCCCGTGTCGCCACTAATGGCTTTAATAAAGCTCATGTCGTGCTCCACCACCATCAAGGAGTGTTTGCCCTTCAAGGTTAAAAAGAGTTCTGCTGTGCGTGCCGTTTCCTCGTCTGTCATTCCTGCCACAGGCTCGTCTAGTAAGAGTAGTTTAGGGTCTTGCATGAGCAGCATGCCAATCTCTAGCCACTGTTTTTGCCCATGACTTAGATTGCCCGCAAGCCTTGTCTGCTCTGGGCTTAGGTGGATCGTGTACAGAATCTCAGCCAGCCTATCGCTTTGCAAACTATCAAGCTTGAAAAGCATGGATGACTTGACTGATTTGTCTGTTTTAAGAGCCAGCTCTAGATTTTCAAATACGGTCAGTTGCTCAAACACGGTTGGCTTTTGGAACTTGCGCCCAATACCCATTTGAGCGATGTCAGCCTCTTTGTAGCGCAACAAATCAATCGTGCTACCAAAGAAGACCGTGCCTGAGTCGGGACGTGTTTTGCCTGTGATGATGTCCATCATTGTGGTCTTGCCTGCGCCGTTAGGACCAATGATGCAGCGGAGCTCGCCCGGGGCAATATCGAGTGATAAATTGTTAATCGCTTTAAAGCCGTCAAAGCTCACGCAGACGTCTTCCAAATACAAAATGCGACCGTGTGTGATATCCACTTCGCCCAGCTTGTGCATACGAGAAAATCCAGCACCGCGCCCGCCCGAAGCCGTTTGACCGTGTTGCTTTTGCGCTTCAAGAATGGCATGCGCTTCGGCTAATTCCGTGCCTTTTGCCATCAAGTCGGGTGTCATGCGCCGCTCCCACTTGCCATTTTGGTTTGTATTTTTTTAACCAGCCCCACAACGCCATTGGGCAAAAACAGCGTCACACCAATAAACAGCGCGCCTAAAAAATAAAGCCAAAATTCGGGAGCCGCCACCGTCAGCCAACTCTTAGCGCCGTTCACAATAAAAGCGCCAACTATGGGGCCAATCAAGGTAGCGCGCCCGCCGACTGCCGCCCAGACGGCCATTTCAATCGAGTTGGCGGGTGACATCTCGCCTGGATTGATGATGCCCACTTGCGGCACATACAGCGCACCCGCTATGCCACACATCACGGCAGAGATGACCCAGATGCTGAGCTTGTAGCCAATGGGGTTGTAGCCTGAGAACATCACGCGGGTTTCGGCATCGCGAATGGCTTGTAGCACACGTCCGTACTTGCTCGTGACTAGCCAGCGGGCAAACAAAAAGAAGCCGAGCAAGGTGAGTCCAGTCAAAACAAAAAGCGTCATACGCATAGAGGGCGTGGCAATCGGAATGCCTGCAATACGCTTGAAATCGGTAAAGCCGTTGTTGCCGCCAAAGCCTGTTTCATTGCGGAAAAAAAGCAGCATGGCAGCGAAAGTCATAGCCTGCGTAATGATGGAGAAGTACACGCCTTTGATGCGTGAACGGAAAGCAAAAAATCCAAACACAAACGCAATCAAACCTGGTACAGCGACGATCAAAATGAGCGTGGCGACAAAACTATTCGAGAACGTCCAATGCCATGGCAGCGTCTTCCAATCCAAGAACACCATGAAGTCGGGCAGGTTGCTTTTGTAGTTGCCGTCTGTGCCAATTTGGCGCATGAGATACATGCCCATCATGTAGCCGCCTAGCGCAAAAAATACACCATGGCCTAGGCTCAAAATACCTGTGTAACCCCAGATCAAATCCATGGCGAGTGCGCAAATCGCATAGCACATGATTTTGCCAACGAGCAAGACGGCGAAGTCGCTCATGTGAAAGAGACTGCCAGCGGGAACAAGCAAATTAAGCACGGGCGCAATGACCCCAATGATGATCAGTGCAACAAAGAACGCGCTCCAACTTTTGCGTGATAGCAAGGGTGTGTTCAAGCTTCAGCGCTCCTTCCCTTCATTGCAAAAATACCTTGCGGACGCTTTTGAATGAAGATGATGATAAAGACCAGTACAGCAATTTTTGCCAAGACAGCCCCTGCAAAGCCTTCTAAAAATTTACCCAAAATGCCGAGTCCAAGCGCTGCGTAAACCGTGCCAGCTAGTTGTCCCACGCCGCCCAGTACCACGACCATAAAAGCGTCCACGATGTAGCTTTGTCCAAGATCAGGTCCTACGTTACCAATTTGACTGAGCGCGCAGCCAGCAAGGCCTGCAATGCCAGAACCCAGCGCGAATGCATACGTATCAATACGGGCGGTGTTCACGCCCATGCACGCGGCCATGGGGCGGTTTTGCGTGACGCCACGTACAAACAGGCCAAGCCGTGTTTTGCCAATTAAAAAAGCCATTCCCAGCAGCACAGCTGCAGCGAATGCAATGATGATGATGCGATTCCAAGGGAGTTGTAAATTGCCCATCAGGGTGATGCCACCACTCATCCAGCTGGGGTTTTCAACGCCAACGTTTTGCGCGCCAAAAATCGTGCGAACTAGCTGCATCAGCATGAGGCTAATGCCCCAAGTGGCGAGCAACGTCTCTAGCGGACGACCATATAAAAAGCGAATCACGCTGCGCTCCAAAGCCGCGCCCACCAAAGCTGCCGCTGCAAAAGCGACAGGTACAGCAGCTAGTAAATACCAATCAAACGCGGCAGGAAAATACTTTAAGAAAAGTGCTTGCACCACGTAAGTGGCATAAGCACCAATCATCATCAACTCGCCATGCGCCATGTTGATGACGCCCATCAGCCCGTAAGTGATAGCCAGCCCAAGCGCCACCAGCAAAAGAATCGAACCGAGGCTTAAGCCAGAAAAAATAGCAGCAAGACGCTCGCCCCATACAAGGCCTGCTTCTACTTGCGTTAGCGCGGCTTTAAGTGCAATTTTTACATCTGTATCTTCTTCAATTTTGATGCGTTCAATCAACGCAGTTTTGGTGGTGGGACTATTGCTGAAGGCCAACATCTGCGTGGCTTCTAGGCGTTTTTTTGCATCCGCGCTGCCCAGCAAGACGGCTGCACGAACCATGCCTAGCGCTTGTTTGATTTGTGGATTGGGTTCGGCGGCGTAGGCTTTTTCAATCAACTCTAATTTACTCTCGTCGGCTTCGCCTTGCAAAGATTTAATGGCGGCGCGTCGATCGGCCTCGTCTTTAGAAAACAGTTTGAGCGCGGCCAATGCGTTATCAATTTCAGCCCGCATACGGTTGTTGTTCACGACATCATCTAGCGATGTGGGTGCAGGCAGTTCGTTGCCTGATAGTGGGTCTGTGGTTTTGCCATCTTTGATGACAAACACTTTGCCTTCGCTGACTTTGACGTTGTCGTCAGCCAAGGCTTGAATAAAAGCTGCCGTTTGCGCGTCGGCTGTTTGCACAGCTTTCGACAAAGCGGCAATGCGAGCGTCCGTCTCACCTACGGCCAAGGCTGTTGCCTCGGGCGTGGTGAGCGCGTAGCTAGGAGCTAAAAAACTGGCGGCACTAAGCGCCACCAGTAATCCAGTTGCAAAGATTTTTTCAATCGTCATGGAGACCAATTATTATTTCTTTGCTGGCTCGTCAGGTTTGCCTGCGTTACCTTCAATGTACGGAGACCATGGCTTGGCTTTCACTGGACCAGGTGTTTTCCAAACCACGTTGAACTGACCGTCAGCCTTAATCTCGCCAATGAACACCGACTTGTGTAAGTGGTGGTTTTTCAGATCCATTTCAGACATGATGCCTGATGGTGCGGGGAACTTTTGACCTGCCATTGCCGCAATCACTTTATCGGTGTCGGTGCTACCGGCCTTCTTCACCGCTTGTGCCCACATATTGATGCCGATGTAAGTCGCTTCCATTGGGTCGTTGGTCAAAGGCTTGTCTTTGTGTCCCGCAATGCCTTTAGCTTTGGCATAAGCTGACCATTTTTTGATGAAGGCATCATTCGTTGGGTTCTTAATCGACATGAAGTAGTTCCATGCGGCTAGGTGACCAACGAGTGGTTTGGTGTCCACGCCGCGTAGTTCTTCTTCACCCACTGAGAACGCCACCACGGGCACGTCTTTAGCTTTCAAACCAGCGTTGCCCAGTTCTTTATAGAAAGGAACATTGGAGTCACCGTTGATGGTGGAGACCACAGCCGTTTTGCCACCAGCAGAGAACTTTTTAATGTCAGCAACAATGGTCTGATAGTCAGAGTGACCAAACGGTGTATAGACTTCGCTAATGTCCGTATCTTTCACGCCTTTGGTATGCAGATAAGCGCGCAAAATTTTGTTAGTTGTACGTGGGTACACATAGTCTGTACCGAGGAGCACCCAGCGCTTTGCGCCGCCGCCGTCTTTGCTCATTAAGTAGTCAACCGCTGGAATGGCTTGCTGGTTGGGTGCTGCGCCAGTGTAGAACACGTTTTTAGACAGTTCTTCACCTTCGTATTGAACAGGGTAAAACAAGAGGCCGTTCAATTCTTCGACGACTGGCAAGACTGATTTGCGTGACACCGAAGTCCAGCAACCAAAGATGACCGAGACTTTGTCTTGTGTAATCAGTTGCTTGGTTTTTTCAGCAAACAATGGCCAGTTAGAAGCTGGGTCAACGACCACAGGTTCTAATTTCTTGCCAAGCAGTCCACCCTTGGCATTGATCTCATCAATGGCCATTAAAACAGTGTCTTTAAGCACAGTCTCAGAAATGGCCATCGTGCCAGACAGGCTGTGCAACACGCCAACCTTGATGGTGTCCTTGGACTGCGCATACGACGGCAGAGCCGCCAGGCTTGCTAATGCAGAAGCAACAGCAAGAGCCTTTAGAGTAAAACGACGCTTCATCATGATGTTTCCTTTAAGTTAAGAAAATGAGATACCCCAAAAAGAGGGCAATTTCTTCAAAGCAACTCCTATGCCACTTAATTAAGGGTTTACCCTTCTGGCATGTGAATTGCATAAACTACGTCATATGGAACTCACCCCACGCGAAAAAGACAAGCTGCTTATCTTCACGGCCGCCCTGCTAGCGGAGCGTCGCAAGGCACGCGGCCTTAAGCTCAACTATCCCGAGGCTATTGCTTTAATTAGTGCAGCGGTGATGGAGGGTGCGCGCGATGGCAAAACCGTCGCACAGTTAATGAGCGAAGGACGCACTGTTTTAACGCGGCATGACGTGATGGATGGCATCGCAGAAATGATTCCCGATATACAAATCGAAGCCACTTTTCCTGACGGCACCAAACTGGTGACTGTGCACCAACCTATTATTTAATTGATGAAGGAATAATGATGCGACCTCATTCGTTTGGAAAAATAGTGGCGGGTTTTGCCTTGTTGCTTTGCGTGATGCCAAACGTAGTGATGGCGCGTGAAGGCTGGCATCTTATTGGCTCGGTTGATGGTGGTTTAGCGGCTGCATTTATGCAGGGATTTGTCCATCCATTGACGGGGCTTGATCACTTGCTTGTGATGTTGTCCGTTGGTGTGTGGAGTGCACAAACGGCAAGGCGCGTATGGCTTGCGCCGCTGGCGTTTGCGTTGATGCTGCTGGTGGGGGCAAGCGCGGGTATGGCAGGCGTGTCTATGAGTGCTGCTGAATGGCTAGTCGCGGTATCTGTTGTAGCACTAGGCCTACTGGTTGCCGGGCGTGTGCAACTGCCTGCTTCGATGGGCGTAGGCTTTGTGGGAGGCTTTGCCTTTTTTCACGGCATTACGCACGGCATCGAGTTTGGCACGCTGCATGGCGCTGCGCAATATGCAATTCTTGCGGGAATGTTGTTATGTACGATGTTCTTGCACATGGCTGGAATCCTTGTTGGACGGTTGTTGCAACAGAGTCGCCGCATCAGTCGCGGGGTTGGGATTGCCGTTGCGCTTTTAGGCGGCAGCTTGTTGTTGCAAGCTATTTGAAAGCGGTACAGACATGACGCCTGGTGAATTTTTTGTAGATGACGGCGAGCATGCTTTAAACGCAGGTCGTCGCACGCAAATGGTAGTGGTGAAGAACACGGCTGACCGCCCGATCCAAGTCGGTTCGCACTATCACTTTGCCGAAGTCAACGATGCGCTGGGCTTTGACCGCGCTTTAGCGCGTGGCATGCGACTCAATATCGCATCGGGTTTGGCGGTACGTTTCGAGCCAGGTCAACAGCGCACGGTGGAGCTGGTGGACTATGCGGGAAGCCGTATGGTGTATGGCTTCCAAGGCAAAACACAAGGAGCAGTTTGATGGCAACGATTGGCAAACGCGCTTACGCTGAAATTTTTGGTCCCACTGTCGGTGATCGCGTGCGTCTTGCGGACACAGAACTCATCGTTGAGGTCGAAGCCGACTACACGCTGCGAGCTGGAAGCTACGGCGAAGAGGTGAAGTTTGGTGGCGGAAAAACCATTCGTGATGGCATGGCGCAATCGCAAAAAATGAGATCGGAAGGCGCAGCCGATTGCGTGATGACCAATGCGCTGATTCTTGACCACTGGGGCATTGTGAAAGCCGACATTGGGCTCAAAGGTGGACGCATCGTGGCGATTGGCAAAGCGGGCAACCCTGATGTGCAGCCCGGTGTGGACATCATCATTGGCCCTGGCACTGAAGTGATTAGCTGCGAGGGCAATATCGTCACGGCTGGCGGCATCGACTCGCACATTCACTTTATTTGTCCGCAGCAAATTGAAGCAGCACTGGCTAGCGGCGTGACGACCATGCTGGGCGGAGGCACAGGCCCTGCGACGGGCACATTCGCCACCACTTGCACCCCAGGCCCTTGGAACATTGAGCGCATGTTGCAAGCAGCGGATGCCTTCCCGATGAACATTGGTTACCTCGGCAAAGGCAATGCCAGCTTGCCTTCCGCGCTACATGAACAAATTAACGCAGGTGTGATTGGCCTCAAATTGCACGAAGACTGGGGCACCACACCAGCCGCGATTAGCAATTGTTTGGATGTGGCGGACGAGACGGATACACAAGTGGCGATTCATTCGGATACGCTGAACGAGTCGGGTTTTGTCGAAAACACCATCGCCGCAACCAAGGGCAGATCGCTGTGTGCTTTCCACACCGAAGGCGCAGGAGGTGGCCATGCCCCCGACATTCTTCGCGTCGTGGGCGAAGCCAATTTTTTGCCTAGCTCTACCAACCCGACCATGCCCTACACCGTGAATACGCTGGATGAGCACGTGGATATGCTGATGGTGTGCCATCACTTGGATGCGGGCATTGCCGAAGACTTGGCGTTTGCCGAAAGTCGCATCCGCAAAGAGACCATAGCTGCTGAAGACGTGCTGCACGATCTTGGCGCGATCAGCATGATGTCTAGCGATAGCCAAGCCATGGGGCGCGTGGGCGAGGTCGTGATTCGCACTTGGCAAACGGCTAGCAAAATGAAGCAGCAAAGAGGTCCACTGCCAGAGGATTCGCAGCGCAACGACAACTTCCGCGTTAAACGCTACATCGCCAAATACACCATTAACCCTGCTATTGCCCATGGCATTAGTCACGAAGTGGGAAGCATTGAGGTAGGCAAGTTTGCTGACTTGGTCGTTTGGAAGCCCGCGTTTTTTGGCGTGAAGCCATCCTTGATTTTGAAGGGCGGTTTTATTGCGATGGCAGCGATGGGTGACCCTAGCGCATCCATTCCTACGCCGCAGCCTGTCCACTATCGCCCGATGTTTGGGGCGTACGGCGGAGCGCTGGCACGCGGCTCGCTCACCTTTGTCTCGCAAGCTGGACTTGGCGCAGGCATCAAGGAAAAATTTGGTTTGGCGAAAACGCTCTCAGCTGTCAAAAACATTCGCGGTATTCGCAAGCAGCACATGATTCACAACAGCTATTTACCCAAAATGGAAATCGACGCGCAGACGTATTCGGTGCGTGCTGATGGACAACTGCTGACTTGCGAAGCGGCGACGGTGCTGCCGATGGCGCAGAGATATTTCTTGTTTTAGACTGCCCTCATGATTCAAATTTCAAAATGCCTACCGCAAGGCGGAGGCCTCGCTAAGGCAATGCTAGCAAGGGCTGGCGAGGTGGTACTCGATTGGGATGTGCGTCAAAAAAGTCGTTTTGAAACGACGGATTCAATGGGTCGCACGCTTGGTGTGTTTTTGCCACGCGGCACGGTGATTCGCGGCGGGGATTTGCTGGTGGGCGCGGATGGCTCTATGACTCGGGTGGTGGCCGCTCCGCAATCGGTACTCAAAATCAAGTATTGCTCTGAGCACGGCACGCCCTACGATTTGATTCGCGCGGCTTATCACCTAGGCAATCGTCATGTGCCCATTGAGCTCAAACCCGAGCACCTCAAAATTGAACCCGATCATGTGCTCGCTGAGATGCTGCGTGCCATGCATCTCAGCGTGAACGCGGTTGATGAACCCTTTGAACCTGAGAGCGGCGCATACAGTTCTGGTGGTCACGAACACGCACATCATGGGCATGACCACGCTCACTAGCTCGGGTTTGATGCAGCTCATGTGGCTGGCCTCGCCTGCGCTACCCGTGGGTGGCTTTGCCTACTCCGAAGGCCTAGAAGCCGCTGTGGATAAGGCTTTGGCGAGTACCGAGGACACGGTCAAAGATTGGCTAGTCGATCAATTGCACTTGACCTTGGCACGCTCAGATTTGGCGGTGATTGCTAAAGCGATTAGCGCTTGGCGAGCAAACGACACTGAGCAAATTGAACGGTTGAACGCATGGATTTTGCAGACCCGCGAGACCAGCGAACTCCGTGCGCAAACCGAGCAAATGGGGCGTTCGATGCTGGAGTGGCTACGCAATCATCCAAGCAGCGATATGAAAAAAATCAATTGGCTAGCAGGCTTGCAGCCGACCTATCCGCTCGCTTTTGCATTAGCGGCAAGCCCCTTGGACGCTATGCTACTGGACTGCGTCACGACCTACGCTTTTGGCTGGGCGGAGAACATGGTGCAGGCCGCTATTAAGTCTGTGCCACTGGGTCAAAGTGCAGGGCAACGCATCCTGTCCGCGCTCGTTAAAGAGATTCCAGAGGCGGCGCAGCATGCGCTCACGCTTGCCATGATTGAGCATAATGGCACTGCTGCAAGCCTTACCCAGTATGGCCTGCAGGCCTATTCCCCGATGTTGGCTATTCTTAGTGCGCAGCACGAAACGCAATACTCAAGACTCTTTCGCTCATAATTTTGATCATGACAAACGCATCCAAACTCCATCACATTGCGAATCGCACTAAATCATTGCCCCCTCTGCGCGTCGGCATTGGCGGCCCTGTGGGTTCGGGCAAAACGACCTTGCTGGAGATGCTCTGCAAGGCTATGCGTGATCAATACGACTTGGTTGCCATCACCAACGATATCTATACCAAGGAAGACCAGCGCTTACTCACCGTCAGTGGCGCCTTGCCCGCCGAGCGCATCATGGGCGTGGAGACAGGCGGCTGCCCGCACACGGCGATTCGCGAGGATTGCTCGATCAACTTGGAAGCCATTGACCGCATGTTGGTGGAGTTCCCCAACGCCGATATCGTATTTGTGGAGAGTGGTGGTGACAATCTTGCAGCAACGTTTAGTCCCGAACTGTCCGATCTCACCATTTATGTGATCGATGTCGCAGCGGGTGAAAAAATCCCGCGCAAAGGTGGGCCTGGCATTACCAAGAGCGATCTCTTCATCATCAATAAAACCGATCTCGCGCCGCACGTAGGAGCGAATCTGGACATCATGAAGAGTGATACAGAACGGATGCGCACGACGCCTGCTGGACTCAAACCGTTTGTCATGACGAACTTAAAAACGCAAGCGGGCTTACAAGTAGTTGTGTCGTTTATTGAGAGCAAAGGGATGCTCAAGACGGCCTAAGCAGCTAGTGGCTTAAACTCATTGTTTTAGCTATTCAGCGACTTGCCTTCGCCTTTTGTACAGTGATTTTTTTGCACCACTCTTTCCCCCGATTTTTATTGACGCTAAGCCTTGCTGGTTATGGCTTTGCCGCCATAGGACAAGTTTCTGCTGGCAAAGCACCGCCAGTAGCTTCTATAGCTTCGGTTGTGGGGGCTCCGATTTTTGTGCTCAATTCTTTGGATGCCGACATTAGTGTTATTGATCCCAAAACTTGGCAGGTTATTAAGAAAATTGATACGGGCAAAGAGCCGCATCATTTGTATTTAAGCCCAGACGAAAAGTCGATCATCGTGGCCAATTCGGTTTCAGATTCTTTGCTATTTTTAGATCCAAAGACGGCCGAGGTGCAGCGCACCGTGCGAGGTATTCGGGATCCATATCAACTCAAATTTTCCCCCGATATGAAATGGTTTGCGACTGCAGGCAATCGCTTGAATCATGTTGATTTGTACGAGTGGAAAGATAACACGCCTGTGCTAAAAAAACGTATACCCACAGGCAAAACGCCCAGTCATTTATGGATCAATAGCAAGAGCACGATGCTCTACGCCACGATGCAAGACAGCAACGAATTGGTGGCGATTGATCTTGCGACGCAAACAATCGTTTGGCGACTCAAAACAGGAAAGCTACCTGCCGATATTTTTGGTATCAATGACGGCAAAACTTTGCTGGTTGGTTTGACGGGTGAGGATGCCGTACAAATTATTGATGTGTCTAGTGCAATGCCAAAAATTATGGGGCGCATTAAAACGGGTAAGGGAGCGCATGCCTTCCGTTCTGCGGGGGATGGCCGACATGTTTACTTGAGTAATCGAGTAGCCAATACGATTAGCAAGATCGATCTGAACACACTCAAAGTTGTCGCAACGTATCCAGGCGATAGTGGTCCAGACTGTATGGAAGTTATGGGGGGTAGACTTTTAGTCACATCACGCTGGGCTAAGAAGCTGACCGTGATTGATTTGGCGAGCGGAAAAATTGAACGTCAAATTCCTGTGGGCACTTCTCCGCATGGCGTGTGGACGCTAGACCACGTGGCGCGTGACTAAACGGGAAATTGCATAGCCATGATTGACGTACAGCAGCGGCTCTTTGAAACAGTTTTTCAGCCTGTGATGTTGTGGTTGGACATGGGTAACTATGCGGAAGATGGTTACAGCGCAGTAGCTTGGTTTTTGTGGGGCTGCGTGCAAATTGCCATCATCGCCTTGGTACTTGTTCCCTTACAGCGCGCAAGGCCTGTCGAGGCGGTAGTGGATAGAGCCACCATTCGCGTGGACATGATTTACACCTTTGTGCACAGGCTAGGCATTTTTCGTTTAACCATGTTCTTAATGCTGGAACCCTTGCTGGATGAGGCTTTTGGAGCGTTGCGTTCTGGCAGCCTAGGTTTTATAAGCCTTGGCACGTTTCAGCTCGATCAAATTTGGCCAGGCGTGACGGATGGTGCCCTCGCTAGCCTCGTGCTCTATTTGATTGTTTTTGATTTTTGCGATTACTGGATTCATCGTGCTCAACACGCTTGGCGGCCTTGGTGGGCGCTGCATAGCCTGCACCATGCGCAGCAACAAATGACTTGCTGGAGCGATAACCGCAATCACTTACTGGACGATATGCTGCGTGACGTCATTATGGTGAGCCTTGCGTTTTTGATTGGTGTGAGTCCAAGTCAGTTCATCATCATTGTGGTGCTGTCGCAGTTATCTGAAAGCTTGCAGCATGCCAACCTCAAACTCTCGTTTGGCCGCGTGGGCGAGCGGCTCTGGGTGAGTCCACGTTTTCATCGCTTGCACCACAGCGTGACGCATGGATTTGGCCACAATTTTGGCGTGCTTTTGCCGTGGTGGGATACGCTGTTTGGCACGGCAAATTTTGAGGATCGCTATGACCCCACAGGCGTGGACGAGCACGATGGATCAGGTTACGCACGAGGTTACCTGGGTGGCTTTTGGGCGCAGCAGTGGCAAGGCCTTGTGCGGTTGAAGGGCGCTCTGTGAATCAACTCTACGGTATTGTCTTTGTGGTTTGCGCGGCAGCGGCGTTCGCGACCCTAGACACCACGACTAAATATGTGAGCGTTGCTGTTCCCTTTGCGGTGGTGATGTGGTTTCGCTTTGGCTTTCAAGTGCTCACTACATCGGCTTGGCTGGCACACCGCACGGGCACGTGGTGCTTGGCTTCCCAGCATCTGCGCTTGCAGATGTATCGCGGTGTATTGCTCAGTTTGTCTAGTATCTTGGCGTTTTTTAGTTTGAAGCTCATTCCTGTGGGTGATTTCACGGCCATCATGATGCTGACGCCTTTGCTCATGACCGTAGTGGCTGCGCTGGCCATGAACGAACAGGTCTCTCGCCTGCGCTGGCTCTTGGTCTGCATGGGCTTTGTGGGTGCGATGGTGGTGATTCGCCCTGGGCACGATGGATTCACTTGGGGTGCGGTGTTGCCTTTGGTGCTGGTGTTGACCAGCGCAGGCTTTCAAATGCTGACATACAAACTTGCGCAACTGGACGATGCCGCGACCACACACGCTTATACGGGCTGGATTGGCTTTGCTATGGCTAGCTCCGCGCTTCCTTTTGTTTGGCAAGATGCGGTTGCAGGCTGGTCTGTTGCATCCGTTCAATTGGGCGTGAGCGCGTGGATAGTCGCGGCGTTGCTCTTACTCATTGCGGTCTCTGCCACGATGGGACATAGTCTGCTCATCAAAGGCTATGCGCACGCACCTGTGGCGGTGCTCACGCCTTATTTGTACGTGCAAATTCCGTTTGCGGTATTTGGTGGATGGCTGGTGTTTGCGCATCGTTTAGATGGCTGGACGCTGCTTGGCATCGTCATCATTGCGATTAGTGGCGTGCTGGGCACGTGGCTGACGGCGCGTGAGCGGCAAGCCGATTTGCATATGGTGCTTGATAACTGACACGGAGACATTGCCATGAAGCTTTTACTTGATTCATTTTGGCGCGCGGCCTTTTACTGCCTGCATCTGCGCGTGATGGTCCTGTCGCTATTGCCTTTGCTGTTGCTCACGATGGTGGGCAGTGCGCTTGGTTATTTTTTTTGGAGCAGCGCTGTCGAGGGCGTACGCCTTGGACTGGAAGGGTCAGGGTTTTTTAGCACCATCCTCGATTGGTTTACTCGCTTTGGCTTGCAAGGCTTCCGGACTGCGGTTGCGCCCATCATTGTGATTGCGTTGGCAACGCCTGTACTCATTTTGCTGGTGATGCTCATTGTGGCTTGGCTGATGACGCCTGCGCTGATTCGCCTTGTGTCGCGGCGGCGCTTTCCTGTTCTTGCCAAAGCCGATAGTACGGCGCTGACCTTTGTGCGCAGCATGGCGTGGTCATTGGGTTCAGTTTTTCTGGCAGGCGTGCTGCTGATGGTATCGATGCCACTGTGGTTGATTCCGCCGCTCATCCTGATTTTGCCGCCACTGATTTGGGGCTGGCTCACGTACCGTGTCATGAGCTTTGATGCGCTTTCTAGCCATGCAAGTGTGGATGAGCGCAAAGCAATTATGAAGAAGCATCGCGCGAGCCTATTGTTTATGGGCGTTGTGACGGGTTATCTGGGTGCAATGCCGTCTTTGATTTGGGCGCTGGGTGCAATGGCTGCGGTGTTTGCTGTGATTCTTTTGCCTATCATGCTGTGGCTCTACACGCTCGTATTTGCGTTTTCGTCGCTATGGTTTATTCATTACTGCTTGGCGGCGCTGGAGCAGTATCGCACGTCGGAAATTCCTGAAATTAAAACAGAGGAAATGCTACATGCTTAAATTTGGTCTGATCATCATTGGCGACGAAATTTTGTCAGGGAAACGCACCGACAAACATATGAGTAAAGTCATCGAAATTCTTGCTAGCCGTGGCTTAGAGCTGAATTATGCCAATTACGTGGGTGATGATCCTGTGCGCATCACTGCCGTGCTCAAAGCCGCTTTTGAGTCGGGTGATGTGGTGTTTTCCACGGGTGGCATTGGTGCAACGCCAGACGATCACACAAGACAATGCGCGGCCAAGGCGCTGGGCGTTGACCTGGCGCTTCATCCGCGCGGTGCAGAGCTGATCCGCGAACGTATGATGGACGTGGCTCGTGAAGGCGGCCAGCCTTACGAGCCCGAGCGAGATGACAACAAACATCGCCTGAATATGGCGGTGTTTCCTACGGGCGCTGAGTTGATTCCGAATCCATATAACAAGATTGCGGGATTCTCGGTGGGTCGGGTGCATTTTGTTCCAGGCTTTCCCGTGATGGCATGGCCGATGATGGAGTGGGTGCTCGACACACACTACTCGGAGTATTTCAATAAGACGGCGTATGCTGAGCAATCGGTCATCGTGCAAGGATCGATGGAAGCCACGCTCACGCCGCTGATGGAGCAGCTAGAAGCGCAATTTGCAGGCATTAAGGTGTTTAGCTTGCCCAGTGTCGATCACCCCAACTATGGGCGGCATATCGAGCTAGGGGTGAAGGGGGTGCCAGAGCAAGTTGCTAAGGCGTATCCTGCGATGCTGGAAGGCTTAAAAACGCTTGGCAGCACCTTGCTGGATGAGCTAAAACGGTGAATAAAAGCTAGATTCCGCCTCCTATTGGTGCAAATAAACTATAACCCCCCTAAAAAAGCAGTTTTAAAGCTTATTAAAATTAGTCTTTTGTGTGGCGAGTGGCATCGACTGAACTGGGCACAAAATTTGCACATGATCACGGGTCAACTTTTTATTTTTAACTTGGAGTAAGCACATGACTAAGACAGTCGCAGACGTAATGAAGATGGTGAAAGACAACGACGTTAAGTTCGTTGATTTCCGTTTTACCGATACCCGTGGCAAAGAGCAGCACGTGACCGTGCCTGTATCGCATTTTGACGAAGATAAATTCACATCGGGTCATGCTTTTGATGGCTCGTCCATCGCGGGCTGGAAGGGCATTGAAGCCTCCGACATGCTGCTCATGCCTGACGCCAACACCGCCAATATTGACCCTTTCTATGACGAGCCAACATTGTTCATGTCTTGCACGGTGTATGAGCCAAGCGACATGAAGGCTTATGACCGCGATCCACGCGCAATTGCATTACGCGCGGAGGCTTATCTCAAATCCACAGGCATTGGCGATACAGCTTACTTTGGTCCAGAGCCAGAGTTCTTTTTGTTCGACGACGTCCGTTGGAATACCGATATGAGTGGCTGCTTCGTCAAGATCGACGATTACGAAGCGCCATGGAACAGCGGCAAAGAAATGGACGGCGGCAACAAAGGCCACCGCCCAACTGTCAAGGGCGGTTACTTCCCCGTGCCTCCAGTGGATAGCACGCAAGATTTGCGCGCTGAAATCTCTTTGGTGCTCGAGTCACTCGGCGTGCCGGTTGAAGTGTTCCACCACGAAGTGGCTGGCGCGGGTCAAAATGAAATCGGTACACGCTTCTCTACACTCGTGCAGCGCGCTGACTGGACCATCTTGCTCAAGTACGTAGTGCAAAACGTGGCGCACAGCTACGGCAAGACCGCGACTTTCATGCCAAAACCAATCCAAGGCGACAACGGCTCTGGTATGCACGTTCATCAGTCGATCTGGAAAGACGGCAAGAACTTGTTCGCTGGCGACGGCTATGCAGGTTTGTCTGAAACCGCGCTGTACTACATCGGCGGCATCATCAAGCACGCTCGCGCCCTGAACGCGATTACCAACCCTGGTACCAATAGCTATAAGCGTTTGGTTCCTGGCTTTGAAGCGCCAGTGAAGTTGGCTTACTCTGCACGTAACCGCTCTGCGTCGATTCGTATTCCGTTTGTGGCTAACCCTAAAGGTCGCCGCATCGAAGCGCGGTTCCCAGATCCATTGGCAAATCCATACCTGTGCTTTGCAGCCTTGATGATGGCAGGCCTTGATGGCATCGAGAACAAAATCCATCCAGGCGAAGCGGCTACCAAAGATTTGTATCACCTCCCACCAGAGGAAGATGCATTGGTGCCAACCGTTTGCCATAGTCTTGACCAAGCTCTGGACTGCTTGAATGCAGACCGTGCTTTCTTGACCAAAGGCGGCGTGTTTACCGACAGCATGTTAGATGCTTACATTGAACTCAAAATGGGTGAAGTCACGCGCATGCGCATGGCACCACATCCTGTTGAGTTTGAGATGTACTACTCACTGTAAACGGGTTGATCGCATGATCCAAAAAAGGGCAACTTCGGTTGCCTTTTTCATTCTCACTACCCTTGCGCTAAGCCATGCTGGTTCTGGCCTAGCGCAGGATGCTGTGTATCGCTGTGGCAATGAATACACCAACGATGCCAGTAGCGCCAAACGCGCAGATTGCAAACGAGTTGCGGGCGGCGCAAGCGTCACGATTCCCAGTAACAAACGCGCCGTAGCCGTCACGCAGACGCCGCGTACTTTATCCATAGCGCAACAGCAGCGTGATAGCGATGCCAAAGCGGTGATTGCTTCGGAGTTAAAAAAATCCGAAGCGCAGCGCATAGATCTTGGTAAGCAATACGAGCAGCTATCCAGCAGCCAAGATCTAGAGCGCAAATTAGCACTCAAACAACAACTGGCGCGGTTAGACGCCGACATCATGAGCCTCAAGCGTGAACTCAAACGATAACCTCTCGCTGCTCGATACGCAGCCGTTGCCGATTGCCGTGCTGGAGGAAAACGGGCGCATTGCTTTTGCCAATCGTGCTCTCGAAGCTTTGCTGGGCGTGCCTCGTGACGAAATTCAAAGCAATTGGGTGTTGGTCGATATTCGGCCCACAGACGGTCAAATGGCCGATCAAAACGAAGTGAATAAAGAGCTACTTCGTAATCTCGCGCATGAAATTAAAAATCCACTGGGCGGTATTCGTGGCGCGGCGCAGCTCTTGCAAATGGATTTGTCGGATAAATCGCTGATCGAGTACACGCAGGTCATCATTCATGAGGCCGATCGGCTGCAAAGCCTTGTGGATAGGCTCTTGGCGCCGCACCGTCAGCCTCATGTGCGGGTCACAGTGAATGCACACGAAATTTGCGAACGCGTACGCCAACTCATTTTGGTCGAGTTTCCTCATGGCCTGACCGTTGTGCGTGACTACGACGCATCCATCCCAGAATTTGAGGGTGATCGCGAGCAATTGATTCAAGCACTACTCAACATCGCGCATAACGCAGCGCAGGCACTAGAAGAAAGAATTGCGGATGGCTCTGCCATCTTGACATTTAAAACCCGTATTGCCCGCCAAGCCTTGCTGGGAAAGGCCAGGCATAAGTTGGCACTAGAGTTGCATGTGATAGACAATGGGCCAGGCGTGCCGCCCGAAATTCGGGATCGTATTTTTTATCCATTGGTCACAGGTCGTGCTGGTGGATCGGGTCTTGGTTTGTCGCTGGCGCAAAATTTTGTACAGCAACATGCAGGTGCGATTGAGTGCGAAAGCCTGCCTGGACGAACGGATTTCAAAATGTTGATTCCGCTCACGACATAAAGAGGAAGTAGGGGACAAGGCTATGAAAGAGATTTGGATACTAGATGATGACGCGTCGATTCGCTTCGTGCTGGAGAAGGCTCTCGCACGTGAGAAACTACCCACACGCAGCTTTGTACATCCTAAAGAAGTGATTGAGGCGTTGCGAGATGTCGAGCCCACGCGTCACCCCTCCGTGCTGGTTAGTGACATCCGTATGCCAGGCGGCTCTGGGCTAGATTTACTGGCCAAAGTCAAAGTCCAATATCCCTATTTGCCCGTCATCATCATGACGGCGTTCTCAGATCTTGATAGCGCTGTCTCTAGTTTTCAAGGGGGCGCGTTCGAGTACCTACCCAAGCCCTTTGATGTGACGCGTGCCGTCGAGTTGATCCAGCGAGCCGTGAACGAAAGTGAGCGCGAGCTAGAAGTTACAGCCAATGTGCCCTCTACGCCCGAAATGATGGGGCAAGCACCCGCCATGCAAGATGTTTTTCGCGCCATTGGTCGACTCTCGCAAAGCAATGTGAATGTTTTGATTACGGGTGAGTCGGGCACGGGCAAAGAGCTGGTGGCGCACGCGCTGCACAAACATTCGCCACGTGCGAACGGTGCATTCGTTGCCATCAATGCGGCGGCCATTCCTAAAGATTTGCTTGAGAGCGAACTCTTTGGCCACGAAAAAGGCTCATTCACGGGCGCGCAGGCCACGCGGCGCGGGCGTTTCGAGCAAGCCGAAGGCGGCACGCTGTTTTTAGATGAGATTGGCGACATGCCGCTTGAGCTGCAAACGCGTCTGCTGCGTGTGCTGTCAGACGGTCAGTTCTACCGCGTGGGTGGTACCAGCGCCATTAAAGCCAATGTCCGCGTGATTGCGGCAACGCATCAAGATTTGGAGCGCCGCGTCAAGCACGGCGCATTTCGCGAAGATTTGTTTCACCGCTTAAATGTGATTCGCCTGCGTCTGCCGCCGCTGCGCGAGCGTACGTTAGACATCCCCATGTTGACCCAGCATTTTTTGCAGGTCAGTAGTCAACAATTGGGCGTGGATGCTAAACGGATTAGTGATTCAGCATTAGAGACGCTCTCTAGCTTTTCCTTCCCAGGCAACGTGCGTCAGCTAGAAAACATTTGCCATTGGCTTACTGTGATGGCGCCTGGGCAAATGATTGAAACCAAAGATTTGCCGCCCGAAGTATTAGCGCAAGCAGCAGCGCACGGCACTCAAGAAAGTCATATGCCCGCTAGGCCATATCTAGAGGACTCTTCCGAAGGCAATAGCTCACAGGTCAATCGCCATAAGGCCCCCAGAGAATCCGCTCATTCCACTTGGGAAGAATCCGTGCAGTCGCTAACGCTCAAAATGATGGAAGCTAATACAGAGGGTATTTGGGATGTCCTGTGCAAGCGTTTTGAAACGGCCATGATTCAGGCGGCGCTCTTGCACACAGGTGGCCGCAAGGTGGAGGCCGCCGCGCAGCTGGGCATGGGGCGCAACACCATGACGCGTAAAGTCCAAGAGCTGGGACTAGAGTAATTCCTCCAAGGCAGCACGGACGCGGTCAAGCACCTCGTTCCAATCGCCCGTTTCGCGTTGGCGAAAGAGACGTGTGCTTGGATACCAAGGGCTGTCCTCGCGGTTCTCTAGCCAGCGCCAGCAACCCTCATACCTTGAAAGAATCCAAACGGGTTTGCCTAGCGCTCCCGCTAGATGGACGACACCCGTGTCTACGCTAATGATCAAATCCAAATTGGCAATCAACGCGGCGGTATCAGCCCAATCGTGCAAGTCACGGGTCCAATTCCAAAGCTCAAAGCTAGGCGTGATGGCCTGCTCAGGATATTCGTCTTTTTGAAGGCTAAAAAATTGCACGCCTGGGATGCCGCTAAGCCTTGCTAACGCATGAGGGTCTATCAAGCGCTGTTGATTAATATGGCTTGCTTCAAGGTTGTTTTGTGGGCGGCTGCCTGACCATACCAAGCCCACGCGCAGGCGGCAGTCTGGCAGGACGGCTATTTTCTTTCGCCACATTTCTACACTTACTGGATCAGCCACAAGGTAAGGCTCAGACGGGATTTTGTCTATCGTATCCGTACCGCAGATTAACGGTAGTGACATCACCGAGCAGTGCGCATCGTGTTCTGGCACGGGGTGGGTTGTAGAGGTGATGATGACGTTGGGTAGCGAAAAGGATTGTTCAAAAAGCCGACGTAGTAAGGGATGGACAACCCAATGAATCTTCGCTGCGCTTTGGGCAATGAGGGGTACATAGCGGCAAAATTGCAGCATGTCGCCAAAGCCTTGCTCAGACCAAAGAAGAATTTTTTTACCTTTTATCGTCTCTGGAGTCCACGTTGGCGGTGAGAATTTGTAATAAGGATTGGGTGGCACTTCATCAAATTGAATGCGCCACTCGTATGCGGGCCAGCCGTGCGCGAAATCACCCAAAATCAAAGCACAGTGCGCCTTGGCAAGATGTGCATAGGCCATGGTGGGATGGAGCACAATGACCTTGTCGTAAGCTGCAATGGCCGCTTCGTACTGGCCCGATTTTTGAAGCGCTAATCCATATCCGTAATGCAAGATAGGCGCGTCAGCACTCAGTAGCAGAGCTTGTTCATATGATTCTTGTGCAGCTGGGTAGTCACCTGCGGCAATGTGAGCCGCACCCGCGTCCGCATACGCGCGCGCGGCCTCGCTCACAGATGGAGCTCCATCACCACAGGCGTATGGTCGCTAGGGCGCTCGTTCTTGCGCGGCGCTTTGTCAATGTTGCATGACACCACGTGATTTTTTAGTGCATCGCTTGCCAGCACATAGTCGATACGTAGCCCGCGATTACGCTTGAAGCCAAAGTCGCGATAGTCCCACCAGCTAAAGAATTTGTCTTTTTTCTCTACAGCGAGTTCAGGATGCATCAAACGGTGCGCATCATGGAAACCCAGAGCCAGTAAGGCTTTCAAGTGATCGCGCTCTTCAGTGGTGTGATGAATGGTCTCACGCAAACCTTCAGGATCGTGGCTATCCGCATCGTCAAACGTGATATTGAAGTCGCCCATCACCACCACACGTGGATTGGCTTCTAGCTCGGCGCGGAGGTAATCACGCATGGCGCGCAGCCAGCTCATTTTGTATTCAAATTTGTCTGTGTCTGGCGCGTTGCCGTTGACGAAGTAGCCGTTAATCACACGAACATCACCTAGCAAGGATGGCACAGTCGCGGCAATCACGCGTGACTGCTCGTCGGTAAAACTAGGGATATTTTTCACCACGTTTTGCGCACCGCTTTTGGTGAGTAGCGCGACACCGTTATACGTTTTTTGTCCAAAGAAAGATGCCTTGTAGCCCACGTCCAGTAAGGCTTGCACGGGGAACTTATCGTCCGTCATCTTGAGCTCTTGCAAGCCCAGTACATCCACAGGATTAGCCGCCAACCACTCAATGACTTGCGGCAAACGCACCGTTAGCGAGTTGACGTTCCACGTAGCAAATTGCATGGTTTAAATATGCGCTGCTGCCAATGCGCCAATCACGACGCCAGCAAATGCCACGCCGTACATGGTGCGCTCTAGCCACTTGCGGCGCGTGAGTAGGGCAATGGCGGCAAGGGCAATCGCCACTTGCAACACCGTGGTGGCTTGCGCCCAGCGGTGGTGTTGGTGCATTTGCTCATCCGATTGCTTGTCCCAGTCTTTAGAGATGGTTTCGTGCTTTTCAGCGTCTTTTTGAATCTCTTTTTTCTCGGTCTCGTAGCGGGCAATTTTGTCGTCGTACTTGAGGTGCTTATCCGTTGGTGCAAGGTCGCGTGCAAGTTCTGCGAGCGACTGCTTGGTGCTTTTGGCCTGAAAGTAATTCCATTGATTAGAGGCTTGCGCTTTTTCTAGCGCCGCATTATTTTTGTAGAGTCCCGCGTTCGCTTGCGTGGCACCGCCCATATAAGAAAAGATGGCGCCCACCGTCGCCAAAATCGCGGTGAACATCGCAATGCGATTGGTCGAAAAGCCATCATCACCTTGTGCATCATGATCGCCGTGGCCTTCGGTGGCGTGCTCAATGGCGTGATCGTGCGGGCCGTGAACGTGAAATCCGTCTGATGACATGTTTAATTCCTAACGTAAGTAATGAAGGCGTATCGTAGCCCGTTTGCGGCTGTATGGGCTTCTTGTTTTGTTTCAACCCAAGTGGCGTCTAGCGCTGGCGCAAAGGCGTCGCCTGCAAACTCAGCATCAATTTTGGTGATGATGATTTTGTTTGCCAGTGGCAGCGCTTGCGCATAGATTTGGGCGCCGCCAATAACCCAAACATCCGATTTCTGGGAAGCCATATCCAGCGCGGCCTCTAGCGATTCGACAGCCTGCAAGCCAATCCCCACTTGGCCTGCCAGGAAATCAATCTGGCGAGAAATGACAATGTTGGTTCGATTTGGTAATGGGCGAAAGCGGGGCGGGATCGAGTCCCAAGTCTTGCGTCCCATGATGACGGTGCTACCCACAGTCGTGCGTTTTAAGTGCGCCAAATCTTCAGGCAAATGCCACGGCATGACGCCATTCATGCCAATGACACGGTTGCGAGCCTCGGCCCAAATCAAGTTGATATTCATGCACCCAATTATCGGGGCTCGGTAATAAAGCCGATTTTGTGCAGACCTGCTTGCTGCGCTGCGGCCATCGCTTGCGCCACGCGTTCATAGCGAACGCTTTTGTCGCCCCGAATGTGTAATTCAGGTTGCGGGTTTTGCACAGATGCCATTTTGAGCAGCATCGGCAGATCGGCATCCGTGACAGAAGCTTCATTTAAAAAGTAAGCACCTTGCGCATCTACGGTCAATCGGAGGGTTTCGGGCTTGATGTTTTGTGCTTCGTTAGTTGCACGGGGCAAATCAACGTTCACCGTATGTTTCATCACGGGGATGGTAATGATAAAAATAATCAAGAGCACGAGCATGATGTCCACCATGGGTGTCATGTTGATTTCGTTCATCACGTCGTCGCTGTCGTCTTGTGTGCCAAATGCCATGGTGGTTCTCGGTTTATTTTGGTTTGATTTAGTCTGTGGCTTGGGCGATGCGCGTGCCCGTCACAAAGTACGAGTGCAGATCATGCGCAAAGCGATTAAGTTTTTGCAGCACACCTTTGTTGCCTCGCACCAAAGCGTTGTAGCCCAGTACCGCAGGAATAGCGACAGCCAATCCCAGGGCCGTCATGATGAGCGACTCGCCAATAGGCCCTGCCACCTTGTCAATCGTGGCTTGCCCTGCCGCGCCAATGGAGAGTAGCGCGTGGTAGATGCCCCAGACCGTGCCAAACAAACCAACGAACGGTGCAGTCGAACCGACAGATGCCAAGATGGCCATGCCTGATTGCAGCTTGGAGGTGAATTCGTCAATGGCATTGCGTAGTGTGCGTGTCACCCAGTCGCTGACATCCAAGGTGTCATGTAAGTGCGCCTTGGTATTGCGGTGATGCAGCGTCGCCTCACGGCCCGCTAAGGCCAGTTGCCTGAATGGATTGCTAGGGTCGCTGCCCAATTTTGTGAGGCCAGCCGCTAAGTCTTCGCTATGCCAAAAATCTTCTGCTGCTTTTGCAATGCGCTTGTACTTCATCACGTCCAACGCTTTGATCACAATGACCATCCAAGACGCCAGCGACATGACGAGCAACAAGAGTGCGACTGTTTTGGTGACAACATCACCTTGATTCCAAACGTTGGCAAGGCCAAATTGGGTGTTCATAAAAATTGACTCCGCTTTAAAAAATGATTAAAAAAATAGTTAGTCAAGCACCCAATTGAAGGGAACGTTAAACCACATGGCCTCTGGCACGCCACCTCGTTTACCAGGGATAAATCGCCAGCGCATGACGGTGCTCTGTGCTGCCAGATCGAGCCTGTCAAAGCCGCTGGATTTGGCAATGTCTGCTTGTTTGGGCAACCCATCAATGCCAATCAACACTTTGATGGTGGTTCGTCCTTGCTCATGCAGGCGTTTGCTCATGGCGGGATAGGCTGGCTTTGGGTTTTGCAGATAATCCGCATCGCTAGATGGCAATTGCACAGTCGCTTGAGCGATTGGCGCAGCAAAAATGGGGGCAGGCGGCGCAACAGCGGCGGTAGTGGAGACCACGGGTGCTGCAGGTGCTGGCGCAGGTACAGGTGGGGCAACTGTACCAGTGGGCGCTTTTGGCGCGGGCGGCGTGATGTCAGCTGCGGCACGTAGCTTAGGCGCGGGCTGGGGTGGTGTTGGTGCAGGAGCGATAGCCAGTTTTTTTTGAGTGGCTATAGGCTCGGGGAGAGTCATCAGTACTTCGGCAGGAATGATGATGTCGGCCTTGCGCATGAGCAAGCCGCTTTGTAGGGCAGCAATCAATCCAAGATGTAGCAGCAATATCGCTGCAACAATGATGGTATTACGGCTGTAGGGTAATTTCATGAAAGCTGTTGAGCTGCTTTGTGATCTCGCCATTGCAGAGCGCCTAGCCAAACAGTCGGAACAACAACCAAGGCAAGCGAAAACATTTGCGCATAAAAGCCTTCAGCATAGGCCTCTGTGTTTGCATGCCACCATGCATTATCAATGTACGGAAGGACATTTGCTTCAGCAAATTCGTGCAAACCATAGACGATAAGTTGCAGTGCAAAAATAGCGAGGAACCAAGAAGTGACGCGGAAAAATCGTCCCAGATCAATGGCCTTACCAAAACGAACCCAAGCCCAAGCAACGAGGGCGGCTAGGCTAAGACCGACAACGCCGCCCCATGCCATGTAGCTAATTTCGTCACTGGCAGCCAGCGATGCAATCATGGTGGCTGTCTCTACGCCTTCGCGTCCGACCATAAAAAAGGTAAATCCAAACACGGCCAGCCACGCTTTAGAGCCATCGAGAATCGATGCCTCTTCCAATTTGGCTGCAATTTCTCGCCCCATCGTTTTGCCCGCGTGCATCATGTGCAAGACGCACCAAGCCACAGCCGCAGCCGCCAGTAAGGCCATCACACCTGCGGCGATTGGCGACATCTCGCCAATACGCGAGAGGATGTAGCCCAGAATCAAACAAAGCGTGACTGATAAAGCCAGACCACTGCGAACGGCGGAGAGCAAATGCTCACGGCCTGTGCGGCGCAGGTACAAGGTGGCGATGGCCACAATCAAAAAGCCTTCTAAGCCTTCGCGGAAAGAGATCAGTAGTGTTTGGAACATGAGGGGACTCCTAGTTAAGAATGCTTGAAAGCGTCAATCCTGTAATTGACAAAGTGGCTGCTGAAAAAATGCCCAGACCGACCCAGCGACGTTTATTGGTTTGCAACCATAAGAGAACGCCAGTGACAGAGAGAAAAAGCAAACTACCTGCCCAGCTATCGATGAGCAAAACCCAAGGGATGGACATACCCGTGCCCTTGTGCATATTGGTGAGCGTGGCGATAAAACCATTGGCCGTTGTGGTGATCCCTACTGAACGATTGCCGCGCCAGTAATCAGCCTGAATGAGCCTATCTGGACCACCAAAGTTAAAGATCCATCGTTCAGGCTGGATGGCGCGCTCGCCCCATGGCAGAGGCTTGGAGGGCTCGACACGAACCGAGTTTACTGGGGAGGGTAGCGCTAGCGTCTGCTGCAGCCATGCACTCATTTCTTTGGCATTGATGGGCGCGGGATCAGGCAGCTCGAGCTGCGCATTCGTCCTCTCTTGCGCAAGTGGCAGCTTCAACGTGGCTCGGTGGTTGAGCCAAATGCCACTGGTACCAAAGAGCAAGCCAAAGATAGCGCCCCACAGTCCAATCCAGCCATGGCTTTTGCGTATCCAATATAAAACTTGGTTGTAGTTCATACGTCGCTCCATTGACGCAGCAAATTGTGATAAATGCCCGTTAAGCTGCGCCGTGCTGCGGCGTCAGCGTTGGTTTGATTGAGTTTTTGAATTGCGTTGTCTAAGTCAAAGAGTGTGGTGCGATTGGCGTCCGATTTGACCAAACTTTGCACCCACATAAAGCAAGCTAGGCGCGTGCCGCGCGTGACCGACGTGACCTGATGCAGGCTGGTCGCTGGGTAGAGCACCATATCGCCAGCGGCTAATTTGGCACTGTGCATGCCATAACTGTCTTCCATCTGCAACTCGCCGCCGTCGTAGCTGCTTGGCTCAGCTAAAAACAAAGTTGCTGATAAATCGGTGCGAAATTTTTCGCCCGTGTGTGGGTGTAATCGCACACCACCATCGACGTGCAGGCCAAAGCCCATGCCTTCGCTATAGCGATTGAACATCGGCGGGTAGAGCCGATTGGGCAGTGCAGCGCTAATAAACAAAGGGTTGCGTTCAAGTGCTGCCGCGACGATTTGCTGGCATTCGTGCGCCGCGCTAGACGCTTCATCGATTTGCTGATTCGATTTAACCCCGGCGCCTTGAAATCCTGCTGATACGCGGCCATCAACCCATGGTGCATCCGTCGCAGACAAGTGTTGGCGGATAGTGGTAACTTGCTCGGCTGATAAAACTTTGGGAATGCAGACGATCATGCGGCGAACTCCTTTGGCTTAAAACCGATACGCCACGGTCACGGCAGCTGACCTGCCAAGGCCTGGTACAGCGCGGCCACCATCGGACGGAATTAAGGCGTCGCAGTAATACGTGTTGGTTAAATTAAAGAGATTGAGGCGCACATCATATTTGGGTTGGTGATAAGCCACCACGGCATCCCAGCGCACGTAAGACGGAACTTGCGTCAAATCTGTGTTGCTCATATACCGACTAGACATGTAGCTTGCGCCGCCTCCCACTTCCCATTGTTTGGTCAGGCTATAGGTGCTCCAAAGGCTGAGCGAATCTCTTGGCGTATTGGCGGGCATATTACCCTGTGTAGCTGGCGCAATGGCATTGATGATGCTAGTGTTTAAACGCGTATAACCGCCAAAAACTTGCCATTTATTGTTCAGCTTGCCAGCGATACCCATGCGCATACCTTTCACTTGCACCGTGCCTGTTGCGGTATAGAGGGCGCTATTGATAGAGTCTTGCGCTCTGGCGTTGTACTGCGTAATTTGGAACGCCGCCGCCGTCAGTGACAAATCGCCATTTTTTAAATCCCATTTGCCGCCCGTCTCGATGCCACGGTTTTCTGTGGGTGGCAGAGGCTGCGTGCCGCCCGTGGTGGACACCAGCTGCTCGAGTGACGGGTTAAACGAGGTGCTGTACGACAGGTAATACGACTGCGCCGTCGTGGGTTGATAAATGCCGCCAGCACGCACACTGGTGAAGTTCACGGTCTGACTGGTCGAGCTTAGTAGTGTGGTAGTTGGTATCGAGTTACCAATGTTCGCGCTATAGTAATCTTGCCGCAGTCCCATGACCAGCTTGACTTTGGGTGTGAGGTCTAGGGTGTCATTGGCAAACAATCCAGCCGATAACGCCTGACCTGTTGCCAAATTACCTGCTGTGCTGGGAGCGGTGTTTGGCGCGTTGGTTGGATTGAGTAAGGCGACACAGCCTGAGTATCCAGTGGTTGCGCCGACGGCATTTAAAGCCACACCGTTGCAGCTGCCGTTTCTGTAATAGTTTTGGTTGTTATAGATTTCCGATCCAAAGTCAAACCCTGTCAGCAGTGCATGCTTGACGGCGCCCGTTTGGAATTGTGTATTGAATTCGGTGAGGTTGTAGAGTGACTGATCTTGAATGACTCGATCATGACTTTGTTGGCGCACATAAAGCTGCGAAAGCGGCAGATTAGAGGACGCGGCTATAGGGCTTGCGGCTGTACCCGTACTCAAAGGCACAAATGCTCCTCCTACGCCTGTAAGTGTGCCAAGGCCTTGTGGCGCGGTCTCTCTTGCATCAGTTACGACGCGATTGAATTGTGTTTGGTTTCGTACAGAGGTTAGAGGGGTGAGCTTGTGTTCAACGAGGGCGCTCAGCGAAGCAACATTAGAGATGGTGCGGTCATCGCTATTGCCATAAGCGGCCGTACGGCTAACAGCGGCAGGCGCACCGTTTAAGTTGGGTAGACCATAGTCGACCATGTCATGATTGTGTTGCAACAGACCAGAAAACGTGATTTGTGTGGGCGTACCGATACCCAGTTTGAGGGAGGGTGCAATGCCAAAGTCTTGCGCAGCGCTTTGATCGCGATCCGATGCATTACCTTTTTGTTCCATCAGAGCCACACGAAAAGCTGACGTATCCGATAGAGGCGTGTTGTGATCGAGCAGCGTACGCACCATGCCCGTGCTCGTCGCAGTCACTTGCACTTCGGTAGCTTTTTTTAAACTTGGTTTTTTGGTGACTTGATTAATCGTGCCGCCCGTTGAGCCACGACCAAAAAGCATGGACGAGGGTCCCATCAATACTTCAATGCTATCGAGTGCAAAGGTGTCGCGATAGTACTGACCACGATCCCGCGCACCGTCCAAATAAACATCGGTACGGGCAGAAAAACCATTGAGGTTGATGTTGGTACCAATTTGCCCGCCTTCTGCTGCACCAATGGTGAGGCCAGGCACGTTGCGTAGGGCGGACGACATCGAGGTCGCGCCTTGCGACTTCATCAGCGCTTGGTTGACGATGACGGCGGATTGTGGGAGGTCTTTTAGATCGGCAGGCAAACGCGAATTTGACAAAGCATTCGCGCCAAAGCTATCACTTTCGGTTGTGGCATTGACTTGCACTTCGCGTAGTGTCGCAGGCGTCGTGATGGCAGAAGGCGCTGTTTGCGCCCAAGCTGTTTGAGCTAGGCACAAGGCAATAGGGGCAAGGGCGAAAGGGATACGAGCTGCATGTTTGAGCATGCGATCATTATATCATAAATGAGAACTATTCTCATTAAGTTTCGGTGATTTGATTTACACCGCTACAGGCGCTTTAATAGCAGAATGGCACTCGTAATTTAGAAATTCAAAGTCTTCAAATTCGTAATCAAAAATGGACGCTGGTTGGCGTTTGATATTGAGTTTTGGATAAGCAAATGGCGTGCGTGACAGTTGTAATTCCACTTGCTTGTGGTGATTGCTATAAATGTGACAATCGCCGCCCGTCCACACAAAGTCGCCCACGTTTAGATCGCATTGTTGCGCCACCATGTGCGTGAGCAGCGCATAGCTAGCAATGTTGAATGGCACGCCTAAAAAGATGTCCGCGCTACGTTGATAGAGTTGGCACGACAGCTTGCCGCGTCCGCTTGCCTCGGTGGGCGGTGCAACATAAAACTGGAAGAATGCATGGCAAGGCATCAGCGCCATTTTGGAGAGATCGGCCACGTTCCAAGCGCTCACAATCATGCGGCGCGAATCGGGATTGGTTTTCAGTGTGTTGATGACATCCGTGATCTGGTCGATATGCCCACCGTCAGGCGTGGGCCAAGAGCGCCACTGCACGCCGTACACAGGGCCAAGGTCGCCATCGGGTTTTGCCCATTCGTTCCAAATCGAAACGCCACGCTCCTTGAGCCAATTGTTGTCGCTCGATCCTTTGAGGAACCACAAGAGCTCGTATACGATGGATTTAAGGTGAACTTTTTTGGTGGTGACCAGCGGAAAGCCTTGCGCCAAATCAAAACGCATTTGATAGCCAAAGACGCTTTTCGTGCCCGTGCCGGTGCGGTCGGTTTTAGCCACGCCCGTGTTATGCACGTGACGCATAAAGTCTTCGTACTGTCCAGAATAATGAGAAGAGTCAGTCATGATGTGTGGTCGTTGAGTTTTTGATTATCGCTTTGTCTCTGGACATGCAGCGCGAGCAAGCGTTCGCCGACGACGTGCGATGTTTCGCTGTCATAGAGCTTGCGATAGCATTGAGTTTGTATTAGTTGTTCAGCAATAGCGTTGCGTTCATCGTGTCCATCAATCATGCGCAGTGCGGCGGCAATGTAGTCTTGCTCTGACCAAGCGACGCACCACTCAGGCATGCCAATGCGGCGGAACATACCCACATCGATATGTTCCGCCAATTCAGGCCCTGCCATGCAAATGCCGGGCATTCCCAGTACGGCCATGTCCGCAATGCCATTGGTGTTGCCATAAGGGAATGGATTCAAGAAACAATCGCACGTGGCAATAATTGTCAAATAATCGGCATAGGCTTGCTCGGCGTAAACGGTCGCTTGCGAACCTAGCACGGCGTCTATTTCTTGTTGCAAGCGATAAAGCGCCAGCCCCTTTGCTCCTGCCACCAAAAAATGAAATTGCACAGGCAATTGCGCGGCATCTGCAATGCTTTGCAGCGTCGTCAATAACGCGGGATTGATTTTGAGTAACGCCGCTGCCACAGCGATATGTACAGTATCGGGGCGCTGTTTGATAAGGCGCTTGGAGGTTAAAAAATACGCAGGCAAATCGGCATTTGCAATTTGTACCATCGCGTTCGATGGTATGGGCAATAGGGCCTCGCTAAAAGCTGCTTGCCCACTGATATAGCTTTCATCAGCCAAAAAATAATCTATACATGGTGAATAGGTTGAAGCGCCGTGTCCGTTAGAAACGATTTGAATGGGCGCTAGCCGAATGTTGGAGAGAAAAACGGTGTGTGGAAACATGCCAACACCAGGGTAGTAGACGATGTCTGGTGCGATGCGGTGCGCGAGTTCCCGTACGTGAGCAACCGTTCCAATGACATCATCAATTGGTATGTCGTGGTACTCATCAAAAATGCTTTGCGCTTCTAGCGTGACTAAACCCCTAGGACCTAGACCCACAATGTGAAAGAACGGCTTGGCAGCTTCAATCGTCTTTGCGTGCGTACGATAGACGGAAAAGTTGGGTGCAAACCACTCGGTAATGACCAGCAAAACAGGCTTGCTCCCACTGTTGGTGGGTGGGGGTGATAGAACAACATCACCTAAATTTTTTTGCAATAAAACGGCGCGAATAATGCGATTGATTTGCGGTTTGATGCGATGACGCTGGGGCAACAAACCATAGCTGCATAGCATGTAGGCTGGCGGCAGGGCTGCATAGGCGAGGTGCAATTGGGTCGCTTCGGCTAAGCGTGCAGGCCACCAAGCCAATAAAAATTCACGCTTACGACTAGCTGCGGGAGAGGCCATCATGCTGGTGGATAGCCACGATAAAAAGAGGCTTGCCATCAAGTTAGGGTGAGCCGACCAAGCCACTTCAAAATCAAGTGCAAGCTCAGACTCGACGGTGCATAAGAACAAACATTTTTGCAACTCAGCCTCGCGCATGTGCCACATCGCATCAATGGGCGTGGGCTGGCACAGCGCGTGAATCGACGCATCGGCATGACGCGTGCGCGTACAGCCAAGCACCAAGCCATACCAGCGCTGTAAATGCATCAAGCTAAAAAATGTTTCTAGGCTAAACGAAAACTGCCGATCAACAAAAAGTTGCGAAATAGCATTGCATAAGCGTGTTGCGATAAAGAGGGCATCGGATGCATCGCTTGCCAACTCATCTATCACGCCTTCGCGGTCTCGGACAAAAGACAAAATGCTCAGTAACGCACTCAGCGAACCTTCGTAGTCTTGACTTTGAACCAGCAGTTCAAAGTGTTCAAGGCTGGGTGAACTGGTGCGCCCGTCTTTTGTCATTGCCGAATTTGCCTGATCCGAACCACGACAGCCACAAACAGCAGCACTGATAGCGCCGCTTCAGTCCACGCCAACGGGCTACTGATCCCCTTATCACCCCAACCGCGAACCACACCCTCGGTAAAGTACAACCACACGGCAAGGCTCATCCACTTGTAGGTATACAAACGGTCCTGCGCAAAGCCACGCACAGCAAGGGCTAGCGGCACGATTTTGAGCACCAAGATGGAGGTCATGCCCGCACCGCGCAAGGGTGCAAGCCACACCTCCCAAAGCAAACAGAGCAGGGTAAGTAAGAGCAATAAGAAGAAGGGGATTTTTTTCATCGTGGCATGATAGCCGTATGTCTAATGCATCTGATTTCATTTCTTATCTGTCATCCTTGCCCAGTCTTGAGTGGAGACGCGTAGGCCGCTCGTTGTGGGAGCGCTTCACTCGTGACCGCTTAAGCCTCATTGCCAGCAGCCTGACGTTCACTACCATCATGGCCATCGTGCCTTTGCTGACTGTGGCGCTGGCTATTTTTTCTACCCATCCCTTATTTTCCGACTTGCAAAAGGTGCTGCAAAAATGGTTGATTGACAGCCTCGTTCCAGACGCTATCGCCAAGCAGGTGATGGGCTCAATTGTGCAATTCACCGCTAAGGCACACAGACTGGGGCTTGCGGGCTTTGTGGTGCTGGTTGGCTCGACGCTGGCACTGGTCTTCACCATCGACCACACGTTTAATAACATTTGGCGCGTGAAAGCACGGCGATCAGTTTGGAAGCGGCTGCTCGTTTATTCCGCGCTGCTCGCTTTTGGCCCAATGCTGCTTGCTGCTAGTCTGTGGCTCACCACAACTGTTGCCATGTGGTCTGAGTCGCTGGTGGGTGTGGATTCGGTGCGAATGTTCTACAACGGGTTAGAGTTCGTGCTGGTCTGGGCAGGCCTTACCGTGCTCTATCGTTATGTGCCCAACGCAAGGGTCATGCCGCGCCACGCCTTGCTGGGTGGTCTTTGCGCGGCAACAGCCCTAGAAGTCGCGAAGAAGTTGCTCGCGATTTATTTGCTAAAAATGCCAGCCTACAGCATGATCTACGGCGCATTCGCCACTGTGCCATTGCTGCTCATATGGATTTATGTGGCGTGGCTCTTGGTGCTCATTGGCGCAGAGATTGCGGCGAGTTTGGCGGAGTTGAGACAGTAACTCGTCAACTCCCCACCCCAAACGCAGCCCGTGTCCAAACCCAATACGGACGGGGCTTGCAGCGAGGGACGATAAAAAAGCCCCAACGTTGACCAATGCCCAAACGCGATAGACACGTCCTCAAAAGCGGTCATTCGATTCGGAACATCAAACCACGCCATGTTTCCTTCGGGTGCTGAGCCTGCGCCTTCTTTGGTTGCGAACTCCATCACGCCGTTCTCGTTGCAAAAACGCAAGCGCGTGAGTGCATTTACAACGATGCGCAACCTGTCAGCGCCTTGCAAATCATCTCGCCAGATGTATGGCGTATTGCCATACATCTGGCGCAAAAAGTCCACATAGTCGTGGCTTTGCAGAGCGGCTTCCACTTCCCCAGCAAGCTCTAATGTTTGATCCGCCGACCACTGCGGCAGCACGCCCGCATGGACAAGCAACCATCTTTTTTTGTTGTGCGCCAGATCAATCGCCAACTTTTGATACCGCAACCAATCTAAAACGGCACTCGTGGAAGCCCCATCCAGTATGGCCTGCAGTGTATCTGATTGATGTGCAGGGCGTATGCCATGCGCCACGGCAAGCAAGTGCAAATCGTGATTGCCCAGCACGCACTTGGCCGAATGGCCAAACCGCATCAGCGTCTCGATCACGCCAGCGGAGTCCTCGCCGCGATTGACCATGTCGCCTAAAACGTAGAGCGTGTCGCGACTGGGTGAGAAGTCGATTTTGCTGAGCAAGCGATTGAACGCGTCGTTGCAGCCTTGGATGTCGCCAATCAGGTAAAGTGCCATGTATGGATTTTCTGTTAATTTTCTTTCTGATTATTTTGAACGCGGCGTTCGCCATGTCCGAGATGGCGCTGACCGCCAGCCGCAAAGCGCTGCTTAACCTCGGTGCCGAAGGCGGCGACAAAGGCTCGCAGGCCGCGCTAGCCTTGCTCGCGCAGCCAACGCGATTTTTATCAAGTGTGCAAGTCGGTATCACCTCGATTGGTGTTTTGAATGGCATTGTGGGCGAAGCCGCGTTTAGCGAATCGCTCTCCGTGTGGTTGCAAACGCTGCATGTGCGTGAGCAGGCGGCGGGCTACGCGGCCACGGGCGTAGTGGTGACCGTGATTACTTTGCTCACGATTATTTTTGGCGAGCTGGTGCCTAAGCGCATTGGGCAGCTTTATCCAGAAGCCGTAGCGCGTGTGGTGGCGCGGCCCATGCAGTGGGTCGCTCGCCTCGCATTTCCGTTTGTGTGGTTGCTCACCAAAACCACGGCGACTGTGCTTGCACTGCTTGGTGTGAATACCAAAAACACACGCGCCGTCACGCACGAAGAAATCAACGCCAACTTGGATGAAGGCTTGGATGCAGGCGTGATAGACGAGCAAGAGCACAGCCTCGTGCAAAACGTATTCGACCTTGATGGACGGCCTCTCGCATCATTGATGCTCCCTAGGGCAGATGTGGCTTGGCTTGCGAAGGACATGCCTCTGGAAGCCTCACTACATATGGCCGCCGAGGCAGGGCACTCGTGGTATCCCGTCTGCGATGGCGATTGGTCGCGTACGATGGGCATCGTCAGCGTGAGCCAACTTTTACTGCGCCAGCAAGCGGGAGAGAGCGATTGGCATGACCTTATTCATCCCGTGAGCTTTGTGCCCGAGACGCTGAACGCGATGCTCTTGCTCAATCAATTTAAGAAAAAAGCTGAGCGCATGGTTTTGGTGGTCGATGAATACGGCGAGGTGCAAGGACTCATTACGCCGCAAGATTTGCTGCAAGCCATTACGGGCGAGCTGCACACGCCCGCGCAAGGTGCGGCGTCAAGTAGCAAACAGTTGGATGGCTCGTGGCTGTTAGACGGCCAGCTCTCGATTCAAGAGCTTAAAAATAAATTAGAGATCGACGTTCTGCCAGATGAAGACGATGAGCGCTACAACACGCTGGGTGGTCTCGTGATGAGCGAGCTTGGCGATCTGCCCGTGGTGGGTACGCGCGTACAGATTGAAGGCTGGCAATTAGAGGTCACGCAAATGGTGGGGCGGCGCGTGGAGATGGTTAAAGCTACGCCTGCGCCTCCTGCGGTGTGAGGGTCTTCATCGACAGCGCATGGATTTCATCTGTCGCCATGCGTCCGCCCAGTGTGGCATAAACCATTTGATGGCGCTGGATCAAACGCTTGCCAGTAAAGGCTTCCGAAACGATAACGGCATTCCAGTGTCTGCCGTCGCCAGTGACTTCAAGCTGCTCGCAGGCTAGGCTAGCGGCAATGAGTTGTTCGATTTCTTGTGCGTTCATGATCTGATTTTGTAGCCGATGCGAAGGAGGTGAACAGCGATGGTGCTCACGATGGCGAGTGTGGTAAACACGATGCCAAAGCTCAGCCAAGGCTCGACATCGCTCTTGCCAAAGAAGCCATATCTAAAGCCGTCAATCATGTAAAAAAACGGATTGAAGCGCGAGAGGTTTTGCCAAAACGTGGGTAGGCTGTGGATGGAATAAAACACGCCCGATAAAAATGTCAGCGGCATGATGAGGAAGTTTTGAAACACTGACATTTGGTCAAACTTGTCGGCCCACAGTCCCGCAATCAGACCAAGGCATCCGAGCAAAGCCGCGCCCATTAAGGCGAATAGGGCAATCCACAGCGGCGCGGCAAAGTGCAATTCAGCAAACCAAATTGTCACGATGAAAACGCCAAAGCCCACGCACAGGCCACGCACAACGGCAGCGCCCACGTAGGCGAAGAACCAATCCCAGTGGTCTAGTGGCGTGACCAGCAAGAAGACCAAGTTGCCCATCATCTTGCTTTGCACCATGGACGACGAGCTATTGGCAAACGCGTTTTGCAGCACGCTCATCATGACTAAGCCAGGAACTAAAAACGCGGTGTAGCTGACCGTGTCGTAGACCTTGACGTGATCGGCCAACACATGATTAAAGATGAGCAAGTACATAACCGAGGTCAGCACGGGCGCAGTCACGGTTTGACCAAAGACTTTCCAAAAGCGCCAAATCTCTTTGTAGAACAGGCTTTGCCAGCCGTTCCTTGTGTGGGTCATGGTGGTGTTCATGCTACGTCCTTATTTTGTGCTCGGTCTTTGTTCATCACATCTAAAAAGACATCTTCTAAATCGGCTTTGCGCACTTCAACGTCTTCGGCCACCAAGCCCGCTTCGCGCACAGCGGCGAGATAGGTTTCAACTTCCGCTGCTGTGTTGGCAGGCAGCTGCACGATGCGCCCTGTGACGCGAGCTTTGGCGGCAATGGATGCTGGCAAAGGCTTGTCCAGCGTGGCTTCCAGCTTGAATCGCAGTACGTTAGATGCCGCAGCTTTGAGTAATTCGCTGGTGCTGTTGAGTGCCACTACGCGGCCCTGTTGCAGCATGGCAATGCGGCCACACAGTGCCTCGGCTTCTTCCAAATAATGCGTGGTGAGTAAGACGGTGTGGCCTTGCTTATTGAGCTTGCTAATAAACGCCCACAACGTTTGGCGCAGCTCGACGTCCACGCCCGCCGTAGGCTCGTCCAGCACGATGACGGGCGGCTTGTGGACAAGGGCTTGCCCCACTAACACGCGGCGCTTCATGCCGCCTGAGAGTTGGCGCATGTTGGCGTTGGCTTTGTCGGTGAGGCCGAGATTCTCAAGTAGCTCATCGACCCACGCATCATTCTTTTTAATGCCGAAGTAGCCAGACTGAATCATCAAAGCTTCGCGCACCGTAAAAAAGGGATCGAACACCAGCTCTTGCGGCACGACACCAATCATGCGGCGGGCGGTGGCGAAGTCGGTGCGAACATCGTGACCATGCACCAAGACCTTACCAGACGTGGCTTTCACAAGACCCGCTAGTACCGAAATCAGCGTTGTCTTGCCCGCGCCGTTGGGGCCAAGCAAACCAAAAAATTCGCCTTCAGCAATGTCGAAGTTGACACCATCGAGGGCGTTATTGTTGCCATAGGATTTTGAAACGGATTGGAAGGAAAGTGCAGGAGTAGTCATTCGCCGATTTTAGACCTTGGTTATTTAGCCGCAGCGCCTTTGGGCGTGTTTTGTCGTCCTCGCTTTTCAATCCCTCCACTGCATTTGTAGGCGTAGGTTCGGCAGGCGTTACGGCGCAATCTTTCAAAAAATCAATGCACGAAGAACTTACTTTAGTTACAACGCAAAATCGGTCACAATGTTGTTAGGACATTTTTTAGATATTTTTACTTTAATTTGACAACGATAGAAATGTAAATTCTTGTGTTTCAACATTTTGTTAAGGTCTGCATATGAATCAACTGTTCGGAAAATTTAAATCTTCTTTAGTTTTGCACACTTTGTTTTTTGTCGTTTTGATGCAAGCCAGTACGTTGATACAAGCGCAACAACAATGTCACGAACCGCTGACGCGACCAGATAACCGCTACGAAGTGGTCGCTGGCACGCAAGGCGGCGAAGTGAAAGACACCGTGACTGGGTATATTTGGCAGCGTTGTTTAGTGGGGATGAATTGGAACGGAGTCACTTGTGAAGGCTCTCCATCACAAATGACATACGATGCGCTAGTTGATGTTGCAGCTAATATGCCTAGAACAACTGCAAGCCCCCAAACGCCTTGGCGTATTCCTGATATGTATCAACTTGGCAGTTTGTTGGAGTCCAGCTGTGTCAGTCCCGCTATCAATTTGCGAATCTTCCCATCAACTCCTCCCGTTCTCATGATCTCGGGAACGGTCGTTCCCAACAATCCAACCTCTCCTTTGTGGGGGATAAATTTTCGACAGACTTTTGGCGGCGGTTGGACGCAAGGCACTATTGCTAGGAGAGATATTTATCCTGCTCGGTTGATACGTTACTCGCGTTAGAAACACTTGCATGAAATCATACTGATATGAAAACTTTTACATCGCTTATTTCTTCTGGAGGCGCTGCCGAGATCGCTGCCATCCGCCGAGATATTCACGCCAACCCCGAACTTTGCTTTCAAGAAAATCGCACCGCCGATGTGGTCGCTGCCAAGTTGACCGAGTGGGGCATCCAAGTTCACCGAGGCATGGGCACCACAGGCGTGGTCGGCATCATCGAGGGCAAAACCAATAAGAGTGGCAAAGCCATTGGCTTACGCGCCGATATGGACGCGCTACCCATGCAAGAGTTCAACCAATTTGCGCACGCATCCAAAAACGCCGGCAAGATGCATGCGTGTGGGCACGATGGCCACACCGCCATGCTGCTCGGTGCAGCGCAGCATTTGGCTAAGACGCGCGACTTTGACGGCACGGTATACGTCATCTTTCAGCCCGCAGAAGAAGGCGGCGGCGGCGCACGCGAAATGATTAAAGACGGACTCTTTAACAAGTTTCCTGTGGAAGCCGTCTTTGGTATGCACAACTGGCCAGGCGGCAAGGTAGGCACGTTTGCGGTGAGCCCAGGCCCCGTGATGGCGTCATCCAGCGAATTCAAAATCACCGTGAAAGGTAAAGGCTCACACGCTGCCTTGCCCTACGAGAGCATCGACCCCATACCTGCGGCGGCAGCGATGGTGACAGCATTTCAAACCATTATTTCGCGCAACAAAAAACCGATTGATCCAGGCGTGATTAGCGTCACCATGATTCACGCAGGCAGCGCCACCAACGTCATCCCCGATGGCTGCGAGCTACAAGGCACGGTGCGCACCTTCACGATGGAAGTGCTGGACATGATCGAGCGCCGCATGCGCGAAGTCGCAAGCAACACTGCCGCGGCATACGGCGCCACGTGCGAATTTGAGTTTGAGCGTAACTATCCGCCCACGATCAACTCGCAGCCCGAGGCCGATTTTTGCCGTGCTGTCATGGAAGAAATGGTGGGCGCAGAGGCGGTGCTGCCGCAAGAACCCACCATGGGCGCAGAGGACTTCTCCTACATGCTGCAGGCCAAGCCCGGCGCGTATGTGTTCATCGCTAACGGCGAAGGCGACCACCGCGCGATGGGTCACGGCGCAGGCCCATGCATGCTGCACAACCCGAGCTATGACTTCAACGATGAAGTCATTCCGCTGGGCGTGAGTTATTGGGTGAAGTTGACGGAGAAGTGGTTAGCGATTCAGTAAAGCTCTGAGCGCCCGCCCCGTATGCGAGCCACTCTTCACCACGGCCTCGGGCGTACCTGCGCAAACCACTCGTCCGCCGTCTTTGCCGCCTTCGGGGCCCATGTCGATCACCCAATCGGCTTCGGCAATCACGTCTAGGTCGTGCTCAATTACGATGACGCTGTGGCCTGCGTTGACTAACCTGTGCAGTACGCGGATGAGCTTCTCTACATCGGCCATGTGCAGACCCACCGTGGGTTCGTCTAGCACGTAGAGTGTGAGCGGTGTTTTTTGTCCGCGCTTGGCCACGTCGTCGCGTACTTTCGATAGCTCGGTCACTAGCTTCAAGCGCTGCGCTTCACCGCCCGAGAGCGTTGGGGATGGCTGACCCAGCGTGAGGTAGCCAAGGCCCACGTCTTTGAGGAGCTGCAGCGGATGCGCCACGGATGGCATGGCGGCGAAGAATTCGACCGCTTCGTCCACTTCCATTTGCAGCACGTCGCCAATCGATTTGCCCTTCCAATGCACCGCCAGTGTTTCGGGATTGAAGCGTGCGCCACGGCACACTTCGCACAGCACTTTCACATCGGGCAGAAAGCTCATGGCGATGGTTTTCATGCCTTGGCCTTCGCAGCCATCGCAGCGCCCTGGCCCTGTGTTGAAGCTGAATCTGGCAGCAAGGTATCCACGCGCTTTGGCCTCTAGCGTGTCGGCAAACAGTTTACGAATCAAATCCCAAAATCCGACGTAGGTAGCAGGACAGGAGCGTGGCGTCTTGCCAATCGGGGTTTGATCCACTTCCAAGATGCGCTCAAGACCGCTGGCCGCTAAATTGCCTTTGACTTGCGGGAATAACACCTCGCGTGCCAATGTCGATTTGCCGGAACCCGAGACGCCTGTGATGGCGACGAGTTTGCCTAGTGGAATATCAACGCTGACGTTTTGTAGGTTGTGGAGTTTGGCGTTGCGGATGTGAATCGAATTTGTTTGCCCCTGCGAAGTAGGGGAAATGTCGCGAAGCGACAAAGGGGTTGTCTGTACCGCTCGCCGAGCTTGAAACGGATGCTTGAGCGCCGTGCCCAAATACTGCCCCGTCTGCGACTCGGCAACCGCTTGCACGTCTGCGACCGAGCCTTCCGCCACCAAGCGCCCGCCGCGTTTGCCCGCAGAAGGGCCAATGTCGATGATGTGATCGGCGGCGCGGATGGTGTCCGCGTCGTGCTCGACGACGACGAGCGTGTTGCCTTTGCTGCTGAGGTCTTTGAGCGCCGATAAAAGAATAGCGTTATCGCGTGCGTGCAGGCCAATGGTGGGCTCGTCCAGCACATAGCACACGCCTTGCAGATTGCTGCCTAGCTGCGCTGCAAGTCTTATCCGCTGGGCTTCGCCGCCCGATAGCGTAGGCGCGCCACGATCTAAGGTGAGGTAGCTGAGGCCCACTTGTTCTAAGAAGGCAAGACGGCCTTCAATCTCGGGAATCAAATCACGGGCAATATCGGCATCGCGACCACTGAGTTTTAAAGTTTGAATCCAAGCGCGAACATCGGCAATGGAAAGTGCTGCCACCTCGGTGATGGGCGTGCCCGCGAAGCGCACAGCGCGCGCCAGCAAATTAAGCCTTGTGCCCGAGCAAGTGGGGCACGCTTGGTCGCTCACGTCCTCAACAGCGGCTTCTTCAAAGCTTTGTTCGCGGCCTTTGTTGTCGTCATCACGGACGGAGTCATCCAGTAACTTGCGCTGCTCTTTGGAGAGTGCCACGCCCGTGCCGACGCAGTCTTTGCACCAACCGTGCTTGCTGTTGTAGCTAAAGAGGCGCGGGTCGAGCTCGTTGTAGGAGGTGCTGCAAACGGGGCAGGCGCGGAGCGTGGAGAAGACTGAAATTTTCCCTACAAAGTCAGGGGCAATAAGCGGGGTGAGCACATGCACGACGCCCTTACCATGCTCCAAAGCCACAGTCAGTGCGGCTCGCAGGGTTTTCTCATTGGCAGCGCTGACATGGATATCCGCAACAGGTAGCTCCACCGTGTGCTCTTTAAAGCGGTCGATGCGCGGGAAATTGGCCGTGGGCACGAACGCACCATCGATTCTGAGATGCGTGTAACCACGCGGCCTAGCCCAATCGGCAAGCTCGGTGTACACGCCCTTGCGGTTGATGACCAGCGGCGCCAGTAAGCCGATGTGCTGACCTTTGAAATCTCGCAAGATGTGAGCCGCAATGCTGTCTGGTGTTTGCGGCGCAACGGGCGTTCCGTCATGGATGCAGTGCTGCACGCCCAGCTTGACGTAGAGCAGGCGCAGAAAGTGCCACACCTCGGTGGCCGTGCCTACGGTGCTTTTGCGACCACCGCGGGAGAGGCGCTGCTCAATTGCGACGGTCGGTGGAATGCCATACACCGCATCGACTTCGGGGCGACCTGCGGGCTGCACGATGGAGCGTGCGTAGGCGTTGAGCGATTCCAAATAACGACGTTGACCTTCGTTAAACAAGATGTCAAACGCCAGCGTTGATTTGCCCGAACCGCTGACGCCTGTGATGACGTTGAACTGCCCGTGGGGAATGTTGACGCTTAAGTTTTTGAGATTGTTTTCTCTTGCGCCTTTGATTTGGATTGCGTTTGGAAGAACCCCCCTGTCACTTCGTGACATCCCCCCTATTGCATAGGGGAGAACTGGATCCGAGTTAGTGGTATTCGTTTGCCCCTGCGCAGTAGGGGAAATGTCAGCGCGAGCTGACAAAGGGGTTAGTGCCCTCTCACTCACACCCACAGCCCCCTCATACTCGCGCAAAGCACGTCCTGTATGGCTTGTAGCGTGCTGTTTTAAATCATCTGGCGTGCCAACTGCCACAATCTCACCGCCTGCATCGCCGCCTTCGGGACCTAGGTCGATGAGCCAATCGGAGGCGCGAATCACATCTAAGTTGTGCTCGATGATGATGAGTGAATGTCCTGCGTCCAATAACTTGCGCAGCGCCCGCATCAGCTTGGCGATGTCGTCAAAGTGCAAGCCCGTGGTGGGCTCGTCAAACATAAAGAGCTTGCCTTTGGTGGCCAATGCTTGCTTGCTGGCAGATTTCTTTTGCTGTGTCTCAGCAAGGAAGCCAGCCAGTTTCAAGCGCTGCGCTTCGCCGCCCGAGAGCGTGGGCACAGGTTGCCCGAGCTTGACGTAATCGAGTCCCACATCGACGATGGGCTGCAAGACTCGCAGCACTTCGCGTTGACCTTCGAATCGCTGGCAAGCCTCATGGACAGTAAGCTCCAGCACATCGGCTACGTTTAAACCGTTCCACTTGATCTCCAAAATCTCAGGCCTATAGCGTGCGCCTTGGCAGTCTTGGCAGCGCAAATACACGTCCGATAAAAATTGCATTTCAACATGCTCAAAGCCCGAGCCGCCGCAAAGCGGGCAGCGCCCATCGCCGCCGTTGAACGAAAACTTAGACGCCGTGTAGCCACGCTGTTTAGCGAGTGGCACTTGTGCGAACAGCTCGCGGATCGCGTCCCACGCGCCCACATAGCTGGCGGGGTTGGAGCGTGCCGTTTTGCCAATCGGGGATTGATCGACAAAGACGACTTCTTCTAAATGATCAGCGCCCATCAAACGCTCGTGCAGACCAGGCGTGTCGGTCGCTTTGCCAAAGTGGCGCAGTAGTGCGGGCGCTAGGATGTCTTGCACCAGCGTCGATTTGCCCGAGCCAGAAACGCCTGTAATCGTGACCAAGCATTTGAGTGGGATATCGACGTTGATGTTCTTGAGGTTGTGCTCGCGAGCGCCTTCCAATATTAGTCGCGGTGTGGACTCCGTCACTAGCTTCTTGAAGCCCAGTCCGATTGTTTTGCGGCCCGCAAGGTACGCGCCCGTGAGCGTGTCGGCGCTTCGTAGCAATTCAGGTGTTCCATCAAACACCATTTGTCCGCCAGCTGTTCCAGGGCCTGGCCCCATGTCGATCACGCGATCTGCCGCCAGCATCACGGCAGGGTCGTGCTCTACGACCACGAGCGTGTTGCCCGCATCGCGCAGGCGCAGCATGGCGCGGGTGATGCGATCCATGTCGCGCGGATGCAGGCCAATGCTGGGCTCATCCAACACAAAGAGCGTGTTGACAAGCGATGTGCCCAGTGCCGTGGTGAGGTTAATACGCTGCACCTCACCGCCCGATAAGGTGCGGCTTTGCCTATCTAAGGTGAGATAGCCAATACCGACGTCGCACAGGTATTGCAGGCGGGTGTTGATTTCGTCGAGGATGAGGCGTTGGGCTTTGGCTTGCGCTGAATTTGATTGCCCCTGCGAAGTAGGGGAAATGTCCACGTGAGTGGCCAAAGGGGTTGCAAGCGATTTAAAAAACACCCTGAGCTTCTCAATTGGCAATTTCATCACATCATGCAAGCACAAGCCCGCTAGGCCATGCAGGGTATGGCTTGCAAAGCCAATGCCCTTGGGGGCAAAGCGGGATGTGGCCTGCAGCACGGCATCTGCTTGTTCTTTTGTGCCGACGCGCCACAGCAAGGATTCCAGCTTGAGCCGCGCGCCATCGCAGGTAGGGCAAGTCGTGTAGCTGCGGTATTTGGACAACAGCACGCGGATGTGCATTTTGTAGGCTTTGCTCTCCAAGTATTCAAAGAAACGCTTGATACCAAACCAATGCTGATTCCACTTGCCATTCCAATTGGGCGAGCCGTTAATCACCCACTGTTGCTGGTCGTGTGTGAGCTTGTTCCAAGGCGTATCGCGCGGAATGCCCGCCGTCTCCGCATGGCGCATCAGGTCATCTTGCGCTTCCTTCCACGCAGGCGTTTGCATGACTTTGATCGCGCCCATGCGCAGCGTGAGTTTGTCGTTGGGGATGACGAGCCCGTAATCCACACCAATGACGCGACCAAAGCCGCGGCAGGTCTCGCACGCACCAAGCGCCGAGTTAAACGAAAACAGCGAAGGTGTTGGCAAGCCATACTGGATGCCGCTTTCAGGGCAATGCAGGCCTGTGGAAAAGCGCCAATGTTGTGAGTCAGTATCCGTATCCGCAAAGACGGTGAGCTTGCCACTACCGTGCTTGAGCGCGGTCTCGATGGCTTCAATGGCACGTGCTTTTTCGACTCTGCTTACGCGGAATCGGTCGGCGACGACATAGAGCTTTTCTTCGAATGTGTGAATGCGCGTAAATCCGCTGGCAGATAGCCACTGCTGGAGTTCTTCGGGCGTGGTGTTGGCGGGGAGGGTAACGGGGAAGGTGACTTGCAACCTTGGGTCGTTGCTTTTTGCTCGTTCGCACATTTCTGCGTAGATGGATTCAGTGTCGTCGTGCCTGACTGCGAGTCCTGTTTGTTTATCAAACAACTGAGCGGATCTAGCAAAGAGCAGTTTCAGATGGTCATTCAGCTCCGTCATCGTTCCCACGGTGGAGCGCGAGCTGCGCACGGGGTTGCTTTGGTCGATGGCGATGGCGGGCGGCACGCCTTCAATTTTGTCCACGGCAGGCTTGTCCATGCGATCCAAAAACTGCCGCGCATAGGCGCTAAAGGTTTCGACATAGCGGCGCTGACCTTCGGCAAACAGCGTGTCAAACACCAGCGACGATTTGCCAGAACCGCTGACGCCCGTGACCACCGTCAGCTCGCCCGTTTTAATATCAAGATCTAGGTTTTTGAGATTGTGCTGACGTGCGCCGCGAATCTTGATATGCGTCATAGAGAGTCTTTTAAAGTAGAGCCGAACATTCTAAGTATTTACCTCAGGGTAACAATGGCCATAAAACTTTATAGTGAGCGATCTTGTCGAAAGGATATCCACATGAACGTGTTATTCAAAATAGCTTTTGGTTTGTTGATGAGTTTGCTTGCTTGGAGCAGCCTAGCGCAAATCAAAATTGGACAAACGGTGGGCGTGACGGGACCCGTTGCGGGCACAGTGAATGAAGCCGTTAGCGGTGCCAAACTCTACATTGATTCGGTTAATGCCAAGGGCGGCGTGCTTGGTGAGAGGATTGAGCTCATCACATTGGACGATCAATTTGATGTGAAGAAGGCTGCGGAAAACGCCCGCATCTTGATTGAGGATAAAAAAGTCATTGCACTTTTTTTGAATCGAGGGACACCGCATACCGAAGCCATCATGCCGCTATTGGCCAAATACGGCGTGCCTTTGATTGCACCATCCTCAGGTGCAATGATTTTGCATAAACCCGTGAATCGTTATATTTTTAACGTCCGCTCTAGCTATCAGCGCGAAGTTGAAAAAGTGATTGACCATTTGCACACGGTCCAGACGGAACGCATTGCGCTCGTGCATGTGGACGATTCGTTTGGCGCCGATGCTTTGGCGGGCGCTGAAGCGGCGTTTGCCAAAAACAAAATAACGCCTGTTATCGTGATTAAGGCGGATCGCAGCAAACCTGATTTTGCCTCCATCGTGCCTGCATTAATCAAAGCGAATCCTCAGACCGTGCTGTGGGCGGCTTCTGGTACAGCGGTGAGTGACGGTGTGAAAGCCTTGCGTGCGGCGGGTTCAAACGCGGCTGTGGTCACGCTTTCCAATAATGCATCTGAAGGTTTTATCAAATCGCTCGGCCCCTTGGCGGAGGGGGTGATCGTGACACAAGTGTTTCCTGCTGAGCGTGCGCTGACTTTTGCGATGGTGCGGGAGGCGCAAGGATTGGCTAAAACCGCCAAGCAAAACTTATCGCCCGCCATGCTGGAAGGGTTTGCGGGTGCAAAGGTGTTGGTTGAGGGGTTGCGTCGCGCTGGGAAAAATCCAACCAGTGAGCGTTTGATTGCGGCACTGAACGGTATGAATAAGTTTGATCTTGGTGGATTGGTGGTGGGCTATAGCCCGCAAGACCATACAGGGCTTGATTTTGCGGATTTGTCCATCATTGGACGCGACGGCAAATTTAGGCGCTAAATCACGCCATTTGAGCTAGGTCGTGCGGCTTCTAGCCAGTGGCGGGTGTTTGGCAAAATAGCTCGAGAGGCCACGAACCACGGCGCTGGTGAGCTTGTCTTGGTAGTCGGGGTCGCGTAGTTTTTGCTCTTCTTCGGGGTGACTGATAAACGCGGTTTCAATCAGAATGCTGGGAATATCGGGCGCTTTTAAAACCGCAAAACTGGCTTGCTCAACTGCGCCTTTGTGTAGCGCGGCCATGCCACCAATTTCGCTAATCATGTTCCCGCCCAAATTCAGGCTGTCTTTAATTTGTGCGGTCGTGCTCATATCTAACAGCGCGCGGCGGGCTTCCACGTCTTTTACTTTGATGTTGAGCCCACCCACCGAATCAGCCTTGTTTTCTTTGTCGGCCATCCACTTGGCCGCTGTGCTGGACGCGCCTTTTTCGCTTAAGCAAAACACGCTCGCGCCACGTGCCGTGGGGGTGATAAACGCATCGGCGTGGATACTGATAAACAAGTCGGCTTTGACACGCTGCGCCTTTTGCACGCGCTGATAAAGCGGCACAAAATAGTCGCCATCGCGCGTGAGAAAGGCGCGCATCGTGTTCCCCGCGACTTGTTGGTTGTTAATTTTGTTTTGCAATTGCTGCGCCATTTGCAGCACCACATCTTTTTCGCGCGTACCCGCAGGGCCAATCGCGCCAGGGTCTTCGCCGCCGTGCCCCGCATCAATGGCGATGATGATGAGGCGGTTTGTGATGGGCGCTGTAGGTGATGAAGCGGCACTCGTGGAAGGCATGCTGGCTGTGGCTTGCGAAGGTTTTTTCGTTTTTTCAGCAATCAAATCACCCAGTGGATCGGCGGCGGATGGGAGCGATTTTTTCATGCCCGCAATGAGCGCATCGAGTGGATCAATCGCCACCGCAGGGTAGAGATCAACGACGAGCCTGTGTTGATACGCCGCCACGGGTGCAAGCGTAAACACTTGGGGCTTGGCGGCTTGCTTTAAGTCGAACACGAGGCGCACCACATTTGGCGCGTTTTGCCCCACGCGCACGCCCGCAATAAACGGATCATCGCTCTTCACCTTGGCGACCAACTCTTTCAGTTCTGGATTTAAATCAATACCAATCACGTCTAGCGCCAAACGCGGTGGATCGGTGACAAACACTTGTTTGGTGGTGAGCGGCACATCGGATTCAATCGTCACGCGCGTGTAGTCTGCCGCTGGCCACACACGCACGGACACAATGCCCGCAGCCCTTGCCAGCTCTGATGCGCCGAGCAAGAGTGCCGTGTAAGGCACGACCCATATGGCTTGCCGACGATTCATGTGGTCACGCTCACTCGTCTCGATCCGTCCACCAGCATCTCAATCACAATCACAAAATCCGATTGCGGTAGCAATGGGTGCGCCTTGTCTGCCCACTCCACAAGCTTCAAACCTGGTGCGGCAAAGATGTCTCTAAAGCCCGCTTCTTCCCACTCTTCGGGGTCGTTGAATCGATAAAAATCGAAATGCGAAATCGCCAAAGAACTGTTCGCTAGGCTATATCCTGCTTGGTTTCCCAAGTATGTTTCCACAATCGCATAGGTTGGGCTTTTGATGCGTCCGTCCACTCCCAGCGCTTGCAACAGATGACGTGCCAGCGTGGTTTTGCCTGCTCCCAAATCACCACGCAACTCGATGATGGCATTGCAAAGATCGTGCTGCTGCACAAACACTTTGGCGAACGCCTCTGTATCGGATTCGTTATGCCAGAAAATAGGTGAATGGACAGTCATGCGCTCTTTAAAAAAATACAGCAATGGGGACGAGAACTTGGATTCTCGCAAATTGCTGTGGCCGATTTGGCGAGCGTCGATTTAAGCGAAGCCGAGACAGGCTTGCAAGCATGGTTGGATAAGGGTTACCACGGCGATATGCACTACATGGCGGCGCATGGCACCAAGCGGACGCGGCCTGCGGAGCTGGTCGCAGGCACGGTGAGCGTGATCACCGTACGCATGGACTATTTGCCCGAAAGCACGCCAGCAGAGTGGCGCGAAGCGGAAGATCGGCGATTAAAAAATCCAAGCGAAGCCATTATTTCGGTTTATGCCAGAGGCCGCGACTATCACAAGGTGATGCGGACGCGGTTGCAAACTTTGAGTGAAAAAATTGCGATTGAGTTGGCCGCATTCGATGCATCAAAATCTCTTGAGAGCCGCGTGTTTGTTGACTCTGCGCCAGTGCAAGAAGTAGCGCTGGCCGCTAAATCAGGCCTCGGTTGGCGCGGCAAACACACACTACTTTTAAATCGCGAGGCGGGTTCGATGTTTTTTTTGGGCGAGATTTTTGTCAATGCACCGTTGCCGCAAACGCCTATCCAAGAGTCTCACTGCGGCTCGTGCAGCGCGTGTATCGACGTGTGCCCAACAGCCGCCATCGTGGCGCCGTATGAAGTCGATGCGCGGCGCTGCATTTCGTATTTGACGATTGAGCACAAAGGCGCAATTCCGATTGAATTTCGCGCTGCCATGGGCAACCGCATTTACGGTTGCGACGATTGCCAAACCGTGTGTCCGTGGAACAAATACGCGGCGCGAGCGGTGATTCCTGATTTTGATGTGCGGGACGGCATGGTGGGCAGCACGTTACTCACTCTTTTTGCTTGGAGCGAAGAGGAGTTTTTAAAGCGTACCGAGGGTAGTGCGATACGCAGAATTGGCTATGAGCGCTGGCAACGGAACATTGCAGTCGCGCTGGGAAACCAACTCAAAAATGCTCGGGAGGCCACAGCGGACGTGGCTTGCACGAGTGCCATTCTTGTGTCGCTTAGCGAAAGACGCTTGCGCAGCAGCGAGCTAGTGATCGAACATATCGATTGGGCGCTGTCGCAAAGCAAAGCGACAATGCTTGCCGTTCATTCTTAAAGGCCATCTAAATGTCAGGATTTCATACACATAGTCAGAGCATTTCTAGCCGCCAAATGTGGGCGGCGACTGCCATTACGTTTTCGTTTTGTTTGATTGAAGCGCTCGTGGGTTTCCGCTCGAATAGCTTGGCGCTCATGGCGGACGCAGGCCACAACTTTGCCGATGCGATGGCGCTGGCACTGTCGGCGTTTGCGCTGTGGATGGCGCACAAACGCGCGGATAGCAAACGTACCTTTGGGTATCACCGCGTGGGTATTTTGGCGGCGCTGGTCAATGCCGTCGGCTTGGTTGTGATGGCAGGCATCATCTTTTGGCAAGCCTTGCTGCGTATGGATTCGCCACAAAGCGTGCAAAGCGAGGCCATGATATGGATGGCACTTGCCGCTATTGTTTTGAACTCTGCGATTGCGTGGTGGTTGTCAAACGCCGCCAAAGGTGATCTCAATATCAAGAGCGCTTATTTGCATATGCTTGGCGATGCAGCCGCGTCGCTAGGTGTGGTGATTGCAGGCATTGTGATTGCGCTCACAGGCGCTTACATCGCCGATCCGATAGTGTCCATTTTGTTTGCGGCCCTAGTGCTGTGGAGTTCGTGGAGCATTTTTTCCGAAGCGATTGCGGTTTTGCTGGAGTCCACGCCCAGAGGCTTTGATATGGCGAAGGCCGAGCACGTGATTCGCCATATCGCGGGCGTCACCGATTTGCACGACCTTCATGTGTGGACGATTGCTTCAGGTCTTGTTGCCAGCACCGTGCATCTCGTGGTAGCTGATCAGAGTGTGAGTAGCAGCCAAAAAATTCAAATGGAAGTCGCGCATGTCTTGGCGCATGACTTCAACATTGACCACTGCACGATTCAAATAGAAGCCGTGGATTGTGGTGGACATGAGCATCAAATTCGTGCAAATGATGATGCTTCGCATGCCCATCATCATCACGTGCACTCACACTAAGAGCCTTTAACTTTAAGCGGCCACCAATCGCCACAGTGACGTGACTTCTTTGCTACGTGCGGCATAGAGCGGATCAGACGAATCTTCTGCTTTCGGGTGTTCGGGCCGTACATCTGTCCGATTCAAAACTTTGAGTCCGCCCGCGGTGAACATGGCAAGCAACTCGTCGCGCTTGCGCAGCCCGAGGTGCTCGGCAATGTCAGACAAGAGTAGCCAGCCTTCGCCGTTCGGTGCAAGATGCGCGGCGAGTCCTGCGATAAATCCTGCCAGCATCTTGCCGCCTTCGTCGTACACCGCGCGTTCAATGGGCGAGCTAGGACGCGCTGGCAACCACGGCGGATTGCACACGATGAGCGAAGCTTTGCCTTCAGGGAAGAGATCGGTTTGCACCAGCTTGACGTGCTCGATCACGCCCAGTTTGGTCAAGTTCTCGCGGGCGCAGGCAATGGCGCGCGGGTCACTGTCGGTTGCCACCACATGCGTGACTTCGCGCCGTGCCAGTACGGCAGCGAGCACACCCGTGCCTGTGCCGATGTCGAACGCGACAAACTTGACGCGCTCAAAAAACGTGGGCGGAAACTCAGCGCGATTCACCAAGGTGATGTACTCGCCGCGCACGGGCGAAAACACGCCGTAGTGCGGGTGGATGCGGTTGTTGGCGGTGCTGCCCACTTTGCCCAGTGCCCCAATCTCGATGCCTTTTTTGCGCCACTCGTGCGAGCTGGTTACGCCCATCAGTTCGCGCAGTGTGGCAACCGAAGTCAATGCGGCGGCATTCAATGCGCCCGACGCTTCGGGTTCGCCCCAGGCTTCAGCGCAAGCCAATTTGGCATCAGGCGCACGGCGCAGAGGGATGCCGTAGTCGGCATCAAATGGAATCAGCACACAGCTCAGAACCCGCGCCCGCTGGGCTTGCGCTTGGCGGTGCAGATGAAAGCCCTTGGCCGCAGCTTCGTTCGCGTCCACGATTTCTTCTTTAGGTGCTTTACGTTTTTTGCGATCAGGCGTTTTGTCGATGCGCCGTGCCATCGCCGCCAGCAAGAGCTTGGCGTTTTGAAAGTCCCCGCGCCACAAGAGCCCCGTGCCCGCGCAAGCCAAGCGATAAGCGGAATCAGCCGAGAGCGTGTCGTCGGCAATCACCACGCGCTTTGGGGGCGGCGCGCCGCGCTCCGAGCGCCAAATGGCCGAGCAGTCTTTGTCTTTTTCTATCCAGTGGATGCTTGAGAGAGTTGTAGTCATGCCCAAGTGTAGGCGTGAAATATTTTTATAACTAAGGGATAATCAAGATCGTTTGAGGAAAGGAGATTCCAAATGACTGCAATTAATCACGTCTGGCAAATCAACACCGCAAAAAGCCGTTTTAGTGAAATGGTTGATGCAGCGCTTGAGCGCGGCGAACAGATCATTACTAAGCACGGTAAGCCTATTCTCAAGCTTGTCGCTTTGCCTGCGGTGCCTAGCGCGAAGCCGCTAGCCAAAGCCAAGCCCAAAATGTCTTTCGGGGAGTTTTTGCTAACCGCACCAAAAATTGGCGACTTTGAGTACAAGCTCAGCAGTCCTAATCGTCGCCCAGCGTTTAGTTTTGAAGAATGAGTACGGCGGACTCGCAAATTACGCATCTACTAGATACGTGCGTCCTATCGGAAATCATTAAGCCATTACCAGAAGTAAAAGTAGTCAATTGGCTTGTCGCGCATAGCCATCAATACACAGCAAGCATGGTTACTTTCGCCGAATTGAATTTCGGTGTCCATCTCTTAGCATCTAGCAAACGAAAAATCGAACTAAGCGCATGGATTGAGCAATTGCGTGCCGAATTTGGCAACAACGTATTGCAAACCACAGAAGAAGTTTGGCAAACCCACGCCAGCATAAAAGCTCATTTGGTGCGTAGCGGTAAACGTATTGATGACGATCTAGACCTTCTCATCGCCGCAACAGCCAAAATCCATAAGCTCATTTTGGTAACCCGCAACACTAAACATTTTGAAAAAGCAGGCGTAGCGCTATTCAATCCGTGGGATTAAGCCTCCTATAAACATAGGATGTCCAAACCCTAGGTTCTAGGAAATAATCGCGGCATCTTTTTAAAAGCTCGCCATGAAAAAATTGTACGCACTTGTATTCATCTTCGCGCTAAGCCTTATGCAGATTGGTTTGGCGCAGGGTCAAACACAATCAAGAGTTTTGGGGTTGCTTGAGCTGCGTGATGCTGTACAAAGTAGTGACGAGGTAAAACTGCACGAGTTAGCGTATAGCCTTGCCCCTGCAAACGCAAGCAATACCACGACAGATATGTACTACGGCGCGATGTTGCTGGGAGCAATGAAACTGAATGACTTAAAGCGAGCCGAAGAAATCGCAAGACTTTGGGAGACCACTTCTCCCACATCTAAAGTCTCAAAGAATGTTCGTTTTGCTTTGTTGTCGCAAGGAATTGGGACTCAATTGGAAGAAGCGATTGCCTTGGGCGAATCAAATGTTACGAATGAAAAACGGTTTAATGTGAAGCTGATAAACATATCAGATTTAGCCATCTTGTACCTCTCGGTAGGCGAATTTGATAAAGCTGAAAAAGTATTGATGCAAGGAGAAAGCATCGTCATAAATGAACAAGCCAGAGCAGGCTTTGCAGGTGTCGCTGCTTTTTGGACACCTTACTCAAAAGCTCAGTACTTGAGATCGCGTTGCATTCAACAAACCTTATTGTTTCAATATAAAAAAGCAGAAGAATTTTGCCTTCAATCAATTAGCTCTCGAAACGACGCTGATCGCTACAAAAGGATGACCGATTTACTTACGCAGCTTGGCGTAGGAACATATCAAGTTCAAACTTATGCACGGCTTGCGGAAATTTATATAAAAACTGGGCACTATTTTGATGCTGAGAATGCCATCAAAAAAGCAACCGATATCCTCGCAAGCGGACAGGCGCTTGGGGTTGCGCACGCGTGGATGCTTGAAGCAAAAATCCAGCTAGCTATTGCTAAAAAAGATTCTTCACTTTATGGATCGTTAAAAGATTCTGGCGGACAGTTGAGTAAATCGTTTAACGTTGGAGATGCAAACATTGGAGGGATCCTCATACATAAGTACGTGCAAATCGCGCTAGTAACGAACGAAAAATGGGGCAATGCAATTCAGGATTTCGATGCACAAGATAGCGCTTTGATAAATGCTGATGCGCCGTTGAAGCAAGTCGCCCTCAACATCATCCCTCGCAGCTTGACTTATTTAATGAACGGACGCGCAGTAGCGGCGATGCCATTGCTTGAAAAAGCGTATCAGCAATCAGCTCAAAATTTTGGAGCAACGCATCCGCAAACAACATTACTCAACGGCCTGCGCGCTCTAACCATTGCAGCGATGGATAGCTCGCAAGAGGCGCGTACTCTGGGCATGCTAGACGAGTCGGTGGTTGCACTCACGAGAGCGGACAACCCCCTCACAGAGTGGTTATCCCAAGCGGAGCGTCCTATCGCTCTGCGTATGATTTTTGAGAAGTACATCGAGCTGGCGGGCAAGTCCGTAAACCCAATGTATTCGGGGCGTGCGCTGGGTATTGCTGATTCGCTGCGCACCTCGTCTGTGCAGTCCGCCATGAACGATGCCGCCGTTCGCGCCAGCGCCAGTACGCCTGCGTTAGCCGATCTTGTGCGGCACGATCAAGATACGAAGAATGAACTGGCATCACTCTACAACTTCATTTCTAACCGCACGGGTGAAGTTGAGGCCAAGCGGCTTGAGAGCGTGATGGCACAAATGAAAACGCGCATTGCCGAGTTAGAAAAATCCCGCGCTGAATTAGCAGTTGCCATCACCAAACAATTTCCTGAGTACAGCAAACTCACACATCCCACCCCTCCTACCATCACAGAGATTGCTAGCAAGCTGAAGTCAGACGAAGCATTGTTGACACTGCTACCTACCGATAAAGCCGTCTATGTGTGGGCTATCACGCAAGGAGCGGGTGGTCAAGCCAAACAGCAGTTTGCAAAAGTCAATATGGACAAAGCCCAACTCACCGCCCTCATCAAACGCCTACGCGCCAGCCTAGACGTGGCGGGGCTTCCAGACAATCGCCGTCCTGCGTTCGACCACGCTGCGGCTAGCGAGGTTTACCAAAAACTTCTCGCCCCTGTAGCCGCAGGCTTTGCAGGTAAGAGCAGCCTCATCATCGCAGCGGGCGGAGCGCTAGGCCAAATTCCATTTGGCGTGCTAGAGACGCAAACAAGCCCGCAAGCCACACCCAGCAAGGCTTCCACGAGTTCCGATTCAAAGAATATCGCACTTCAAAATGCACCGTGGCTCATCAAACAAGCCGCCATCACGCACGTACCCAGTGTGGCAGCGTGGTTGTCCATGCGTGCGCTGCCGCATCACGAAGCGGCACAGCCCATGCTGGCTTGGGGCGATCCGCTGTTTAACATTGCGCTGGCAAGCTCGCCCATCGCAAGCCAAGGCACGGTGCGCAAAGTGGACTTCACGCGCAGCAGCACCAGTGTCGATTTAGAAAAAGAAGACCCACGCTCCGCCATCAAATACGCCAATATCCCCAGCCTGCCCGAAACGCGAGATGAGCTCACCGCGATTGCTAAAACGCTGGGCGCGAATGTGAATCGTGACTTGATTTTGGGAAGCCAAGCGACGCGCCAAAGCGTGCTCGATCAAAACAAAAACGGCAACTTAGAAAAGCAGCGTGTGGTGGCCTTTGCCACGCATGGACTGATGGCTGGCGACTTGCCAAACCTCACGCAGCCCGCACTGGCTATGGCGGGGACGAGGGACGATGCCACCAATGTGCTTGCGCCGCTCTTAACGTTGGAAGACGTGCTCACACTCAAACTGAATGCCGACTGGGTGGTGCTGTCAGCTTGCAACACCGCAGCAGCCGATGGCAAAGCGGAAGAGGCTCTATCAGGATTAGCACGTGGATTCTTTTATGCGGGTAGCCGCAGTTTGCTGGTCACGCATTGGAGCGTGGAGTCTGAGTCTGCGATGCAACTGACCACGGAGACGTTTAAAAATTATCAAAGCAAACCCAACGAAGCCAAGGCCGAATCACTGCGCCAAGCGATGCTGACGGTGATGAGTCATCCCGCCACGGCGCACCCGACTTACTGGGCGCCTTATGCGTTGGTGGGAGATGGGGCTAGGTAAGCCACTTACCCAGCTGCTTGGCAAAGAGCTCGCTGACTTCAAGAGCGCTTGTCTGCACGCCAAGACTCGCCATATCCACCGTTTGCAGTCCTGAGTAACCGCAAGGATTGATACGGCTAAACGGCTCTAAATCCATGTCAACATTGAGCGCTACGCCGTGATACGTAAAGTGGCGGCTGACCTTAATTCCTAGCGCCGCAATTTTTCCGAGTTGATGCTCTTGGAAGAAATGATTGAGCTGCGCATCAGAACTACCCTCGGGCAAGCCAATACTGGCATGGCTTTGCGGCTCGTTTTTGCGTACGTAGATGCCAGGTGCGCCGCGCACGCGGTGGCCTGTGATGCCAAAATGAGCCAGCGTTCGGATCGCAGCTTCTTCTAACTTGTAGACATATTCTTTAACAAAGTAGCCCGCACGTTTGAGGTCGATGAGCGGATACGCCACCACTTGTCCTGGTCCGTGGTAGGTGACTTGACCGCCACGATTGGTTTGAATAATCGGGATGTCTGCCGCATTCAAAACATGATCGGGCTTGCCCGCTAGTCCTTGCGTAAAAACGGATGGATGCTCGCAAAGCCATAATTCGTCTGGCTTGGCGGGCAGTAACTTGTTTAATCGCTCCTCGGTAAACGCTTGCATCGCCGCATAGGTGGCGGCGTAATCAACAAGGCCAAGGTTTTTAAGCAGCATCAAATCCTGCTGCGGTACGCACACCTTGGTTGCTGACGCTGCACAGTTTGGCAATGGCGGCCATTGCGGCTTCTGGCTCGGTGCTGCGTTTGGGCACGGCAATGGTATAGACGGTAGAGAGTTCAAATTCTTTGGGCAAGAGTCCGACCAAACGCACGCTGGGCGTATACAAAATTTCGGTCACTTGGGTGCAGCCAATCGATTCTTCATCATTGCTGGTGTCCATCATGCGCATAGCGGTTGCGCCGTTGGGGTGTTCGGAAATGCGTCCTCTCATCTCTTCCCAAATCCCAAGTTGCTTGAGCATGTTGAGCACATGCAAACCCGCCGTGGATTGTTTCATGTCGGGGCAATAGAGGCTGGAAGCCTTGCTCAGTGTGACTTTGAGCGATGCCGCATCGTGAATGTCTGGATGCGCTTTGCTGCCTACGCGAACTGCAACGCCCGTCTTCACGTGACCCACATCTAGGATGCTATTAGGAACAATGCAGCCTGCTGCATCTAATTCGTCAATCTGAGCGCGAGTCAGTAAAAGCAAATCGCAAGGCACACCCGAGACGAAGTAGTCGTACATGGTGCGTACCGCGCCAAAGTTGAGGCCCACGTTGATGCTGACTTGGTCGCCCAGTAATTGACGGGTGAGTCCCATGGCAGCGCCGGCGCTAATGATGTGAAGATGTGGTGTCATGATTAGATTTTAGTTATCGGCTTTTGCGCCGGAAATTTTGACAATACGCGCCCACTTGATGACATCGTCAGCCGTATATTTAGCAAAGACTTCTGGCGTCATGATGAGCGGTGTTGCGCCTTGCTTGCCCCACGCAGCGCGAACGTCTGAGCTGGACGTGATTTTGCTAATCTCAACATTCAATTTGCTGACAACCGCTGCTGGCGTGGCTTTGGGCGCCATGATGCCGAGCCAAATGGTGGCTTCATACCCCGTCACACCCGACTCTGCAACCGTAGGGACATCAGGCAAAACAGCAGAGCGAGTACGTCCCGTTGTCGCCAGTGCTTTGACTTTGCCTGCTTTGATTTGCTCCGTCATGGTGGTCACGGCATCAAACATCATGTCCACTTGCCCGCCAATCACGTCGGTGCGTGCGCCGCTTGATCCACGATACGGCACATGGACGATGAAGGTGTCGCTCATCGCTTTGAACAGCTCGCCCGCCATGTGATACGGCGTGCCAGGTCCAGAAGATGCGTAGTTCAGCTTGCCAGGTTTTGATTTTGCAAGCGTAACGAGTTCGCGGATATTGTTCGCCGCCAAAGTGGGATGCGCCACCAGCACGAGGTCAGAGGAGTTGATCGGCGCAACAGGCACAAAGTCGCGCAGCAAGTTGTAGGGTTTGTTGGGGATTAAGGACTCGTTCACTGTTTGTGCGTTGGACATCAAGAGCAGCGTGTAGCCATCAGGCGAGGCTTTTGCCACTGCGTCCGTGCCAATCACAGAGCCAGCGCCAGGTCGGTTATCAACGATAAAGGCTTGCCCCGTGGCCTCGGTCAGCTTTTGCGCTATGAAGCGTCCGTAAATATCGGCAGGCCCACCCGTGGCAAACGGCACGATTAGTTTGACGGGTTTGGTTGGATAGCTCTGCGCTGCGCTTGCAATCGAAATCAGTCCGCAGACCAAGCCAAATAACGCTTTCACAAGGGTAGTTTTCATCAATTCACCTTTCCAATCAGCTTGACCACTTGCGTCATCTTGGCCGCATCCGCATCCCAATATTTTTGAAATTCGGGCGCATCGAGATATTGAATGGGACTGCCCGAGCCGCTAATGACTTGGCGTACACGCGGGTCGTTCGCGGCTGTTTTTGCGGCTTCGCGCAGTTTGGCAATCACGGCAGGCGGCGTATTGGCTGGAACAAACAATCCCGCCCACTGCGCAAACTCGACAGGTTGTCCGAGTTCTTTGAGACTAGGCACATCGGGCAACGCAGCCAGTCGTCCATCACCCCAGTGCGCCAGAGCGCGTAGCTTGCCCGCTTTGATTTGCTGCACCACCGACGCAGGCCCAGTGGAGAGCGCATCAATCTGACCACCCAAAAGCGCCACCACCGCAGGCCCAGCGCCCGTGTAGGGCACGTGGAGCATGTGGAACTTCGCTTGATTTTTTAGCATCTCCATCGGCACATGCATGGTGCCGTAATTGCCTGACGAGCCAAAGCTGTACGCCGCAGGTTTTTTGCGAATGTCGGTGAGGAACTCTGCAAAGTTTTTCCAAGGTGCGTCGGCGCGCACCACCAGCACGGTGGGGTCGGCAGTAAAGCGCGCAATCGGTTTGAATTGGTCGAGCGTAAAGCTGGGCGCACGGCCAAACAGCTTGTCGGCTTCGGGGATGATGGAGAGACTCGATAACGACATCAGCACGGTGTAACCATCGGCATTTGACTTAGCCACGTATGCCATCCCAATGCCACCACCTGCCCCCGCTTTGTTTTCCACAATCACGCTTTGATTGAGCGCACGACCCAGCGCCTCGGCCACAGGACGACCTACGGTATCCGCTACGCCGCCAGGCGGAAAGGGCACGACCATGATGATGGGTTTGCTGGGCCATGCTTCTTGTCCCTGCACTAAGCCATATGGAATAAGGCTTGCGAAGGCAATGCTAATGATGGATAAAAGTTTAAAAACGGTTTTCATAGCTGCATTGTCATAGCTGCGACGTGGGCGACTTCTATCGGTGTCGCACGTCATACACTAGCTTTTATGAAAATCGCCGCCTACACCTACCAAAATCAAAACCTTGTTGGCCTCGTCTCAAATGATGGCCAATCTGTTGAAGCATATGCTTTCACGCCCGAACAAGCCGAGCGCGGATTACTCGCCGTCATCGATTGCGAGCAGGCTGGCAAGCCATTACCAGCAAGGGCTGCACCAGTGGCAATCTCAAGCGTTAAGCTGCGTGCGCCAGTTCCGCATCCACGCCGCAACATCTTTTGCGTGGGTAAAAACTACTTTGAACACGCCATGGAATTTGGTACCAGCGGCTTTGATTCCAGCACGGGCAAAGCGGGTGACGAAATTCCTAAAGATCCGATCATCTTTACCAAAGTGCCCGAGAGCGTGATTGCACATAACGAAGCCATCAAAATCCCATATGGCGTGTCTGAGGCGATTGATTACGAAGCTGAACTTACCGTCATCATCGGCAAGGGTGGTAAGGGAATTAGCGAGGCGGATGCGATGCAGCACGTCTGGGGTTACACCATCGTCAACGACGTGACGGCACGCGACTGGCAGCAGCGCCATAAGCAGTGGCATCTTGGCAAAAGCTTTGATACGTTTTGTCCCATGGGTCCGATTGCGGTTAGCGGTGGATTAGGCGCGGATGAGTGCAACGGCGAAGACACGCAAATGAAGCTGTGGGTCAACGGCGAACTGCGTCAAAACGTCGGCACAAAAAGCCTTATTTTCAACATCCCAAAACTGATTAGCGTCATCAGTCAAGGCATTACGCTCTACCCAGGTGATCTCATTGCCACGGGCACGCCCGTCGGTGTAGGGCTTGGCTTTAAGCCACCTAAATATTTGAAGGCCAGTGATGTGGTGCGGATTGAAATTGACGGAATTGGTGTGCTGGAAAATCCTTTGAGATAACGCGCTGATTTACGGTTGGGATTGACGCATTTAAAATAAAAAAATGTCAACATTCCTAAACACACTCCGCGCCAAACCACAACGTCTCTTTGCCCTCATTGCGCTCGCCTGCGTTGCCATGCTGGGCTTCGGTCTTTACTTGCAGCATGTGGTGGGGCTAGAGCCTTGCCCGATGTGCATTGTGCAGCGTTATGCCTTGATTGGCGTGGGCGTGATGGCGGCGGTGGCTGCGCTTTTCAAATCGCGATGGGCACTCTTTTCGTTTGGTTTTTTGAGCATAGTGTTTGCCGGCTTCGGTGCGTTTGTCGCGGCACGGCAAAGTTGGTTGCAGTGGTATCCACCTGAAGTGTTTACCTGCGGACGCGACTTCTACGGCATCATCGAGAGCCAGCCGATGCGCCGCGCGATTCCGATGATTTTTAAAGGTAGTGGCGACTGCACCAAAGTTGACTGGACGTTCCTTGGCGGCTCGATTGCCAATTGGTCGTTTGTCTGTTTTGTGGCGTTGGCGGCGTTTAGTGTTTACGGCATTTATCGGGCTGCGCAGACGACCAAAGCATGAAGCGCATCCTGCGCGAGGTCTTTGGTTACGACGCTTTTCGTGGACCACAAGAAGCGATAGTGTCCCATGTGATTGCTGGCGGTGACGCTTTGGTTTTGATGCCCACGGGCGGCGGAAAATCACTTTGTTTTCAAATCCCCGCCATCGCGCGAAGCCAAGCGGGACATGGCGTCACGGTCGTTGTCTCGCCGCTGATTGCGCTCATGCACGACCAAGTGGGCGCGCTGCACGAGGCGGGCGTAGCAGCCGAATTTTTAAACTCTAGTCAATCGTTTGAAGAAGCGGCTGAAATCGAACAGCGCTTGCTGAAGGGTGAGATCACGCTGCTCTACGCGGCACCCGAGCGCGTGACCTCCCCGAGGTTTTTGATGCGGATGGATACGTTGTACGCTCGCGGAAACTTGAGTCTGTTTGCGATTGACGAAGCGCACTGCGTGAGCCAGTGGGGGCACGATTTTCGGCCTGAATATCAATTGCTGTCTGTCCTGCACGAGCGATATGCCAGCGTGCCGCGCATGGCGCTTACCGCGACGGCGGACGCGCTCACTCGCGCGGACATCGTGCAAGGTTTGCAGCTAGAGAATGCGGCGCAGTTTGTCAGCAGTTTTGACAGACCCAACATTCACTACAAAATTGTCGAAAAACAAGAAGCTGTCTCGCAGTTGCTGCGTTTTATCTCGGACGAGCACGTGAGCGGTTCAGGGAATGAATCATTCCATGATTCGGGCATCGTGTATTGCCAATCGCGTAAGCGTGTGGAGGAGGTGGCCGAACGGCTGAACAAAGAGGGATTCCGCGCCATGCCATACCACGCTGGGCTTCCAGCGGACGTACGCCTTGCCAATCAAGATAAGTTTTTGAGGTCTGAAGGCTGGATCATGGTCGCCACCATTGCGTTTGGCATGGGCATCGACAAGCCCGATGTGCGTTTTGTGGCGCACCTCGATATGCCTAAAAATATCGAAGGCTATTACCAAGAAACAGGGCGTGCGGGGCGTGACGGCGAGGTGGCGAATGCGTGGATGACGTACGGCCTGCAAGACGTGGTGAACCAGCGCCGCATGATTGACGAGAGTACGGGCAGCGACGAATTTAAGCACGTGATGCGCGGCAAGTTGGATGCACTGCTCGGCCTAGCAGAGGCGACTGATTGCCGCCGCGTGCGGCTCTTGGCGTACTTCAATGAAGACTACAAACCTGACGGGCAGATTCGCCTCACTTGCGGTGCTTGCGACAACTGCATTAACCCGCCCGATATTTGGAATGGCACAGAAGTGGCACGCAAACTTTTATCCACCATTTATCGCGTGGAGCAGCAAAGCGGTTTGCACTTTGGCGCAGGACATTTGATGGACATTGTGCGCGGCAAAGCGACGGATAGAACGACTCAGTATGGGCATGAGCGCATCAGCACGTTTGGACTTTGTGCCGACAACTCTGAGCTACAACTGCGAGCCGTGCTGCGGCAATTGATTGCAACGGACGCGCTCTGCGTGGATGCCGAGAGCTTCAACACGCTACACCTCACCGAAGGTTCGCGTGCGGTTTTGAGGGGTGAAGTGCCTGTGCTGCTGCGGCAGTCTTTAAAACAGACGCGTGCTCGGATGCCAAGTGGAGCAAGGCTTGCGAAAGACGATGCTTCGCAAAGTCCACTGGATGTGGCTTCCCAAGCACGCCTTGTTTTACTCAAGGCTTGGCGAGCCGAAGTGGCCGCGCATCACAATCTACCTGCGTTTGTGATTTTTCACGACAGCACGCTGCGTTCTATTGCGCTTTTAAATCCGACGAGCACAAATGAGCTGGCGAACGTTAGCGGGATTGGTGCAAAAAAGTTAGAGGCCTACGGCGAAGAGGTTTTAGCCGTTATCAAACGTCGCTTGCCATAGTACGCGAATGGCAGCTTGCTCGGCCATGAGTTCGCCATCTGGCGACACGGCTTTTTGCTCTTGCAATCTTGCCGCGTGCTGCTTGTCGCGCAAGACTTGATACGCATCGGCTGCGTGCGCGCCCACATCCGTTGGCAATAGCTGCTGCACCTGTGCAATGCGCAGCAGTTCAATCGTGCCGACGTTGCCAAGCAAAGCGGGGTAGTCTTTAGCGTGAGCGAGCACAAGGTATTGCACGGCAAACTCCGCGTCCATCATGCCGCCTGCGCTATGTTTGATGTCGAATTTTTCTGTTGGTGTGGGATACGCGGCATAGAGCTTTTGCCGCATCGCGACGACTTCGCTCTTCAGTTGCTTGGTGTCACGCGGGCTGCTGAGCACTTCGGCGCGAATGGCATCGAAGCGATCACGCAACGCCGCAGAGCCAAACACGCAGCGCGCGCGCGTCATGGCTTGCAGCTCCCACGTCCAAGCAGTATTGCTGCCGCGCTGGAGTTGGTACTTTTCATACGATTGAATCGATGTGACCAATAGCCCCGAGTTGCCGTTAGGGCGCAGCGCGGTGTCGATTTCGTACAAATCGCCTTCGCTGGTTTTAGCGGTGAGCCATGCAATCAATTTGCGCACCAGTGCTGTGTAGCGCTCAGTGGCCAAGTCGGTTGCATCGTCGTATAAAAACACCACGTCTAAGTCGCTGCCATAGCCCAGTTCCTTGCCGCCTAGCTTGCCGTAGGCGATGACGGCAAAATGATTCTCTACATCAGATCCCTGCAAAGCCCCGCGCAGTTTGGCTTGCAGCAGATCCCAGCACCATGGCAGCGACAGCGCGAGGATGCTATCGGCTAGGCTTGAGAGTTCGTCGGCCACATCGCGCACCGACAGCAAACCTTGTATATCGCGCACCAAAATACGCAGCACTTGGTTGTGGTGCGCGCGGCGTAGCAGGTCTAACAGCGCCTCTTCGTCGCATAGTCCCGTGGCTTGCAAAGCTAGGTATTGCTGACGCACGTTTTGTTCAAACGCGTTTGCGTTAAAGCGTGTGGTTAAGATGTCGGCTCGCTTGAGCACGTCCGCTGCATCAGGGTGTTTGCGCAAATAGTTGATGGTCCACGCGGCTTTTTGTTGCAGTAGCTCAGGTGTGACGATGGATGCTAGGGCAGATGTGCCTTGACCGACTCCTTGCTTGAGCCATTGTTCAAAAATCGTGGCAACTGCTTCACGGTGCGCGGCAAGCGCGGTTTCAAAAACCAATACGCTTGCAAAGCCCATGTTCTGGGCAATCCAGAGCAAGTCGTCCTGCAAGGCAGGCAGGATATGGGTTTGCGCATCATCGATATATTGAATGCGATGTTCCAGCCTGCGTAAAAAAACGTAGGCGTCGTGCAGCTTCGTCGCTGTTTGTGGATCCATCAATCCAGTCGTGGTCAAGCGCTGAAGCGCCGTCAGTGTTGGCCTCGCAAGCAATTCAGGCTGCCTGCCGCCGCGCACAATTTGTAACACTTGCGCGGCAAATTCGATTTCGCGAATGCCGCCGCGTCCCAGCTTGACATCGCGCGCGCCAGAGTTTGAATCGGCTTGTTTGCGGATGAGTTGGTGCAAGCCTTGCAGCGCCGCGAAGACTTTGTAATCGAGGAAGCGCCTAAACACAAACGAGCGCACGACAGATCGAAGCGGCAGCACATCTTCTTGTATGGCGTGCGTTTGAATGACACGAGATTTCAGCCACGCAAAGCGCTCCCACTCGCGTCCCGAGCGCTGAAAGTATTGGGCGAGTGTGGCGAGCGACACCGCCAATGCGCCTTCGCTACCGTAAGGGCGCAGCGCCAAATCAACGCGAAAGACAAAGCCGTGTTCGGTGATATCAGCCAGCAAGCTTTGGATGCGCCGCACTTGCTGGGCAAAAAAATCGTGATTGGAGGTGCGCTCTTGCGTGGGCAGACTAGCCTTTGTTTCACCATCTTTGTCATAGACGTAAATCAGATCAATGTCACTGGAGACATTGAGCTCGCGTGCGCCCAGCTTGCCCATGCCCACGGTCCAAAGTGTGGCTGTAGGCTCTCCATGTTTAGCAACCAGTTCCGTGTGCGAAGTTTGCGCGGCGACGCTGAGACAGACTTCGGCAAGATCGGTCATGCCTTGCATGACGACTTCTAGCGGCGCGGCTTGTTCGCAATCGAGCGTATAGAGACGATGAAAAACCAGTTGACGCAGTACCCGCAAACGATCTTCTACCCTGCTGTAGCCCTTATCCCATAAGGCTTGCAGGGCGATGTTCATGACAGACTGCGTCAGAATACCGCTGGGTAAGCAACTCAGTTCAGATGAGTAGCGGCTTGCAATTTTTTGAATGGCACGTGTCAATGTCAATCCCCTACAGCTAGTTCTTTAGCGTTTAGTGATCCAAACTCGAGGTGAGTACATAGATAGTACGGTAACTAAGCAAAATCCAACATAAGACGCCGCCACGATCGTTGATAGCGTTTGCATATTTGCGCCGTACTTGGCAACGGCGATCCAGCCCACGCCAGCAGCAATTAGCATCCGCAAGCTAGATGCCATAAAGCCCCACAGGCCATGCCCCGTGCCTTGCACGGCAAACATCAGCACAAAGCCGAGGCCATACGCAAAATAAATGGGTGCAACGGTTTTCAAATAGATGTAAGCAGGCGCAAGCACATCAGCATCGTGACTAAAAAGATGCAACCAGCTATCGGGAAAAATCGCTGCTAGCAAACCAATCAATCCCGTGAGCACGGCACCAATCAAGCCGCCCACCCAGCCGATACGCTTGGCGCGCGCTGCGTTGCCAGCGCCCATGTTGATGCCCACCATCGTGAGCACGGCGGTGGCGAGGCCAAACAAAATGGGGATCAGCACGTAGTCGAGCCTTGCTGCGTTGCCGTAGCCAGCAATGGCATTGATGCCAAAGAAGCCAACAGATGCCGTGACGATGATGACGGTTAAATTGCTAAAAGCCGTGGTGATAGCGGCGGGCACGCCTACTTTCAAAATGTCTTTGAAGTGATGGCTAGAGAGTGATTTTTTGGCCAGCGTTAAGCCTGATTTCCCCGTCCGCATGTAGCGCAGTAAGAGGGCGCACGCGCCAAGGTAATAAATGGCATACGCGATACCTGCACCCGCAATGCCTAGTTTTGGAATTGGGCCAAAACCAAAAATTAAAGCAGGCGATGCGGGAATCAAAATCATCGCGCCAATCAGCGTCACCATGGCGGGCACTTTGACATTGCCCGAGCCGCGCATGGCACCCGAAAGCAGATTGACAATCCACACAGGAATCGCGCCAGCAAAAAGCCAGTTGGAGTAGAGGACGGCAGCTTCTAAAGCCTCGCCTTCGCCGCCCATGGCACGGTAGAGCGGGCGACCAAAAATCCAAGCCCCGAGCGTGAAGAGCAAGCCTAGCAACGCTGCCACCATCAAAGCGTGCCACAGCAAGGCATTTGCGTCAGCCCTTCTGCCTGCACCTGTCGCCCTTGCCACAGCGGAGGCCACGCCGCTACCGATGCCGCCGTTGGACATGGTGACCATGAGCATGTACAGCGGGAACACCAGCGCCACGCCCGCTAGCGGAGCCGTTCCCAAGCGCCCCACATACGCGGCTTCCGCAACGCTGACGGCAGTTTGAGCAATGAGCACCACCATGGTTGGCAGTGCTAGTTTCAAAATGGTGGGGGCGATGCTGCCGCCAAGAACCGCTTCTTGGGTGGTTGTTTTAGCTGTCATTTTTTGTCCTTGATGGTGTTTTCTGCGTGAGGAGAAGCGCAGCCGAAATGCCGCCTTCTAAGATTTGTTTCGAGAGCGCGGGGTCTGTGCCAACCCTTGCCAGCTGTAGGCTGCCAATCAAGATGCCAAACAAGCTGTAGGCGGCCAGGCGTCTATCGCTCGCACTTTTGCCCAGCATATGAGGCGCAATCAGCTTAATAAAGGATTCAATCTTTTGTGTGTGAATCGCACGTGTGGATTTGGGGTGGCGACTGACCTCGGAGATTAAGGCTGCTGTCACGCAGCCTTGCTCCGCGTTGGCACAGTGACGCGGGCTTAAGTAGCCGCGGATCACGGCCTCGATGTTGCCGCCGACATTCAAAATTTTTGCCACCGCAATGTTGCGACGATCCAGCGCATCGGCTAGCACATGCTCTACTAAATCTTGCTTGGATTTAAAGTGCGCATAAAACGCACCATTGGTGAGCCCCGCGTCTTGCATCAACCCTGCCAAGCCCACGGCAGCAACGCCTTCGCCTTTAAAGCGGCGCGACGCCACATCGATGATGCGCTCCTTGGTCGCGTCTTTGTGTCCCTTTTCATATCGCATGTGAATTTCCTTTTATATTACGATCATAATTCAAAAGAATGCAATAAACTGCAAAATAAATTTAACTTGTAAAGGAATCACATGGCAACAACACAGGAATGGATCGCAGAAGCAGAAGTTATCAAGGCGCAGATGCTGGCAGGCGGCGGTGCCCCTGGTGTCGCGACGCGTGAGCAAATCGCAAGCCTCAGCGGCATTGAGATTTTTAAAATGATTTTGACGGGCAAGTTGCCTTACGCCACGGTGGGCAAGACATTGGATTACTCGCTCGTGTCCGCAGAGTTAGGCGAAGTGATTTTTCAAGGCTCGCCTCAAGCCAATTTTTTAAACCCCATGGGGACGGTGCATGGGGGCTGGTACGGCACGCTGTTAGATTCTGCGATGGGCTGCGCCGTACACACCATGGTGCCTGCAGGGCGTGGTTTTACAACGGCCGAGTACAGCGTCAACCTTGTGCGCGGAGCCAAGGTGGGCGGGGTCTACCGCACGATTGGCAAAGTCGTGCACGCGGGGCGTCAGATGGCGACAGCAGAGGGTCGCATCGTGGATGCAGACGGAAAAATCTACGCCCACGGCACGACCACGTGCTTCTTGTTTGATATGCCGAAATAGCGATCATTCGTTTAATCATGCTATCATGCAGCATGAATTAATGATTTTGAAAGGATCTTGCAATGGCTGTCATGGAACTCAAAACCGTAGGGCGTAGTGGGCAAGTCTCTCTGGGCAAGGCATTGGCAGGGCGACACTTTTTTGTAGAAACTTTGCCCAGTGGCGATGTGCTACTCAAACACGCCATGATCGTGCCCGCCAACGAGCAATGGCTGCACACGGCGGCGATGAAAGACAGGCTGGCGGCATCCGATGCATGGATGGAGGCGCATCCGCCCAAGCGCACGGACCTCGGTAAGCTGGCAGCGAAGGCTGGGCTTACGCTGTGACCATGCCTAGTGGCAATTTGGCGAGCGTGTTGCTCGATTTGAACGACCCACATTTTCAAAGCGATCTTTTTGCACTGGATGCCAGCGATATTCGCAAGGTTTTTAAGACACTTCAAAAGCTAAGCGGTATGACTTGGAATGACGTCTTCAAAGATCATGGGCTGAAATGGGAAGCGATTAAAAGTGTGACTGGCAAGTACACGATTCGCCTATCCCAAAGTTACCGAGCGGTTGCACTGCGGCAGGGCGCGTATCTAAGATTGCAAAGCCTGCATCTCGATCACGACGGTGCATACGGCAAGAAGTAAAAATTTCACAAAAACGAAAGGATTCACCATGCGATTACTCCATACCATGCTGCGCGTTGGTAATCTCCAGCGCTCAATTGATTTCTACACAAAGTGCCTCGGCATGACGCTCATCCGCACCACCGATAGACCCGAGCAAAAGTATTCACTGGCGTTTGTGGGCTACGGCACAAACCCAGATCACGCGGAGATTGAACTCACCTACAACTACGGCGTAGAAAGCTACGAGCTAGGTACGGCCTACGGCCACATCGCACTGGGCGTGCCCAATGTCCATAAGGCTTGCGAGACGATTCGTGCTGCGGGCGGGCAGATCACGCGTGAGCCAGGGCCTGTGAAAGGCGGCACGACCATGATCGCGTTTGTGGCTGATCCTGATGGTTACAAGATTGAATTGATTGAGCGGGAGTAAATGTGAGTAATGCTTGATGTCGCAAATTGCGATCTCAAGTTACCGCATCCCCGGAAACTTCATTCCGCCCATGCCAGGCATACCTGCGGGCATGCCGCCTTTCCCCATACCGCCCATCTTCTGCATCATCTTCATCATGCCTGAGCCCTTCATCTTTTTCATCATGGTTTGCATTTGTTCGAACTCGTTGAGCATGCGGTTGACTTCTTGCACTTGAACGCCCGCGCCCGCAGCGATGCGGCGTTTGCGTGTGGCTTTGATGATCTCGGGTTTGCGGCGCTCTTGCAGCGTCATGCTGTGGATGATGCCTTGCTTTTTGAGGATGTCGCGATCGGCTTTATCTAAATCTTGCCCTTTGGCCTTGGCCGCCATTTGTCCGGGCAGCTTGTCCATGATGCTTTGCAGGCCGCCCATGGAGCGCATTTGCTGGATTTGACCTAAGAAATCTTCTAGATCAAAGCCCGCGCCGCTTTTCATTTTGGCGGCCATTTTTTGTGCTGCTGCCACGTCCACGCCGCTGGTGATTTGTTCGACCAAGGCGACGATGTCGCCCATGCCAAGGATGCGTCCTGCAAAGCGCTCGGCATCGAAGACTTCTAAGCCATCAATCTTTTCGCTGACACCCGCAAACTTGATCGGCACGCCCGTAATCTGCCGCACCGACAGCGCTGCGCCGCCGCGTGAGTCGCCGTCCGTTTTGGTGAGGATGATGCCAGTGAGTGGTAGCGCATCGCCAAAGGCTTTTGCCACGTTCGCGGCATCTTGACCTTGCATGGCATCGACGACGAAGAGTGTTTCGACAGGATTGGCTGCTTTGTGTAGCGCCCTAATCTCATTCATCAACTGCTCGTCCACACCTGTGCGGCCTGCGGTGTCGATGAGCAGCACATCGAAATAATGCTTTTTAGCGTAGTCGATGGCCGCTAGGGCAATATCCACGGGCTTTTGCGAAGGGTCGGATGGAAACCATTCAGCGCCTGCTTGTGCTGTGACGGTTTTTAATTGTTCGATGGCGGCAGGGCGATACACGTCGCCGCTGACGGTGAG
>CANFWH010000001.1 GCA_947450645.1 Comamonadaceae bacterium | reverse complement strand
GCGGCAACCGAATGGGCTTATGCCTACAATCACGACAGGCCGAGCATGGCATTGAATGGGCGTACGCCCATTCAATGCCTGCAAGCCTATTTAGTCAGCAATCATCAACCCTCTACTTTGACGTGTCGTTAACAAAGGGGGGATTACCCGAGGACTTACCAGCATCATTCCGTCCGATTAGTGTTGTTAACTCCCGAAGCGATAGAGTAATTGGTGCCTCGTAGCAGCGAAAATTTGAAATTGTGACGCGTTGTAGTTTCATATGCTGTTCTCAGAGCCTGTTAGCTAAGTAAACCACGAATCAATGCTACTTAGAGTTTACGCATCATGAATTCAATCACATATTCCGCCGATACTGCCCACCCACCTCAAACAGCGCATTCGTAATCTGTCCGAGTGAGCACACCCGCACCGCATCCATCAGCACCGCGAAGACGTTGCCGTTATCAATCACCGCTTGTTGCAAACGTTTGAGCATCGCTGGCGATTCGGCTTTATGCGTTTCGTGGAACGCTGCCAAGCGCTTGAGTTGGCTTTGTTTTTCCTCCTCTGTGCTTCTTGCCAGTTCAATCTTTTGAGGTGCTTCGTTGTCGCTGGGTTTGCGGAATGTGTTCACGCCAATGATGGGGTACTCGCCCGTGTGCTTGAGCATTTCATAGTGCATCGATTCGTCTTGAATGCGTCCGCGCTGGTAGCCTGTCTCCATGGCACCCAGCACGCCGCCGCGTTCACTAATGCGTTCAAACTCAGTCAGCACGGACTCTTCCACTAGCTCGGTGAGCTCTTCGATGATGAAGCTGCCCTGACTTGGGTTTTCGTTTTTCGCCAAGCCCCACTCGCGGTTGATAATGAGCTGAATCGCCATGGCGCGGCGCACGGAGTCTTCGGTGGGCGTGGTGATGGCTTCGTCGAACGCGTTGGTGTGCAGGCTGTTGCAGTTGTCGTAAATCGCAATCAACGCTTGCAGCGTGGTGCGGATGTCGTTGAACTGAATCTCTTGCGCGTGCAAGCTGCGGCCACTGGTTTGCACGTGGTACTTGAGTTTTTGGCTGCGCTCGTTGGCGCCGTATTTGTCGCGCATGGTGGTTGCCCAAATGCGGCGTGCCACGCGGCCCAGCACGGTGTACTCGGGGTCCATACCGTTGCTAAAAAAGAAGCTCAGGTTCGGCGCAAAGTCATCGATGTGCATGCCGCGTGCGAGGTAGGCTTCCACAAACGTAAAACCGTTCGAGAGCGTGAGCGCGAGCTGCGAGAGCGGATTCGCGCCCGCTTCGGCAATGTGATAGCCGCTGATGCTGACGGAGTAGAAGTTGCGCACGTTGTGATCGACAAAATACTGCGCTACGTCGCCCATGACTTTGAGTGAAAACTCGGTCGAGAAGATGCAGGTGTTTTGCCCTTGGTCTTCTTTCAAGATGTCTGCTTGCACGGTGCCGCGCACGTTCTCCATGACCCATTCGCGGATTTTTTGCGCTTCGGTATCCGTCGGCTCGCGTTTGTTTTCAGCTTTGAATTTGTCCAAGTTCTGGTCGATAGCGGTGTTCATAAACATCGCCAAAATCGACGGCGCTGGGCCGTTGATAGTCATCGACACGCTGGTGGCAGGGTGCGTCAAATCGAAGCCGTCGTAGAGCACTTTCATGTCGTCCAGTGTGGCGATGCTCACGCCCGAGTTGCCGACTTTACCGTAAATATCAGGGCGCAAATCGGGGTCGTTGCCGTACAGCGTTACGCTGTCAAACGCCGTGGATAGGCGCTTAGCGGGCATTCCCTCGCTCACCACTTTAAAGCGGCGGTTCGTGCGAAACGGGTCGCCTTCGCCGGCAAACATGCGGGTGGGGTCTTCGTTCTCGCGCTTAAACGCGAACGTGCCCGCGGTGTACGGAAAGCTGCCAGGCACGTTGTCCAGCATCAGCCACTGGAGAATGTCGCCATGGTCTTGGAAGGTGGGCAGTGCAACTTTGCGAATCTTGGTGCCGCTGAGTGATTTTGTGGTGAGCGCGGTGCGGATTTCTTTGTCGCGAATCTTCACCACGTACTCGTCACCCGCATAGGCTTCAATCATCGCGGGCCACTGCGCTAGAAGCCGCTTGGCACGCGGGTCTTGAGCCTGCTCCCTTTGCAAAGCCAAGTCCAGTGCGGCTTCCGAGGCACGTGCCTTTTCTGGCTTGCCAATTTTGAGCATGTCGGATGCGGCTTTGAGCTGCTGGATTTCGCGTGCCAGTTTGGCTTCAGCGCGAGCCTTCGCTTTGTAGCCACGTACGGTGTCGGCAATCTCGGATAAGTAACGCGTGCGGCTGGCAGGCACGATAGGTGTTTGATTGGTGCTGTGGCGGGTGGTGACCACAGGCAATGTGCCAGCCGTCAATTTCAATCCAAGACTAATCAAGCGCGGCTTCATGGCTTGATACAGCGCCGTCACGCCGTCGTCGTTAAAGCGCGCGGCTTGCGTGCCGAAGACGGGCATCTTGTCCGCTGGTGTCGTCCATGCCTCTTTGTTCCGCTGCACTTGCTTGGCCACGTCGCGCAGCGCGTCTGCTGCGCCCTTGCGGTCAAATTTGTTGATGGCGACAAATTCGGCAAAGTCCAGCATGTCGATTTTTTCTAACTGCGACGCCGCGCCAAACTCAGGCGTCATCACGTACAGCGGCACATCCACATACGGCACGATGGCGGCGTCGCCTTGGCCAATGCCCGAGGTCTCCACGATGATGAGATCGAAATCTGCACACTTAGTAGCGGCCAGCACGTCAGGGAGGGCCGCAGAAATTTCGCTACCGAAGTCGCGTGTGGCAAGGCTACGCATGAAGACGCGCTGGCCACTCGATGTAGCAGTTGCTGTCCAAGGGCTAATCGCATTCATTCGAATGCGGTCGCCCAGCAAAGCACCGCCCGACTTACGACGCGACGGGTCAATCGAAATCACCGCAATCTTGAGTGCGTCGTTCTGATCAAGCCTGATGCGGCGAATCAATTCATCTGTGAGCGACGACTTGCCCGCGCCGCCTGTGCCCGTGATACCAATGACGGGGGTTTTCTTTTTCGCGGCTGTTGCTCGGACTTCATCCAATAATTTGGAATCAATGTTTTTGTTTTCAATCACCGTAATCAATTGAGCCAATGCCCGCCAAGCCATATCTGGTGTGCCTTGCAAAGCCTTTACCCCAGATGGCGCGTAGCTAGACAAATCAAAATCCGCCGTTTGAATCACTTCGCCAATCATGCTTGGCAAGCCCAGTCGCTGCCCGTCTTCGGGGCTAAAAATGCGCACACCCACGGATGCTAAATCAGCAATCTCCTCGGGCACGATCACGCCGCCACCACCACCTGTGATTTTGATGTGACTACCGCCACGCGCATTCAGCAGCTCCACCATGTACTTGAAGTACTCCACATGTCCGCCTTGGTACGAGCTAATCGCGATGCCTTGCACGTCCTCTTGCAGTGCCGCTGTCACCACGTCGTCCACCGAGCGGTTGTGCCCAAGATGAATGACTTCTGCGCCCATGCCCTGCAAAATGCGTCGCATGATATTGATGGAGGCATCGTGTCCGTCAAACAAACTTGCCGCCGTGACAAAGCGGACTTTGTGCTTGGGCTTGTAGCTAGCGAGAGGGTGCAAAGACGGGGCGGTAGTCGTAGTCATAAATGAGATTCTCCTATTGGAGAACTTTAGGTTTTTATTAATGAGATGGGAAGTGCAAAACTTGCCGCTTTGTGTGGTGAGTTTTGCCACCCCAGCGCCTCCACGACTTTACTTCAGGTAAAGTGCTCATAGATCATGCAAAAAGATACGGTTTCCATTTACTTTCTGCGCGCGGCTGTCGCTAGGCTTTCGCCAGCGGTCAAGGCTCGTGTTTTGCAGTCAGCGTCTATTTCGGCTGAGCTCTTGTTATCGGATACAGCAAGGGTCACCGCCGCATCTTTTGCTAGCTTATGGCTGGCCGTCGCCAATGAGCTGGACGATGAGTTCTTTGGCTTGTGCGAGCAAAAAATGAAAGTAGGCAGCTTTGCCTTGCTTTGCCGCTCGGTTGTGCACAGTCGAAATTTAGGGCAGGCCATCACCTATATCTTGCGCGGCTTTGCGATTTTTTTAGAGGACATTAAAGGAACTTTGACGGTAGAGGGCGAGCAAGCGACGATTAGCATTGCTAATCACATTGCGCTACCTGCGAGCCGCAGGTTTGCTGACGAAACCTATTTAGTCATGCTGTACGGGCTCATGTGCTGGTTGGCTGGAAAACGCCTCGCGCCCTCGAGGGTTGAGTTCTTTGGTGCCAAGCCTGCTTATTGGCGTGAATACACCATCATGTTTTCAAAAAATCTGAGTTTTGATGCGCCGTGCACCCGCATTCATTTCGATGTTAAGTTGCTAGATTTCCCCGTGGTTCAAAATGCCGCGACTCTCAAAACTTTTTTGCGCCATGCGCCGCAATCCGTTTTTTTGAAGTACAAAAATGCTAGCGGTTGGACGATGAAACTGCGCCGCCAGTTGCGCCTGTCCTTGGGCGGCACAGATTGGCCGACGATGGAAGATGTCGCGCTGGCGCTCCATGTAGCACCGACGACGCTGCACCGTCGGTTAGAGCTGGAAGGCAGTCACTATCAAGGTGTGAAAGATGATTTTCGGCGGGATGTGGGCATTGAGTACTTGTCCAATACGCCACGCAGTATTGCTGAAATTTCCGAACTGCTTGGCTTTCAGGATGTCAGTGCATTTAGACGTGCATTTAAATCATGGACGGGTGTGCAACCGTCGCACTATCGAGCATTGCCTACGGTTCAAACTTCAGCTTGAGCACTTCTGCTGCTACGCAGCGCCCTTGCACTTTCCCGCCTTCAATGCCTGTGCGAAAGTGGATGCCTGCATAGAGCCGCGACACTGCCGCTTCGTCGGCTGCGGTTTTGAAACTGGCGAATGTGCGCGGCCCCCAGCCGCGGTCGTTGTGGGTGTTGTCCACAAAGCGGGTGTTTGTGCCGAAGCGTTTTTCTAGGATGGCTGCGGCACTGCTAGATTGCACGGAGTGTCCTGACGGGTATTCGGGGAAGGGCGGCGTGTGCATCAAACTTGGCACCCAATTGCTGTCGATGACGAGTTGAACGTAAGTGACGGGGCGCAGCAAATTGACGGCGTACTTGGTTTTCCAACCTGCGATGAAGGCGTCTGCCATCGCGAGATTGAGCTGTGCGTACAGCTTGGCGGCATCTGCCAAATTGGCTCTATTTATTTTTAGCAAATCACCTGCAATAAACGCCCAATGTCCTGCGGGCGTCGGGGTTTTGAGTGGATCGTCGGCCCAGTAAAGCGCGAGCTGACGTTGCTCAGGTGTGGCGCGCGTGCTGACCGCGTACACCTCAGCGGCCTCTTTATAAAAAGCCGAGGTGGGGTTTTCAGAATACGGCAGCGGCGCTGGCGCTTCGCACTGGCTCGCGCTCTTCAAAACAAAAGGCCGCACTTCTCCCCACCACGGTAGCAGCGGCGGTGCAAAGGCAGGGGATGTGGCCGACCATTGTCCCTCGCCACTAGGCGGCACGTAGTTTTGTTGCGCACGTCTGAGGGGACCCCATGCCTCGTGCCCGCCATCGGTACGCGCCCACGTCATCACCGCCATCGCCATCAGCTTGCCGTAGGTTTGCGAACGATTGGTCACTTCCACTGTGACCACGCTCGCGTCAAAGTCTTGGCTATTGGTCAGTGGCAAACTGCGCTCTAAGAGGTCGATACGCCCTTTGTTTTCGGCGCTGGCGCTCGGAAACATCATGCGCGTCATGGTCGCCATGGCAGCGTTGGCAACGGTCGGCCAGTGCAGCGTCTCGTCGGGCTGCGTGAGGGGTAAGGACTGAAGTTCGTTCAATTGTCCGGCCAAGCTTTGCGCGTTGGGGATGCCGCTTTGCACGGACTCGTAGAGGGTCAAACCCAAGTAAGCTAAAGCGCGTGAGGCAACGGGCGGACTAAAACCTGGCGTTTGCTGAGTGAGTTGCAAATCGAGATTGAACCACTCGGTAGCTACATTGCTTGAATACGCTGTCGCGGGTTTTGATACAGGAACTTGCCCGTAGGTCATATGGGACGTGGCTTGCAGCAGGGCGATCGCGGCTAGAGCGATGAATATTTTTTTCATGGCGGCATCCATTTAGCAATGCCTTGCGCCGAGGCCATGTAAAAATTGTCGGCTTTAATGGGCATCCATGCACTCCAAGCCAATGATGTGTCCGCCTTTGGCCATTGCACGCGCACTTGCACGTCTGCTGCTGCACCAAGCCCAAAGTGCATCCAACCGATCTGCCCGCCTGCGTGACCACCGCCAACGGCGAGTTCTTGTCTGATAATTTTGTCGCCCATCTTGACTTCCACCCACGCACCCACTGCATCACGGTTGCCTGCTGGCTGCAAGAGTCTGAGTTGCAGCCAATGATTGCCTTTTGTCGCATCCGTTGGCAGCTGCCGCCAGACCTGCGCTTTGTCCCAGCGGTTGACTTGCACCACATCCAGTAATCCGTCGCCATTCAAGTCCACCACCGCTGCACCGCGACCGCGTTTAAAGCTTGCCAAACCCGAGAGCTGACCTGCTTCAAAAAACCGTCCATCGCTTTGCTGCAAAAGCAAGTTGCTGGGATCTAGCGCGGCAAAGTCAGGCATGGTGCTAACGTTGCCTTTCGCAATAAATAGATCAGTGAGGCCGTCATTGTTTACATCAGCAAACTGCGCATGCCACGCAGTAGAAGGATGGACATCGCCGCCCGCGTAGGGACGATGCGCCGTCACGCCGCGTTTGTAGGCGATGTCAACGTAGTGCGGTTGCAGATTGTTCGCCGTTGGCGCATCGAGCACCTGCAATTTGTTATCCGACATGCTGGTCAAAAAAACGTCAGGGAAACCGTCGCCCGTGATGTCGTGACTGGCAATGCCCATGCCCCAAATTTGAAGTGGCTTCCAGCCATCCGCCGATGTATAGAGCGTGGGTGCTGCCCCGTTATTCATTTTCCAAAGTTGTTCTGCGCCGCCTTTGTAGTATTCGCGGTCGTTGCTGACGCGCAGTGATGCTGTGCCCGAGCGATTCCAATCGGAAAACAACATCGACAGCGCACAATAGCCTGGTTTGAGTTCAGTCGCTGCCGCGTAGCCGCCATCCGCCTTGGGTCTGAGTAGCAGTGTGGGCGTGCAACTACCCCACGGAAAGTCGGGCTTGCTTCGGTCGATATAGGTGCCAAACGCCAGCGTTGGCCAGCTCTGACCGCGCTCCCAAGTGGCGGAGAAGGCCGTGTGCCAGCCATTGCCAGTGTGGATATTCCATGCGTTGTTGGCGCGTTCAAACTTGCACTGCCCCAGCCCCTTAAATACTTGCACTTCACCCACGCGCAGTACCACTAAATCCGTTTGCCCATCGCCGTCAATGTCAAGCGGATAGGCTCCCACGGCATTGGTGAGTTCCAATCCCGAGCGCTCTTCAATCAGTTTCAATGCGCCGCCGCGAGTACTTTTATTACGGTAGAACTTAGCTTTGTTGACGCCTGCTGTGACGTAGATTTCGGGCAGTCCATCGGCATCGCAATCGAAAGTGGCGACACCTCCGCCCACCATGTATTCGTCCGTGCCTTCAAAGCGACTTTGCAAGCCTGCGGCATCGGTTTCTTCAATAAAACGTGGGACGGCGGGTACCTGAACTTCCATCGCCCATGCAAGATGTATGGCACACAATCCAATAGTAAGAGGAAGTCGTTTCATTGCTGAAATCATACGTTATTGCCATTTAGTTTGAGCAATAAACTATATCGGGTTTATCCCTATTCAGAAATTTCAGGCGTTCATCTAAGATTAGTTTGCTGCCAAAACTTAAGTGCTTTTAAGTGGCTGCAATTTTCCTAATCCATTTATAAACGGAGAGCAATATGAAATTGAAAAGAACACTGACGGCCTTGGCACTCAGCATGGCAGCAGCAGGCGCATTTGCGCAAGTGGTCGGCGTAAGCTGGTCTAACTTCCAAGAAGAGCGTTGGAAAACAGACGAGGCGGCGATTAAAGCGCAACTGGCTAAATCTGGCGCAAGCTATATCAGCGCTGATGCAGGCGGCTCGGCAGAGAAGCAATTGGCGGACATCGATAGCTTGATCGCTAAAGGTGCAAAAGCACTCATCGTTTTGGCGATGGACAAAGATGCGATTCTCCCAGCTGTTAACAAGGCAACCAAGCAAAAAATTCCAGTTGTTGCTTATGACCGTTTGATTGAAGCACCTGGCGTTTTCTACATCACGTTTGATAACGTTGAAGTGGGCCGTATGCAAGCGCGTGCGATTTTGGCAGCCAAGCCAAAAGGCAACTACGTCATGATTAAAGGTTCACCAACCGACCCAAATGCTAATTTCTTGCGTGGTGGTCAGCAAGAGGTGATTGATGCAGCAGTCAAAAAAGGCGATATCAAAATTGTGGGTGACGAGTACACCGATGGTTGGAAGCCAGAAGTTGCGCAAAAGAACATGGAGCAAATCTTGACGAAAAACGGCGGCAAGGTTGATGCGGTGATTGCATCGAACGACGGCATGGCGGGCGGCGTGGTGGCGGCACTGACAGCCAAAGGTATCAAGGGCGTACCTGTGTCGGGACAAGACGGTGACCATGCTGCGCTTAATCGCGTGGCGCTGGGTACACAAACCGTATCGGTCTGGAAAAACTCACGCGATCTAGGCCGTGATGCGGCCGTAGCAGCTGTGGCTTTGGCCAAAGGTGGAAAAGTAGCTGGCGCAACCAGTTGGAATGGCGGCGAAAAGAAAGTCGCGTTGCAAGCTCAATTCTTGAAACCTATTGCTGTGACCGCTAGCAATCTGGATGTGGTTTTGAAGGCTGGTTGGATTAAGAAAGACGCGCTTTGCAAAGGTGTGGATGCAGCCAAAGGCCCAGCAGCTTGCAAATAAATTTGCAACAGACTTAGTTTGAGTTCATGAAGAGTTAACCGCGGGCTGATCCGTCAGTTCGCGGTTTTTTTTGTAGTAAGTTTTTGGAGAATGGCATGAGTTCCGTCTTAACTGCACTGAAGCAAGCCAGTATTGATTGGCGATTGGTGATGATGTCGTCAGTGTTGGCGGTCATTGCTATTGTGTTTAACGTCTTATCGAGTGGCTTATTTTTATCGCCAGAAAATTTATACAACATCGCTCAGCAAACGGCTGTCGTGGGCGTTGTGGCGACCATCGTTGTCCTCATCATCGTGGCGCGGCATATTGATTTGTCGGTCGGCTCGGTGATGGGCTTTGTGGGCGTGACGATGGCAACCTTGATGTACACAGCCGAGTGGAATTGGATGCAAGCGGCGCTGGCGGGGCTTGCGGTTGCAATTGCCGTCTCGCTTTATCAAGGCATGTTGACGGCGATGCTGGGCGTTCCTTCGTTCGTGGTCACGCTGGGCGGACTGATGTCGTTTCGCGGTGCGGCTTTTTTAGTGGCGGACGGCAAAACGCAGCCCGTAAACGATGCATTTTTTCAGCGCCTTGGCGGAGGCTTTGATGGCGGTATCGGTGTGACCGCCAGTTGGGTGCTTGCGGGTGCGTTGGTGCTGGCACTGCTGTATCACGTGTGGAGTAAAAGGCGGGCGAACGAGCGCTACGAAACGCCCAATAATCCACTGTGGTTAGATGCTCTCATCGTGCTCGTGCCTACGGCGATCGTTTGCGGCTTTGTAGCGGCGATGAACGCATATCAAATTCCCAGTAAAGATGCGCCGCAAGGCGTGCCGATTCCTGTGCTCATTTGGGCAGCCGTGGCACTGACGCTGTCATTCATCGTGCACCGCACGCGTTTTGGGCGTTACATTTTTGCGATGGGTGGCAACCCCGAGGCGGCGGCGCTGGTCGGTATTCCCGTGCGCCGCGTCACCTTGATGCTCTTTGCCTTGATGGGGGTGCTCATCACCATTGCTGCCATTGTGTCAATTGCACGCCTGAATGCGGGCACTAACTCGTTAGGGACGGGGCTTGAGCTCTACGTGATTGCTGCGGCGGTGATTGGTGGCGCGGCGTTAGCAGGCGGTAGCGGTTCGATCTTGGGGTCAGTGCTGGGCGCACTCATCATGCAGTGCATTGATAGTGGAATGCTTTTACTAGATGTCTCCATTGGTATGCGTTACGTCATCATTGGTCAAGTGTTAATTGTTGCTGTGGTGTTCGATGTAATTTACCGCAAGCTCACGGGAGACACGCAATGAGCGCCGGTCAAGCTAATAAAACTTTAGTGGAAATGCGAAACATTGGCAAAGCCTTTGGCGGCGTGCGCGCGGTGGACGATGTGTCCATCAATCTCTACCCTGGCGAAGTGATGGCGATTCTTGGTCACAACGGCGCAGGCAAATCGACACTGATGAAAATGTTGGCGGGTGCGTATCCCATCGACAGCGGCGAGGTGTTTATCAATGGCGAACGCGTCAATATCCGCACACCTGTCGATGCGCAGCGATGTGGCATCGAATCGATTTATCAAACGCTGGCACTGGCCGATAACTTGGACGCTGTAGCCAACTTATTTTTAGGACGTGAGTTACTTACACGTTGGCATACGCTGGACGATCATCGGATGGATGCGGCGGCGCGCAAAGTGTTTGAGCGGCTCAACAAAAATTTTAAAAATGTGCGAACACCCGTGCGGCGGCTGTCGGGCGGACAGCGCCAAGTGGTGGCAATTTCTCGGGCGATTTATTTCAACGCCAAAATTCTCATCATGGACGAACCCACTGCAGCACTCGGGCCCGAAGAAACCGCCATGGTGGGCAATCTTGTTAAGCAGCTCAAGGCTGACGGTGTGGGTATCTTTTTGATTACGCACGACATGCCCGATGTGTTTGGCTTGTCGGACCGACTTGCGGTGATGAAAAACGGCAAACTTGTTGGCAGCTACAAAACCAACGACGTGACAGAAGATGAAGTGCTCGGCATGATCATTGCAGGCAAACAGCCTGAAGGCAAAGCGCAAACGCATCGTCTATGAACACCACGGGCGATCAACAACTGGTCAAGCGGATCAATCGCAGCGTTTTGTTACGCCTGCTCCGAAAGCAAGATGGGCTTTCACGCGCACAGCTTGCCAAAGAGAGTGGGCTCACCAAATCGACGGTAAGCCTTTTGGTACAAGGCTTGCAGCAGGACGGGTGGTTGATAGAAGGCGACGCGGCGAGTGAGAAGCGACTTGGTCGTCCATCAACGCCGCTGCATATTGACACCACACGTAAAGGTTTGATTGGGGTTGAAGTTGCCGTGGATACCCTGCGCGTCGTGGGTGTTTCACTCACGGGCGAAGCGCTCTGTGCAATCGACGAGCCGTTGGTTGATACGTCGCCCCGTGCGACTTGCAAACAAGCAGCCAAGTTGGTGAAGCGTATTAGCGCAGATCTTGCTGGACGTGGCCTACAGCTGCATGGGCTTGGCGTGGGCTTGCCCGGTGCGTTTGATGAAGCCACGGGCATACTCACTTTTGCGCCTAACCTTGGATGGCGCAATGTGGATTTTGTGCCCTTGATGACAAGCGCCTTGGCCAAAGCAGGTGTGCCCGCTGTCCCTGTTCATGTGCAAAACGAAGCCGATACAGCGGCACTCTCAGAATACGAATTTACTAATCATGAACTAGATAATGGCGCGGCGAACGACTCGCTGATTTTTGTGACTTGCGGCGTGGGCGTGGGAGCGGGGATTGTGCTCAACGATCGCTTGTTCACGGGCGTGCAAGGCATGGCGGGAGAGATTGGTCACAGTATCTTGCAGCTAGGCGGCACGCTTTGTTCCTGCGGCAGGCGTGGCTGCGCGGAAACTTTTTTTGGTGAACGCGTGCTGGGAAAATTAAAAAATCCAGCCGAAGGTGGGCAATACCTAGGCCTCGTGCTGCACAACCTGTGGACGACGTTTAACCCAGGTGCTATTGTGGTCGGGGGCTCATCATGTGCGCGTTATCCAGCCATTGTCGAGGTCGCGCAAAAGACACTAGAGGGCTATGCCAAAAGCGCCGCGATTGCGCCAGCGCCAAAGGTGCGCACTGCGAGCTATGGCCTATTGGCATCTGCCGTGGGCGCGGCTGCTCTGGTGTTGCACCACGAACTGCGCCCGATGCACGGACGCAATTAAAAAACAATATTATTTTTTAGCAGGAGTATTTATGAAAGCATCCCCTTTGGCCATCTACCCCGATTTGGTGGACAAGCGCGTGGTCGTCACAGGCGGCGGCTCGGGCATTGGTGCGGCGTTTGTCGAAGCTTTTGCCGCGCAAGGCGCAAGGGTTTCATTTTTGGATATTGCAGATAGTGACGGCATGGCGCTGCAAGAAAAATTAAAAGCTGCGAAGCATTCTCCCAAATTTGTACGCTGCGACTTAACCGACTTGGACAGCGTGGCCAGCGTGTTTAACGCCATCCACAAAAACATGGGCACGACTGACATTTTGATCAACAACGCGGCCAACGATGTGCGGCACAACATGGACGAGATCACCAGCGCCAAGTGGGATGCCAGCATTGCGGTCAATTTGAAACATTTGTATTTTTGCTCGCAAGCGGTGGTGCCTGGTATGCGCGCGCGGGGTGGCGGCGTGATTCTTAATTTAGGTTCGATTTCTTGGCATTTGGCGCTGCCCAATTTGACGATGTACATGACGGCCAAGGCGGGCATCGAGGCCATGACCCGAGGCATGGCGCGCGATTTTGGTACTGACAACATCCGAGTCAATTGCATTATTCCTGGGGCAATCAAAACACCCAAACAAACCTTGCTGTGGCACACACCAGAAGCTGAGACGAAGATATTTAATGGGCAGTGTTTGAAGGTGCGTGTCGAGCCCGAGGATGTTGCCAATCTCGCGTTGTTCTTGGCCTCCAAGAGCGCAGCCAAATGCACGGGGCGCGAATACTACATTGATGCAGGCAATTACGGCGACGGCGCGTAATCATGTCAACCCTGCCACAGTGCATCTGGCCTCTAGCCGCAGAACTTGGCGAAGGTCCTGTGTGGTCTGCGCGGGATGAGGCGCTGTATTTTGTGGACATCAAAGGACAAAATATTCACCGCTGGAGCGAGAGCCGTGAACCTGCGATATGGCATATGCCCGAGCCCGTAGGTTTTGTGCAGCCCTTGCTGGATAAGGGCTGGGTGGCAGGTTTTAAGAGCGGCTTGTATCGTTTTGAGCCTGAACACTTTCAACAAGGCGCACGCCCACTTTTACTCGCTCCTGAGTGGGATAAGCCGAGCAATCGCTTGAACGATGCGTTCACCGATGCCAATGGGCACTTGTGGTTTGGCTCGATGGACGATGCAGAAATAGCACCATCAGGCGCGCTTTATTGTGTCGATCGCTATGGCAAAGCAGTGGTCAAAGATGCTGGCTACGTCATCACCAATGGACCTTGCATGAGTCCCGACGGACGCATTTTTTATCACACCGATACGCTGACAAAAACGATTTATGCGTTTGACGTTCAGGCCAATCAGCACCTCACAAATAAACGCCCACTCATCAAAATTGACCGTGGCTATCCCGATGGTACAGCGGTAGATGCCGCAGGCTGTCTTTGGATTTCGCTGTTTGCGGGTGGCCGAGTAGAGCGCTACTCCCCTCAAGGTGAGTTGCTGCAAACCGTTAAATTTCCATGTGCGAATGTGACGAAGATTGCGTTTGGCGGCGCTGATCTTTGCACAGCTTACGCGACCACGGCGTGGAAAGGGATGACACCTGGGCAGCGTGAGAAACAACCGCTGGCTGGTGGATTGTTTTCTTTTCGGGTGGACACGCCAGGATTGCCGCAAAGCCTTATTCAGCAAGGCTTGCACTAGTGCCAAAAGAAGAAGGAAGCATCATGCGAAAATGTGCGGTTACTTTTTAATTCACTACCTAGCTACGCATCATGGAAATCGAACGCATCAACACTCTTGGCAACACCCTCATCGACCTCGCCGCTCGTACTCACGAGCTACGGGGGTATCTTTGACTACGATAACAAAGAACGCAAATTAGAAGACGTCTGCGCGGCGCTGGAAGACCCTGCCGTTTGGAATGACCCCAAGCGGGCACAGGCACTCGCCAAGGAGCGCAAAGAGCTAGAGGGCGTGGTGCTGGTGCTAGACCGTTTAACCAGCGACATTGCCGATAACACTGAGCTGTTCGACATGAGCAAGGCGGACGACGACTTGGACGGCATCTTGACCATTGAAGGTGAGACCGCCAAGATCACCAAAGAGGTGGAAGGCCTTGAGTTCCGGCGCATGTTTAACAACCCTGCCGATCCGTGTTTCGCCTTTCTCGATATCCAAGCGGGCGCAGGCGGCACCGAGGCTTGCGACTGGGCATCCATGCTGCTGCGTCAATACCTGCGCTATGCCGAGCGCAAGGGCTTTAAGGCCATCATCGAAGACGAAACTGCAGGCGATACGGCGGGCATCAAAAGCGCGACCATCAAGGTTGAAGGTGAATACGCGTTTGGATTGTTGCGTACCGAAACGGGTGTGCACCGCTTAGTTCGCAAGTCGCCGTTTGACTCGTCGGGCGGTCGCCACACCAGCTTTGCCAGCGTGTTTGTTTATCCTGAAGTGGACGACAGCATCGAGATTGACATCAATCCATCGGACGTTCGCGTGGACACCTTCCGTGCGAGTGGCGCGGGCGGTCAGCACATTAACAAGACTGACTCTGCCGTGCGCTTGACGCATATGCCCACGGGCATTGTGGTGCAGTGCCAAGACGGTCGCAGCCAGCACGGCAACCGCGATGTGGCTTGGAAGCGTCTGCGCTCGCGTCTGTACGATTTTGAGATGAAAAAGCGCATGGTCGAACAGCAGAAGCTAGAAGACACCAAGACCGATGTGGGTTGGGGACATCAAATTCGCAGCTACGTGCTGGATCAATCCCGCATCAAGGATTTGCGTACCAGCGTGGAGACATCGGCAACGCAAAAGGTGCTGGATGGCGATCTTGATATGTTTATTGAAGCGTCGCTAAAGCAGGGCGTTTGATGCTGCTTGTATATGTCTAATTTTTTGATTGCGGGCGCTGGTATTGCAGGGTTGTCTGCTGCGATAGCGCTAGCGCGATCGGGACATGAAGCCACCGTTTTAGAGCAAGCGCCTCTGCTATCCGAAGTGGGAGCGGGCATTCAGCTTGGACCCAACGCGATGCGCATTTTGATGGATTGGGGTCTGGGCGAGGCCATACTGGACGTGGGCTGCGAGCCAACGCATTTGATTGTTCGGGACGCCAGAGATGATCACGTGCTGACCTCGCGCCCTTTAAACGATCAGGACAATGCGCGGCAAAAATATGGCGCACCGCATGTGACTATTCGCCGTGCTGACTTGCAAAGCGTGCTCTTGAAAGCCGCACTAGCTACGGGTGCAAACGTGCTGCTAGGCCAGACTGCGCTTGGCCTGCACGAGAGCCGATTGGCGCAATTTGATGCGCTACTGGGGTGCGATGGCCTGCACAGCAAGGTACGCGAAGACTTGCTGGCGAACACATGGCATGGCGGCAAGCCACACGCATCGGGGCATACCGCGTATCGGGCGATGGTGGACATGGCACTCTTGCCGCTGGAGCTACGCTCACAGTCCGTGCAAGTGTGGTTGGGGGCCGAGCAGCATGTGGTGGCGTATCCCGTGAATCTTCGGCAGATGAATGTGGTGGTTGCGCAGGAGGGTGCGCCCACGCTTGCCAGCCCGATGTCGGCCGAGCTACATGCGTTGATTGCAGCGGTGCAGGCGAGCGGAGGATTCACCACATGGGAGTTGTTTCATCGCTCGCCGATGTTTGCGTCCAAGTTTTATGCCAAGGGTAAGGTGGCTTTGTTGGGCGACGCCGCTCATCCTATGCGGCCGTATTTGGCGCAAGGCGCGGCGATGGCGATTGAGGATGCACAGGCGCTGGGGCAGGCTATTGCCTCGCAGCCCAATGTAGATATGGCTTTGCAGGCCTATGCCAAGGCGAGATGGAAGCGCAACGCACGCGTGCAAATCCAGTCGCAGCTTCAGGGCTATGTGTATCACGCCAGTGGATTGGTGCGCACCGTGCGGGATGCTGTCCTGCGCGTGGCAGGCGAGCGAGTGACTGGAATGTCATGGCTCTATGATTATCAAAACAACTTAAAGGAATCAACATGACACAACAAACACATAACAAAATTGCCATGGTGACGGGCGCAGGAACAGGCATTGGCCGCGCGACGGCGCTGGCGCTGGTGCGTGCAGGTTACACCGTGGTGCTGGCTGGCCGCAAGCTGGATGCTCTGCAAGCCACAACGGATATGGCGTCTGCGATACGTGCGGGTAGTACGTTGGCAGTTGCCACCGATGCCAGCAATCCTGATTCTGTAAAAGCGTTGTTTGAAAAAATCGAATCCACCTACGGCCGCATCGACGTGATTTTTAATAACGCGGGCATGGGCGCACCGACGATCCCGATGGATGAAATTACGTTTGAGCAGTGGTCGGCGGTGGTGGGTATCAACCTGACGGGCTCGTTCCTTTGTGCGCAAGCTGCGATGCGTTTGATGAAGAAGCAGTCGCCGATGGGTGGACGCATCATCAACAACGGCTCGATCTCCGCGCATGCACCGCGCCCGATGTCGGCGCCCTACACCAGCACCAAGCACGCGATTACAGGGCTGACGAAATCCATTGCTTTAGACGGCCGTGCGCACAACATTACGGCTAGCCAAATCGATATTGGCAACGCCGCCACCGACATGACAACACGCATGACCAACGGCGTCATTCAACCGCGCGGCGACATGATGGTGGAAGACCGCATGGACGTGAACCATGTGGCAGACATGGTGGTGCATATTGCCAATTTGCCGCTAGAGACCAATGTGCTGTTCACGACCATCATGGCGACGAAGATGCCGCTGGTGGGACGTGGTTAGCAAACAATTAGGGTCGGGTACGGCCACGTAGCAAAGCGAAGTGGAACGCTACCTGACCCTAATTGGCTTGCGTAGTTCCTAAAAGCAAATACTCCATCAGCGCCTTTTGCGCATGCATGCGGTTCTCAGCTTCGTCCCACACGACGGACTGAGGACCGTCGATCACGTCAGCGGAGACTTCTTCACCGCGGTGCGCGGGCAGGCAGTGCATGAAGAGTGCATCCGCTTTGGCGGCAGCCATCATGTCGCTATCCACGCACCAATCTGCAAAGGCTTTTTTGCGTGCTTCGTTCTCGGCTTCAAAGCCCATGCTGGTCCACACGTCAGTCGTGACAAGGTCTGCGCCCTTGCAAGCTTCCATTGGGTCGGTAAATACTTTGTAGTGTTTGGATGACTTGAGATTCGCGACTACGGCATCAATTTCGTAACCGCTGGGCGTGCTGATGTGCACGTTGAAGTCGAGAATCTCGGCGGCTTGCAGCCACGTGTTTGCCATGTTGTTGCCGTCACCGACCCACGCGACCGTTTTGCCTTTGATGGAACCACGGTGCTCGATGAAAGTGAAGATGTCCGCCAAAATTTGGCAAGGATGGAATTCGTTGGTGAGGCCGTTTATGACGGGCACGCGGGAGTGCGCGGCAAACGCTTCGATCTTGGTTTGCTCAAAGGTGCGAATCATCACCAAATCGACCATGCGGCTAATCACGCGCGCGCTATCTTCAATCGGCTCGGAGCGGCCAAGCTGCGAGCCTTCGGTCGTCAAGTGAACCACCGAGCCACCCATTTGGTACATGCCCGCTTCAAAGCTGACACGGGTGCGCGTCGAGGCTTTTTCAAAAATCATCGCCAGTGTGCGGTCAATGAGTGGCTGGTACTTTTCGTACTTTTTGAACTTGGCTTTGATGAGCGCAGCGCGCTCAAACAGATGCGCGTAAGCCGCGGCATCGAGGTCGCTAAATTGCAGGTAGTGCTGGAGGGATTTCATATAGATTCACTCAAGAATTTTTTAATTTGCGCCACCACAATTGCGGCGATTTCATCCGCTTCCGTGATTGTCAAAATCAGCGGTGGAATCAGGCGTACCACGGACTCGGCGGTGACGCTAATCAGCAAGCCCGCCTCAGCGCAGCGGTTAATCAAGTCGCCGCAAGGCTTGGCAAGCGCGACGCCTAGCATTAAGCCTTGACCGCGAATCTCTAGCACTTGCCCGCTTTCTATCTCGGCCTGCAAACCCTTTGCCAGCGTGGCTTTCAGGTGATCGCCGACGCGGGTTACATTAGCGAGCAGACCATCTTCTTCCATGATGCGTATGGTTTCAATGCCTGAGCGCATGGCGAGTGGATTTCCACCAAAGGTGCTGCCGTGGTTGCCAGGTCCAAAAATGTGAGCAGCTTTGGGGCCTGCAATCACAGCGCCTACAGGCACGCCAGACGCCAAACCTTTAGCCATCGGGATGACATCTGGCTTGATATCTGCCCACTGGTGCGCAAACCACTTGCCTGTGCGTCCCATGCCGCATTGCACTTCGTCGATCATCAAAAGCCAGTCGTTCTCGTCGCATAGTTTGCGCACGGCTTGCAAATAGTCGATGCGCATCGGGTTGATGCCGCCTTCGCCTTGGATGGTTTCTAAAAAGACGGCAGTGACGTTGGGGTTGCCAGCGGTGGCAGCTTTTAAAGCCTCAATATCGTTCAAAGGCACGCGGATAAAGCCTTCCACCAAGGGGCCAAAACCCTTTTGTACTTTTTCATTTCCTGTGGCGGATAGCGTGGCAATCGAGCGGCCATGAAAAGCTTTTTCGTAGACCACGATTTCGGGGCGCTCAATGCCTTTGTCGTGACCAAATTTGCGTGCTAGTTTGATAGCGGCTTCGTTTGCCTCTAGGCCTGAGTTGCAAAAAAAGACGTTGGTGAGGCCTGACATTTCCACCAGCTTGACGGCTAATTGCTCTTGCCCTGGCACAAAGTAATAGTTGGACGCATGCATCATTTTTGCGATTTGATCTTGCAGCGCTGGCACAAGCTTTGCATGGTTATGACCAAGCGTGTTGACTGCCACGCCGCCAAGACCATCGATGTACGCTTTGCCCGTTGTGTCCCAAACGCGGCAACCTTGTCCGTGCGAAAGCGCAACCGGCACACGGGCATAGGTGTGCATCACGTGTGGCTCTGTGGGCAGGGCGGTGGCGTTGGTCATCTAAATACTCCAAAAGCAGGAAAAGTCTTATATAAGATAAAATACTAACGTGTCAGCGTCTACTTCGGCAAGTTTGCCTATTCCCTCTCCCAAACAAACGATTATTCAAGGGATAACCCTTGATGATAAGCCCTTTCGCCCTAGCGATTGGGCGGAGCGTTTGGCGGGCGTCATGAGTGGATTTCGCGAGGGTGCAGTCGAAGGCATGCGCTATTTAGACTACTCGCCATGGTGCGTTCCCATTAACCAAGGCAACGTGCGCTGCGTCATCGTCGATCATGCAATCAAAGATTACAACGTGATGGCGTGGGATTTTGTGATGAACTTTGCCAAAGACAACAAGCTGCAAGTGGCCGAAGTTTGTCTTTTGCCAGAGGTTAAAAAGACATAAAAAAAGCCACTCAATTGAGTGGCTTTTTTGTTAAATCCCGCTAAAGATTCACATCTGATTGAAACGGCGCAGAGGTTTTTCTCTGCGTGCGGACGGTGCTTGCGCACTGTCTGAGTTTCTAGCTATTTATTTAGCTAGAGCCAAAGCTTTTACTTTGGCAGCTAAGCGGCTCTTATCGCGAGACGCTTTGTTTTTGTGGAAGATGCCTTTGTCTGCGACCGAGTCCACTACGGACTGAGCGGTTGCGAAAGCGGCAGTGGCTTTTTCTTTGTCGCCAGCTAGAACGGCTTTTTCGACGTTCTTAACAGCGGTACGGTATTTGGAGCGCAGCGATGTGTTCGCGGCATTAATTTTGACGTCTTGACGGACGCGCTTGCGGCCTGATGCCAGGCGTGGATTCTTTTTCTTAGCTTTGGTTGCCATGATGGATATGTCCTAAAGGTTTACGATGTTTTTAGCGGAACCTCGCATTATACTTCTGCAGAACCACCTCGTCCATGTCGCTACTTCGCTCCGCCTCAACCGTCTCTCTATTCACCTTGCTTTCCCGTGTCACGGGGTTGGTGCGGGAGCTGCTGATTGCCGCCACGTTTGGCGCGAGCGCGATGACGGACGCGTTCAACGTGGCGTTTCGCATTCCCAATTTGCTACGTCGTTTGTTTGCCGAGGGCGCATTTAGCCAAGCTTTTGTGCCTGTGCTCTCGGCTACTAAAACGCGGGATGGTGACGCGGCAACCCGCAACCTTATCACTCGTGTAGCGACGGTGCTATTTTGGATTTTGCTGGTGACTTGCGTGCTTGGTGTAATTGCCGCGCCGCTTTTGGTGTGGCTGATGGCAAGTGGCCTACCAAAGAAGGGCTTGGATGCGGCAACCGTGATGACGCGCATCATGTTTCCGTATATCGCTTTTATGTCGCTGTGTGCACTCGCGTCAGGCGTGCTCAACACCTACAAACGCTTTGCCGTGCCAGCCTTTACGCCCGTGCTTTTGAATGTTGCCATGATTGCTGCCGCGTGGTTGGGCGTGCCCTGGTTTAAGACGCTTGGCATTGAACCTATATACGCCGTGGCCGTGGGTGTGATGCTGGGCGGCGTGTTACAGCTTGGCATGCAAATATGGGCGATGCGCAAGATTAATGCTCTACAAGGCACGTCCCATGTGGCTTGGCGCAAGTCCGATATCCGCGCTGCATGGCGAGACGCGGGTACGCAAAACATTTTGAGTCTCATGCTGCCTGCGCTTTTAGGCGTGAGCGTTGCGCAAATCTCGCTTCTCATCAATACACAGATTGCTTCGCACTTGGCAGTCGGCAGTGTGAGTTGGCTTGGTTATGCGGATCGACTGATGGAATTCCCAACCGCTATGCTGGGTGTGGCATTGGGTGTGGTTTTAATTCCCGCCTTGTCCGCGGCTCACGCTAAAAAAGACACTAGCGAATACAGCCGATTGCTGGATTGGGGATTGCGCCTCGTCGTGGTGCTGACCGTGCCCTGCGCCGTGGCGTTAGGCGTATTTGCAAAGCCACTGGTCGCGTCGCTGTATCACTACGGCGCATTCAAGGCGCAAGATGTGACGCAAACCACGCTAGCGCTTGCCAGCTATGGCGTAGGGCTTTTAGGGCTTGTGGCAATTAAGGTCCTTGCGCCTGGCTACTACGCTAGTCAAAACATCAAAACGCCCGTGAAAATTGCGGTGGCCGTACTTGTGATTACGCAGCTTTTGAACTTGATATTTGTTCCTCTATTTGCCCACGCAGGACTTGCGCTCTCGATTGGCGTGGGGGCTCTCATCAATGCGTCCATGTTGTTGGTTGGGCTTGTCCGTAGCAAGGTCTATCAGCCGCAAAGTGGATGGATGCTATTGCTGCTGCGTGTGCTGCTAGCAAGCGCCGTGTTGGGAGTCTTACTTGCGTGGTTATCCGCCAACTTACCTTGGCTGGAATGGCCCGCTAGGCCATATGGCGCTTGGCTTCGTCTTGGGTCGCTATTAGGAGTCATGGTAGTAAGCGGTGCGGCATACTTTGCGATACTGGCGCTATCTGGGCTTAAACTCAAGGCTCTTATCAAACATTCTGACCGCTAACAGACATGCTCAATCTTGCCGCGCTCACCGTCCCATCCACGCCGCTGGATTATTTTGCGTTGCTCGTTAAAAGTGATTTAGATTTCCCGCTACTCGAAGCGGCCATTGCCATCGCGCAAGACGAATACGAAGACTTAGACGTGCAGCAAGTTTTGGATAGTGTCGATCAGTTAGTCGCCAAACTACAGCGCAAAGTCCCTGCCGACGCATCACCGTTGCACCGCCTGCATATTTTGAATCGATTTTTCTATATGGAGCTTGGCTTTGCGGGCAATGTGAACGACTATTACGCGCCCGATAACAGCTACATCAACGCGGTACTCAAAACGCGTAAGGGCTTGCCGATTACGCTGGCGATTATTTGGCTCGAGCTTGCTAATAGCATTGACCTCAAGGTCACGGGTATCAACTTTCCTGGGCACTTTCTCATAAAAATCGGCCTACCACAAGGGCAGGTCATCATGGATCCACTTGATGCTCGCTCGCTCAGCGGCCAAGAGCTGGCCAGTCGCCTCGAGCCATTTCATACAAACCTTGGGCTAGAAGGCGATTTTGAAGTTCCATTTGGGCTTTATTTGCAAGACGCAACCCATCGTGATATTGTGATTCGCCTGCTACGCAACCTCAAAGAACTCTACCGTGGCGACACCGATTGGGATCGTATGGTGTGCGTGCAAAACCGTTTGATTACCTTGCTGCCCGAGGCATGGCATGAATATCGCGACCGTGGCCTCGCATTGGCTAAGCTGCACCGCAAAAGCGAAGCGGTGATCGACCTAGATTTATATTTGCACAATGGCGTCGATATGGGGGATCGCGAAATGGTGCTGCTCACCCGCGCACAAATGCTGGCATAGATTTTTTATTTGCGCCGCAAAAACCCTGGGATGCCCAAAGACTCTAAAAAGCCGCCGCGTTTCTCGTTGGTCACAGGCAGCATCGACTGTTTTTGCGCAATGCGTTCGCCTGCAACCAAACTTTGTTGCACCGGTTGCAAACTGCCCACGCGGGCACTCTTGATGGTCTCGTTACCTAAACTGATTTGACGCGGCGGTTGTATGGGTTGGCTCGCCACGGGTGGCGGCGGAAAGAGCACAGGGCTTAGCCAATCCACAATGGGTTGCCACTGTGCAAGGTCTTGCGCAACGGTTTCCTTGGGCAAATCAAATAGCGTGACACCTTGCTCAATGCACTGCACATAGGTGGGTGCATCGCGCAGCGCGCCTAGGTAGGGCAGTCCGCGAGACGTTGCCCATTGCGTGAGGGCAGCCGAATCGAGGGTGCGGTGATCAACCCGCATACCGACCACGGCGAGTTTGCAGCGTCCCGTGCTAATGCGCGGCAAAATTTTGAGTTCATCCCAGCACTGCGCGGCGGAGTCACGGTCAAACACTGAATTGCAAATCGGCATGATGATGGCGTCCGCAAACATAACGATCCGCGCTAAGTCAAGCCCATAGAGGCCTCCTGGGGTATCGAGCACCACATGCGAGACGCCTGTTGGCGCACGCAGCGCACTACTTTGGTTGACGGCCCAACCTAATATCTGTTTGGCCTGTGGATGACGCTGCTCGCGCAGCTTGAGCCACGAACGCGTTGATTGCTGTCTGTCCACATCACCCAGCATGACACCAATGTTTTGGTGTGTGCAATACGCTGCAATGTGGGTTGCGATAGTGCTTTTTCCACTGCCGCCTTTGCGGTTAACGACGGCAATCACTGGCATGAGTTAAACCTTTTTAATGGAGCGTCACAGCCTCTGCCGTGCGCTTAGCAATGCGCCCGATGTTAAACACTTTTTCGCCCTGCGCTTCTAGGAACGCTTTGCAGGTGTCAGCCGATGCGGCATTTACCACCACCACCATGCCAATGCCCCAGTTAAACGTGCGTGCCATCTCTAGGTCGTTAATACCCGCCGTGGCTTGCAGCCACCCAAAGAGTTCGCTCTTTGGCCAGCTATTAACCACGAGTTCAGCCGCCAAATGATCGGGCAGCACGCGCGGAATATTTTCTAATAATCCCCCTCCAGTGATATGAGCTAAAGCCTTTATTGGCATTGCTTGCAGAGCCGCGAGCACAGACTTGACATATAGCTTGGTGGGAGTCATCAGTGCCTCGCGGTAGGGCTTGCCATCAAGCATGGCTGGCATGTTTGCCCCTGCACGCTCCACGCATTTGCGTACCAAACTAAAGCCATTGGAATGCACGCCGCTAGAAGCCAAGCCCAACACGACATCGCCCTCAGCCACATCTTTGCCCGAGAGGATTTTTGATTTTTCGACAGCGCCTACGCAAAAGCCCGCTAGGTCATATTCACCCGTCGCGTACATGCCAGGCATCTCGGCGGTCTCGCCGCCAATTAAAGCGCAGCCAGACTCTTCGCAGCCCTTGGCAATGCCGCCCACCACCGCAGCAGCGGTGTCAATGTCGAGTTTTCCGCAAGCGAAGTAGTCGAGAAAAAACAGCGGCTCAGCACCTTGTACCAGGACATCGTTTACGCTCATTGCGACTAAATCGATGCCGACGGTGTCATGCATATTCCATTCGAACGCGAGTTTGAGCTTGGTGCCTACCCCATCTGTGCCCGAGACTAGGACAGGTTCTTTGTACTTTTTGGACACTTCAAACATCGCGCCAAAGCCACCAATGCCTGCTAGCACACCGTCCCGCATGGTGCGCTTGGCCAGTGGCTTGATGCGTTCGATCAGCGCATCGCCCGCGATTATGTCAACGCCTGCGTCTTTGTAATGGATAGGGACGGCGGCTTGTGGGACGGTAGAGGTCATGGGGCAGGTCTATAAAATGAAGCGTTAATTTTAAGTGCCATCCACATTCCAACTACTAACTACCATCTATGTCGCAAGTCACACCCATTAAGCCTTCCCAGCCCGCATGGCGCACAAGCCTTATTTGGCTTGGCTTAGCGGCCATCGGCTGGTTTATATTGAAGCTACTCGCGCCTGTGCTCACTCCGTTTGTGGTTGCGGGGGTATTGGCGTATTCGCTTGCGCCTGCGGTGGATCAGCTCTATCGCCTTGCCAAATCACGCGTGCCGCGTCTTGTGTGCGTCATGATTGTGGAGATTGGCTTTATGGCCATCACGTTAGCTGTGGTGCTCCTCATCGTGCCCATCGCACTCAAAGAGCTACCGCTTTTGCAGATGCAATTGCCTAAGATTGCCGAGCGCTTAAACGCTAGTATTGCGCCGCTTTTCTTTGGCTTTGGCATTGACTTCAGCTTGGATCCTGCTCGCGTCAAAAGCTTTGCGCTGAATTACATAGACACCAATAGCAACGAGGTTTGGGCGAAGGTGTTGCCCTCACTCAAGATGGGTGGCGGCTTCCTTCTTAGCCTGATGGGCTATGTGGTGCTTGTGCCTGTCGTGTTGTTTTATTTGTTGGCAGACTGGGCGAACATTATTTCGCGCGTTTCGGGTTGGATTCCGCGTGCCAAGCTGCCTGCGGTGCAAAGTTTTATGCAAGAGGCTGACGCTGTACTGGGCCAATATATGCGCGGACAACTTTTGGTGATGCTCACACTGGCGGTGTACTACAGCGTGTGCCTCAGTCTGTGGCGGCTCGATCTAGCACTCCCCATTGGCGTGTTCACGGGACTAGCGATTTGTATTCCCTATATCGGTTTTGGTATTGGACTCGTGCTGGCGACGCTGGCCGCTATCTTGCAATTCGATTTGACACAGGCCGCCTTGATCTTGATCACGACTTACGGTATTGGCCAATTGGTTGAAGGCTTTGTTCTCACGCCGCGCTTGGTGGGCGAGCGTATTGGGCTGCATCCATTGGCGGTGATTTTTGCGCTTTTAGCCTTTGGTGAAATTTTTGGTTTCATCGGCGTGCTCGTCGCATTGCCGCTGTCTGCTGTGCTACTGGTTGCCATGCGCCGCGTGAAGGCGCAGTACCTCGCCTCTGATTTGTACCGGCTCTAAAGCTACGACTGACATGCAGCAATTTACCTTGAACGTGGCGGTTGATACAGGGCCGACGTTAGAGAATTTTTTACCAATAGGTAACGAGGCCGCACATCAGCATCTGCGTCTATGGCTTGGCGATACTGCTCGTAGATCCCCTGTGCCCATTTATCTGTGGGGCGCCAGCGGCGCAGGCAAAAGCCATTTACTGCGTGCCGTGCAACGTGGCCTTACCGAGCGAGGTGAACCCTTTGGCCACTTAGATATAGCAGCCGACGAGCCGCCCAGCTTCGATGTTGCTTGGCGCGTGGTGCTGATGGACGACGTGCACCGCTTCAATGCCGTGCAGCAGCACGCGGCTTTTAACTGGTTTGTGAATGCGCAAACCACAGGCTGTTCGGTGCTGGCTGCAGGCGATGCGCCGCCCGCCAATTTGTTACTCCGTGACGATTTGCGCTCGCGTCTAGGCTGGGGCGACATCTTCGCCTTGCAAGCCTTATCGGATGAGGCGCAGCAGCAAGTCCTGCGCGCAAGCGCCGCTGCACGTGGCCTTGCGCTCAGCGACGAAGTACTGGGTTATATGAGTACCCGCTTTTCACGTGACCTTGGCAATTTAATGCAATGGTTAGACAAACTCGATCAATACGCACTGCAAACCAAACGAGCGATTACCGTGCCGATGTTGAAAGAGATGTTGGACAACATTGATCAATTGATTTGAAACACTTTATGAACCTCGCCCTTTTTGACCTTGACCACACGTTACTTCCCATTGACTCTGATCACACGTGGGGTGCGTTTTGCATTGCTGAAGGGCTGGTTGATCCAGTGGAGCATCAAAAGCGCAACGACGAGTTCGCGGGGCAGTACCGCGCTGGAACGCTAGACATTCACGCCTACGTTGCGTTCGCCATGCGCGTGGCAGCTTCGGCTGGCAAAGACCGTGCGGCGCATCTGCATCAAAAATACATGATGGACTGGATTTTGCCCGCTATCAAACCGCAAGCGCTAGAGCTGGTGCGTAGCCACCAAGCGGCTGGCGACACTTGCATCATCATCACCGCGACCAACGAATTTGTAACGCGTGAGATTGCCAGCGCGTTTGGTGTTGAACATTTGATTGCGGTTGATCTTGAGCGGGATGACGATGGACATGTGACCAATCGCATTGCAGGCGTGCCTTCATTTAAAGATGGCAAGGTCACACGCATGGAAATGTGGTTGTCTGAGCGCGGCCTCACGTGGGCTGATGTTCCTAAGAGCACTTTCTATAGCGATTCGATGAACGACTTGCCGCTCTTGGAGCGCGTCACGCACCCCGTGGCGACCAATCCCGACGAGCGATTACGGGCGATTGCGGTGCAGCGACAATGGCAGATTCTGGATTTATTCCAGTCCTAGATAAATTTCATGCTTAAAAAAATTATTCACCGTGTCTTTGGTAAGGCTGCTGAGCCTGCTCTTCAAAATGCGCCAGCCCGCGCCGTCCGCGCTAGCGGCAAAACATCACAGGCCTCTAAGCGCGTGGAAGTGCCAGTCAAAGATCACAAAATCAACCGCGACTTGATTGACCACCGAGCTATCGAAACCGTGGAGACCTTGCAGGACGCTGGTTTCGAGACGTATATCGTGGGCGGTGCGGTGCGCGATTTGCTGCTGGGTTTAGAGCCCAAAGATTTCGACATCGCCACCGAAGCCACGCCAGAAGAAGTCAAGCGACTCTTTAGACGCGCCTTCATCATTGGACGGCGTTTTCGCATCGTTCACGTCATTTTTGGCGGCGGACGCGAACACGAAAAATTTGAAGTCTCCACATTTCGCGCCAACGTTGATCATGCAGAAGCGCCCACGGTTAAAGGTAACGAGCGCAGTCAGAAGAGTCAACTTGAGGGCATGAAGCACGCTGTGGATAGCTCTGGCCGTGTGCTGCGCGACAACGTATGGGGAAACATAGCCAGCGATGCGGCGCGGCGCGATTTCACCGTCAACGCTATGTATTACGACCCAACCAGCGAAGTGGTGGTTGACTACCACGGCGGCATCGGCGACGCCAAAAAACGCGTGATCCGTATGATTGGCGAACCCGCCGCCCGTTACCGCGAAGACCCCGTGCGCATTATTCGCGCCGTGCGCTTTGCGGCTAAGCTTGCGCCGCTGGGTTTCAAGGTCGAACCTAAAACACTAGAGCCGATTAAGAAGCTCAAAAAATTGCTGGACGACGTACCGCCCTCACGCATGTTTGATGAGATGCTCAAGCTCGTGCAAACGGGACATTCACTAGCGTCGATTCAAACACTCAAAGCGCTGGGACTGGAGCGTGGGATTTATCCGCTGTTAGACGTGATTGTGGAACGTGCTGATTCACCTATGGTTAAAGGAATGCTGACGGACACCGATGCACGCGTCAAGATCGGCAAGCCCGTTGCGCCCAGTTACTTGCTGGCGTGCGTGCTGTGGCAAGACGTGATTGATGGCTGGGTGGCAAGGCGCGAAGGCGCCAAACCATTCAACAAAATTCCAACCTTTCCCGCGCTGGCAGAAAGTGTGGACGCCGTGTTTGAAGAGCGCATTGGCGACGTATCAGGGCGCGGTAAATTGGGCGCGGATATGCGCGAAATTTGGATGATGCAGCCACGCTTTGAACGCCGCACGGGTGGCTCGCCGCACACGCTGGTGGAGCACTTACGCTTTAGAGCAGGATTCGATTTTTTGTGCTTGCGCGGCAAATCGGATGAAGCCTCCGCGCCAGAGTTGGCGGGACTTGCGAGCTGGTGGCAAGGTTTTCAAGATGCCGATCATACGGATCGATTGGCGATGATTGAAGAGGTTAAAAAGCAACCTAAGGCGGCTGGTACAGCTAGTAGTGCAAAGAGCGCCAAGCCAAGGCGCAAGAGAAAGCCAAAATCCAATGGTGACGGCATACATAGCGCTGGGCTCTAATTTAGACGACCCTGCCCACAGGGTAGATGCCGCAAGGCTTGCCGTGGGAGGTATTCCGCAGACCAGACTGGTCGTGGTCTCCAGCCTCTATCAAACAAAACCCGTGGATGCGAGTGGTGATGACTACATTAACGCGGTCATAAAAATTGAAACAGAACTCGGGATCTATCAACTACTTAAAGAATTGCAACGGCTTGAAAGTCTTTCTGGACGTGCTTTGGCGCAGGACAGAGCGCACTTGCACAACGCGCCGCGTACGCTGGATTTGGACATCTTGCTATATGGCGCTGCTCGCATAGAAAGTAGCACGCTCACTGTTCCGCATGTGCGAATGTGGCAACGTGCCTTTGTGCTTGTGCCCCTATCTGAGATAGCGCCTGAGCTGGTAAGCGCTGAGCAATTGGCGGCAGTAAGCGGTCAGTTGATTAGCCGCCTAAGCTGACGTACACGTTTTGCACGTCGTCGTTACCATCAATCGCGGCTAAAAAGGATTCGACTTCTTCCAAGTGATCAGCACTCAGGCTCGCAGGGTCGACTGGATTTTTAGGCTTGTACCCCAGTTTGGCTGTGAGCACTGCATAGCCATGCGCGGGCAGGGCGCGGCTGACTAAATCGAGGTCAGTCGGGTCAGTCAAAAATAGCGTTGTGCCTAGCTTGGTATCGCTGCCCTCTTCAATTTCTACGATTTCAAAATCTTGTGCGCCTGCTTCAATCGCCGCGACTTCGGGGTCAGAGTCTTTCAAAATGGGCTCAGCTTCAATCATGCCGACGTGGTTGAAATCCCATGACACCGAGCCTGATGTGCCCAGTTGTCCTTTGCGAAACAGGACACGCATTTCGGGCGCCGTGCGGTTCACGTTGTCGGTCAGGCACTCCACCATCACGGCCACCTGATGCGGTGCAAAACCTTCATAGATCACATGCTCAAAACTAACTGCATCTGCACCCATGCCCGAGCCCTTTTTGATCGCTCGCTCCAGCGTGTCTTTGGGCATAGAGACCTTGCGAGCCTGCTCGACAAAGAGGCGTAGCTTAGAGTTGGACGCTGGGTCTGCGCCACTTTTTGCCGCTAGCATGATGTCTTTAGCCAAACGACCAAACAATTTACCGCGTGCGTTTGCCGCGAGTTCTTTGCCTTTTGCTTTCCACTGTGCGCCCATGTGTGTTTTCCTTTTTATAAATGTATTTAAGCTCTAGTTTGCTCACATCAATTCCAAAGCTGAATCATGCAATTATCTTTCTCTGCTCAAACCATCCTATTACTCATCGCTTCCAATGTTTTTATGACGATCGCTTGGTATGGCCATTTAAAGAGTTTGAGCACAAGTCCTTGGTACATTGCTGCGTTGGTGAGTTGGGGGATTGCGCTCTTTGAATACTTACTCCAAGTGCCTGCAAACCGCATTGGCTATGGCCTAGCAGGCTTTAACGTAGCACAGCTCAAAATTATGCAAGAAGTGATTACGCTTTTGGTTTTTGTACCATTTGCGATGTTTTATTTGGATCAACCCATGAAGTTGGACTACTTATGGGCGGCCTTGTGTTTGGTGGGCGCGGTCTATTTTGTCTTTCGCCCGTAAAATCTAACGCAATCGTTTATTAACTTGGAGCTCCCCCATGCTGTTTAGCAAATTACTACCTAAAGAAGGTAATTTTTTCGAAATGTTTAACCAGCACGCGGACTGCATTGTGGATGCGGCTCGTGCCTTCTCCAAGTTAGTTGCCAATTACAGCGATCCGCACCTGCGCGAGAGTTACAACCGCGATGTGGACAACGCCGAGCACGCGGCTGACCGCATCACGGCAGACGTCAATCGCCTGATTCACAAAACATTTATTACGCCAATTGACCGCGAGCAAATTCATTCGCTCATCAATACGATGGACGACGTGGCGGATTTGATCCAAGACTGCGCCGAAGCGATGGCGCTGTATGACCTCAAGCAAACGACGGATGAAATTTTGCGCTTGACGGACATTAGCGTGAAGTGCTGCGAGCGCTTGAAAGATGCGGTCTCAATGCTGAGTAGCATTGCCGACGCGAAGACAGCAGAAGCGGCACTCAAAACTTGCGAAGAAATCGACCGCTTAGAGTCCGATGCTGATCGCGTGATGCGCAGCGCGATGAGCAAGCTGTTTCGCGAAGAGCCCGAAGTGCGCGAGGTTATCAAACTCAAGGCGATTTACGAGCTCTTGGAGACCATCACCGACAAGTGCGAAGACGTGGCGAACCATATTGAAGGCATTGTGTTGGAGAATTCTTAATGGAAGTGCAAACAGCAGCTTTTTGGCTTGTCGCCATGTTGGTGGTGCTCGCGCTGGCCTTCGACTTTATGAATGGATTTCATGATTCGGCTAATGCAATTGCGACGGTGGTGTCCACCGGGGTTTTGAGGCCTGGGCAAGCGGTTTTGTTTGCTGCATTCTTTAACGTCGTGGCGATTTTTATTTTTCAACTCAGCGTGGCGTCTACGGTCGGTAAAGGACTAGTGATGCCTGGGATTGTGGATACCCATGTAGTGTTTGGCGCCTTGGTGGGCGCACTGCTATGGAACATCATTACTTGGTATTACGGCATTCCCAGTAGTTCTTCTCATGCATTGCTTGGCGGCATTGTGGGCGCTGCGATTGCCAAAGCTGGCGCGAGTGTTTTGATTAAAGGCAAGATTTTGGAAACGGTGCTTTGGATTTTTCTGTCGCCGCTGCTTGGGTTCTTAATGGCCTCGCTCATGATGGTTGCGGTCGCTTGGATTTTTAGGCGTGCCACGCCATCTCGTGTGGATAAATGGTTTCGGCGCGGGCAGCTTTTTTCTGCTGCTGCCTACAGCCTCGGTCACGGCGGGAACGATTCGCAAAAAACGATTGGTATTATTTGGATGTTGCTGATTGCAACGGGTTATGCGGCTGTTGGCGATAAATCGCCGCCAGCTTGGGTCATTATTTGCTGTTATTTGGCCATTGGTATGGGCACTATGTTTGGCGGTTGGCGCATCGTCAAAACCATGGGACAAAAAATTACCAAGCTCAAGCCTGTTGGCGGTTTTTGCGCCGAAACAGGCGGCGCAATCACGCTGTTCTTAGCTAGCTTTTTAGGGATTGCCGTATCGACGACACACACTATTACGGGTGCGATTGTGGGCGTGGGTTCCACACAACGCGCCAGTGCCGTGCGCTGGGGCGTGGCGGGCAATATTATTTGGGCGTGGATTTTTACAATTCCTGCTAGCGCCTTTGTCGCCGCGATTGGTTACTGGGTGAGTTTGCAGATTTTTTAAGAGCAAACATCAAGCAGCACGGGCTGCGTATTCAAAATACCGCTGCCCCGCAAAGGCAATCGCTGACATCAGTGCGGTAGCGCCGATCAGCAGCGCCAAAATCACGCCAAAAATAGTAATCCCTGAGGTTCCGCCCGCTAGGCCAAATCCAGTGGGACTTGTAGAGGCATCGCTGTTATAAGCCTTATTCCACTTGGCCTCCAGCATAAGACCATAAATAATAGCAGCAAGGCAGGCGGCAAACAAAGAAACTCCCAAAAATGGCGCAAGTAACCAGCTCAGTTGATCGTCTTGGCCGATGGCAAAAGCGCGGCGCAGACCAATGAATCCAAGTGCTGTCGCAATAAAATGTAGCCAAAGTCCAAGGTCGCGCCAGCCCTTTAAATACAAGCGATGCGCACCAAATAGGCCTAAACATAGCGCGAGGTAAACGGTGAAGGTTTTATTTTTCATAGTAAGATTTTTATAGCCAATCCAATTAGAGCGCATGCGGCAATCACGTGGATCACATTGCGTTTGTATTTGAAGAGTGCAACAGCGGCAGCGATAGCAATCAGTGCAGACATCCAATCGAAGCTGCCCGAGAGCCCTTTGGGCCACAAGACATGGTAGCCAAAGAAGAGTGCCAAATTTAAAATCACACCGACAACAGCGGCTGTAATGGCCGTCAGGGGCGCAGTAAATTTCAAATCGTTGTGCGTGGTTTCAATGAAAGGACCGCCCATCAAGATAAAGATGAAGGACGGTAAAAACGTGAACCACGTCACGATGCACGCAGCCAGCGCGCCGCTTAAGAATAAGGCCTGCGTGCCTAGCAGTGCTTTCAAGTAGCCACCCACAAAAGCTACAAACGCCACCACCATGATGAGCGGACCAGGTGTGGTTTCGCCCAGCGCGAGGCCGTCAATCATTTGCGTGGCGGAGAGCCAATGAAAGTCACCGATGGCGCCTTGGTACACATAAGGTAGCACGGCATATGCGCCGCCAAACGTAAGCAGCGCGGCCTTGGTAAAGAACCAGCTCATTTGCGAGTAAGTGTGCTCCCAACCAAAAACGAAGATGATCACCGCAAATGGAATTGCCCAGAGCAAGAGTCCAATCACAGCAACGCGAATAAATCTGCGCCACGTCCATAGCGCATGTGTAGGCGTGGGCGTATCGTCATCAATGATGGCTTTGCCGTATGAGGTTTTTCCATTGCCATGTCCGCCGCCCGTTTTAAATGTCTCGGGACTCATCCGGCCGCCCGAATAACCAATCAAGGAGGCTATCAAAACGATGAGCGGAAACGGCAAATTCAAAGCAAAAATAGCGACAAACGATGCGCCCGCAATCGCCCACAAAACGTTATTCTTCAAAGCCCGAGAACCTATACGGTGCGCGGCTTGCAGCACGATGGCCGTGACGGCAGGCTTGATGCCGTAGAACAGTCCAGCGACCAGCGACAGCGAACCAAAGGCAATGTAAACCCACGACAAACCAATCAAAATAAAGAGCGAAGGCAGCACAAACAAAGCGCCCGCCACAATGCCGCCCTTTGTGCGGTGCATCAGCCAACCGATGTAAGTGGCAAGCTGTTGCGCCTCGGGGCCTGGCAGCACCATGCAAAAGTTAAGCGCATGTAAAAAACGTTTTTCTGATATCCAACGTTTTTCCTCCACTAGCTCTTTGTGCATGATGGCGATTTGCCCTGCAGGGCCTCCAAAGCTAATGAAACCAAGCTTGAGCCAAAAGCCAAAGGCTTGCCAAAAGCTAACAGGGGCGGGGGCTTGAGATATGTTGGTGGTTGTTAAGGTCGATGTCATGTATCGCTTTTTGCAGATTGCACGGCGGCACGCAATTTATCTTTCTTGCTCGGACGCTTGCCTTTGATGCCACCGTTTGAAAAGCTGACTTCTAGTGGCGCATCCTGCGGCTCAAAACCCGCGATCTGATCGAGCGCGACAAAAGATGCATTCGCATCATCTTGCCGCTTTTGGATCAAGCGCCAGTGCGCCTGCGTATCCATGCTGACAAAGCTCACCGCAAGGCCGCCCGCGCCCGCGCGCCCTGTGCGACCAATGCGATGCGTGTAGTCCACGGCGGAGCGCGGCAAATCAAAATTGACGACGACGGGTAGTTGTGCGATGTCGATGCCGCGAGCTGCAACATCGGTAGCCACTACAACGGTGAGTCTTGAAGCTTTAAAGTCTGCGAGCACTTGCGCTCGCTTGCCTTGGCTTTGTTCGCCGTGGAAGGGTTCAGCATTGATGCGTGCTTTGCGTAGCTTGACCGCAACCATTTCGGCTGCGTGTTTGGTGGCCACAAAGACGAGCACGCGAGGCCATTTGTTTTGCTCAATCAGATGACGCAGTAACTGCGTGCGATTGGGGGCGTCCACCAAAACAGCGCGCTGGACAATGTCTGCGGCATTTTCAATGGTGGGCTGCACGTCAATGCGGATGGGGCTTTGCAGCAAGTCTTCCGCCAATTTTTGTACGGTTGGTGGAAAAGTAGCCGAAAAGAATAAACTTTGCCGCTTAGGCGGAATGAGTGTGAGGATACGAGTTAGTTCGTCCGTAAATCCCATATCGAGCAGGCGATCTGCTTCGTCTAGTACCAGTGTTTGGATGTGCGCAATGCTGAGTGCATTGCGATTCATCAAATCGAGCAAGCGACCAGGTGTGGCAACGACGATGTCAGCGCCGCCGCGCAATCGCATCATTTGTGGATTAATCGATACACCGCCAAATAGCATGGTGACTTGCACGGCTTGCGGCAAATGGAGTGAAAGCGCTTTGAAGACTTCGCCGACTTGCATGGCGAGTTCGCGCGTAGGCACGAGTACCAGCGCAAGCGTGCGGCGCGGGCTAAACAAAGTTTGCGCGGTAAGCTGCTGCAAGATCGGGAGCGCAAAAGCGACCGTTTTCCCCGAACCTGTTTGCGCAGACGCAAGTACATCGTTGCCCGCTAAGGCGTGTGGAATGGCGCTTTGCTGAATAGGCGTTGGCTCGGCGTAGGCTTTGTTTTGCAATGCTCGCATCAATGCGGGGTGCAAGTTAAATGATGTGAAACTCATGTCAGTGCATCATAAACTTTGAGTGCCGCATACGCGTCGTTTGCGGCGTACAAGATTTGACTCTCGGTGAGCACTTTATTTGCCCAATTTGATGTCGTGGCTTTGCGTGATTTGATGAGCCGCTGATTGAAGAGCACGGCTACTGCAGTTTTGACGCCGATCTCTTTGATATAGCCTTTGGCTTTAAACAGCGTGTTGATATCCAACACTTGAATGGGCTCTATGCCCAACGTGCGGCGGATTTGCACGCCATCGCCCGACAAGCCAAAACCTACTTTTAAGATGTTCGGGGACGTTAAGAGTTTGCAGACAACCTCCTTGCAAGTGCTGTCAAATAATTGGAAGACGTAGGTTGTGTGCACAGCGGCAAACTGCACCACGTGCGGCCCTGTTGAAATTTCGCCCGCAACAAAAGTGGGTTTAGACTCCGTATCAAAACCCAAAACGGCTAAGCCTTGCAAGGTATTGAAAGCCGCTAAGGCAGAGCTAGCGTGGCTTACAAGAACGATGTCTTTTGCTTCGATGCGCGGGAACAGCGCGAAATGACTAATATCGTCTTTAGTGGGTATATGCGGCATCTACTTATCGTAACTTGTATACAGTAAAGGTTAAAATGCAAGGTTTTTGATATAAATCGCACATCCATATTAATTCATTTAGTTAGATATTTGATTACTTCAGATCGTTTTTTTCTTAGCGTAATTTTTTGCGCGGTTGGATGGCTGACGCTTTTTAGCGGCAGCGCCCAAGCGCAGCCACTTTCGCCTCAGCAAGGCACGACAAGCCAGCCAAGTACCGCTGCTCGGGGGACCATTCAAATGGGCGGAGCTGTTCAAACCACCCTGGCCCCTCAAAGTAAAGTCGTGACAACTTTGGCGAGTAAGGCTAGGGGCGCTTTGCTTGATGGGCCGCAAGGCATTACCACGGATGGCGTTAATTTATATGTCGTAGATCCCGTTAACAATACGGTGAGCAAGATTGCGATTGCCTCAGGCTTAGTGACTCGCATTGCTGGCTCGTTGACAACGCAAGCTTGGGGCTATGAGGACGGCCCTGGCAATGTGGCCAACTTTAAGAGGCCGCAAGGTATCACAACTGATGGAAAAAACCTCTATATTGCCGATACGTTTAATCATGTGATTCGAAAAATTGTGATTGCAACAGGGATGGTCAGTACGCTATCTGGTCGGTGGAATTCCGCAGGCGCTATGGGCTCTGATGATGGCGTCGCTAGAGATGCAAGCTTTAGTGCGCCACGCGGTATTACGACGGACGGTTCTTATCTTTACGTTGCAGATACAGGCAATCATACGATTCGAAAAATTACCATTGCTACAGGAGATGTGACTACGCTAGCTGGTACGCCTGGTGTTGTAGGGCATGCAGACGGGATAGGTTCTACAGCTAGTTTTGATAGTTTGACGGGCATCACAACGGATGGCACTAACGTTTATGTGGCAGATGCCAAAAACAATGCCATTCGAAAAGTGGTGATTGCAACGGGTGCTGTGACAACGCTGGCCGGTCAAGCTGGTACGTTTGGTGCCGAAGACGGTATTGGGACTAGAGCCCGTTTTACAGGACCTCATAGTCTCGTAACGGATGGTACGAGCATATTCGTGACGGATTCTTTTAATTTCACAATCCGAAAAATTGTCATTGCAACGGGTGTGGTGACAACGATTGCGGGAATACCTGGAGTGAGTGGCAAGATGGACGGCCTTGGACGAAACGCAACTTTTTCTAGGCCTAGTGGCATCACAAATGACGGTATTTATTTGTATGTGTCGGACACCAAAAATAGCGCCATCCGAATTATTGAGTAAGCACGTGACGCTTTAGTCACATACAGGCGATAAAAAAGCCCAGCATGCTGGGCTTTTTACAAGAGACTCAACTCACAATTAAGAGGGAGTCTCGCCTTTTAGTAGCGTGAACCGCCGCCACCGCCGCCGTATCCACCACCACCGTTGCCGCCGCCGTAACCGCCGCCGCCTTCACGACGACCGCCGCCACCGCCACCGCCACCGTATCCACCGCCGCCAAAGCCGCCAGTGCGTGGGGGACGCGGCTCCATTGGGCGAGCCTCGTTCACAACTAAGTTGCGACCAGCCATTGGTTGGTCATGTAAACCAGCGATTGCTGCTTGCGCTTCTGCATCGCTGCCCATTTCGACAAAGCCGAAACCTTTAGAGCGGCCGCTGTCGCGTTCCATCATGACTTTTGCGCTACCGACGTTGCCGTAGGCGCTAAATGCCTGTTGAAGATCGCCGTCACGGACGGTGTATGGCAGGTTGCCTACGTACAATTTATTACCCATAAAACTCAAGTTCCCTTAAAGGGACTCCTATCAAAAATAAAAACAAATAAAAATACCATTGACCGAAAGATCAGGTGTCATTATGCGCGAGCGTATTGATGTGCTGTATCAGCAAAACCTTATTTTTTAAAAATAAGGGGTAAACACCGATGGATTTGTGGTTTATTTCCCGATTTCGTTGCGCCAATCCGACAAAGCGTGCTTCATCGACTCCAGTTGGCGTTGAAAACGAGGGCAGTTGGTGCACATCCACAGATGAATTTGTAGTGCGAAGCGGTCCATATTTTTGAGAGGCTTGTCTTGTGCAGCCAGCATCAAATGCGCAGCTTCTTTGCAAGTGCGGTGTAGCGGGATTGCGGATTTAATGGATGTCATAGCGATTTATTTCCATACCAGTTGATATCTAAGCATTCGCGAAGGCGAAGGCGAGCGCGGTGCAATTGAACATAAAAATTTGTCGAAGTGAGTCGCAACTCCTTACAAATCTCGTCACTTGATAACTCAAGCCACTCACGCATCAAAAAAAGCCTGCCTAATTGCGCGGGTAGCTTTTCCATACATGCCTCCAAGATCACAAAAAACTCTTGTCGATTCAATTGCGCCGATGGATCACCCCAATCGTTCACAGGTGCCGCAAAGTGGCCGTCAGCCTTAAACAGCAAGCTTTCCAACATATCGCTGTCGCTTCCATCCTCCGATTCAGGTAATGCTACTTCACGCGCATTTTCACGAAATTTATCTAGAATTTTGAACTTCAAAATGCCAATCAACCACGTCTTGATTTGCGAGCGGCCCTCAAACGCTTCAGGTTTTTCGAGTGCCACGATGAGCACCTCCGAGACCACATCTTCGGCCCACGCGTCATTACGCAATTGCAGTTTGGCATATCTAAGAAGGTCGGTGCGGTACTGCACCAAGGCTTTTGTAAGTTCGGCGGTATTTGGTGCGACTACTGACATTTGAATGATGAGGTAAATCTATGCGATTTCAAAATTTGAAAGTCATCATAACGGGATTCGTCCTGCTTCTTAGCTTGACTACGGGTACGGCATGGGCGCAACCTTCTGGCAAACCCATTCTTCGCGCAAGTCCAGAGAGTCCCGTCGCATTTGACCTTGCTAATTATGGTGGCAAGACCCTGCTGATTTTTCATTGGAGCACCACATGCCCCGTTTGTCTTGACAAAATGGAAGAGCTACGCAGCAATATTGCAGGTTGGCGAAATAAACCCTTTGTTGTGCTCGCGGTCAATCACGATAAGAGCAGGCAAGATTTTCAAAGCTATTTGCAAATTAACAAAGTCATCCATGGCGATAACCCGCAGTTCATCTATATCTATAACAAAGATTTGATTGCAGATAGCCTGTACACGGGTACGGGGCTTCCCACCAGCTTTTTGATTGACGACAAGCAGGCGCTACGCCAAACCTATATGGGTCGGATTCCTGCCGAAGCTTGGAACGATATTGCGGATTTATTGCCTTGAGCGCAAATAATTTAACCGAAGCTGTAAGACTTTTGAAGTGGTGGCTACTGATACACAATCGCTGCAATTGAATGAGTTTTTGAGTGCTGCGATTATTTCCTTTTAACGTTACTTTTTCTATTTTTTTACTTAGGAGTTTTCAATCATGAAACAACGCACATTTATTGCTACCACCGCAGTTGCTCTGCTCACAGGGCTTTTGGCAACTCAGTCCATGACGGCGAATGCACAAGCCAAAGAAAAATGCTACGGCATTGCAGCCGCAGGTCAAAACGATTGCGCAAATGGCATGGGCACGCATTCTTGCCAAGGCCAATCCAAAGTTGCCAATAGCGCTGACGACTGGAAATACGTTGCCAAGGGCGAATGCAAAAACATGAAAGGCATGACCGCCGAAGACAAAAAGATGATGATGAAAAAAGATGACATGATGAAGAAGTAATTTTTCATTTAAGGTTGTTGGAAGATGTTCGGCATAGGTTTTAAGCACGCGCACTATGCCGAGCTTCTAGAAAATTCATCCACGTATTCAGGCTCGTCTGAATTGGCGGTGGATTTCTTAGAAGTTCATTCAGAAAACTTTTTTGCAAACGAGGTTGGCGGTGGCGGCGCAGCCCGCGCAACCCTCGCCAAGGCATGCCAGCATTGGCCTATCAGTTTGCATGGTGTTGGACTGGCACTGGGCTCTGCCGTTGGACTCGATCCTTGGCATCTCGATCAACTGGCTGATTTGGTAGAGCGTACCGATCCACTTTTAGTCTCCGATCATGCTTGCTTTGCGCGTGGTTTTTTGCCCCATGAGACCCTGAGCGAAACAGCGGCGAACATCATTCACGCATCCGACTTGCTGCCCATCCCTTTCTCGCAGGCCTCGTTGGCTGTGCTCTGCCGCAATGTGAGCCAGGTGCAAGATCGCTTGAAACGGAACATCGCTGTTGAGAATTTATCTGCTTACTTTGCTTGGCAAGCATCAGATTATTCAGAGACGCAGTTCCTTGCGGAGCTGACAAAGCGCACGGGTTGCAAGCTCTTGGTTGATGTCAACAACATCTATGTCAATGCGCTCAACCAAGTGAAAGCAGGAGAGTTGATTGATCCACTGCGAACTTGCAAAAACTGGCTCGACCAAATCCCGGCAAATGTCGTCGCCGAGATTCATTTGGCTGGCCATAGCGTCATGGATGACATCGTGATTGACGACCACTCGTGCGCCGTGAATGCGCCCGTGTGGAATCTATATCGCTACGCTTCGCAGCGCTTTGGACGGGTTCAAACACTCATCGAGTGGGACACGAATGTGCCTGAATTGACGGTGTGGCTGGATCAAGTTCAATTGGCAAAAAAGCACGTACGCGAGGCGCTGGCATGAAGCCGCAAGCACGCATGGATGCGCAAACGCAAACGCAAACGCTACTCGCGCAACAGCAAATGTTGCTTGGCGGGCTATTCAATTCATGGGCTGCCGTGCAGGCCAATACAGCTTTGGCTTCCCAGCAATCATGGCCCACAGGCCAGTACCAACGTGGCTTGCAGGCCTACCGTTCAAACGCAGCCATCTTGGCGCAGCAAGTGTTGGCGGCCGCATTTCCTACTGTGCGTAGACTGATGGGCGACGAGCAGTTTGATGGATTGGCCGTGCATTTTTGGCGTACCGAGCCGCCCACCAAGGGCGATCTTGCACAGTGGGGCGAAGGACTCGAGGCTTTCCTGCGCGCCATCCCAGAGCTGATGCAGCACGAGGCGTATTTGCCCGATGTGGCTGCGCTCGAGTGGGCGCTTCATGCGGGGCTGACGGCGGCAGATGCTGACTCCGCAGACCCCGTGCCGCTTGCCTTGATTGAGAGCGAATTTCCGATTGTTGACTTGCACAGCGGTAAGAGTTTGGAGGACATCTCCGACAAACAAGGGCAGAGTGCTTTGGTCTATCGCCAAGGTTTTAAAACGGCATGCATTTCAATTCCAAAGGACGCACAACTATGAACAACATGATTCAGTTATGGGGCAAGCTGGTGACAGCTTTAGAGTCCCTCAAAAATCCAGCGCTGCTGTTGGCACGCCTCTATGTTGGCTGGGTATTTTTTTCATCAGGGCTGCTCAAAATTCAAAGCTGGGACACCACGATTGAACTCTTCACCAACGATTTTCACGTGCCTATCTTGACCGACCTGTCGCCCACGCTAGCGGCTGTCATGGGTACGGGTGGCGAACTAATCTTGCCTGTGCTCTTGGTGTTTGGACTCTTCGGTCGCTTTGGGGCACTAGGTCTTTTTGTGATGAACATCGTCGCTGCAAATTCATTCGCCGAGATCGCGCCCGCCGCTTTGCAACAGCATCAATTTTGGGGATCGCTTTTGGCGGGACTTTCGATTTGGGGCGTGGGAGCTTGGAGCGTGGACGCAACTAGCTGGTTCAAAGCGAAATGCAGGAGCTGGTGTGCCCCGTAAAATTGGGGGATGCAAGAAATTCAAGCCTCTACCGATTCCCTCGTCTTTAATCCCTCCGTCCTAGAAAAAGCCGCCCAAGCCAACTGGAACGCTCGTGACGCCTACCGCGTGACTGAGACTTCCAACAAGCCTCTCGGCAAGTTCTACGCCTGCTCCATGCTGCCTTACCCATCGGGCAAGCTGCACATGGGACATGTGCGCAACTACACCATCAACGACATGCTCACGCGCCAGCTGCGCATGAAGGGCTACAACGTCCTCATGCCCATGGGCTGGGATGCTTTTGGCCTGCCCGCAGAAAACGCCGCCATGAAAAACGGCGTGCCGCCTGCTGAGTGGACGCACTCCAATATCGCCTACATGAAAAAGCAAATGCAAGCGATGGGACTCGCCATTGACTGGTCGCGCGAAGTGGCGACCTGCGACCCGAGCTATTACAAATGGAACCAGTGGTTGTTTTTAAAGATGCTGGATGCGGGCATTGCGTACCGCAAGACGCAAACCGTGAACTGGGATCCTGTCGATATGACCGTGCTGGCCAACGAGCAAGTGATTGACGGCAAAGGCTGGCGCACGGGCGCAGTGGTCGAAAAGCGCGAGATTCCTGGTTATTACTTGAACATCACAAAGTATGCGCCCGAGCTGCTAGAGCATGTCCAGACGGGGCTTGCGGGCTGGCCCGAGCGTGTGCGGTTGATGCAGGAAAACTGGATTGGCAAATCGGAAGGCGTTCGCTTTGCATTCCCTCATGTGATTAAAGATTCTGCTGGTGAGTTGATTCAGGGCGGCAAGATGTACGTCTTCACCACCCGCGCCGACACCATCATGGGCGTGACCTTCTGTGCCGTTGCGCCTGAGCACCCATTGGCAATTGAAGCGGGCAAACGTAAAAAGAGCATTGCAGACGAAATTGAAAAATTGAAGCTAGGTGGTACGACTGAGGCGGAATTGGCAACCCAAGAAAAGAATGGTGTCGATTCAGAGTTGAAGGTTACTCATCCATTGACAGGAAAAGAAATTCCAGTATGGGTCGGCAACTATGTGCTCATGAGCTACGGCGACGGCGCTGTGATGGGCGTGCCCGCGCATGATGAACGCGATTTTGCATTTGCGAAAAAATATGGGCTTGTGGTTAAAGCTGTTGTTATTCCTGAAGGCTGGGAGTTGACCGAACCTATTGCTGCGTTGAAGCAAGTTTTTCCAGCTATTCATTGCTTACCACCAGGTATATCTTGGCGTGTTGATTGGGGAAAGTGGGAAGAGCCTTTTGCTAAGCGCGGGACCTTATTCAATTCTCAAAAATACGATGGGCTTAGTTTTCATGCAGCGATTGACGTTATTGCCGCAGACCTTGCCACTAAAGGCCTAGGCGAGAGAAAAACCACATGGCGCCTGCGCGACTGGGGCATTAGTCGTCAGCGTTATTGGGGCACACCGATTCCTATCATCCATTGCGATGTTTGCGGCGCAGTGCCCGTGCCTGAAAAAGATTTGCCTGTCGTGCTGCCAACCGACCTTGTGCCCGATGGTTCAGGTAATCCATTGCACAAAAGCGCTAAATTTCTAAACGTCGCTTGCCCCACTTGCGACAAGCCCGCCAAGCGTGAAACCGACACGATGGACACGTTTGTGGATTCGAGCTGGTACTACTCGCGCTATTGCGACCCGACCAACATGGATGCGATGGTCGCGGGCGGCGCGGCGTATTGGATGGGCGCAAACGCAGACCCAGCCAAGCGCGGCGGCATGGATCAATACATTGGCGGCATCGAGCACGCGATTTTGCATTTGCTCTACGCGCGCTTTTGGACCAAGGTAATGCGCGATTTGGGACTCTTGCAAGTCGATGAGCCGTTTACCAAATTGCTTTGCCAAGGTATGGTTTTGAACCACGTGTACAGCCGCAAAAATGCCAAGGGTGGCATTGATTATTTCTGGCCAACGGATGTAGAAAACAACTTTGGCGCAGATGGAAAAATCAGCGGCGCGAAGTTGAAATCGGATGGCAGCGTGGTGGACTACGGCGGCGTCACCACGATGTCGAAATCCAAGAACAACGGTGTTGATCCGCAAGACATCATCGACCGCTACGGCGCAGACACGGCGCGTCTCTACATGATGTTCACTGCGCCGCCCGAAGCAACGCTGGAGTGGAACGATGCGGCTGTGGAGGGCAGCTATCGCTTTCTTCGCCGCGTATGGAACTTTGCGCAAAAGAACAAAGACGCAATCGCGCTTGGCATGACAGTTGATCGCAGCAAGCCCGTGGAATTTTCCAGCGAGGCAAAAACGCTGCGCCGCGAGATGCACACGATTTTGAAGCAAGCGAATTACGACTACGAACGCATGCAATACAACACGGTGGTGTCGGCGGTGATGAAGATGCTCAATACCCTAGAAGATGCTCCGCAAGCCTTAATGGATAAGGCTTCCACGAGTGCCGAATCGAATGCTGCGGCACTATCAGAATGCGTGTCCATCTTGCTGCGGGTGCTTTATCCCGCTTGCCCACATATTGCTTTCCAGCTTTGGACGGAACTGGGTTATGCCGAATGCTGCGGTGACTTACTCGACGTGGCTTGGGCGGAAGTGGATGAGTCGGCGCTGGTGCGTGATGAGTTAGAACTCATGCTGCAAGTCAACGGCAAGCTGCGCGGCTCGATCACGGTGCCCGCATCGGCGGACAAAGCTGCGATTGAAGCGGCAGCACTCGCTACCGAGGCATTCATCAAACAAGCTGCTGGTGCTGCGCCTAAAAAGGTGATCGTGGTGCCGGGCCGCTTGGTTAACATCGTGATCTAACTCATTATGAAGATACAACGCCGCACACTATTGATCGTCTTATCAGCCGCAAGCCTTGCTGGCTGTGGCTTTGAGCTGCGCGGCAAAGCGTCTTATGGCTACGCCTTTCAAACATTGTTTAGCGGTTTTACGCCCAACTCGCCCATTGGCATTGATTTCAAACGCCAAGCCATAGGGCAAGGATTGACCATACTGGATGCAGCGGCCGATGCAAATAAAGCGCAAGTGGTGCTGCGCATTCACCAAGAGCAGCGCGAACGCGTCGTAGTCGGTACGGGTGTGAATGGTCAGGTGAATGCGGTGCTGTTGCGCGTGCGATTTCGCTTTTCGTTATTTACCACGCAAGGTAAAACGCTGCTCGACGAAGTGGAGCTTTTGCAAGAGCGCGAGCAAAGTTACTCAGAGTCTGCCGCGCTGGCCAAAGAGTCTGAAGAGCAATTGCTCTACCGCGATATGCAGCAAGAGATCGTGTTCCAATTGCTACGCCGATTGTCGGCAGTGAAATCGCTGTAACTAGCCAAAGCCTTATGCAGCTTGGCCTTCCAGCTCTTAGTGCGCATTTGCAAAAGGGCTTGCGCTCGCTTTATACCGTGCATGGTGATGAAGCGCTCTTGCAATTAGAAGCCGCAGACGCCATTCGCCAAACGGCTAGAGCGCAGGGGTTTACCGAGCGCTCCAGTTTCACCGTGCAGGGCGTTCATTTCGATTGGGCCGAGGTGCTGAATACGGGTCAATCGATGGGACTTTTTGGCGATAAGCAAATCATCGACATTCGCATCCCTACAGGAAAGCCGGGCAAAGAGGGCAGCGCTGCGCTACAAAAAATCGCGGAACTTGCAAAAGATAACGATGCGGTGTTGACGCTTATTTCGTTGCCACGCTTAGACAAGGCCACGCAAAGCAGTGCGTGGTTTGCGGCACTTGACAACTTTGGCATGACGATCAAGATCGATCCCGTCGAGCGAGGCGCCTTGCCGCCGTGGATTGCTAAGCGCTTAGATGCGCAAGGTCAGCGCGTGCAAGCAGGGGCGGAAGGCCAACAAGCGCTGCAGTTTTTTGCTGATCGCGTGGAAGGCAATTTGCTGGCCGCTTTTCAAGAGGTGCAAAAACTGGCGTTGCTTTATCCAGCAGGCGAACTCAGTCTTACGCAAATTGAATCCGCTGTGATGAACGTGGCTCGCTACGACGTGTTCAAACTCAGCGATGCGGTGTTGGCGGGCAAGGCCGAGCGCACACAGCGCATGCTGGATGGCTTGCAAGCTGAGGGCGAAGCGGCTGTGCTCGTGCACTGGGCGCTAGCTGAAGATATCCGTGCCATGAAGCGCGTGGCAGATAGCCTGTCGGCTGGCAGGCCTTTAGCCATGGCGCTTCGCGAGCAGCGCGTGTGGGGCGCGAAAGAAAAACAGTTTGAGCGCATCATGCCCAATGTGCAGATGAACACGATCAATAAATTGCTACAAGCCGCGCATCATGTCGATGGTGTGGTGAAGGGACTCAAACACCCCGATTGGCCCAGTGAGCCGTGGCAGGCGCTGCATCGGCTGGCGCAGATGGTGGTACGAGTCGCGGCTTAAAGCTTAGAAAAATCAGGTCTGCGTTTTTCCATGAACGCGCCGAAAGCCTCTTTGGCTGCGGGCTCACCCAGCATGCGGCCAAAGACAATGGCCTCTTCATCCATGCGTTTGTGCACGGCATCCATTTGTCCCATCTTCATCAAGCGTTTGGTTTCCATGATGGAAGTCAGTGGCTTGGCAGCTAGTTTTTTAGCCACGGTTTGGGCGTAATCGTTCGCCTCTAGTGGCGGCAACACTTTGTTGACAAGACCCACTTCCAGTGCGGCTTCGGCCATAAAGGGCTCGCCCAACAGCAATGCTTCTGCTGCGCGGTGGTAGCCAAACATTTGCGGCACCAAGAGGCTAGACGCGGCTTCGGGGACGATGCCCAAATTAACAAATGGCATGGCAAACGCGGCGTTGTCACCTGCATAGACTAAATCGCAGTGGAGCAGCATCGTTGTGCCAATACCCACGGCGGGTCCGCAGACCGCAGCCACAATAGGTTTGGGAAAAGCCGCAATGCCGTGCAAGAAGCGAAACACGGGCGCCTCACCAGTCGTGGGGGGGCGGTGCAAAAAGTCAGCGATATCGTTACCCGCACTAAAAATCGTGGCGTGACCTTGGATGACGACGACGCGAATGCTGGCATCGTCTTTGGCTTTAGCCAACGAATCGGCTAGCAGGCCGTACATGGCGCTTGTAATTGAATTCTTTTTATCAACGCGGTTAAGTGTAAGCGTCATCACGCCTGATTCAGTGTGCTCTAGGATGTCGGTCATGGTGTGTCATTCAGTTAGAGGAAGTAGCTAGGCTTGCGCGATCCCACGTTTGCGTTCTGTAAAAGGGGCCGATGTAGCCGCGTACTTGCAGCTTGGCACCACCCTCAATAGGCATTAAGCGTAGCCGATAAATCTTGCCATTATTGGGATCGAGAATCTGGCCGCCTTCCCACATGGACGTCCCTGTTGTTTGCTTAGCACTGCGGATAATTTCCATGCCGATTTTGGATTTATCTTTGCGGTCGTCTGTGCACTTTGTGCAAAGTTCTTCCTCACGCTCAGAGGGCGGCGTAAGGCTTCGCACAATTACACCTACGATCCCGTCATTGCCTTTATCAACAATGCGAATTTCAGCGGAAGGTTTGCCCGTTTCGTCGTCCAACGTATGCCATGTGCCCACAGGCGTCATTTGTGCCCAAGTATTGAGTGAGAGGAAAAGCAGAGCCAGCCAGCCAAATTTTTTCATGCCAGTGCCGCCTCGGTGTCCATCAGTGATTCTGCGCCTGTGCGTGCAGTGGCCATCAAGCTCAGTGTCTCGGGCATGAGCTTGGCAAAATAAAAACGGGCGGTTTGCAGTTTGCCTTGGTAGAACTTAGCGTCACCGCTAGAAGCCCCGCTAGCTATGGCTTTGAGCGAGATATAGGCCATGCGGGCAAAGAAATAGCCAAACACCAAGTGACCTGCGACGCGCAAATAATCGGTGGAGGCGGCGCCCACTTCATTCGCGTTTTGAAAAGCACGCATCCCAATCTCGGTGGTGAAGGCGGTCATCTTTTGACCAAGGTCAGCAAGTGGCACAGTGAACTCTTGCATATCGTCCACATGTTGCTCATCGCCCTTGACTTCGGCCACGAGCGCCGCAATTTGGTTACCAAATTTTTTCAAACTCTCGCCGTTGTTGCCAAGGATTTTCCGACCCAATAAATCTAGCGATTGCACGGCGTTCGTGCCTTCATAAATCATATTGATGCGGTTGTCGCGCACAAACTGCTCCATGCCCCACTCTTTGATAAAGCCATGTCCGCCAAACACTTGCATACAAGCGTTGGTGGCAATGTGACCGTTGTCGGTCAGGAATGCTTTCACAATCGGTGTGAGCAGTGCGACCAACTCGGCGCTGTCTTTGCGCACTTGTTCGTCAGGATGGTTGTGCTCTTTGTCGATTAAGAGTGCGCAATACAAACTCATGGCGCGACCACCTTCGGCATAGGCTTTAGCCGTGAGTAGTTGCTTACGCACATCAGGATGCACAATGATGGCGTCCGCTGGCTTGCTGAGATCCTTTGCACCTGTGAGTGAGCGCATTTGGATACGGTCTTTGGCATAAGCCAAGGCGTTTTGGTAAGCGATTTCAGTCAAACCCAAGGACTGCATCCCCACGCCTATACGCGCAGCGTTCATCATCACAAACATGGCTGCGAGGCCTTTGTTCGGCTCACCGACCAAAGAGCCACGCGCGCCGTCAATGCTGATTTGGCAAGTCGCGCTGCCGTTAATGCCCATCTTGTGCTCAATACCCGTGACAAAAATGGGATTGCGTGCGCCAAGGCTGCCATCGTTATTGACTAAAAACTTGGGCACCAAAAAGAGACTAATCCCTTTGCTGCCAGCAGGCGCATCTGGCAAGCGAGCCAGTACCAAATGCACGATGTTTTCGGCAAAATCCGAGTCGCCGCCGCTAATAAATATTTTCGATCCTGTGATGACATAACTGCCGTCCGCTTGGGGTTCGGACTTGGTACGTAAAAGCCCAAGATCCGTTCCGCAGTGTGCTTCGGTCAAGCACATTGTTCCTAGCCATTTGCCGCTGGTGATGTTAGGCAAATACATCTTCTTTTGCGCCTCTGTGCCGTGCGCTTCAATGGCGGCGTGCGCGCCATGCGCCAAGCCTGGATACATCGTCCAAGCTTGGTTGGCGGAATTAAGCATTTCGTAAAACGCTTGATTGAGCACAATCGGCAAGCCTTGTCCACCCCACTGCGGATCGCCCGATAGTGCGGGCCAGCCGCCTTCAACATATTGCGCATAGGCTTCCTTCCAGCCTTTCGGGGTGGTCACGCTGTGCGTGGTCTGGTCGAGCACGCAGCCTTCGTGGTCGCCGCTGGCGTTAATCGGAAAGGTCACGCCTGTTGTGAACTTGCCGCCTTCTTCTAACACCGCATTGATCGTGTCCGCGTCCAAGTCCGCGTGCTTGGGCATCAGCTTGAACTCGTCGGTAACCTGCAAGAGTTCGTGCATTACAAATTGCATGTCGCGCAGGGGTGGGTTATAGGATGGCATGGTGTGATTCCTTTTAGATTTTGTAATGAGTGAGTAAATTTTCAAAGCCAACTTTGGCCCGCTCCACGGAGCGTGGTGATTTAATAAATTTGGCTTCGTAGTGCAGCGCCAAAATGAGGCCGTGAATTTCAAAGACCACCTGCTTGGGATCGGCTGTTTTGATGAGGTGTCCCGCTTCAACCGCCATTGCCACGCAGCGACGCACGGCCGCGAGCCACGTCTTCATAGACTGCTCCAGCGCATCGCGCACAGGGCCTGTGCGGTCATCAAATTCGACTGCACCGCTAATAAAAATGCAGCCAGATTGAATTTCATGTGCGACTTGCACCATCCAATTGGCAAACAGGGCACGCAGCCTTGGCAGGCCTCGTTCAGCAGTCAGCGTTGGCATAAAAACATCACGTTCAAAGCGTAAAAAATACTCGCGCACGACTGAAATTTGCAGCTCTTCACGCGAACCAAAATGCGCAAACACGCCCGACTTACTCATCTGAGTGACTTCAGCAATCGCCCCAATTGATAGGCCTTCCAAGCCAATTTGCGACGCCAAACGCAGCGCAGCATCGACGATGGCGGCTTTGGTTTGTTCAGCTTTAGAGGCAGATTTGGAGGTAGTCATAAGTCGCGAGTGTAACTTATAAAAGAACGATCGTGCTATTTTTAAGAATAAAAAAACCACAAGCGCAAAACTTGTGGTTTCGTGGTTTCCCGCCTTCGCGGGAATGACAGGTGCGGCTACAACTTAAACGGCACGACCAATTGACGTTGTTCGCCAAGGCCTTCAATGCCAAGGGTCATCACGTCGCCCGCCTTTAAAAACTTCGGTGGCTTCATCCCGAGTCCCACGCCAGGCGGTGTGCCCGTGGTGATGATGTCACCAGGCTCCAGCGTCATAAAGGTGCTTAAGTAGCTGACAATTTTTGGCACATTAAAAATCATCTTTTTGGTTGTGCCTGTTTGCATCCGCACACCGTTCACGTCTAGCCACATCGCGCATTTGTGGATGTCGGCGATGTCGTCTTTGGTCGCAAGCCACGGGCCGATGGGGCCGAAGGTATCGCAACCCTTGCCCTTGTCCCACTGTGGACCGCGCTCGAGTTGGTATTCGCGCTCGGAGACATCGTTAATCAAGCAATAACCCGCCACGTAATCCGTGGCTGCTTTTTGCGTGACGTAGCGTGCGCGTGTGCCAATGACAATGCCGAGCTCCACTTCCCAATCACCTTTGACCGAGCCCTTGGGCAACATCACGTTGTCGTTAGGGCCTTGAATGCAATTGATGGTCTTCATAAACACGACAGGCTCTTTCGGTACGGCCATGCCAGATTCTTCGGCGTGGTCATAAAAATTGAGTCCAATCGCAATAAACTTGCCGACCTTTGCAACGGGGCAGCCCATGCGGGGCTTGCCTTTGACGAGAGGCAGCGTATCCGTTTTGAGCTTGGCAATTTTTGCAAGCGCAGCGGGACTAATGGCTGCGCCATCAAAATCTTTGACGTGTTTGGACAGGTCACGCAATTTGCCATTGCTATCTACCAAGCCTGGTTTTTCTTTACCAGCCGCGCCGTATCGAACAAGTTTCATGGTTTTCCTTAGATGAGATTGGAGAAGGGATTCGGTATGATTGATCTTACTATGCGCATCAAAGAATTTCTCACGCGAACCCACGGCAAGGGACAACTCGATTGGACGGACTACGTGTCTTACGTCTATTTATTCGTGGGCCTCTTCACTATGTTCGCCCCCATCGTGTGGTTGGTGATGTCGTCACTTAAAACAGAAAGTGCGATTAGTCAATTTCCACCCACGTTTTTACCGTACTCGCAGCAGATGGTGACAGTTGTTGGTCAAGATCAACGCTTGCCGTTGTTTTTGACTAAAACGCCAGACGGCGATAAGCCAATGGCGCAGGTGATGCGCTTGGGCATCGAAGCAACCATGGTCGATCCAGCCAAGCCAGACGTGCCCGCCATTAAGGTCAACATTAGCGACCGCGTGCCGATGAACGAACTCCAATTTGCCTTTTCAAACTACACCGAAATTTTTGGAAAATTTAGTTTTGGCAAGTACTTATTCAATAGTGTGTTCATCACTGTGATTGCAACCTTGCTCACGCTCTTGGTCAATTCCATGGCAGCGTTTGCGTTGTCAAAATACCAATTCAAAGGACAAAAATTCGTCTTTGGTCTCATCATCGCGACGCTCATGATTCCACCCACGATTATTCTCGTGCCGGTGTTTTTGGTCATCAACTCGGTGGGGCTGCTCAATAGCTTGTGGGGCGTGATATTGCCTGCCATCGCCACACCGACGGGCGTGTTTTTGCTGCGTCAATACATGCTGACGATCCCCGATGAATTGCTAGAAGCCGCGCGCATGGATCACGCCTCCGAGTGGCGTATTTATTGGAAGATCATCTTGCCGCTCGCCGCGCCAGCCCTTGCTGTGCTTGCCATTTTCTCGGTGATGTGGCGCTGGAACGATTTCTTGCTGCCACTGATCGTGCTCTCTAAATCAGAATTTTTCACCTTGCAACTCGCGCTCAATTCCTTCCAAGGCGAGCTCAATACGCAGTGGCATTATTTGCTCGCCATGACCGTGATTACCTTGATCCCGATTACGCTGGTGTTTGCCTTTTTACAAAAATATATTACGACTGGCATTGCTGGTGCGGGAGTCAAATAAATGAGTACGCTACAACTTCAATCGCTGACCAAATCATTTGGCGATGTGTCCGTGATTAAAGGCGTTGACCTTGATGTGGCGCACGGCCAGTTCGTTGTGTTTGTCGGTCCTTCTGGCTGCGGCAAATCAACGCTGCTGCGCATGATTGCAGGCCTTGAGACTGCCAGCACAGGCGAGATCAAAATTGATGGCGCGGTGGTAAACGACGTATCGGCTGCCGAGCGCGGCTGCGCGATGGTGTTTCAAAGTTATGCGCTCTATCCGCACATGAGTGTCTACGACAACATGGCATTCGGCCTTGAGAACGCGGGCATTGCCAAAGCGGTTGTGCGCGAAAAAGTCTCGGGCGCGGCAAGCTTGCTGCGTCTCACCGAACTCTTGGATCGCAAGCCCACGCAGCTATCGGGCGGTCAGCGCCAGCGCGTGGCGATTGGACGCGCCATTGTTCGTGAGCCAAAACTCTTTTTGTTTGACGAGCCGCTCTCTAACTTGGACGCTGAACTGCGCGTCTCGATGCGAGCCGAGCTACGCGACCTGCATGCACGTCTTGGCTCCACCATGATTTACGTCACGCACGACCAAGTCGAAGCCATGACGCTGGCCGACAAAATCGTCGTGCTACGTGCTGGCAAGATTGAGCAAATCGGCACGCCCAAAGAACTGTACGAGCGCCCCATCAACACCTTTGTGGCGGGATTTATTGGCTCGCCACGTATGAACTTTATAAACAACGACGCAGGCAGCATTGGCATTCGTCCCGAACATATTCGCATCAACGCAGATGGCGAAGGACGCGCCTTGACCGTACATCAGTTTGAATACATGGGCGCAAGCTCGCTACTGCAAGGCGTTTTGGCTGACGGTACAAAAATCGAGATGCTCCTGACGCAGCCGCTGGAAGTGTTACGTGGCGACAAGGTGGCGCTTTCATGGGATGCCGCGCATGAGCACCATTTTGATAAAAACGAACAACGTATTTGATATTAGGATTTTTAGATGAATGCTCTGCAAGCCTTTTCCAACGTGGCCTTGCGCGGTTCTGCCGCTGTTGTTCCTCTGGTTGATGGCAGCGAATTTACAGTTCAATTTTTGGGCGAATCGCTCGCTCGCGTGACCTTAAAACCCGCTGCTGGTTTTAAAGAGCCGCGTACTTGGGCTATCTGCCCAGAAGCCACAACAGATGTGCCGTGGGAAGGCAGACCTCGCGCAAGCCTTGCTGGGTTTGACCTGCCGAAGGTTGTGGCTACCAACTCATCGCTCAGCACCCAGCGCTTGCGCGTGGACATTCAAACTCAGCCACTGCGATTGATTTGGACAGATGCCCGCCAAGCCACATCAGATAAGGCTTCTGCGAGTGCCGTTATTGCCGCTGATCGCATCACTAGCGGCTACATGACGGAGCAGCGCTCGGGTCTTGTGCGTCATTACTTAGAGCGCGTGGTTGGCAAGGGGCATATCCCTGTTGAAAAACACTATGGCCTTGGCGACAAGACAGGGCCGCTCGATCTCACGGGTCGCCGCTTGCGCACAGGCGGTATGGACTCGATTGGCTTTGACCCTGAGCATGGCGATCCGCTCTATAAGCACTGGCCGTTTACGCTCGCGCGCACCGCCAGCGGCCAGTGGCTGGGGCTTTACTACGACACGCTTGCCACTTGTACGTTTGACTTTGGCTGCGAGCACGACATGTATCACGGCTTTTATCGCTATGCCGAAATTGACGATGGCGATTTAGATTACTACCTGATGGTGGGCGATACGCCTGCTGAAGTCATTGCCCAGTGGATGCGCCTGATTGGCGGCACGGCGCGTGTGCCCGCATGGAGCGTGGGCTACGCGCAAACGGCGATGGGCTTGGCGGACGCGCCCGATGCGCAAAATCAACTCGATCAATTTATCGACAAAGTGAAGTCGCACGGTGTGCCGATTAGCGCCTTCCACTATGGCTCGGGCTACTCTACAGGCGTGGGCGCACGCGGCAAACAGCGCTATGTGTTTACGTGGAATACTGCAAAGTTTCCTGACCCAAAAACGTTGAATAAAAAGTTCAACGCAAACGGAATGCGACTGGTCGCCAACATCAAGCCATGCTTGCTGAATGACCACCCAGCCTATGACTCTATGAAGGCTGCTGGCGGCTTTATCACCAACGCCAAGACGGGACAACCCATCATCGAACCGTATTGGGATGGCATGGGTTCGCACCTCGATTTCACTAACCGTGCATCGATTGAGTGGTGGCAAAAAAACTTGAAAGCACAAGTGCTCGATTACGGCATTGACGTGGGCTGGAACGACAACAACGAATATGCGATTTTGGATGACGACGCGGTGAGTGGCGGCTTTGGAACATCGATACCGATGCACCGTGCCAAGCCCTTGCACTCGCTGCTCATGACCCGCGCGACGTATGAAGCGCAACAAGCATATCAAAAAACGGCACTCGTGCAAGCCAAGCAGGATATGGCTTCCCAGCCATCTGTCACATCGCCAGAGTCAATTTACACCGTGTCCCGCGCAGGCAGTCCTGGCATTCAGCGTTACGCGCAAACATGGTCGGGCGACAACACAACGAGCTGGCGCACACTTAAATGGAACATCCGCACAGGCTTACAAATGAGCATCTCCGGCATGTTCAATATCGGTCACGATGTGGGCGGTTTTTATGGACCGATTCCAAGCCCTGAACTTTTCTTGCGCTGGGTGCAAGCCTGCTCTTTGAATCCGCGGATGGTGATGAATTCGTGGAAGCAAGATGCAAACGGCGGGCATTTCAGCAATGTGCCGTGGATGCACCCTGAAGTCACCAAAGACGTGATCGCCGCGATAGAGCTTCGGTACAAACTGATGCCGTATTTGCTGGAGTGCTTTGAGCGAGCCAGCAGCCATCACGAGCCCATCATCCGCCCGACGTTTTACGATTTCCCGAATGACGAAGAGTGCTTCAAAGACTCAGACGACTTCATGCTCGGCAGTCAATATCTGGTCGCACCTGTGGTGGAAGAGGGCGCGAGAACAAGACGTGTTTATTTACCTAGATTGCCCGCAGGCCAAGTGTGGCATGGCTTTGAGAGCGGCGAGGTGTTTGTAGCAGGGCAGTATCACACGGTAAATGCGCCGCTGGCTAAGTTGCCGCTATTTAAACGCAGCTGAGGTTTAAACCACCAACCGCCCAAACTGCCTTCGCGCATAAATCAGCGGCTCTGCGTTCGCATCCGCATTCACACCAAAACTTAAAACTCGCCCCAGCATGATGTCGTGATCGCCAGCTGGAATAATTTGTTCTAGCGCGCAATCGAACCATGCGGTGCAGCCAACGATTTGCGGGCGACCCGTGGGAAGCCTTGCTAGCTCTAGCCCCGCGAAACGTTCCTCGTGTGAGCCTTTGGTAAAGCGCATCGCCAGCGGTTGCTGTGCGTGGCTCAGGATATTGACGGTGTAGCCACCTGCCGCTTCAAAGTGGGCGCGGTTGCCAGAGGCTTGCCTGAGCGACCAGAGCACGAGCGCTGGCTCTAGCGAGACGGTGTTGAAGGAGTTGCAGGTCATGCCAAAGTCGTGCCCAGCATGATGTGCGGTGATGATGGTCACGCCCGTGCCGAAGCAGGCCATCGTCTCTTTTAAGTGCTGGATGCTTTGCGTCATGCCACTTCATGGCCACGCGCCAGCTCTAGCAGTTCAAACCATGTTTCGCGTGGCATATCGACTTTGAAAGCGTCGCCTAATTTGCTGATGCGCTCTAAGTTGTTTGTGCCCATGACGGGCAGGATGCGTGCGGGATGCGCGAGCAACCACGCCACCGCGACGGCATCAATCATCACGCCGTGGTGAACAGCGATGCGGTGCAGTGCAGGGCGCAAATGATCCGCATGGGTCTCGTCGGTAAATAGCGCGCCGCCGCCCAGTGGCGACCACGCCATAGGAGGAGCTTTAAGTTGTTGGGCTTGCGCCAAAGTCCCGTCCGTCAAGGCGTGGCGAGCCAAGAGGCCAATTTCTAATTGATTGGTTACGAGTGGTGTGCTCATATTGGCTTGCAACAAATTCCAATCGTGCGGCATAAAGTTGGATACACCTGCGGCACGGATTTTTCCAACCTTGATGAGTTCATCTAAACACGCACCTGTGGCGGCTGCATCCATAAATGGATCGGGACGGTGAATGAGTAGCACGTCAATCACATCTACACCCAAGCGAGCCAGCGACGCATCGACGCTGGCTTTGATGTGCGCTGGCGAGGTGTCGTAGTACTTGACGCGGCGCTCGGGGTACTTCTCGGACTTCAGCATGATGTCGCATTTGGTCACAATTTGAATGCGCTCTTTGATAGAGGCGTCTAACCGCAAAGCCTCGCCGAATAAGGTCTCGCACGAGTAGTCGCCATAAATATCGGCATGGTCAAAGGTGGTGATGCCGACGTCTAATGCTGCTTGAATTTTGGCAAGCGCATCTTTAGGCGCGTTGTTCACATCGTCGTTCATGCGCCAAGCGCCGTAAACGATGCGACTGAAATCGGGGAGCGAGGGATGGAGTTTTATTTTTTGCATCTTGTTATTTTCTTTGCCCATTCCCAAGTGGCGTAGCAGGTGTTGACGATGGTACACGTCCATACACATGAGGCAGCGAGCAAGTTTTAAGATGCGGCAACACTTTGGTGCCGAACTGTTCGCACTCATTCAAATGGGGATAGCCCGAAAAGATGAAGGCGCGAATTCCCATTTTTTGGTAGCGCTCCATCTTGCTCATGACTTGATCAACCGAACCCACCAGTGCCGCGCCACAGCCAGAGCGAGCGCGTCCGATGCCCGTCCAAATATGGGGTTCGATGTAACCCGACTCGTCAGCCAGCTTGAGGTTTTGGGTTTGAATCGATACGCCAAAATTCTTCGCGTCTAAGGCACGTTCACGGATTTGCCTGCCAATTTCATCGTCTAACTGGCTGACTAAATCTTCGGCGTATTCGCGTGCTTCGGCTTCAGTGTCGCGCACGATCATATGGATGCGCAGGCCGTAGTCAATGGTGCGACCGTAGTGCTGCGCGCGCTCGTTGACCACACGCATTCGGTCGGCGAGTTGTGCTTCAGCCTCTGGCCACATCAGGTACACATCGCAGTGTTCAGCGCACAGATTCACTGCATCGGGCGAGTAACCGCCAAAGTACAAAAGTGGCCCGCCGTTTTGTTGGTATGGCTTGACTGGCGCGGTATTGAGGCCTTTGAAGTTGTAGACCTTGCCTTCGTAATTAATTTCATCTTGCGTCCATGCCTGCTTCAAAATTTCGACGACTTCTTTGCTGCGTTGATAGCGCAGTTCGTTGCTGGCGATCTCGCCTGGAAAGTCCGACGAGATGACGTTCAGCGTCAAGCGGCCTTTCAGCATATGGTCTAGCGTAGCAACGGTTCGCGCCAGCATGATGGGTTGCATCTCGCCGCAGCGGATGGCGGCAAGCAAACTCATCTGTTTAGTCAGCGGGGCCATTGCGGCAACAAAGCTGAGCGTGTCTTGCCCGACTTGATAGCTCGACGGGCAGAGCAGATTGCGAAAGCCAAGTCTGTCGGCGGTTTGCACAATGCGGCTAGTGTTTTCAAAACTAGAGCGCAAATTGCCATCAGGCACGCCAAGGTAGCGGTAGTCGTCCGAGCAAATCGGCGCGAACCACGAGACCTCGGCAGCGTCTAGATCTTGACTCTTAACAGGGACAATGGGGCTAGTGATTGTGTTCATGCGGCGTAGTATATCAATAGTAAATGACTTTACAATACCCTCATGCTAAACAGTTCAACCTCATTGCCGATCTATATCCAAATCAGCGAACTGCTACAGCGCGAAATCACAGCGGGGCTTTATGCCGCAGGGGATCGCTTGCCACCTGAGGTTGAACTCGCAAAAAAATTGAATGTTGCTGTGGGAACTCTGCGCAAAGCCTTATCGGAATTGGCTTTGCGCGGAATGCTCACGCGCAGGCAAGGATCGGGCACTTATGTTTGTGCAGCTAAAGATGTGGGGCTGGGTGGTGGCAAAAGTGTCTATGAATTTTTTAAACTAGAGCTGCTGCGTGGCGGTGGATTGCCGACAGCGCAAGTCTTGGCGTTTGATAAGGTCGATACGCCGACTGCTTTCCGTGTATCGTTTTCTAGTCAGTGCTATCGCGTGCGTCGTTTACGTTTGTTGGACGGCACGCCTGTGGCTTTAGAAGAAATTTATTTTGATAGCAAGCATCACCCCAAATTAAGCGCCGCAGATTTGGGCGAAGCGCTGTATCAGTTCTACAAAGAGCGCCTTGGGTTTTGGATCGCCACTGCTGAAGACCATATCGGACAAGGCCTAGCGCCCGATTGGTCGCCCGCAGTTTTTGCACTCAAAGCAGGTGTTGTCTGCCTACGGGTGGAGCGGGTTGCCAAGTCCAGTGATGGCGTGATTAGCGAATTTTCAGTGACATGGTTTGATGCCAACCAGTGTCGTTACGTCAATCGGATGAAATAACTAAGCTAACGCCCGCGTGACCACTTCGCGCACATCGCGGCTTAAGTTTCCTTTGGCCGCGACGCGTTCAATGGCGGTGCGGGCAGCGCTTTTGTAGGGCTCGGCCAGTTTCTTCCAGCGCTCTAGGGCGCGTGCCAAACGCGCTGCAACTTGTGGATTGGAGGCGTCCAGCGCCAGCACCTGCTCACCCCAAAACACGTAGCCCGCCGCATCCAAGCGATGGAACGCGGCAGGGTTGGCGGAGCAGTAACTAAACACCAAACTGCGAAAACGATTGGGGTTGCTGGCTTTGAAGTCAGGGTGCTTCATCAATGTTTTAACCAGCGGCAAGATGTCACCCTCGGTGTCGGTGTTGCCCGCTTGCAGCGCGAACCATTTGTCGATGACCAAATCGTCACCTGCAAACAGCGCATGAAAATGCGCCAACGCTTCGGTGGCGAGCGGATGTTTGGATGCGACTAATGCAACGAGCGCACCCATGCGATCCGTCATGTTGCTGGCGTCAATAAACCGTTGGTAAGCCTTGCTGGATATGGCTTGATTAGAAAGACATAAATAAACGAGAGCCATATTCGCTAACGAGCGCTTACCGCTGGACACTGCGTCGGGCGTGTATTTTCCGCTGGTTTGATTCTCATCAAAAGCAGCTTGCCATTCAGCTTGCAACGCAGTGGCCAGTTGCACGCGCACAGCTTCGCGCACTGTGTGGATGCGCTGTGGGTCAATCTCCGTCATCTGCTCGGCAATCATGCTCTCAGATGGCACAGTCAATACAGCTGCCCTGAAGGCCGCATCCAGCTTGGCTTCCACAAGGGTAGATTTGAGGGCATCAACGGTCGTTGCTTGCAGTGCGGGCGCGGCAGAGGTGTCGCTCACAGCTGCAATGATCTGGCGCAGCATCAAGCGCTGCGCGGCTTCCCATCGGTTGAAGGCATCCGTGTCATGCGCCATCAGCGCGAGCAGCTCGGCGTCCGTGTAGTCGTAGTCCACAATGATGGGGCTAGAGAAACTACGCAGCAGCGAGGGCACAGGCACTGTCGCCACGCCATCAAAACGAATCGTCTCACTCATTTGTGTCATCACGTGCAGATGAGTTTTGGCAAGCTCAGCGCCGTCTTGCGCAAGCAAGCCGAGTGCAAACGGAATCACAAACGGCGCTTGGCCTTCACGCAGCTTTTGCGTGAGCGTGAGTACATAGCTTTGAGCAACAGCGTCGTAAGTCGCATGGACATTGACGCGCGGCGTACCTGCTTGGCTATACCAATTTTTAAACTGCACCAGATGTTGCGCGAGTGCTGATGCAGGATTGGCGTCTGCTATCGCCCCAGCAAAATCATCACAGGTCACCGCTTGTCCGTCGTGGCGATGGAAGTAGAGCGCCATCCCAGCTTTGAAACCGTCCTTGCCAACGAGTGTTTGCATCATGCGCACGACTTCCGCGCCTTTTTCGTAAACGGTGGGTGTGTAGAAGTTGTTAATTTCCGAGTACTCGGCAGGACGCACAGCATGGCTCATCGGGCCTGCGTCTTCGCCAAACTGCACGGTGCGCAGATTGCGCACATCCTCGATACGCTGCACAGCGGCGGCTGTATCGCTGCCACTCATGTCCATGCTGAACTCTTGATCGCGGAAGACCGTGAGGCCTTCTTTGAGCGAGAGCTGAAACCAATCGCGGCAGGTGATGCGGTTGCCTGTCCAGTTATGGAAATACTCGTGCGCCACTACGCTCTCAATGCCTGCAAAGTCGCCGTCCGTTGCCGTGCTTGGGGTTGCCAGCACGTACTTCGTATTGAAGATGTTGAGCCCCTTGTTTTCCATCGCTCCCATGTTGAAGTCGCCCACGGCAACAATCATGAAGCGCTCTAAATCGAGCGACAGACCAAAGCGCGATTCGTCCCACGCAATGGATGCCATCAGCGACTTCATCGCGTGCTCGGTTTTGTCCAAATCACCAGGGCGCACATAGACTTGCAGCAGATGCTCAGAGCCCGATTTGACTTTGATTTTTTGCTCATGGCAAACCAACAATCCCGCCACCAGCGCAAACAAATAGCAAGGTTTTTTATGTGGGTCAACCCATTTAGCAAAATGCCTGCCCTCGTTACCCGAACCTTCCAGCAGCCCTTGTTCCACAAGGTTTCCGTTGGACAGCAGCACGGGATAGTCGGCTTTGCTGGCACGTAGTGTGACGGTGTAACTCGCCATCACATCAGGGCGATCTAAAAAGTAAGTGATGCGCCGAAAGCCCTCGGCCTCGCACTGAGTAAAGAACGAATCGTTGCTGACATAAAGGCCCGACATCGATGTGTTTTTGGTCGGGTTGCAAGTGGTGAAAATTTCTAAATCAAACGGCTCAAAACCTTCGGGTAGTTTTTCTAAAACCAGCTTTTCGTCGCCATTTGCCATCGTCTCCATCTTGAAGCTGGTACCTTGCCCAGCCACCAGCACGCGAGCGAGATTGAGTTCTTTGCCATCTAGTTTCAGCGCTTGCGCAGGCACATCAGGATTGCGGCGCACACGCATTTTGCTCAAGACGCGGGTTTTTGTGGGATCAAGATCGATCGTGAGGTCAACACTGTCAATCCAAAAAGCAGGGGCCGTGTAGTCGGCAAGAAGGGTTGTTGTAGTCATCCTTGCATTTTAAAGGGCGCTTGCGAGCAGCTCATATGACCGCGCCTGCGCGGCTGGGTCATGTGTCCACGTGATGACGGCGATCTCGTCAATGCCGTGCTTGTCTGCCAGCGCTTCCAACTTGCCAACGACTTGTCCGCCCGTACCTACGAATGCGCCCGCTTTGAGCTGCTCCAGCGCACGCTCTTCCATGGGCGTCCATTCGCGCACCGAATCTTCGGGCGACGAGAGCGCCGTATTGCGCCCCAAGTTTCTGTCCATACGCGCCCGTGCCCGGCTTTGGAATAGCCGCCATGCTTCCGCCTCAGTATCGGCGGCCAGCGCCCACACGCACAGCAGCGCTTGTGGCTTGGGATGCGCCTCGCTGGGCTTGTAGTTTTGGCGATACATATCGAGCGCCTGCTCTAAGCCTTGCCCGTCGGTAATGAAGTACGCAAAGGCGTAGGGCAGGCCGAGTTCGGCGGCAAGTTGCGCGCCATAGTCTGAGCTACCGAGCATCCAAATCGTGGGCGCGGTCGTGCTAGACGGAAAGGCCTGCACGCCGTAGGCGGTGGGGTATAGAGTGGAATCGGCACTCGCGCGTGCCTTATCAGGTGTGGCTTGCGGGCCAGTCCACACCATCAATTCTTGCACTTGACGTGGAAAGTTGTCGCTAGACCTTGGATCGGGATTGAGCAAGCGCGAGGTGCGCTGGTCGCTGCCTGGTGCGCGTCCCACCCCAAGGTCGATGCGGCCTGGCGCTAGGGCATCCAGCACGCGGAATTGCTCGGCGACTTTGAGCGAAGCGTAGTGCGGCAGCATCACGCCTGCGCTACCAATGCGGATGCGCGAAGTGCGCGAGGCAATGGCAGCCATTAGCACTTCGGGTGCAGAGCCGACGATGGTGGGATGACTGTGATGCTCGCTGACCCAAAAGCGGTGATAGCCCCAGCTTTCAGCCTTCTCGGCCAATGCCAGCGTGGCTTGGATGCTATCTGAGTGGCTTCGACCTTGAACCGCGACTGATTGGTCGAGGATGGAGAGTTTGAGCATAGAAAGAACCCCTTTGTCGCTTTGCGACATTTCCCCTACTTCGCAGGGGCAAACTAATACCGGTTCCCCTGTTCTCCCCTGCGAAGTAGGGGGGATGTCACCGCGAGGTGACAGGGGGGTCAAAGCATGCCAATAAGCGGTGTCAACGACATCGTCAACGCCACACTAAAAAGCGCCATCACGGTTGAGACGGAAACACTCGTCGTGACCAAATCTTCTGACTCTTGGTAGCGCTGCGAAAACATAAACACATTCGCGCCCATGGGCAGCGATGCGGCCACCACCATCACCGTGAGCGGTATGCCGTGCAGTCCCAGCATTAGCCCCAAACCCAATACCAGTATGGGTTGCACGAAGTTTTTGAGAATCGATAAACCTAGCGCAGGTTTGATGTGATCGCCAAACTTTGTGACGGACAGCGTGAGTCCCACCAGCACCAAAGCGAGTGGACTAAATGCTTGCCCCAGCAGTTGCAATGGCCTATCAATGACCACAGGCAGCGAGAAGCCCGTTTGGCTAAATGCAAGCCCCAGCAAAATCGGCCATGTGGTGGGTTGCAAGAGCGCACCGCGCAAGGCTTCAAGTGCTGCCCGCACGGGATGCGCATCGCTATCTTTGCTACGCATCCATTCCAAAAAAAGCGTTGCCGAGGTGAGCATGATGATGGCATGCACCGACAGCAAACTAAAAAGCACCGCTTGTCCTGCTTCGCCATAAGCAAAACCCACCAGTGCGATGCCAATCATGACCGTGTTGCCATAGGTTGCGGCTAAACCCAGTATGGCGCCGCGCTGGTTGATGCCCGTCCAAGCCAGCACCATTGCAAACAAAATCACCATGCTGCCAAGATAGGCAAGCACGGGCAGCACTTGTAAATTTTCGGGATGCGTTTGCGCCATCGTACGAAATAAAAGCGGCGGCAAGAGCAAAAAGAAAATAATGTTCGAGTAGTCACCCTTAGCGCTAGCCCTTATCCAGCCTTGCTTGCCAGCCACATAGCCTGTGGCGATGAGCAAGATGACGGGGAGCAGTGAGGTGATGACAGGATGGGAGAGGACGGAGGCGTTCAATCTAATTTCACCTGTGCATCTTTAACCAAGCGCGTCCAAAATTTGGAATCTTCAGCCAAAAAAGTAGCAAACGCTTCTGGCGAATTTGACAGCGCTACCTCCGTGCCTTCACGCGCCAGCGCGGCTTTCACACTGGGCTGGCTCATCGCGGTGCGCGTGGCTTCAAACAATTTTTTAACAATGGCGGGCGGCGTATTGGCGGGCACAAACAGGCCATACCAAAACTCGATGGCGTAGTCGGGCAGGCCTGCTTCGCGCATGGCGGGCAGCTCGGGGAAGAGCGCCGAGCGCTCGCGCGTGCTGACCGCGAGGCCGCGCAGTCGCCCCGCTTTCACCATTGGTAACACCGAGGGCGGTGTGCCAAACGTCAGCTGCGTATCGCCTGCAATGACCGACGCAATGGCGGGCGCACCACCTCTGAATGGGATGTGCTGCATGTCCAACCCTGCCACTTGCGCAAACAGTGCACCGCCTAAATGTGGCGCCGAGCCATTGCCCGAGCTGGCGTAGTTCAGCGTGCCAGGTGCTTTCTTTGCCTGTGCGATCAGCTCTTTGATGGATGTGATATTGGACTTGGCGCTCGCCGCAATCACCAAGGGCGAACTGGTCATTTTGCTAATGGGCGCAAGGTCGCGCGGGCTGTAACCTAGCTTGGTGCTCAGCGCAGGATTGACCGACATGCTGCTCGGGCTGGCAATCAAAAGGGTGTAGCCGTCGGCGGGTGCTTTAGCCACAAACTCAGCGGCAATGCTAGAGCCTGCGCCCGCTTTGTTTTCCACGATCACGGTTTGCCCGAGTGCCTTGCCCAGTTGGTCGCTCATAGCGCGTGCCACGTAGTCGGCAGCGCCTGCGGGAGCAAAGCCAACGACGAGTTTGATCGGCTTGCTGGGGTAGTCAGAGGGTGTCATTTGAGCGAATCCGCTCTGCGCTAAGCCAAGCAGGATAAGGGCTGCGAGCCTGTTTTTAGTATTTTTCATGATGCATTTGCTCATGTTGAAATCCGCACCACGATTTTGCCCAAATGTTCACTCGCATCCATGCAGGCTTTGGCAGCGGGTAGATCGTTAAACGCAAATACTTTATCGACCAGCGGCGTGATGCGGCCGTCTGCCAACATCGGTAACACTTCGGTACGAAAGCGCGGCACGCCAGAGGCTCGTTGCTCAGGGCTGCGTAGTTTGTTGGACACACCAAACAGCGTGAGGCGCTTCGCGTGCAGCGCCTCAATCGAGAGGTCGGTGTGCAGTTGACCATCCACATAACCGACCATCGCCAAGCGGCCTTCAAATGCCATAGTGCGCACGTCTTCGGCAAACACCGAACCGCCCACGGTATTGATCACTAAGTTCACGCCTTTGCCGTTAGTGACTGCCATCACCTCGTCATGAAAGTTAGCTTGGCGTGTGCAAATGCCCACGTTGAGTCCTAGCGATTTCAGACGTGCCAGTTTGTCAAATGATCCTGATGTGCCAATGACTTTGGCTCCGATGGCCTTTGCCATTTGCAATGCTGCTACGCCAACGCCTGATGCCACGCCGTTGATCAGTAGCCATTCATCTTTGACTAAACGGCCTTGCAGAACCAGCATGTCAAACACCACATGCCCCGTCAAAGGCACGCTGGCTGAGGCTTCCCAGCCTAAGTTCGCGGGAATGTGCATGGCCTCGGCAGTTGACATCAAGGCATATTCGGAAAAAGCACCTGCACAGCGTCCCATGACACGATCACCGACTTTGAAGCCGCTTGCGCCTTCTCCCAAAGCCATCACCTCGCCCGAGCCATCCGTGCCAATGGGTTTTGCCGCGCCTGCTTTGTGCAAGCCGTGTCCCACAATAAATTCACCGCGGTTCAAACTGGCGGCGTGCATTTTGACCAGCAGCTGATTTGCTGCGGGCGTTGGTGTTGCGACATCGCGCAAGTCAATCGTGGCGGTCTCACCGTTGGTTTCCATCCAATATGATTTCATTTTTATTTCCCTGCAAAAACAGGTTTGCGCTTTTCCATAAACGCTTTGCGGCCTTCGGCATAGTCTGCGCTTTCAAAGCAACCGCGAATCAAGGTTTGGCACTTCGCCATATCTAGTTCGGGAGAAGGTTTCAAAATCTCCGCCGTGATCGCCTTGGCCGCAGCAATGGTGATGGGCGCGTTCACGGCGAGTGCATCCGTGTATTCCTTCAGCAAAGTATGCAAATCGGCAGGCTCGCAGACACGCGAAATTAAGCCTAAAAATCGTGCTTCGTCCGCATCAATCTTGCGTGCAGAAAAGAATAAATCTTTGGCGTTGCCAGGGCCGATTAAGTCGACCAAATTTTTCATGGCTGAATAGCGGTAACCTAAGCCCAGTCTTGCTGCGGGGATGGAGAACACGGAATTGCTGGACGCGATGCGGATATCGCAGCTAATCGCCACATTCACGCCGCCGCCAATGCAATAACCTTGGATGCAAGCGAGTGTGGGCTTGGCAAAGTTGGCGATGCTTTGCAAGCATTCTTCAGCCATTTTTTCATAGCGATCCACGGCTTCTTTGGCGGCGCGTTGGTCTTCAAACTGCGTGATGTCTGCGCCCGAGACAAAAGCTTTTTCGCCTGCGCCTGAGAACACAACTAAGCGGACACGATCATCATGGGAAGCCACATCCAGCAAGGGCGGGACAGCCTCCCACATATCGACCGAGAGCGCGTTGTGCCGCGCAGGATTGTTGAATTGAACATGCAAAGTGGTGGTGTCAAGCCACACTTTCACGCGCTCGGTTGTTGAGATGTATTCCATGCTTGCCATTGCCCTATCCTTTAAAAAACGCCTGTGGCTTTGAGCCGCGCAACGTCATCCGCGCTGTAGCCAAACTCTTCCAAAATTTCTACCGTGTGCTCACCGCGTTTCGGTGCAGATCTTGCAATCGTGCTGGGTGTGCGTTCCAACTGAACAGGCTGCCCCATCATTTTTTGTGCGCCCATGCGGTTCGAGACGACATCCTTCACCATCTTGAGATGCTGGATTTGCGGCTCCTCTAGCGCCTCCCTCATGTTGTTAATCACGCCGCAAGCCACGCCGCCAGCGTTTAAGCGCTCAATCCAATACGCACGGTCTTGCTTGGCGAGGCGCTGGTTGATGTCGCTATTTAACGCATCGCGGTTGACCGAGCGGCCGGGTTTGTCCATAAATCGCGCGTCCGTGACCCACTCGGGTGCTCCCAAAATATCGCAAAAGCGCTCCCAAATTTTGGAGCCAAACACGGCGATGTTCATATAGCCATCGCGTGCTTTGTACACGCCAGTTGGGATGCTGGTCGGGTGGAAGTTGCCCGCTTGCGTGGCGACTTCGCCATCAATCAACCAGCGCGAGGTTTGAAAATCCATCATGTAGAGCATGGACTCTAGGAGCGATGTATGCAACCATTGACCTTGCCCTGATTTTTCGCGCTCTAGCAGCGCCACCAAGATGCCCTGCGCCGCAAAGATGCCCGCGCACAAATCCGCAATCGGAATGCCCACGCGCATGGGTGCGCCCGTGGGGTCGCCTGTCACGGACATCAGGCCGCCCATGCCCTGTGCGATTTGATCGAAACCCGGACGCTGGGCCAGTGGTCCTGTTTGCCCAAATCCCGAAATGCTGGCGTACACGAGTCCAGGATTGCTGGCCTTGAGTGACTCGTAATCAATGCCGAGACGAAACTTCACATCAGGGCGAAAGTTCTCCACCACCACATCGGCTTTGGCAATCAATTGCTTGAGCACGCTGATGCCCTCGGGCTCTTTCAAGTTCAGCGTAATGGAGCGTTTGTTACGGTGCGTGTATTGGTAGTCCGAGCCGTCTTGTCCGCCCAGCGTATCGTCGCCGCGCATGTGGTCGGGCATTTGGACTTGCACCACGTCCGCGCCCCAGTCGGCGAGCTGGCGGCAGGCGGTAGGACCTGCGCGAACTTGGGTGAGATCAATAACGCGAAAACGCGCGAGGGCAGAGGAAGCGGGGATGTGTGACATGCCCCTAAGTTTAGGGGGCACTGACGGCTAATTGCTGCGCTGCTGTCACCGCTGCCTTGGCTGCAAATTCTGCCCTGAGTGCCTTGAGTTTTGCCATCGGATCCTCGCGGGTGGTTTGCACATCCAATGCCATTTCGGCAATAAAGCGACTCGGGAAAGCGCTCACCATCTCACGACCTGCTTTTTTCTTTTTTGTCCAGCTGACCATCAGCGTGTTGCGTGCGCGTGTAATGCCCACGTACATCAGGCGGCGCTCTTCTTGCAGGCGCGTCACTTCGTCTTCAGAGCTGGATTCGACAACGACATCTTCCTCGTCATCAGCATCTTTTTTCTTGTCAGTAGATTTTGTTTTTTTGACGTTTCGACTAAACGGCAATGAGCCTTCGGTCACGCCCACCAGCATCACATGCGGCCACTCGAGGCCCTTGGCGGCGTGCAAGGTTGAGAGCGTGACTACGTTTTGCTCACCTTCGTTTTGCGATAACGTGGAGAGCAACGAGACGTTTTGGATGACCTCTAATAACGTCTTTGATTCGCTGACCAAGGTCACGCCTGCTGTGTCATCAATCTCGCCGCCACAGCGCTTACTCATCCAGTCCACAAAGTCGACCACATTCGCCCAGCGTGCAGCGGAGAGCTTTTCGGTTTCAGCGCCTTCCATGAGGTGCTTTTCGTACCCAATGTCTTTCAGCCATTCCATCAAAAACGCCTTCGCATCTTCTGCGCCGTTTGTTTGCCGAGCGCGAAATTCGAGATCGTTTAGGTAGCGCCCAAACTCGTGCAATGCCCCTAAAGCCTTGCTGGATAAGGCCCCGCCAAGGGACGATGTAAATAGCGCCTCAAATAAACTGAGTTTGTAACTAGACGCAAAGTTGCCCAGCGTGCCCAGCGTGGCGTGACCGATGCCGCGCTTGGGTGTGGACACGGCGCGGATGAACGCAGGGTCATCGTCGTTGTTGGAAAGTAACCGCAACCACGAGCACAAGTCTTTGATTTCAGCGCGGTCAAAAAAGCTTTGACCGCCCGAAACTTTGTACGGAATGGCCGCCTTGCGCATCGCTTTTTCAAACGCTTTCGCCAAGTGATTGGCACGGTACAAAACCGCGAAGTCTTTGTAATCTTTGGGTTGTGCGGCAATAGCGCCCTCGGAAGCTCGCAAGGATTGGATGCGCGCCACCACGCGCTCGGCTTCGTGTTCTTCGCTATCGGCATCCACCACGCGCACGGGTTCGCCCGCCTTGATGTCGCTCCACAGTTTTTTAGGGAACAGCTTGGGATTGTTGCCAATCACATTGTTGGCGGCTTGCAAAATTTGCGGCGTCGAGCGGTAGTTTTGCTCTAGCGGAATCACCTTCAAATGCGGATAGTCCGTGGGGAGTCGGCGCAGGTTGTCCAGCGTTGCGCCGCGCCAGCCGTAAATGGATTGGTCGTCGTCACCCACCGCCGTAAAGCGGGCGCGTTCACCGACCAGAAGCTTCAGCATTTCGTACTGCGTGGCATTCGTGTCTTGGTATTCGTCGACCAACACATGACCAAAGGCAGCTTGCCATTTGGCGCAAACCTCGGGGTGGTCTCGGAGCAGTTTGAGCGGCAGACCGATGAGGTCATCAAAGTCCACGCTTTGATACGCCGAGAGTCGCTCTTCGTACTTTTGCATGATGATGGCTGTGACGCGCTCATCCTCGTTCTTAGCCGCAGCCAGTGCGGTGTCACCTGTCAGCCCCGCACTCTTCCAGCCGCTAATCGTCCACTGCCAACCGCGTGCCGTAGCCGCGTCCACCGTGCCGCCTGCGTCTTTCAGCATGGACTCGACATCGCTGGAATCTAGGATGCTGAAGTTGGGTTTGAGTCCGAGTACCGAGCCGTCTTGACGCAGCATTCGCACGCCGAGTGCGTGGAAAGTGCAGATGGTGAGTTCTTTGGCCGCTTTGCCCATCGACTTGGTTTGCAAAATCGCTTTGGCGCGCTCGCGCATTTCCGCGGCAGCTTTGTTGGTAAAGGTAATGGCGGCGATGCGCTTGGGTTCTAGCCCCGCCTCGATGAGTCGTGCGATCTTGTGCGTAATGACGCGGGTTTTGCCCGAGCCAGCGCCAGCTAAAACGAGGGAGGGACCAGTGAGGAAATTAACGGCGTCGCGCTGGGCGACATTCAAACCATCTGACATGCGTGCGATTCAATTCTTATTTTTATGGGGAGTGCGCAGATTGTCCCATCTCTGGGTTGCCTTGATAATCCAAAAGAATGAATAGGAGTGTGGTAAATGGCTAATTTAAATGTGGTGGTGATGGCGGCGGGTAAGGGGACGCGCATGAAGTCCGCTACGCCCAAAGTGCTGCAGCGCCTGGCTGGACGCCCGCTGGTGCAGCATGTGCTGGATACGGCGCGCACCTTGGCTGCCGCTCAGATTGTGGTGGTGACGGGGCATGAGGCCGATGTGGTTGAAGCGGCTCTTGCAAAAATGGCATTCGCGCAGGCCACGCCCGCTGTGGCTTCCCAGCATGCTTTATCATTTCAAACGGTACGCCAAATGCCGCAACTCGGCACAGGACACTGCGTGCAGCAGGCCGCGCCGCTGTTGCCAGACGATGAGTCCATCACGCTCGTTTTGTCGGGCGATGTGCCACTGACGAAGCCTGAGACATTGCGAACTTTGATTGAGCAGTGTGCAGGTCAGCATTTGGCATTGCTCACGATTTCATTTGACGATCCCACGGGCTATGGCCGGATCGTGCGCAATACCAAAGGCGACCACGTCGTCGCCATCGTGGAGCACAAAGATGCAACGCCTTTGCTGCGTGAGATTCACGAGTGCTACAGCGGCATCATGGCAGCGCCCACGCGCTTGCTTAAAAGTTGGCTTGCTAAGTTAGACAACAACAATGCCGCGGCTGAGTTTTATCTGACTGATGTCGTCAAACACGCGGTAGCTGCCAACACGCCAGTATTGGCAACTTGCATTACGGATCATGTGGAAGTGGATGGCGTGAATAGCCCTGTCCAGCTGGCCGCTTTGGAGCGGGCTTTGCAGGTGCGTACCGCGCTAGCCCTGATGGAGCAAGGTGTGCGACTGGCCGACCCTGCAAGGTTCGATGTGCGCGGCACGCTTCACTGCGGCATGGATGTGGACATCGACGTGAACTGTGTGTTTGCGGGTGCGGTGGTGCTGGGCGATAACGTCAGCATCGGCAGCAGCTGCGTGATCATGGACGCGACGATTGAAAGCGGTGCGGTGATTCAAGCCTTTACGCACATCGAAGGTCAAGCTGGCAAGCCCGTGCTGCTGGGCGCTGGCGCAAAGGTGGGACCTTTCGCGCGGCTGCGTCCAGGAGCGAATCTGGGCGAAGATGTTCACATTGGCAACTTCGTCGAAGTGAAAAATGCGACGCTTGCCAAAGGCGCAAAGGCGAACCATTTGGCGTACATCGGAGACGCTTCAGTTGGCGAGCGCGTCAACTTTGGTGCAGGCTCGATTACGGCGAACTATGACGGTGTGAATAAACACAAAACCGTGATTGAAGCGGACGTGCACGTGGGCAGCAATTGCGTGATCGTGGCACCCGCCACCCTTGGCGCGGGTGGCACGATTGGCGCGGGTTCGACCGTGACCAAGGACACGCCAGCTGGGGCTTTGACGGTGGCGCGTGGCAAGCAAGTCAGTCTTGCCAATTGGCAGCGTCCAATTAAGAAGTCATGAGTTCAATCGTGAGTCGCATCGCTATTGTGAGTGCCATGCAAGAGGAGCTGACCGCCGTGTTGGCGCTGATGCAAGGCCAGCAAAAACAAACGATTGCAGGACGTGATTTTTGGCTCGGCCAATTACATGGACGTGAGGTCATCGTGGTGTTGTCACGCATTGGCAAGGTCGCGGCAGCGACGACGGCAACGATCTTGATTGAGCGGTTTGGCGTGCAAAGCCTTGTATTTACGGGCGTTGCAGGCGGTCTGCATCCAAGCGTGCAAGTGGGTGATATGGTCGTGGCAACCGAGTTTTTACATCACGACATGGACGCTTCACCACTCTTCCCAAGGTTTGAAGTCCCGTTGACGGGCGTGAGTCGCTTTGCTGCTGATGTGGTGCTGAGCGTCGAGTTAGCCAGCGCTGTTAGCCGCGCACTGCCGCACGCACGCCTACACCTTGGTTTGATGGTGAGTGGCGATCGTTTTGTCTCGACCACCGCAGAGAGTCAGGCGCTGCAAGCGGTCGTTCCTGATGCCTTAGCGGTCGAGATGGAAGGCGCTGCGATTGCGCAAGTTTGCTTGGATTACGGCGTGGCGTTTGCGGCTGTGCGGACGATTTCTGATAGAGCCGATGATGCCGCGCACGGTGACTTTTTGCAATTCGTGCAAACCACCGCCAGCCCTTATTCGGCAGCGATTGTGGTGCAATTGTTGATGGCTATTTGAGCCAGCCGCGTCTTCCAAAGTACCACATGGGGATGAGGGCGCTGGCAATCATCAAACACACGGTATAGGGATAGCTCCACACCCCTAAAAACTCAAGCTCGGGGAACTTTAAATTCATGCCATACACGCTCGCAATGAGTGTGGGCGGTAAAAGCGCAAGACTGGCAACAGAGAAAATTTTGACGATACGGTTTTGGTTGATATTGATAAAGCCAACGGTGGCGGCCATCAAAAAGTTCACTTTGTCAAACAAAAACGCCGTATGCGAATCCAGTGAATCAATATCACGCAAAATTTGACGTGCCTCTTCGTTTTGTTCGGCGTTGAGCATTTTGCTGCGTAGCATAAAGCTGACGGCGCGGCGCGTGTCCATGACGTTGCGCCTGATGCGCCCATTCATGTCTTCGTCACTCGCGATATTGGCCAGCACTTCACTGGCAATTTCGTCCGTAACATTACCTGCAAGCACCTTGCGGCTAGTGGCTTCTAATGAGTCGTGAATACTCTCTAGCGAGTCTGCGGAGTATTCGGCGTCGGCATCAAAGAGTTTTAATAGCACATCTTTCGCGTCTTCAATTAGCCCAGGCATACGGCGTGCGCGCAGACGTAGTAGGCGAAAGACGGGAAGGTCTTCGTCGTGGATGGAGAACAACACGCCTCGGCTTTTTAGCTCGGCGTTGTGCTGGTTCAAGATGAACGCGACACGAACCGTGTGCGAGGTTTCGGTGTCGGCAATTAAAAAGTCCGAGCGAATGTGCAGATCGCCGTTGTCTTCTTCGTAAAAGCGAGCGGATTCTTCGATGTCCTCGTCCATCGCGTCTTCAGGAACAGAGAGTCCAAAGTACTGAGCCACCCAGCGCTTTTCTTCGTGCGTCGGTGATTCAAGATCCACCCAAATCGGCTGGAACTGTGAGAGTTCCTCTAGCGATTCGATTTCTTCCTGAAATAAGCGGCCGTTGGCGAGCGTGAAGATATTTAGCATGTGACTCGCCTCCTCGAAATATAGGATTCTATGCCAAACATTTCCCTTGCATCTTTTTGGGAATATGTGCAAAGTGAACCTGTGCTTGCAAATAGTTTGCAAGCACAGCGTTTGTTTCTTTTCATTATTAGGAGCTTGTTATATGAGTCTCAGAATCAGCGGCCATCACCTTGAAGTTACCCAAGCCATCCAAGGCTATGTGAGTGAAAAATTTACACGTATCAATAGACATTTCGATCAGGTGACCGACATCAAAGTTTTACTGAGTGTTGATAATGAAAAAGAGAAAGACCGACGACAAAAAGCGGAGTGCAGCATCCATGTGAAGGGGCACGACTTTTTTGCGGAAACAGTGCATGCCGATTTGTATGCGGCCATCGATCTACTGGTTGATAAGATCGATCTTCAAGTGGCAAAGCACAAAACCAAAATGCAAAACCATCACCACGTGGCGGCTAAGCGGTTGGTGGAGGTGACCGAGTAATATCGAGGGCGTGAATACAAAGACCCCTCTAGACGCGATCGCGCAGCAGCTGTTAACCCCCGACGCTCTTGTCACCCTCTCGCTAGAGGATGCGAGAGTAGTCGCAGGTTATATGGCTGTTTCGCGGATCAATGAAGGGACGGTGATTTTTGTGGCCAATCAAGCCGACTCGCCTAGCGACTACATGCTCTTGGTGCTCGAGGGTGAAGTGTTGATTGAAACCTTGAGCTCTGGCGATAGCACCGTGGTTGTGAACGTGCTGAGCGCTGGCCATTTGATTGGCGAAATGAGTGTGCTGGACGGCACGCCAAGATCGGCCAACTGCACTGCGCAATCAGCAGTTGAAGTGGCCAAGCTCACACGCAGTGATTTGGAGCGATTGATGGAGCAGTACCCCATGATTGCCGCCCGTTTTTTAATGGCCATTGCCAAGCGCTTGGCTGATCGCGTGCGCCTTGGCAATCACAAATTATTGATGCTTAATCAAGTCAACGAAGCCATGCGACTCGAGATGGAAGTCAAGTCACGTAAGCGACCACATCGTTTTACAACCACGGTTGCAGTTTGATGTCACACCTCGAGACCATTTGGGCTGCCAAGGCGGCTAAGCCGCATCCAAAGGCCCAAGCCATTCGGTACCACCGCGAGCGCTGGACGACACCTGATAGCGACTTCATCGATGTTGATTTTTTGACACCGAGCGCGGCCATTGATCGTCCGATGTGGGTGATGTTTCATGGACTAGAAGGTTCGTCGCAAAGCCATTACGCGCGTGCCTTTGCGCGGTATGCGCAAGATCACGACCTCCATTTTTGTGTGCCACATTTCAGAGGTTGCAGTGGCGAGATTAATCTTGCGCCGCGTGCGTATCACAGCGGTGATTGGCAAGAGATTGATTGGATTTTGCGACGTATTAAAGCGCAGCACTTGGGTGATGTTTATGCGATCGGCGTCTCGCTAGGCGGCAATGCGCTGATGCGCTGGGCGGGCGAACTGGGCGGGGCTGCTGGCAATGTCGTGCGCGGCGTTATTTCGATTTGTTCTCCGTTAGATTTGGTGGCCAGTGGCTTTCACATCGGCAAAGGACTCAATCGATACATTTACACGCCCATGTTTTTGCGCAGCATGAAGCCGCGTGCACTGCAAAAACTGGCGCAATACCCCAGTCTTTTTGATAAGCAAAAAATGTTGGCAAGCACCGACCTATATGAGTTTGACAATGTTTTCACTGCACCGCTTCATGGTTTCAAAAATACGGAAGATTATTGGACGCGTGCGAGTGCCAAGCCGCATCTAGCCAGCATTCAAATTCCTGCGCTTGCGATTAACGCGGTCAATGATCCGTTTATTCCTAATGAGTCATTGCCCCAGCCGAGCAAAGTGGGGCGCTATGTCAAGCTTTGGCAGCCTAAGCACGGCGGACATGTGGGCTTTGCGGCCGATTGCTTCAAAAGCTTTCCTGGACATTTGCAAACGCTGCCGCAAGTCGTTGGCGAGTTTTTTAAATCTGGGATTGTCCCCAATGGATGACATCGTTAAGCAGGCGATGGCGAAGTGGCCTAACGTGCCGCATTGCCACGGCTGGCTTGGGCTAGACGAACGCGGGGATTGGTATATGCGCGACGACCGTGTGCAGGCTTTAGGCGGCTTTAAAGAGGCGTGCGCGCGTGGCGATAAAGTGGCGAAGGGGTCGCGCTTGACGCACGAAAAACTTATTTCTTTTATTTGCCGCAACTACCTGTGCGAGCGTGATGCTGAAGGCGTGGAGCAATGGTTTTTTCAAAATGGCCCCCAGCGCGTCTATGTGGAACTGGCCGCCACGCCTTATATCTGGCGGCTTACAGAGAACTTCAGCATTCAATCGCACACGGGATTAAATGCGGTTTACCAAGCGTCCTCGGTTGACGACGCAGGACGCGTTTATCTCACAACAGATTTAGGATTGGGCTTGGTACACACACAAGATGTGCACATCGCCGCCGACGCTTTAGAGCGAGGGCTTTGGCAAATTACTTAGCGGCTGGCGCTGCTGGGCGATCGGGTACGGCAAATTTAGCGCCGCCCGCATTAGCCATAAACACCACGGCACGACCCACTTCAACGTCATCGAAATCACCGCCGCCTTGCGCGCCCATATTGCCCTTGCCTTTAAGGGCAGAGGTAAGCAATGCCGCATAGCCCTTGCCAATGCGTGCGCCCCAAGCGGCCTTGTCTTGGTACTTGGGCGAGCCCGCCGCACCCGTGCCGTGGCAAGCAATACATTGGGCTTTAAAGACATCTTCACCCGATTTCAAAGGGCCATTCGCGTCTTTAATTTGGACTGTGCCAATCTTGGCAATGCGCTGCTCAATCGACTTGGTTGGATCAACCGCGCCAGCCACAGGTTTGAAATGCGTACCCACTACGTAGGTCAAACCAATGATGCCAAACACGGGCACGACAAAAGAATAAACAATAGCAAGCAGTAGCTGTTTAGGCGTTTTGATAGGACCTGAGTGGTCTTCTGCGTGGTCAGTTGTGTTGTGGTTATCGCTCATGGCAATCGGATCTTCTATGGAAAAAATGAAAAACTAACCTTCAATTATAAGGGGCAAGCCCTACAATTGACCGCTGACAGTGTGCGGCTGTAGCTCAGTGGATAGAGTATTGGCCTCCGAAGCCAAGGGTCGTGGGTTCGATCCCCGCCAGCCGCACCAATCTTCTTATGTTCGGATTTTGGTGTCACTCCCTCCCTAATGAGTTGCTACAACCATGTAACCTTTGATTTATATGACGCCACCTCGAATTGCTTACCAAAAGACAAAACAGCATTTGCAGGACATGCGTGATGCTGACCAACTTGATGATTTGGCTCATGGATGGGAGTTGTTCTTGATCTTTCATCAGCGAGTTTGGAACAAATGTGAGGCTCATTACAAGGAGAAGATCTTTTGGAAATCTCTCCATCCCAAGTACTCAGCTAGGCGCAAAAGCAGCGATATTCTTGCCTATGTTCACCAAGCACGTCACGTGGACGAGCATGGAATACAAGCTATTGCACAGACGCAGCTCGGGTCAACCGTTATCTCTCTGGTGGAGTCTTGACTGGAGGTAGCCATATCGCAGGAGGTGGCGCTTATGTGCTTGGTTCTGGTAGTACAGCGACGATCAAGGTTACGCCGTCCGATGTACTTGCCAATCCAGTAACTAACAGAGGGGTGACTTTTAATCCCCCTGTGCTTGGTGGAAATGCTAATCCCTCAGTGCTCCGTATTGCAGAAAAAGCAATCAAATTCTTTGACGATCTATTTATAGAAATTGATAAGGCTGGCGGAGACTGACTTACGCCATAAACATCCCGCCATTCACGTGCAACTCTTGCCCCGTGACGTAAGCTGCACCGCTGCCAGCCAAATACGACACCGCTGCAGCAATATCTTCGGGCTTGCCGAGTGCGCCTAGTGGAATTTGGCTCAATAGCGCTTTTTGCTGCTCTTCACTCAATCCCGCCGTCATGTCTGTTTGAATGAAACCAGGTGCCACGCAGTTCACAGTGATGTTGCGCGACCCCAGTTCTCGTGCCAGCGCACGCGTCATGCCTGCCACGCCTGCCTTGGCTGCCGCGTAGTTGGCTTGCCCTGGATTTCCTGATGCGCCCACAACGCTGGTGATGCTGATGATGCGTCCCATGCGTTGTTTCATCATGGGTTTGATGGCGGCGCGCGATAACCTAAAGACTGAGCGCAAGTTGGTGTTGACCACCGCATCCCAGTCGTCGTCTTTGAGGCGCATCGCCAGCATGTCGCGCGTAATACCCGCGTTATTCACGAGCACGTGTAGGCCGCCGTGGGTCTTCACGATTTCGTCGATGAGGGCGTCAGAAGCCACGTCGTCCATGACGTTCAGCACTTTACCGATGACTCCTGTTGCTGTGATTTTGGCTGCCCCATCCTCGGAAGTTGCCGTGCCAATGACGGTAAAGCCGTCGTTCTTTAGCTGCGCCGCAATCGCTGCGCCAATGCCACGTGTGGCGCCTGTGACCAGTGCAATTTTTTGTTCTGACATTTGGGTGTTCCTAGAATTAAATTTACGCGTAGCAGTTCTCAAGCCCTTGCAGCAAGATGTCTTTGGGCAAATCAATACCAATAAAAACCATTTTGCTATTGCGCACTTCACCTGCAGCCCACGCAGGGCCAAGGTCGCTACCCATGAGTTGGTGCACGCCTTGGAAGATCACTTTGCGATCCGTACCCTTCATGTTTAAAACGCCTTTGTAGCGCAGCATTTTGGGACCATAGATATTGACAATGGCGCCCAAGAAGTCTTCCAGTTTGGCAGGGTCCAGTGCCTTGTTGGCACGGAAGACAAAGCTCTTCACGTCGTCGTCCGTGTGGTGGTGATGTAGGTGTTGCTCGCCGTGATCGTGTCCGCAGTGTTCGTCATGCACGTGACCTGCTTCGCCGTGTTTGGGCGCGTGATTGTGCGAAGGGTGATCGCAATCCTCGCCGTGCGCATGGTCGTGGTGGTGATGTTCTTCGACCTTTAAGAAGTCGGGATCTAGGTCTAATTTGGCATTCAAATTAAAACCGTGCAAGTCAAAGACTTCAGCAATCGAGACATTGCCAAAATGCACGGTGCGCTGCGGGGCGCGTGGGTTCATGTGTTTGAGGCGATGCTGGAGCGCATCTAAATTAGCAACGCTCACCAGCTCCGATTTGCTGATGAAGAGCTGATCGGCAAAGCCCACTTGGCGGCGCGCTTCTTGGCGGGTGTTGAGTTGATCGGCAGCATGAACGGCATCCACTAGCGTGAGAATGGAATCTAACAAATAGCTCTCAGCAATCACATCGTCCATAAAGAAGGTTTGCGCCACAGGGCCTGGGTCGGCAAGGCCGGTGGTTTCAATCACGATGCGATCAAAGTCCAGTTCGCCTTTGCGTTTTTTCTCTGCCAATTCAGTCAACGTCGTCCGCAAATCTTCGCGGATGGTGCAGCACACGCAGCCATTGCTCATCTGAATGATCTGCTCTTTGGTGTCGCTCACCAAGATGTCGTTATCAATGTTTTCTTCGCCAAATTCGTTTTCAATCACAGCGATTTTTTGGCCATGTGCTTCGGACAAGATGCGTTTGAGTAGCGTGGTTTTGCCAGAGCCTAAAAAGCCGGTGAGGATGGTTGCAGGGATGAGTGCCATGTGATAACTCTAAAAGATGAAAAAGAAGATGTGGCGCAGATTGTCCATATTTCAAGGTGCAATCGGCGTAGCGTCAGGATGCGTCCAATCCCAAAGCAAACGCCCAACTGACTCTAGCCCTTGCTTTTTGAGCGCAGAAAACAAACGCACTTCGCCGCCGCCCGCATTTAGCTTAGCGATCTGCATCGCCTTCGCGCCTTCAGTCTTATTGAGTTTGTCGCTTTTAGTTAGTACCACTAAAAACTTGAGTCCCGCTTCGACACGCGGACGCAGCATCTCCAATAACGCCTCGTCATAGTCGGTCAGGCCGTGGCGAGGGTCGCACATCAAGACGACGGCTTTGAGGTTTTCGCGGGTGATCAAATAATTCGCCATCACTGCTTGCCAGCGTGCCTTGTCCGCTTTGGACACCGCCGCGTAGCCATAACCTGGCAAGTCAGCAAACACGGCGTCATTGATCTTTTGCTTGCCGAGTGCAAACAGATTGATACTTTGCGTGCGCCCTGGTGTTTTGGAGGCATACGCGAGCCGATGCTGTTGCGTGAGCGTATTAATACAGGTGGACTTGCCAGCATTTGATCGGCCCACAAAAGCGATTTCAGGCAGGTCGTGCACTGGGAGAAACTCTAGTTTTGGCGCTGTCGTGAGGAACTTAGCGGTGTGCAACCAACCCATAATTTGTTTGTCCGTTAGAGGCAAGCTGGGCGGCGGCGCGGCGGGGTGGGAGGTATCGAGCATGAGGCATTGTAAAATGCGAGGTTGTACTTTCCCCATTTGTCTAACTATTCTTTTTGCGCCATGAAGTTACTTGCTGCCCTCATCGTCTCTACATCACTTCTCTCTAACTTTGTTTTTGCAAATGAAGAGCCTGCTAAAGAGGCTGCTCCTGCTGCTGCCAAAGTAGCCAAGCCAGACTTGACAGCAGGCGCTGCTAAGTTTGGTGTTACCTGCGCGGCTTGCCACAATGCCGACGGCAACTCGGCCATTCCTGCAAATCCCAAACTGGCTGGCCAGCACCCCGAGTACATTCTTGCTCAATTAAAAGCTTTCAAATCGGGTAGCCGCGCTAATCCCATCATGAGTGGCATGGCGGCGGGTTTAACGGACGATGACATGCGCAATATCGCTTACTGGGCGGCTACGCAAAAACCAAAAGCGGGCTTTGCTAAGAATGCCGATCTCGTCAAAGCGGGTGAAAAAATTTATAAAGGCGGCATTGCCGATCGTCAAGTCCCAGCTTGCGCAGGTTGCCACAGTCCAACAGGCGCGGGCATTCCAAGCCAATACCCACGCCTCTCGGGTCAACATGCCGACTATGTGGCGACGCAACTCACAGGCTTTCGTGACGGCACGCGCAAAAACAACGCGTCTATGAGCCAAGTGACAGCTAAGTTGAACGACCGTGAGATCAAAGCGTTGGCTGACTACATCGCGGGCTTGCGTTAAACCGAACGAGTTTTTGTGTCAGTTTCCACCCACGGGCTACGCCTAAAGCATACGGCTCGCTGGGTTCGCAACGCGGTCGAGCTTCTCTCGGCGATGCGCTTTGCCATCGCGCTGCTCACGGTTCTTTGCATTGCCAGCATCATTGGCACGGTTCTTAAACAGCAAGAACCTTTCGGGAATTACGTCAATCAATTTGGTCCGTTTTGGGCGGAGGCGTTTAGCAAGCTTGGGCTCTTTGCGGTCTATAGCGCTTGGTGGTTTTTGCTCATCCTTTTGTTCCTTGTGATTAGCACCAGCCTGTGCGTAGCGCGTAACACGCCGCAAATTCTGCGTGACTTGCAAAATTTTAAAGAACACTTGCGCGAGCAAAGTTTCAAGGCCTTTGCCCACAATGCCGCATGGACTGTGGCCTCCCAGCCTGTTGCCGCTGCAGCCCATATCCAGCAAGCCTTTGCAGGCATCGGCTGGAAAGCAAAAACACAAGAACGCTCTGACGGCACACTCATCGCAGCCAAAGCAGGCGGAGGTCACAAGATCGGCTACATCGCTGCGCATAGCGCCATCATTCTTATTTGTGTTGGCGGGCTGCTAGACGGCGACATGCTCACCCGTGCCCAGATGTGGTGGGGCAACAAAGTCGTATTTACAGGCGGCGGCATGATTGCCGATGTTCCCGCATCCTCGCGCTTGCCCGTGACCAATCCTGCCTTTCGCGCCAATCTTTTGGTGGCTGAAGGGCAGACCGCAGGCACGGCCATCTTGCAGCAGCCCACGGGCGTGCTCTTGCAAGACCTGCCGTTTTCAATTGAACTCAAAAAATTTGTCGTTGATTTTTACTCAACGGGCATGCCGAAACTTTTTGCCAGCGACATCATCATTCATGACAAAGTCACGAATGAAAAAACAGTCGCCCGCGTAGAAGTCAATCATCCTGTGACCTACAAGGGCGTGAGCATCTTTCAATCGAGCTTTGACGATGGTGGCTCGCACGTCAGACTTCAGTCTGTGCCCATCGCTGCGGGCGGCAAATCCATTGACATAGAAGGGACGATTGGCGGGAGCACGCCGCTGACCAATGGCAAAGATAAGTTAGACCTAGAGTTCTCAGCGCTGCGCGTCTTAAACGTCGAGACCTTTGGCAAAAAAGATTTGCGCAATGTGGGGCCGTCTATCACTTACAAGCTGCGTGATGCCGCAGGGCAGGCACGTGAGTATCACAACTACATGCTGCCGATCAAGTTCACGGATAGCGAAACCGCTGTGCATTTGATCGGTGTGCGCGACGACCCAAGCAGCCCCTTCCGCTATTGGCGCATTCCATCGGACGACAAGGGCAGCGTAAACGGTTTCTTGCACCTAAGCCAAGCCGTGCAAAGTGCGCCAGCCACACAAGCAGCGATTGGGCGTTATCTTGCTAAGGCTAGCGACCCCACCAAACCAGATATGCGCATCGCGCTGCAAACATCGAGTGAGCGAGTGATGTCGCTCTTTGCAAAAGATGGCTTGCAAGGGATTGCCGATTTCTTAGAAAAAAATGTGCCAGAAGATCAGCGCGTCAAAACCAGCGAAGTGTTGATTCGCATTTTGAATGGCGTACTCTACGAACTCGCCGCGCCAAGCGTCATTGCAGCTGACGTGCGCGATAAACCCGACTGGCTCAATCAAGCCGTGCTCGCACTGTCGGATGCCAAGGCGTATCCTGCGCCGATGATCTTTCAGCTCAAAGACTTTACGCAGGTGCAAGCCAGTGTTTTTCAAGTGACTAAATCACCTGGTCAAACCATTGTCTACACAGGTGCGGTGCTGCTCATCATCGGCGTGTTCTTCATGTTATTTGTGCGTGAGCGCCGCGTGTGGGTGTGGGTGAAGCCCGCGGGCGAATCTACTGACATCAGCATGGCGTATGCGACGAATCGTAAGACCATGCAGAGCGATCAAGAGTTTGAGCGCTTACGCGGTTTACTCGGACAGACGTAAGTCATGAAAATCCTGTCATTGATTCCCCCGATGACGCAACTCAATACGCCGTATCCATCGACGGCGTATCTCACGGGGTTTTTGCGTTCGCGCGGTTTGCAAGCCGTACAAGAAGACTTGGCTCTGGCGCTGGTTTTAAAGCTGTTGTCGAAAGAGGGCTTGGCCAATATCCATAAGGCTTGCGAAGCATTATTGGCTGGGAAGCCAGAGCAGGATTGGCCTAGCAGTTTGCATTCGTTCATGGATCAGTACGCTAGTTACTCATCCACTATCAATCCTGTGATTCGGTTTTTGCAAGGCGGCGACTCTACGTTGGCACACCGCATTGGCGCGCGTGGGTTTTTGCCTGAAGGCCCACGCTTTGATGCGCTGGAAAACTACGAGGCTAGCGATGAGTTGGAAGGCGGCGGCGATCCTCTAGCTTGGGCATTTGGCGCGCTGGGTGCACAAGACCGCGCACGGCACATTGCGACGCTGTACTTGAACGACTTGGCTGACGTCATCAAACACGCCGTTGATTCCCGTTTTGAATTTGTACGCTATGCCGAAAAATTAGCCGCAAGCCAAGCCACGTTTGATCCGTTAGCTGATGCGCTGGCTGCGCCAAAAACGCTAGTCGATAGCACGTTAGAGCTGCTCACGCTGGCTGCGATAGATCGCCACAAACCCATGCTGGTATTGGTCTCTGTGCCATTCCCAGGTAGCGTATACGCGGCGTTTCGTATCGCGCAAACGATCAAACGCGAGCATCCAAATATCGTGATTGAGCTGGGTGGTGGCTTTGTCAACACCGAGCTACGCGAACTCTCCGACCCTCGCGTATTTGAGTACTTTGACTACATCACGCTAGACGCGGGCGAGCGTCCGTTACTTGCGCTGATTGAGCATCTGCAAGGCAAGCGCTCCGCAAAAAGATTGGTGCGAACGTTTCATTGCGTGGATGGTTCGGTGCAATACACCAACTTCGTCGAGTCCGATATCGCATTTGATGATGTGGGTACACCCACGTGGGATGGCTTGCCGCTTGCCAAATATCTCTCGTTGCTCGACATGTTAAACCCCATGCATCGTCTGTGGAGCGATGGGCGTTGGAATAAGCTCACCGTGGCGCACGGTTGCTATTGGAAGAAGTGCAGCTTTTGCGATGTGAGCTTGGATTACATCTCGCGCTATGACGCAGCAAGCGCCGAAACGCTTGTCAATCGCGTGGAAGAAATCGTAGCTGAGACAGGACAGACGGGCTTTCATTTGGTCGATGAAGCCGCACCACCAAAATCGCTCAAAGCCTTTAGCCATGAGCTCTTGCAGAGGAACACCAGCATCTCGTGGTGGGGCAATGTGCGGTTTGAAAAATCGTTCACACCTGACCTGTGCAACCTGATGGCGGACAGCGGCTGCATTGCCATTTCAGGTGGATTAGAAGTCGCATCAGATCGGCTACTCAAGCTGATGAAGAAAGGTGTATCCGTAGCTCAGGTTGCGAGAGTGACCAAGGCGTTTAGTGATGCAGGCATCTTGGTTCACGCCTATTTGATGTACGGCTTCCCCACGCAAACGGTGCAAGACACGGTAGATAGTTTGGAGTACGTGCGGCAACTTTTTGCGGCAGGCTGCATCCAGTCGGGCTATTTCCACCGCTTTACCTGCACCGTGCATTCACCTGTAGGTTTACATCCAGCAGACTATGGTATCACGCTGCAGCCCTTGCCAGATGTGGCCTCTGGCAAGGTATTCGCTAAAAACGATGTGCAGTTTGATGACCCCACAGGTGTAGATCACGATGCGCTGGGTGTCGCGCTCAACAAGGCGCTCTACAACTACATGCACGGCATTGGCTTAGAGACCAACGTGCGCCAGTGGTTCGAGCAGCGCGTGCCTAAGACCACGGTGGCGAAAGACTTTATTGAGCGGGCGCTAGCTGGTGCTACGCAGGAATAATCCGCGCCCAGCGCACCCGCTGATCCACAAAATACCCGCCGTATTCGGTGTACTTGAGCAGCACGCGATCACATGCTTTGCACTTGTGCATATCGCAGCGGTTGTACGGAAAGTGCTGGGTAGAAATGGGGGCATCGGGTGAGTCGTAGTGCGTGAGCTTGCCATCGACAATCGTGTGATGCTGCTCAAACGTCGGCTCGTCAATATCAGGATCGCGCAGCGTGCCAATGTGCGTCATCTGCGCCTTCGGCCAACGTTCTTCGGGCAGACTTTCCCATGCCGCGCACACTCCAACGGCACACGTACAAGCCTTATTGGATATGGCTTGTAGAGCCTTTTTGAGCGTGGCGTCGGTTAGTAACTCAGTACTCATAGGCTACCGATTATTTGCCTTGCGCCACACGTCAAAATCAACTTTGCTTTGCGGATCGGTTGGTGGATAGAGTCCCAAAATCGAGCGACCTTCCAGCACTTTGGCGGTCACGAAGTCTTCAAATGCTGTCATCTCGGTGGCTTCAATGGCAATTTCGTCTGCGATGCTTGCGGGGATGATGACCACGCCTTCGGCGTCACCCACCACGATGTCGCCAGGCCACACGGGCGCATCGCCGCAGCCAATCGGTACGTTGATATCTAAGGCTTGATGGATGGTCAAATTGGTCGGTGCACTGGGGCGGCTGTGATACGACGGCATGGCAAGCTGCCCAATTTCGGGTGAGTCGCGAAAGCCACCATCGGTCACGATGCCTGCGACGCCGCGCACCATCAGGCGTGTGACGAGGATAGAACCAGCTGAAGCAGCGCGTGCATCTTTGCGCGAATCAATCACCATCACGCTGCCTGCCGGGCACTCTTCCACGGCTTTACGCTGTGGATGCTCGCGGTTTAAAAACACATCAATCTTGTTTAAGTCTTCACGCGCAGGGATGTAGCGCAGCGTAAACGCTGGGCCAACCATATTGCCGTGCAAGCCATGATGGCCGAGGCTTACGGGCAAAACGTTTTGAATAAATTGATGCGAAAGCCCGCGCTTAAACAAGGCGGTGCACAGCGTGGCGGTGGAGACTTTTTGGAGGAGGGTTCTAGTTTCGCTTTTCATCTTAAGTTGTTCCTTCTATATTTTTACCTGCCCGTGCAATCACACCACTCCAGCGTTTGCGCTCAGCAATCAAAAATTGACTGGTCTCTTGCGGCGTTGTTGTCATGACTTCGGCGCCCGCTTGCGTGAGTCTTGCCCGCACCTCGGGCGCGCGGATGACGCTTATCAAAGCGGCATTGAGCTTCTCCACCATCGCTTTGGGCATGTTGCTGCTGGCAACCGCCACACCTTGGTATGTGCCCGACTCAAACGTAGGCAGGCCTTGCTCGGCAATGGTTGGCATATTTGCCACCATCGCCATGCGTGTGCGCTTGGAAATGCCAATCACTTTAAGCCTGCCAGCGTTCACTAGCGGCAGTGTCGCGAGCATGCCGTTCATCACAACATCGGTCACGCCCGCCGCCGTGTCGGCGATCGATTGTGCGCCGCCGCGGTAGGGCACGTGCGTCCACTGCATCCCAGTTTCCATGGCAATTTCTGCCATTGCCAAATGCGTGGGCGCACCTGTGCCGCTGGATGCCACATTGATCTTGCGGCGTTTAGACAGCGCCACCAGCTCTTGCAAATTGTTTGCAGGCAATGACGGCGTGGCGACCAGCATGTGCGGTGAATACGCCAGCATGGTCACGCCTTGCAGATCTGTGGCTTTGTAGGGCAAGTCTTTGTTAATCACATGCGCCAGCGCCACCGCGCCCATGTCGGAAAGCAGTATCGTGTGCGCGTCCGTCGATGCGGCCACCACACCTGCGCCGACGCTGCCATTCGCGCCCGTGCGGTTCTCGACAATCACGACGGCTTTGAGTTTTTCGCCGAGGCTGTTGGCGATGATGCGCGCAATCGCGTCCGACGATCCGCCTGGTGGAAACGGCACAATGATTTTGAGTGGCTGCGAGGGCCAAATTTTTTCTTGCTTAGATTGAGAATAGGCCTGCAGGCTAAGTGGAATAAGGCTTGCAGCAGTGCCGATTTGAAGAATATTGCGGCGTGTGGTCATAAAAATCTCTCTAAGTTATTCAGGCTGAATGCCTGCACCTTTGATGATGCGTCCCCAGCGCTCTAGTTCCGTGGCTTGAAAAGCGCCTAGTTCTTGCGGCGTTGTATAAAAAGGTTCGATGCCGTTTTGCACAGCGAAACGTTTAACGGACTCTTTGCCAAGCGCCATTTTCATCAGATCGTTTAAGCGATTGATGATGGCGGGCGGTGTGGCTGCTGGCACGTAAAGCGCATTCCAGTGGCTCATGTCATAGCCCGCTAGGCCAAGTGCAGCAGGGCTTTCAGCTAGAGCGGGAATATCAGGAACGAGAGACGAGCGCTTAGGGCTTGTTACACCTAGCGCCCGCAGCTTGCCTGCTTTGACTTGCGGCAAGGTCGTGGTGAAGTCGGCAATCATCATGTCGGTTTGACCGCCAACTATATCAATCACGGCTTGCGGATTGGTTTTGTATGGCACGTGCGTGAGCTGCACGCCTGTCATCTGCTTAAAAAGTTCGGAGCCAATTCGGGCAGATGATGAGCCTTCAGCGAAGCTCAATTTGTTGGGATTTTGTTTGGCAAGTGCGACGAACTCAGCGACGGTGTTGGCCTTCACGCTGGGGTGTACGGTCATCAGCATATAGCCGCGCACGAGACCCGAGACGGGTGCGAAGTCTTTGACGGGATCGTAGGCCAATTTTTTAAACAAATGTGGATTGGCCGCTTGTGTGGAATTGGTCGTGATGAAAAGGGTGTAGCCATCAGGAGTCGCTCTGGCTGCGGCCTGCGCGGCAATGCCGCCACCAGCGCCAGCACGGCTCTCCACAATCACGGGCTGTCCCGTGGCTTGCGTGATTTCTTGTCCGATGACTCTTGCCAAGCCATCCGTGGTGCTGCCTGCGGAGGAGCCAATCAAAATCACGATGGGCTTGCTTGGGAAGCTTGCGGCTGTAGTGGTTTGCGCAAAGGCTGTACTCATCACGCCTCCTAGCAATGTAACGAGCGAGAGGTGTGTGAGTAATTTTTTCATAATAGTTTTAGCAAGGTTGTCCGTTGCGTTTTATTAACCAACTGGGCGCGTCTTGGATACACACAGGACGCAAAAAGCGATTGATGGCGGTGTCACCCACCGAGGTCGTCATCGGTTGAGTCGATGATGGCCAAGGGCCGCCATGCTGCTGCGCGCTGCTTACCGCAACACCTGTGGGCACGCCCGCAAACAGGACGCGTCCCGCAATGTTCATGGCGCCGCGCACGAAGGCACGGGTGTCGTCTGTCTCTTGCTCTGCGCCCCATAGCGTGACGGTGAGACTGCCGCCTACGGCTTCTAAAACTTGCAGCGCCTCGGCAACGGATGCAGCGCGAACAATCAAACTTGCAGGGCCAAATACTTCTTCGCGCAATTCAGATTTCACGATGAAATTAACAGCATCGGTTTGTGCGAGGAAAGGACGTGGTGCTTCTGTGTTGCCAGCTTCTTGCAGCAACACCTTCACGCCTGACGCGGCAACGTGCGCCACACCGTTATCAAACGCTTGCCTAATACCGGGCGTCAACATGGCGTGCGGTTGCAGGGCTTTGAGCGCGGTTGTGAGTTGCGTCACGAAGGCATCGCTGGCAGGATCATTCAAGAGCACGATCACGCCAGGGCTGGTGCAAAACTGTCCGCAGCCTTGGTTGATGGAACCCGCGAGCAAGGTCGCTAGTTCCGCGCCCTTGGTTTGCAAAATGCCAGGCAGTGCCACGACTGGATTGATCGAACCCAGTTCGCCATAAAACGGAATCGGACGAGGGCGTGCGTTGGCCACGGCTTGCAGTACCGCACCGCCGCGTGTCGAGCCTGTGAATGCGCCTGCGGCAATCAGCGGATGCGCGACCAAACGCACGCCCACGTCGGAGCCGCCGCCTTGCAACATACCAATCAAACCTTTTGGCAGATGCTCGGCTTCCAAAACTTTTTGAATCAAGCCCAGCATGCGATTCGATAAAACCAAGTGCGCTGTATGCGCTTTGATGACCACACTGCAACCCGCTGCGAGAGCGGACGCGGTATCGCCGCCTAAAACAGAAAACGCGAACGGAAAGTTACTGGCCGAGAACATTGCCACAGGCCCGAGCGGCACGCGCTGCAGCACCATCGCAGGATGCCCGACGGGTGGCGCGCCCGCCACGGCTGGATCATCCACAGACTCAAATGCCACGCCACGCTCGGCCATATCAGCAAAGCGGCGCAACTGAAACGCCGTGCGATCTAACTCGCCGTTTAAGCGAACGGGGCCAAGTGCTGTTTCTTGATCAGCAATCGAAACGAGCGCTTCGCGGTCGCCTTCAATGGCAGTAGCTAAAGCACGAAGCAGGGAGCCGCGAGCCACGCCGCTACTGGCTTGCCATGAGGCGAATGCTTGGGAGGCGGCTTCGACGGTGCTATCGACTTGTTCGGGTGTGTGGGCTAGGAGCGGTGCGCCAAAAGGCTCGCCCGTACGGGCTTTAAAGGATTGAAGTGTTTTCATATAGATGATTTATTCGACTTTGATGCCAGCAGTTTTAATCACTTTGGTCCAGCGCTCAAGTTCGCTTTTGACAAAGGCGGTGTAGTGCTTAGAACCAGCGGGTGGCACGACAAAGCCTTGCGACTCTAGGCTTTGGCGCATGGAGGCAGATTTGAGTGCTTGCTGCATAGCGATGTCTAGCTTGTCAATAATGGCTTGCGGTGTGCCCTTGGGAGCAGAGAGACCCGACCACGAAATGGCTTCAAAACCTTTGTAGCCCGACTCAGCAATGGTGGGTACATCGGGGTAGAGCGGATTACGCTGAGCGCTAGTGACCGCCAATGCACGCAGCTTGCCAGCCTTGACGTGCTGGAGCGCGACGTCTTGGTTGATAAACATGATCTTGATCGTGCCGCCCAACGCGTCGGTCATCATCGGCCCGCCGCCGCGATAAGGAATGCCTGTTAAGAAAACGCCAGCGGTTTGTTTGAATAGCTCCATCGCCATGTGACCAGAAGCCGCAGGCGTGTAACCGTAATCTAATTTGCCGGGGTTCTTCTTCGCGTAGTCAACTAACTCTTTCACTGTTTTGAACGGCAAAGACGGATGCACCACCAACACATTAGGCCCCGAGTGAATTTGCGAAATGTGAATGAAGTCGGTGAGCGAGTTGTACCTGACATTTGGATCTAAGCCATGCGCCACGGCGTTTTGTCCCACGCCCGTTTGAATCAAGGTATAGCCATCGGGCACAGCTTTAGCACCCTTCTCCGTACCAATCACGCCGCCTGCGCCGCCCACGTTGTCAACGATGAAGGGCTGTTTGAGAATTTTCCCAAGCTCTTGTGCAACCAAGCGACCCATCACGTCACTCGTGCCGCCTGCGGGGAAGGGCACGATGATTTTGACAGGCTTGTTTGGGTAGTCGCTCTGCGCGAAGGCAGATACAGCAAGGCTTAGCGAGATAATGGTGAGTAAAAACTTGTTCATAAATGCTTTCTTATTAGCGAACCATGCATGGACGCTTGTTATCAAATTTCCAATTGGGAATGAGGTACTGCATCGCTGTGGCATCGTCCCGCGAGCCGAGTCCGTGCGCAAGATACATCTGATGCGCGGCTTCCACGGCTTGCATATTCAGTGTCACGCCAAGCCCACCCTGCTGCGGCACATCGACGAGACCGCCTTTGATCCCTAGCGTTTCGTTCAAAATGTTTTGCCCATCTTGCCAAATCCAATGCGTGTCAATGGCGGTGACTTTGCCAGGCGCGGCAGCGGCCACGTGCGTGAACATGGCGAGCGAGACATCGAAGTGGTTATTGGAATGCGAACCCCAAGTGAGTCCCCAATCGCGGCAAGTTTGCGCTACGCGCACGGAGCCCGCCATTGTCCAAAAATGCGGGTCAGCAAGTGGGATGTCCACACTTTGTAGTGATAACGAATGTTGGAGTTGTCGCCAGTCGGTCGCTACCATATTGGTTGCGGTTGGCAGACCTGTTTCACGGCGGAATTCCGCCATCACTTCGCGCCCGCTAAAGCCTTCTTCTGCGCCGCAGGGGTCTTCGGCATACGCCACGACGCCGTGCATATCGCGCATCAAACGGATCGCGTCTTTTAAGAGCCAGCCGCCGTTCGGGTCAAGCGTGACACGCGCTTTGGGGAAGCGTTCGTGCAACGCCTCTACGGCTTCAATTTCCTCTTCGCCGCGCAGCACGCCGCCTTTGAGTTTGAAGTCGTTAAAGCCGTACTTGGCGTGCGCGGCTTCGGCTTGTGCGACGATGGCTTTGGGTGTGAGTGCGACTTGATTGCGATTGGCTTTCCATGCGTCTCGGCTACCTTTTTCATCGCGATAGGCTAAATCAGTTTTTGCTTTGTCGCCCACATAGAACAAATAGCCCAGCATTTCGACCTGCACGCGTTGTTGACCTTCGCCCAACAAGGCGGAGACGGGCACGCCAAGGTGCTGACCGAGCAAATCGAGCAAGCAAGATTCAACAGCAGTGACGGCGTGAATCGTAGTGCGCAAATCAAAAGTTTGCAGCCCGCGCCCGCCCGAATCACGGTCGGCAAACTGCGCACGCATCTTGGTCAGCACGGCTTGCACATTGCCAATGGATTGACCCACGACGAGTTCTTCTGCGTCTTGTAGCGTCTGTCGAATTTTTTCGCCACCAGGCACTTCACCAATGCCTGTGCGACCTGCGGAGTCGGTGAGGATGAGTAGGTTGCGCGTGAAGAATGGGCCATGCGCACCAGAGAGATTCATGAGCATGGAATCGTGTCCCGCAATAGGGATGGCCCGTAGGCCAATCACGGTGGGCGTTGTAGAGGATGCCATCTGGGAAGCCTTATCTGATAGGGTCTGCGAGCAGGGGGCTAGATTAAATCGACTGTGAGCCGAGCTTCTTAATCAGCACATCCAGTTGTTCCATTTCAGCAGGCTTTAAATCGGAGAGTGGGGCACGGACAGGGCCTGCGCTATGCCCGACCAAGGTCGCACCCGCCTTGACGATGCTCACTGCGTAGCCTTGCGTTTTGTTGCGAATATCTAAGTAGGGCATAAAGAACTCACGCAAGAGTTTGTGCTGCGTCGCCATATCGTCCTTGGCAACCGCATGGTAAAAATCCATCGCCGTTTTAGGGATGAAGTTAAACACGGCGCTAGAGTACACGGGCGTGCCCAGTGCCTTGTAAGCGGCTGCATACACCTCAGCCGTTGGCAAGCCGCCAAGGTAAGCAAAGCGGTCGCCCATCGCCATATAGATGGAAGACATGGTCTCGATGTCGCCCACGCCGTCTTTAAAGCCAATGAGGTTAGGGCAACGATCTGCCAAGATTTGCAGTGATTTAGGCGTGAGTTTGCACACGTTGCGGTTGTAAACAATCACGCCAAATTTCACGCTTTCGCAAACTTGCGCGACGTGCTCAATCAAACCTTCTTGTCCTGCTTCGGTTAGGTAATGCGGGAGTAATAAAATGCCATGCGCACCAAGACGCTCTGCTTCTTGGGCACATTGAATCGCAAAGCGTGTCGAGCCGCCCGCGCCTGCAATGATGGGAACTTTGCCTCGGCAAGTGTCCACCGCGACTTTGATGATTTGCGAATACTCGTCGCCCATCAACGAGAAAAACTCGCCCGTACCGCCCGCAGCAAACAGCGCCGATGCGCCGTAAGGAGCCAACCAATCCAAACGGTCGGCATAACCCTTGGCGTTGAAGTCCCCATTAGCGTGGAAGTCTGTCAAAGGAAATGACAGCAAGCCGCTGGACATGATGGTTTTAAGTTCTTGTGGGTTCATGGGGGGTCTTTCTTGAGCAAGGTATGAATAAGTTATGGTAGCGCTACCATATGTTGCTGAATTGTAGCGCCAAATGGCATGTGCTTGGCGTTAACTACTTCCGCGCTCGACTATCGAAAACCCGACATCCACAATCGGCTGATTGACTGCTTTACCTTCGGCCCTGTCCATCAAATACTTTGCAGCCATTGCGCCAATGTCGGAGCCGTTAATGCGCACAGTGGACAGCGCAGGCTCTATATCTGCGCCAAACGATACATCGCCAAAACCCATAACGGCTAAGGCTTTGGGTACTTTGATGCCGCGTTTGAGAGCCTCGGTGAGCACGCCCATAGCTAGCAAGTCGGAGCTACAAAAGATCGCATCCGTTTTGGGGGCTTTGGCCAATATTTTGATGAGCGCATCCCGTCCGCTCTTCAAGGTGCGTGACTCGCCCACATTGACGGTAAAAACCTCCCCCAGTCCAGCAGCGTGAATGGCTTGTTTGAAAGCGGTGCTTCTGCGGTCGGCGCGTTCGTCGCCCGCCGTGACAAGGGCAAAGCGCTTGCGGCCTTTATCCATCATGTGTTTGGCAACGGCGCGGCCAATTTCTAGGTGCGAAAAACCAATCAGCATATCGACGGGCGTTTGTGTGAGATCCCATGACTCCACCACAGGGATACCCGCTGCAACGAGCCGCGTTCTGGCCTTGCCTGGGCGCAGCACGCCAGCTAAAAAAATACCATCGGGGCGGCGACCTACAACGGCTTCTAATAGCGCTTCTTCACGCTTCTCAGAGTAGTTGGACTGACCAATCATGAGCTGGTAACCTGCGTCAAATAAAGCGTTGTTCATGGCCTCCACGGTTTGCATAAAGACCGATATCACGGTGCTGGGCACAATAGCGGCGATCACGCGTGAGCGATTCGATGCAAGGCTTCCTGCCATTCGATTGGGCACATAGCCCGTACGTTCTACGGCGGCCTGTACTTTTTTTAAAACTTCGACTGACACACTATCAGGCTTATTGATGGCGCGGGACGCGGTGATGGGCGCAACGCCCGCCAACTTTGCCACGTCTTGCAAGGTGATCGCGCCAGAGCTTCGGCGTGATTTTTTAGCGGCTGGAACAGGGATGTTTGTGGACATGGTTGTTCAAAAATGGTAGCGCTATCATAAATGCTAAACTCGTTAAAAATCAATTTGAGACATGCTTTGGAGAACTCTATGAATCCGCTCACGATTGTGATGCATGAAACGGACAACGTGGCTATTGTCGCAAACGACGGCGGCTTGCCCGTGGGCACGGTACTGGTGGATGCACATGCGGCAGGTCTTGTGCTCAAAGACAAAGTGCCGCAAGGTCACAAAGTGGCGCTGACCGATTTGGCCGAGGGTACGCCTGTGTTGCGCTATGGCATCCCGATTGGCTTTGCTGCTAAAGATATTTCTGCTGGATCGTGGGTTCACGAGCGTTTGCTGCAAATGCCAGGCGCTCGCGAATTGGTGGATTTGCCGATGGCGACAGTCAAACCAAAACCTTCGGAAGCCCTTACTGGCTATACCTTTGAGGGCTACCGCAACGCGGATGGTTCAGTCGGTACGCGCAACATTTTGGCGATTACGCAAACGGTGCAGTGCGTGGCGGGTGTGACCGACTTTGCGGTGCAGCGTATCAAGTTTGAGCTCTTGCCGCGCTATCCCAATGTGGACGATGTGGTGGCACTGGAGCATGGCTATGGCTGCGGCGTAGCGATTGATGCGCCCGGCGCAGAGATCCCGATTCGCACGCTGCGCAACATCAGTACCAATCCTAATTTTGGCGGCGAAGTGATGGTGGTGAGCCTTGGCTGCGAAAAGCTACAACCCGCGCGGTTATTGCCTCCTGGCTCGATTCCCATTAGCGATGAACGGTCAAAGGCGGTGACTGCTGGAACAGATTTAGGCTTCGATAATGTCTGCTTGCAAGACGATGCGCATGTGGGGTTTATGTCCATGGTCGATTCCATCATGGCGACGGCGAAGGTACATTTGGAGCGTCTGAATGCACGCCGCCGCGAAACCGTGCCCGCGTCCGAATTAGTCGTTGGTGTGCAGTGCGGTGGTAGCGATGCGTTTAGTGGCGTGACGGCGAATCCTGCCGTTGGTTTTTGCACCGACCTCTTAGTGCGGGCGGGCGCAAGTGTGATGTTCTCTGAGACCACGGAAGTGCGTGATGGCATTGCGCAGTTGACTTCGCGTGCCGCAACGTTAGAGGTCGCCGAGGCGTTGATTCGCGAGATGGCGTGGTACGACGCGTACTTGAAGCGCGGTAGCGTGGACAGAAGCGCCAACACCACGCCTGGCAACAAAGCAGGTGGTCTTTCCAACATCGTTGAAAAAGCGATGGGTTCGATTGTGAAATCGGGGTCGCAGGCCATATCTGGCGTGCTCTCGCCTGGGGAAAAATTGAAGACGAAGGGGCTGACGTACTGCGCCACTCCTGCATCCGATTTCATTTGCGGCACGCTGCAATTGGCGGCAGGAATGAATCTGCACGTCTTCACCACGGGACGCGGTACGCCGTATGGCCTCGCCGCCGTTCCCGTGATTAAAGTCGCAACACGAACCGAGCTTGCGACCCGCTGGCATGACTTGATGGATATCAACGCAGGCACGATAGCGGACGGTAGCAAGGTGATAGCGGACGTGGGCTGGGAGATGTTTCATCTCATGCTGGATGTGGCCAGTGGCCGCAAAAAAACTTGGGCCGAGCAGTGGAAGCTGCATAACTCTTTAACTCTTTTTAACCCTGCCCCCGTGACATGAACGCCAATCTCGACATCATTCAATCTTTAAAAATTTCCTCCTGCTATTTGCCGCTGGCCAATCCGATTAGCGACGCCAAGGTGCTGACTGGCAGACAAAAACCCATGACGGAAATCGCGATGCTGTTTGTGGAAATCAAAACGGCGCAAGGTCTTGAGGGGCTTGGCTTTAGCTATTCCAAACGTGCAGGCGGACCTGGGCAATTTGCCCACGCACGCGAAATCGCACCGACGCTGATTGGAGAGAACTCGAGCGACATCGCCAAGCTGTGGGACAAGCTGTGCTGGGCGGGTGCGTCTGTGGGGCGTAGTGGCATATCCACGCAAGCGATTGGTGCGTTTGATGTGGCGCTGTGGGACTTAAAGGCCAAGCGTGCCAATCTATCGCTGGCTAAATTGCTGGGCAGCTACCGTGATTCGGTGGCTTGCTACAACACCTCGGGCGGATTTTTGCACACCCCTATTGATCAGCTTATGGTGAACGCAGCTGCGTCGATTGAGCGCGGCATTGGCGGGATTAAATTAAAAGTGGGTCAGCCCGATTGCGCTAAAGATATTGAGCGCGTGACGGCGGTGCGTAAGCACTTAGGTGACCACGTGCCCATTATGGTGGACGCTAATCAGCAGTGGGATAGACCCACGGCGCAGCGCATGTGCCGTGCCTTTGAGCCGTTTAACCTGATTTGGATTGAAGAGCCGCTCGATGCGTATGACTATGAAGGTCACGCCGCACTTGCCGCGCAATTTGACACGCCGATTGCCACAGGCGAAATGCTGACAAGCGCGCGCGAGCACTTCGATTTGATTCGTCACAAATCGTGCGACTACTTGATGCCCGACGCGCCGCGTGTGGGCGGAATCACGCCGTATCTCAAAGTGGCGGCGCAGGCCGAGCATGCTGGCGTGATGTTGGCGCCGCACTTTGCGATGGAGCTGCATATTCACTTAGCCGCCGCGTACCCCACCGAACCGTGGGTCGAACACTTCGAGTGGTTAGAGCCGCTGTTCAATGAACGCCTAGAAGTCAAGGGTGGCCGCATGATCGTGCCCACTCGGTTGGGGCTTGGCGTGAGTTTGTCGGAGCAGGCAAGGGCGTGGACGCGCGAGTCAGTGGAGGTTTAACTTGTTGCAAGATAGTGCAGTGTGAGCTTTTGCGGCGGTTAAGATCGCCAACTTGCAGGAGAGCACAGCCAGTTCATTATTGAACAGGTTGTCACCGAAGGCGCAACCTCTCATACACGCTCAGGTTCATGTACTGCTACATTTTTATATGCCGACTGGAGAGTCGTGATAACCATCACGCACCGAAGGAGCAAAGCGTTTTGAATACTTCAAGCGCTGAATCTCTCAGGTACCAAGGACAGTGAGAGCGGCTCCAAAGCTTTAGTGCTGGAGTATCTCTATGAAAGTCATTGTTTTAGGCGCAGGCCTACTCGGCGTTACATCCGCCTATTTTTTGCGCGAGCAGGGTCACGATGTGGTCGTGATCGACCGCCAAGCCACGCCAGCAGCGGAAACTAGCTTCGCCAATGGCGGGCAAATTTCAGTCAGTCATGCCGAGCCTTGGGCTAATCCCAGCGCACCGCTCAAGGTTTTGAAGTGGATGGGCAAAGAAGATGCGCCATTACTTTTTAGATTGCGTGCCGATATGCGCCAGTGGCTATGGGGACTACAGTTTTTGCGCGAATGTACGCCCGCTAGAACCAAGTACAACATCGAGCAAATTGTGCGGCTTGGCACTTACAGCCGCGATACGCTGCAAGCCTTGCGCTCTAGCATCGGCCTGCAGTACGACGAGCGCACGCAAGGCATTTTGCATTTCTACACGAATCAAAAAGAATTTGACGCAGCCGAAGCGCCTGCTGCACAAATGCGTGAGCTGGGCTGTGACCGCCGCGTGATTAGCGCTGACGAAGCGGTGCGCTTAGAGCCAGCGCTTGCGCACATTCGGCCGCAGTTAGCGGGAGCGACATACACAGCAGAAGACGAATCGGGTGATGCGAATCAATTTGCAAGAGGCTTGGTCGAGCAATGCAAAAAAATGGGCGTTGAGTTTTTGATGAGCCACACCATCACCGCTTTGCGAACCGAGGGGGGCATGATTGATCATGTGGAAGCCACGGATAGCGAAGGTCGATTCCAGCGCATTCGCGGTGATGCGTATGTACTAGCGATGGGAAGCCTGAGTCCCATTTACGCCAAACAGGTCGGGATCGATTTGCCCATTTATCCTGCCAAGGGCTACTCGGTCACCATGCCCGTAAAAGACCCAACTTACGCGCATCAAGTCTCGCTGACCGATGATGAATTCAAGCTGGTGTTTTCGCGTTTGGGTGATCGTCTTCGCATTGCGGGAACGGCTGAATTCAATGGTTATGACCGCGACTTGAACCGCGTGCGTTGCGAGGCGATTGTGCGGCGCACCGAAGAGCTTTTCCCAGGCGCAGGCGATGCTTCGCAAGCGCAGTTTTGGACGGGACTACGCCCTGCCACGCCGAGCAATGTGCCCATCATTGGGCGCAGCAAAATCAGCAACTTGTTTTTGAACACAGGCCACGGCACGCTCGGTTGGACGCATTCTTGTGGCTCGGGTAAAAGTATTGCGCGCATTGTGAGCGGACAAAAACCCGAAGTCGATTTCGCTTTTACTTAATTGCATCCATTTAATTTTCGTTTTTATTTTTTAACTTAGGACTAACCATGAAACTGACCTCTGTACTGAAAACGCTGCTCGCCAGCGTATCGCTGCTTGTAGCGCATTCGCTCTTTGCGCAAACTGCGCAAACCTTCCCCAATAAACCCATCAACATGATCGTAGCCTTCCCCGCAGGCGGCGCATCGGACTTTGTGGCGCGCGTGATGTCTAAAGAAATGCAGACCAATTTGGGTCAACCTATCATTGTCGACAACGTCGTCGGCGTGGCAGGGTCGCTGGGTGTGCTCAAAGCCGCTAATGCCACGCCCGATGGCTATACCTTAATTTCGGGTTCGCCGCTAGAACTCATCCTCACGCCGCTAGGCCTGTCCGCTGCTAAAAACAAACCAGAAGACGTGCGTATGTTGGCCGTAGCAGGTCGCAGCGATTTGATGCTGGCGGTTCGCAAAGACTTTCCAGCTGCCACGACCGAGCAATTTTTAGCCGCACTCAAAGCGGATCCTAAAGGCTTGTCGTATGGCTCAACTGGCATTGGTTCGCTCTATCACCTCATGGGCGCGAAGATGATTCAAATCGCGGGTGCAAAGGGCTTGCATGTGCCTTTTAATGGCTTGGCTCCTTTGTTGCAAGCGCTGGGCGGCGGGCAGATTGATTTTGCTTTCTTGCCCATCGCTGGCCCTGTTCCTGGCTATGTTGAGTCGGGCAATGTGCAAGCGATAGCTGTGGCATCGAATGAACGCTCACCTCGTTTACCTAAGCTGCCTTTGATGACTAGCGTGCGCGGGTTTCATGACTTTACATTCGGCATTTGGGCGGGCATTCAAACAGGCGCAAAAGTGCCAGATGCTACGGCAGCCATTCTCCACAAATCAGCGTATGCAGCATTGGCAAATCCTGAAGTGAAAAAGCAATTGGAAGCGTCGGGCTTTTATACATTGGCGCCTATGAGTCTTGTCCAGTTGAATGCGTTTTATAGCAAAGAGACGGCGATGTATCGCGCGATTGCGAAGTCCATTAACTTAGAAGCGCAGTAAATCTAGCGGGTAATCCCCTAAGAAATAGGGGTGTGGGTTTGGGTAGGATGAGGCATGAATACAGCCTACGGCTCCACACTCAACTTTCATCGCTTGGTACAGCAAGAGCTGCCCTACGAGGATGGGCAGGATTTTGAAGATGCCAAGCGGGGCTTCGTCGGCACGATAGAGCACGCTGAAGTGCTGCGCAGCGGCGATGGCCCACTTGCTGGACAAGCGGTTTGGAGTCATCGCTCTTATACTTTTTTAAGCGATGAAACGCCTGCGTCTACGGTCAATCCAAGCCTCTGGCGGCAAGCACGACTCAATCTGAATCACGGGCTCTTTAAAGTCACCGACCGCATCTATCAAGTGCGTGGATTTGATATTGCCAACATCACTTTTATTGAAGGCGATACGGGCTTGCTGGCGCTGGACGCCCTGTCTTGCGCTGATACGGCTGCTGCTGCGCTGGCGCTATACCGCCAGCACCGCGACCCCGATCACAAACGCCCTTTGCATACCGTGATGTATAGCCACAGTCACGGAGATCATTTTGGTGGTGTGCGTGGTTTAGTAGAAGAGGTAGATGTGCTGGCGGGCAAAGTGAATGTGATTGCGCCCGCAGGCTTTATGCATCACGCCGTGGCCGAAAACGTCATTGCGGGTGTGGCCATGGCACGCCGTGCGCAGTTTCAATTTGGTCACACCTTGCCTGTGGGGGTGGCGGGTCAGGTGGATTCGGGTCTTGGCAAAAACCTGCCCAAGGCGCAGCCCGGTTTGATTGCCCCAACGCAAACGATTAGCGAGCCTTTTGAGTCGCATGTGATTGATGGTGTGGCGATTGAGTTTCAGCTTGCGCCCGATAGCGAAGCGCCGAGCGAGATGCATTTTTTCTTTCCGGGTTTGCGCGCGCTCAATATGGCAGAGAACACCAATCACTTGATGCACAACCTGTGCCCTCTGCGTGGAGCGCAAGTGCGGGATAGCTTGGCGTGGAGTAAGTACCTCAATCACGCATTGCACCATTACGCAGATCGCGTGGATGTGCTGATGGCGCAGCACCATTGGCCAACGTGGGATACAGAACGCGTTAAACAATTTTTGACTGAGCAGCGTGACATGTACCGCGTGATTCACGACCAAACAGTGCGGATGATGAATCATGGTTTGAAGCCTGCCGAGATTGCTGAAGAGTTGCGTATGCCTAAATCCCTCGGTAAGCTTTGGCACGCGCGAGGCTATTACGGCAGCCTGTCGCATAACGTGAAAGCGGTTTATCAACGGTATTTGAGTTGGTACGACGCGCATCCAGCAAATTTGCACGCGTTGCCACCCGTGCCAGCTGCTAAAAAAACGATTGAATACATGGGCGGCATCGAAGCGGTGCTCGCGCGTGCCAGAGCCGACCTAGAGCGCGGTGAATACCGCTGGGTGGCAGAGGTGATGAAGCACGCTGTGTATGCGCATCCCGAGCACCAAGAGGCGCGTCTGCTGGCTGCCGAGGCGATGGAACAAATGGGTTTCCAAGCCGAGTCAGCGACGTGGCGCAATGCGTTTTTGCTGGGCGCGAAAGAGTATCGCGACGGTACGCCCAAACCCTTTACGCAAGTTTTGGGCGGGACGTTGTTACCTGCGGTGAGCAATGCGCTTTTATTTGATGCACTGGCCGTGCGCTGGAATGCGACCAAGGGCGGTGCATTGACGTTCAGCATGGCATGGCATTTCACGGATAGCAAAGAACTGTGGTTAATTGAAATCAATAGCGGTGCCATGAACAGTATCCGCGTGGATGCTGCGCCACTGGCGAACATCACGCTCAAGCTCACTCGCTCCGTACTTCAAGATGTACTTCAACAAAAGACGACACCTGCTGATGCGGTGCAGGCAGGGCAGTTGCAGCTCTCAGGCGATGCCACGCTGCTTCGCGTTTTCTTCACGACCTTAGATAAGTTTGTGGGCAATTTCCCTGTGGTGGATGCGGCTGTTTTGCCTGAATAGTTTTTTAGTAAAGGATTGCAATGAACAACACAACATTCGACTACATCATCGTGGGTGGTGGCTCGGCAGGCTGCGTCATGGCTTCGCGCTTATCCGAAGACTCGAATGTCACGGTCGCTTTGATTGAAGCGGGCGGCAGTGATGCCAGCAATTGGGTCACTATCCCTGCTGCTCTGATTGGCACTGTTCCCTCTAGGCGCATGAATTGGGCGTTAAAAACTGTGCCGCAAGTAGGTTTGAATGGAAGGCGTGGTTACCAGCCGCGCGGCAAAGTCATGGGCGGTAGCTCCTCCATTAACGCCATGTGCTACATCCGCGGTCATGCGTCCGACTACGACGCGTGGGCTGCGGACAGCGGCTGCACAGGCTGGGATTGGCAAAGCGTGCTGCCATACTTCAAAAAGAGCGAAGGCAATTTGGCGGGATTGACTGGCGACTTGCATGGTGCGAATGGGCCACTCAAAGTCTCGAACTTGCAATCTCCTAGTTCGTTTAATCAGTATTTTTTAAAAGCGGCAGAAGATTGCGGTTACACAAGAAATTCAGATTTCAATGGTGCAAGCCAAGAGGGTGTGGGCTACTACCACGTGACGCAAGACAAGGGCGTTCGCTGCAATGCGGCGCGGGCTTATTTGTCGGAAGCGCAGTCTCGGGCTAACTTGCACATCATTCAAAACGCAAGCGCCGAGCGCATTGTGTTCGTGGATGACAATGGCTTGAAACGCGCGACTGGCGTGGCTTTGCAAGTGGGAGAGGTTCAGCAAACATTGACCGCCAAGCGCGAAGTGATTGTCTGCGCGGGGGCGTTTGGTTCGCCCAAACTATTGATGCTATCGGGCGTGGGGCCAGCGGCGCATTTGCAATCACTGGGCATTGATGTGGTGGCAGATCGTGCCCACGTGGGTGCGAATTTGCAAGATCACGCCGACTGCTTGATCACACGGCAATACAACGACAAAAACTTAATTGGACTGGGCTTTGGATTTCTTGCGCGGCTTCGTTCAATTTGGAAGGCCTATCAAACCACTAAAACAGGAATGCTCTCGAGTAATTTTGCCGAGTCTGGCGGCTTTATTCGCACCTTGCCCACTTTAGATAAACCCGATGTGCAGTGGCACTTTGTGGTTGCCAAAGCTGATGACCACGGACGCAAGCGGCATTGGGGGCAGGGCTATGCCATTCATGCTTGTCAGCTGCGTCCCTATTCGCGAGGCACGGTCAGGTTAGCTAGCAAGAACGCACAAGATGCACCCTTGATTGATCCGCAATATCTAAGCGATCCGCGTGATATGGCGGTGCTGATTCGTGCCTATAAAGCCTCGCAAGCTGTCATGCAATCGCCTGTCTTTGCGCCCGTTCGCGGGACACCACTGGTGCCCGAGCCTGATGCGCACGACGATGCCGCAATTGAGCAATTTATTCGCAATCGTGCCGACACGATTTATCACCCTGTCGGTACTTGCCGCATGGGCGCAGATGTGGACTCGGTGGTTGATTTAGAGCTTCGTGTGCGCGGCGTACAAGGCTTGCGCGTGGTCGATGCGTCGATCATGCCCACGCTGATTGGTGGCAATACCAATGCGCCCACCATCATGATTGCCGAGCGGGCTGCTGATCTCATTCGTAACCCATCTTAAAAAGGAAATTCAAATGCCTCAAGTGACCTTTATCGGCTTTAACGAAACGAAGCATACCGTGGATGTGCCCGTAGGAGTGAACCTCATGCGTGCAGCGACCGATAACGCTGTGCCAGGCATTGATGGCGATTGCGGTGGTAACTGCGCCTGCGCGACGTGCCATGTGTTTGTGGATGCGGCGTGGGAAGAGCGCGCGGGCGTACGAACTGCCAAAGAAGACGATATGTTGAATTTTGCACCAGAGCTGCGAAGCAACTCGCGCCTGGCATGCCAAATCATCGTGACCGAAGCGCTGGATGGCCTTGTCGTGACGATGCCCGAAGCGCAGCATTAATTGCATCATTAATTGGAGATGAGCATGACACTCGATGAAATCAACAGCCTGCCACTTGGTGCGCTCAATCCCGCCAATCCGCAGCATTTTGTGAATGGCACTGAGCTTGCGGTGTTTGAGCGTCTGCGCCGTGAAGACCCTGTGCACTGGGGGCATAGTCCTGCCGTTGGCATGGGCGACTACTGGTCAGTGACACGCTACGAGGACATCATGTATGTGGACACGAATCCCGCCATTTTTTCTTCCGAGCCTGCTATCACATTGATGGATTTTCCTAAGGGTGACGAGCAGCAGCTCGCAATGTTCATTGCGATGGATCCACCCAAGCACGACGAGCAGCGCAAGGCGGTCGCACCGATTGTGGCGCCCGCTAACCTTATGAACTGGGAGGGCTTGATCCGTGAACGCACGAGCAAAGTGCTGGACAGTTTGCCGCGCAATGAGCCCTTTGATTGGGTCGATAAAGTCTCCATCGAACTCACCGCCTATATGTTGGCAACGCTGTTTGATTTCCCGCTGGAAGATCGGCGGTTGTTGCCGTATTGGTCGGATATTTCGACTTCGCTCAAATCAAATAACCCTGATGCACTAGAGCCCGAGGTACGGATGGCGGAACTTAAAAAAATGCTGGCGTATTTCATGCGGCTATGGAACGAACGCATCAATGAACCGCCGCGCACGGATCTCATCTCTATGTTGGCGCATGGTCCTGCGACCCGCAACATGGGCGCGCTCGAGTTCATGGGCAACTTGGTGCTCTTGATAGTGGGTGGCAACGACACCACGCGCAACTCCATGACCAGCGGCATTTTGGCGCTGCACAACAACCCAGCTGAGATGGCGAAGCTGCGAGCGAACCCTAAGCTGATCGACAGCATGGTGCCTGAAATTATCAGATGGCAAACGCCGCTAGCCTATATGCGGCGTACTGCGCTGGCCGATACGATGTTGGGTGGTAAGCAAATTAAAAAAGGTGAAAAATTGGCGATGTGGTACATCTCTGGCAACCGCGACGAAGCGGCTATTCCTGAGCCGAACCGATTCATCATCGACCGAGCAAGGCCGCGCCAGCATTTGTCATTTGGGTTTGGTATCCATCGCTGCGTGGGCAATAGACTCGCCGAATTGCAGCTCAAAATCTTGTGGGAAGAGATATTGAAGCGCTTCCCCGTGATTGAGGTGATGGGCGAACCAACGCGGGTTTACTCGTCTTTTGTCAGAGGCTTTTCGCGTTTAGATGTGCGGTTGCCCAGTTAAGCACTTTTCCGCAGTACGAGTTCAAAGCCTAAATCTTGAATCTTCACAAGTGCCTTGCCCGCAGGCCGCTCTGTGCTTAGCCTTGCGAGCAATAGGCCTGCGGCGGCTTGCCCCATCTGCCTTGTGGGCACACGCACGGTGGAGAGTGCGGGCTCTAGGTTTGCAGCGATATCTAAGTCAGCAAATCCCATGATGGCGAGTTGTTCGGGGACTTTGATGCCTCGAGCTAAGCATTCCATCAAAGCACCTGCAGCCAGTGCATCGTTGCCAAAGAAGATGGCACTCGGCATGTGTTTTTGCAAGCTCGTTTGAGCTAGATCAGCAATCACCTGTCTGCCACCTGCAAAAGATGCTCCTGCTGCAAGCCTTATGGATATTGGCTTCTCAGCCTTTTTTCCACACGCTGCTTGCAAGCCTGCAAGCCTAGCGGACGAGCGTGCGTCTTCGCTTCCTGCAAAACAAATCAGCTTATGGCCTTGCTCAAACAGGTACTTTCCCACGGCCTTGCCTGCTTCGAAGTTGGAAAATCCTGCGACCATATCGATCGGTTTTTCAGGCAAGTCCCAAGTCTCGACAACGGGCACTTTGGCAAGCCTTAGGCGCTTGGTGGTCATCGCAGAATGCACGCTGCCTGTGAGTACCAAGCCATCGACTTTGCGTCCTAAAAATGTCGCCACCAATTGGTCTTCTACTGCGTTGTCATAGTTGCTTTGTCCGAGCAGTAACTGATAGCCACCCTGCGCCAAATTCTCTGTGAGGCCACGCACAGTTTCGGCAAAGATGGAGTTGTCGATCGTGGGAACGATGCAACCGACGATGCGGCTTTTGCTTGAGGCCAAACTGCCCGCCATGAGGTTGGGAACGTAGCCCGTCTTTTTAATCGCCGCCAGCACCTTATCGCGCGTGGCCTCGGCTACCTTATTGGGTTGATTGATGACACGCGAGACCGTCATCATGTTCACGCCAGCCAGCTCGGCAACGTCTTTCAGTCTGATGGAATTTTTGTGTGCAATGGGCATGATTTGATTTTATGCTATGATTTATGTTAGCGCTAACATAAAGGATAAATAATGCTGACCCAACAACAAATCGAACAATACCGCGAAGACGGTACCGTCGTCGTGCCAGGTGTGCTGGATGCCGCCACTTGCAAGCTCATGAAAGACGTGCTGGCTGAGTTGGTGGAAGGCTCGCGCACAGTCACAGCACACGACAACGTGTATGACTTAGAGCCTGGCCATAGCGCCGCCAATCCACTCGTACGGCGCATTAAAAAGCCGCATACCGTTCATCCTGTGTTTTATGACTTTGCGAAATCCAACGCACTCACTGACTGCTTGCGTGATCTGATTGGTGATAGTGGACGGTTGTATGGCTCCAAACTCAATCTCAAAGTGCCAGGTGTTGGCTCCCCCGTGGAGTGGCATCAAGACTGGGCGTTTTATCCGCACACCAATGATGACGTGTTGGCGGTGGGTGTGATGCTCGACGACACCACGGTCGAGAACGGCGCGATGTACGTCATCCCAGGTACGCACAAAGGCCAAACCTATGACCATCATGGCGCGGACGGTTACTTTACGGGCGCGATGGATCCTGAAACGTGCGGCGTAGATTTTTCAAAAGCCGTGGCGTGCGAAGGCGCGGCGGGTTCGTGCTCGTTCCATCATGTGCGCACCATCCATGGCTCGGCGCAAAATTTATCGAACCGCCCGCGTGGCTTGCTGCTGTATGAAGTTGCTGCTGGCGACGCCTTTCCCATCATGGGTTTGCATAACGGGTACGGGGGTTCGTACGACGAGTACAAAAGCCGCATGCTGTACGGCAACGAGACGATCACGCCGCGCTGGTCAGATGCGCCCGTGCGACTGCCCTTACCGCCCGCTAAAAACGGTGGTTCGATTTATGAAAACCAAACTGCAGGCAAGCGATTTTTTGGGTTTAAAGATACGACAATCTCTCTATAAAGGAGAGACACATGGCTCACAAATTAAGGCTGGATCGTCGTCAATTTAATAACGGCTTGCTAGCAACGACCTCGCAGGCCATATGGGGTATGGCTTTGACGAGTACCCACTCGGCACAAGCAGCAGCCTTCCCTGAGCGTCCTATCACCTTTATATGTCCTTGGCCTGCGGGCGGAACGGCCGATCAAACTATGCGTGCGCTTTGCTTTGTCGCAGCCAAAGAATTGGGTCAACCGATTGCCGTCGAAAACAAAGTCGGTGCTTCGGGCATGCTCGGACTCAAGGCCATGCTGTCCGCTAAGCCTGATGGTTACACGGTTGGGCAAATCCCTATTTCAGTGACGCGATTTTCACAACTTGGCATGGTGGCGATTGATCCGCGCAGCGATATCACGTATTTGGCACGAACGTCGGGGCAGCTCTTCGGCATTGCCGTGCTGGCCAATAGTCGATTCAAAACTTTGCAAGATTTAGTGCGCGAGGCAAAAGCTAACGCTGGTAAGTTGACCTATGCACACGCGGGCGTGGGCGGGGCTACGCACGTGGGCATGGAAGAGTTCGCATTGGCTGCTGGGATTCAATTTTTGCCCGTGCCCTTTAAAGGCGGCGCCGAAGCGCTGCAAGCCGTGCTGGGTGGACATGTGGACGTGCTGGCGGATTCGTCGTCGTGGGCGGTGCATGTGGAAGCGGGCAAGCTCCGGCTCTTGGCGACTTGGGGTGAGCAGCGCACGGCAAGGTTTAAAGACGCGCCGACATTAAAGGACGCAGGTTACAACGTGGTGGTCGATGCGCCCAATGGCGTGGGCGCGCCCAAGGACTTAGACCCTACCATCACTGCACGCTTGCGCCAAGCCTTTCGCGTGGCAACCATGAGTGCAGAGTTCAAACAAGCCTGCGACAAAATTGATGCGCCTGTGCTGTATTTAGATGGTGCAGATTATGAAAAATATACCGCCCAAACCTATGCCAAAGAGACGATGCTCATTGAGCGATTGAAGCTCAAAGAGTTGCTGAAATCATGATTCAACCCTTTCATCTTGCTTTCCCCGTTCATGATTTGGCGGCTGCCAGACACTTCTATGGCGAGGTCATGGGCTGCTGCGAGGGACGTAGTTCCCCGCACTGGATTGACTTTAATTTTTTTGGACATCAAATTGTGATGCACCTCGTGCAGGCCAAGCGGGATAAGGCTTCCAGCGATGTCGATGGCCACAACGTGCCAGTGCCGCACTTTGGCGTGGTGCTCACGATGGCGCAGTTTGATGCCCTAGTACAACGTCTTCGAGAGCACAACGTCAAGTTCGAATTAGAGCCTGTGGTGCGCTTCAAAGGCTTAGTTGGCGAACAAGCTACGATGTTTTTTTTAGACCCATCGGGTAATGCCTTAGAGTTTAAGGCGTTTGAGGATATCGGAGAACTTTTTGCGAAATAAAATTTTATCTTTGCTAATGACGTTGTCGCTTTGTGCTGGGGCGCAGGCGCAGACCAGTGGCTCGTCGGCGCAAGCGGCACAAGATTGGCCGAATAAGCCCATCCGCTGGATCGTGCCATTTCCACCTGGTGGCGCGATGGATGTGATTGCGCGGGCGCTGGGTGGCAAAGTGAGTCAGAGTCTGGGGCAATCCGTTGTCATTGAAAACAAAGCAGGCGCTGGCGGCAATATCGGCACGGATTTTGTTGCCAAATCTGCGGGTGACGGTTACACCATGATGATTACATCTATCGGCATGGCAACCAACCGATTTTTGTATCCTAAGCTCTCCTACGATCCCGTAAAAGACTTTGCGCCCGTGAGCTTGCTAGCTGTGGTACCTAACGTGTTGGTCGCCAACACAGTTAAAAATTCGGCGCAATCGGTGAGTGAAGTCATTGCTTTGGCAAAAGCAAATCCAAGTAAATTTACTTATGCATCCGCTGGGAATGGCACGTCGATTCACTTGGCGGGTGAGGTGTTTACCTCGATGGCACATGTGGATATGGTGCATGTGCCTTACAGAGGTGGTGCGCCTGCCGTCACTGATTTGCTGGGCGGACAAGTGGACTATATGTTTGACAGCATCACTTCGGCCAAGCCGCACATCGTGTCGGGCAAACTACGTGCCTTGGCCTTAACAACGGCTAAACGATCCAGCGCCTTGCCCAACGTGCCAACCATGGCCGAAGCAGGGATTGCGGGCTATGAGGTGTCACCATGGTTTGCCGTGTTTATGCCAGCTAGTACACCGAAACCCATCGTCTTGAAAATGAATACGGTGTTGTTAGATGCCATGAGGCAAGCAGACATCAAGGCTAGATTTGAATCCATTGGCGCGGAGTCAGTTGGAAGCACACCCGAAGAGTTGGCCAAGCATTTGAATCTTGAGATTGCACGCTGGGGCAAGGTGATCGCCGAGCGAAAAATTACGGCTGATTAGTGAATGTCAGGCTCAGGCACTGGAGCGCCAAAGCTAGTCTCTAAAAAATCAAAATCACAACCCGTCTCGGCTTGCATCACGTGCTGCTTAAACATAAAGCCGTAGCCACGCTCCCAGCGTGGTTTGGCACTTGTGGACGCCTTATCCCATATGGCTTTGCGGGCAGTTAGCTCCTCACTGCTTACATTCAAATTGATCGTTCGAGCGGGCACATCCACCGTAATCATGTCGCCAGTTGTGACGAGCGCCAGTGGTCCACCAATGGCAGCTTCTGGGCTGACGTGCAAGATGCACGCGCCGTAGCTCGTGCCGCTCATGCGTGCATCTGAAATGCGGATCATGTCGCGCACGCCTTGTTTGACTAGCTTCGTCGGGATCGGGAGCATCCCCGATTCGGGCATGCCAGCACCTTGCGGACCGTAGTTGCGCAGGATCAGGATGTCGTCTTCCGTGACGTCGAGCTCTAGGTTATCGGTGTCTTTTTTGAGCGCTTCGTAGCTGTCGTATACCAGCGCACGGCCCGTGTGTTTGAAGAATTTTGGTGCGCAAGCCGATGGTTTGATGACGCAGCCGCCAGGAGCAATGTTGCCGCGCAGCACAGCCAGTGAGCCTTCCGCGTAGATGGGGTTGCTAAGTGGACGAATCACATCATCGTTGTGCACCATCGCGTCTTTGAGCGTTTCCTGCAAAGTCACGCCGCTTGCCGTCATTGCATCCAAATGCAAGTGATCGGTGAGCCGCGTCATCATGCCCGCGAGTCCTCCTGCGTAATAAAAGTCTTCCATCAAGTAGGTATCGCCGCTGGGTCTGATGTTCGCGATCACGGGAACTTTTCGGCTGGCAGTGTCAAAGTCGGTAAGACTCACTGCGCAGTGTTCACCCGCTCGGCGGGACATCGCAATCAAATGAATGATGGCGTTGGTCGAACAGCCCATCGCCATGGCGACGGTGATGCCGTTTTCAAAATTTTGGCGCGTCAGCATTTTGGCTGGTGTGAGGTCTTCCCAAATCATCTCTACGATGCGTCGACCACACTCGGCCGACATACGGATGTGCCCTGCGTCCACGGCAGGAATGCTGGATGCGTTTGGCAGCGTAAAGCCGCAGGCCTCGGCAATACCCGTCATCGTGCTGGCCGTGCCCATGGTCATGCAGTGGCCGTGGCTACGCGCAATGCCGCCTTCCACTTCTGTCCATTGTTCTGCGGTCAGTTTGCCCGCACGGCGCTCGTCCCACAACTTCCAAGTGTCCGAGCCCGACCCGAGCGGCTTGCCGCGCCAATTGCCGCGCAGCATCGGGCCCGCAGGCAAATAGATAAACGGCACGCCAGCAGACATTGCGCCCATGATGAGCCCGGGCGTGGTCTTGTCGCAGCCGCCCATCAGCACCACACCATCAATGGGGTGCGAGCGAATTTGTTCCTCGGTTTCCATCGCGAGCAAGTTGCGATAGAGCATGGTCGTCGGCTTCATCGTCGGCTCATCTAACGACAGCGCAGGGAACTCTAGCGGGAAGCCTCCCGCCTGCAAGACACCACGCTTCACGTCTTCCACGCGCTGCTTAAAGTGCCCGTGGCAAGTGTTCATGTCCGACCAAGTGTTCAAAATCGCAATGACAGGTTTGCCCACCCAATCCGCAGGTCCATAGCCCAGTTGCATCACACGTGAGCGGTGACCAAAAGAGCGAACATCGTCGGGGGCGAACCAGCGGGCGGATCTCAGTTCTGAATAAGTTTTTTTCACAGGCTGGTTAATTTTTATTCAATTGAAATATTTTTCTCTTGAATGATTTTCGTATAGCGCTTCAAATCCGTATCAATCAACGCCTTGAACTGTGCAGGCGTTGAGCCAATTGGGTTTGCGCCTTGTTTGGCAAATGCGTCTCTTGTATCTTGATGCGTGAGCGCTTCTTTTACATCCGCCGCAATTTTGTCGATGATGGCTTGGGGCGTCCCCGCAGGCGCGAGGATGCCAATCCACGATCCTGACTCAAAGCCCGCCAGTCCAGATTCGGCAATGGTGGGAACAGTGGGCGCAGCGCTAGAGCGTGTTTTCGTGGTCACTGCGAGCGCATGGAGCTTGCTAGACTGAATAAAGCCGATGGACTCTAGCACCGACGCAAACAAAATATTGACGTGTCCTGCCATCAGGTCGTTCATGGCAGGGCCGCCACCTTTGTACGGGATGTGCGTGAACTTGACGCCTGCCATCGCTTGAAATACTTCAGCTGATAAATGAGGCGAGCCGCCATTGCCTGACGATGCATAAGTCACTTTGTCTGGATTGGCTTTAGCGTAAGCAATTAGCTCGCGGGTTGTCTTGGGCGCGAAGCTGGGCGAGGCCATCAAAAAGAAAGGTAACTCGGCAACGAGCGACACAGGCGCAAAAGCCGTTTCAAAGTTATAGGGCAACTTTTTATAGAGTGCAGGATTGATTGACTGCGTACCTACGTTACCAAAGAGTAACGTATAGCCGTCCGCTTTGGCTTTAGCCACCACGTCCGCGCCCAGCACGCCGCCTGCCCCGCCTTTGTTGTCCACGATAACGGATTGCCCCCATTTTTGCGTCAGCTTGTTGGCAATCAAGCGGGCGCCAATGTCCGTGCCACCGCCAGGCGCGAAGGGCACAACGAGCGTGACGGGATGCGTTGGAAAAGCTGCAATGGACTGGCTGTAAGCCACACTGGATATGGCTTGCAGCGCGATCGCTAAAACGAATAGAGGGCGCATCATAACTTTGGCGTCAATAAACCGCATGACCCGCAATCAACGAGGGCAACCATGTTGAGAACATGGGGACGTAAGTGACTAAACAAATCGCCACCCAAATAGCGAGGTAGTAAGGCCACGCAGTCTTGGTGGCTTCGCCAATAGAGATTTCGCCAATAGCACAACCGACAAATTGCACCGTACCCACAGGCGGGTGCGCCAACCCTAGCGCGCAATTGAGCAAGAGCATCATGCCAAATTGCACAGGGCCCATACCCATTTGAATCGCCAGCGGCAAGAACAGCGGCGTGGTAATCAAGATGTGCGCCGCCATATCTAAAAAGATGCCTAAAAAGATTTGGATGATGTTGATGTAGAGCAGCATCAGCCAAGGCGTTTGCGTGGCAGTGAGTAGCGCGTGCTCAATGATCTCGGGGATTTCCAAATTGGCCAATTGCCAGCGCAGCATGTTGGAGACGCCAATCAGCAGCAAGATGACGCCCGTGGTTTTGGCCGCTTTGCCTAGCGCTTTAAATAATTTTTCGCGATTCAGCGTGCGGTACACCACGCCTGTAAGCACCAAGGAATACGCGACCGCAATGGCCGAGGCTTCGGTCGCGGTTGCCACGCCGCGCATCACGCAAAACAAAATAATCGCAATGACAAAGAGACCTGGCACAGCGGCAATAAAAGTACGCAGCACGTGCGCCCAGCCTGGGAAGCGCTCGAGCATGGAGCTGCCGTCCGCGCGCTTGGGGAAGCCATTCTTCACGGCTTGCCAGTACGCGGCAATCAGCATACAAACCATGATCCAAAACACAGGGATGAGACCCGCAAACATGAGCTCGCCAATCGACACGCCGTGGATGCTGTGACCATCAATCATGCCCGTTGCGGCTTGTGCAGCAAACGCATAAATGATGATGTTATGCGAGGTTGGCATCAGCGCGCCCGTGAGCGATGCGTGCGTGGTTACGTTGACCGCATAGTCCGCGCTATAGCCCTCGCGCTTCATAATCGGGATCATCACGCCGCCCATTGCCGATGTGTCGGCAACGGGAGAGCCCGAGACGCCACCGAACAGCGTCGATGCCATCACGTTGGCAAGCCCCAAGCCGCCACGGCAATGCCCGACAAGGCTACGAGCAAAGTCCATGATCTTGTCGGCAATGCCACCGTGCAGCATGAGTTCGCCCGAAAAGATAAAAAATGGAATCGCTAAAAACGAAAACACATTCATGCCCGAGACCATCATTTGGATGGCCGTTGCAATGGGCAAACCCTCGACGGCAAAGGTGGCGATGCATGCCAGACCAATCGAAAACGCGACAGGAACGCCGAGTATCAAAAACAATAAAAAGCTAAGGCATAAGACGGCGAGTTCCATGAGGACTCCTAGGTGGACTGCTTGCGGTTAAATGCAAATTGCAACAGGTGTTCGATGGAAAAAAGAACAATCAAAATGGCAGCGATGAGTACGGGCAAATAACGAAAGATTTCAGAGATGCCAAGCGTTGGAATCGTGTCGTGGTAAGTCGATGTTGCCATCTCAAGCCCCCCCACAAACAGCACCACGCCAAAGCTAAGAATGATAATTTCTGCGAGCACGTGAATGCTGCGTTGCACAGGTTTCGGTAGCAGCTTGACGACCGAGTCAAGGCCGATATGGCCTGACTCGCGCACGCCCGCAGCCGCGCCAAACATGGCAACCGAGATCATGAGTAAGAGAGCGACTTGCTCGGTGTAGGGCGGCTCGTTATTAAAAACGTAACGCCGCACCACACCAATAATGACGATGATCCCGAGCCCCAACAAAGCGATCCTAGCCAAATGAAGTGAACCATTTGACAGCCACAAACACAGCTTAGAAAACAGCTTCATCGTGTTATTTTGTGTTGACGATTTCAGTCACTAAAGCCTTGAGCTCAGGTGTGCTGGCAAACTTATCCCACACGGCTTTTTCTGCATTCACAAAACTGGCGTGATCGATTTGCGATGCAGGAATAATGGTTGCGCCAGCCTTGAGCACATTGGCTTTCGACTCTTGCTCTTTGGCATCCCACAGCTTGACGTAGAAAGGTACGGAGTCTTTAGCCGCTTTGCGAATCGCAGCTTGTTTTTCTGGCGTGAGCGTCAACCACACTTTTTTGGAGAACACCAAAACTTCTGGAGACATCACGTGTTGGGTCTCAGAAAAGATCGGGGCTGACTCGTAATGACGTACTTCGTCATATGAAGGGATGTTGTTTTCCGCAGCGTCCAATAAACCTGTTTTCAGTCCTGTGTACACCTCGGCATACGGCATGGGCGTGGCGGATGCTCCCATTGCGGAGACAAGGCTGACCCACAAATCGGAAGGCTGAACGCGCACTTTCATGCCCTTCATATCGGCAACGCTTTTGATAGGCTTTTTGGAATACATCGAACGTGCGCCGCTTTCGTACATGGCAAGCCCGATAAAGCCAGCCTTGTCAAAAGCCGCCAAAATTTTGTCACCAGGCGCACCATAAATAGCGTGACGGAAATGGTTGATGTCGCGGAATAAAAATGGCAGCGATGGAATCATCGACTCGGGCACGATCCCGTGAAAGGCCGATGTGCTGACACGCACCATGTCAATCGCGCCAATCTTGACTTGTTCGACCGTATCTTTTTCAGACCCCAGGGCGCTATCACCAAAAACCTTGACGCTATCTTTGCCGCCTGTAGCTTTAGAGAGTTGCTCCCCCATGTATTGCACGGCTTTATTCGTTGGAAAGTCTTTGTTATGCACATCCGCCGATCGAAACGTGGTGGCATGTGCAGCCATGCCTAGTGCGATTGACGCAGCAACAGCAATTTTGGTAAGTGATTGAAATGACATGAGAAGCTCCTTTAAAAATAGAAAATAAAAATCAAAAATAATAATAAAAATTATTTGAATGGCCCAAGTTTGGTGTATCCACCACCTTGGTACATCTTGGCAGGATCGCTAGCGGCCAATACTGGCATGGCTTCGCGCGATGCTCGCCATGCTTCAGTGTTGTCTTGCGGCTTGAAGCCTAGATGATCTGCCTTGCTGTTATCCCACCAGCCATTTTTGTTATCTGACACGCCGTAGACGATGGTATGACCCACATTGGGCGCAGTGAGCGAGCAGCGAACCAGCTCTGACAAGTCGCGGTATGACAGCCACGTGATGAGCATTCGCGCATCCACGGGCTCGGGGAAGGATGAGCCAATGCGGATGCTCACGGTCTCGATCCCGTAGCGGTCGAAATAAAACTGCGCCATGTTTTCGCCGTAGGCTTTAGACAGGCCGTAGTAGCTATCGGGGCGCTGCGGACTGTCGCTATCCAGCACCTCGCCTTGCTTGTGAAAGCCGATCGCGTGATTGGAACTGGCAAAGACCACACGTTTGACGCCGTGAACGCGCGCACCTTCGTAGATGTGGAAGATGCCGCTAATGTTGGCATCCAAAATTTGCTCGAATGAGTGTTCGGTCGCGACCCCGCCCAAATGAACAATGGCGTCCACGCCTTCTGATAGCGCCATGGTTTGGGCTTTGTCGCCAAGGTCGCAGTGAATGATTTCTTCATGCGCCGCCGCCGTGCCCATACCCGCGATGTCAGATAGGCGCAGGATTTCTGTGTGCGCAACGAGGCTTTGCCGTAGCACTTTGCCAAGTCCGCCTGCTGCGCCTGTCAGCAAGATTTTTTTGAATGGTTTCATTGTTGGATCGTGAATTCGAGTCTAAATGGTAGCGCTATCATTTGGTGTAGTATAAGCCCTGAATCGGTCTGAGTGCTACGTGTAAACCATAGGTTTGAAGCTAGCCAGCCGTTAAACTCAGACTATGAACACATATTTCAAACGCAGCCCCTTTGATTGGCTCTTTGCCGCTTTGGTTTTGGGTGGCGCCATCTTTGCGCTAACTCGCTACTACACCTACATGGACTACTACGAAGTGGGTGTACTCGTAGGCGTTGTACCTGCTTTGGTCGCTATGGCTTGGTTTTGGCGGCCAGTGCGAGTGCTTGTGCTTGCTGTTGCTGCGCTCTCGTTGATATCGATTTGGATTTACGCGGGGCAATTGCCACGTGCCAACACCGCCTTCATGCTCAAATATTTTTTAGCCAGTCAAACGGCGATCATGTGGATGAGCGTGCTGTTCTTTTTGAGTACGTTGTTTTATTGGCTGGGGCTGCTGGTTAAATCGCAGGCGACGGCGTTTGCCAATATCGCCTCCAAGATGGCGTGGGTGGCCGTGATGGCGGCGCTGGTGGGCATGATGGTGCGCTGGTACGAGAGCTACTTGATTGGCGCGGACATTGGGCATATTCCTGTCTCCAATTTGTATGAAGTTTTTGTTCTGTTTTGCTGGTTGACCACGTTGTTCTATCTTTATTACGAAGAGATTTACAAAACAAAAACGCTCGGCGCATTTGTGATGCTGGTGGTGTCCGCTGCGGTGGGATTTTTGCTTTGGTACACCTTTGTACGTGATGCGTCGGACATCCAGCCGCTGGTTCCTGCGCTCAAAAGCTGGTGGATGAAAGTGCATGTGCCGGCCAACTTTATTGGTTACGGGACGTTCTCGCTCTCGGCCATGGTGGCTGCGGCGTACCTGCTTAAAAAGCGCTTTCCCAACTCCTATGTGATGTCGACCTTGCCTACGTTAGAAGTGATGGATGACCTGATGTACAAAGCCATCGCCGTGGGCTTTTCCTTCTTCACTATTGCCACGGTGCTGGGCGCATTTTGGGCGGCTGAGGCATGGGGCGGTTATTGGAGCTGGGACCCGAAAGAGACGTGGGCGCTGATCGTATGGCTGAACTACGCCGCGTGGCTGCATATGCGGCTGGTTAAGGGCTTACGCGGGGTTGTGGCGGCTTGGTGGGCGTTGGTTGGATTACTAGTGACCACGTTTGCCTTCCTTGGTGTGAATATGTTTTTGAGTGGTTTGCACTCTTACGGGACGCTTTAGTTTTTAGTTTATGAATCGTGTTTTTTTAGATGCCTGTGTTGGCAAACCTACTCCTTACACCCCTGTTTGGTTAATGCGTCAGGCGGGTCGCTATTTGCCTGAGTACCGCGCTACGCGTGCTCTGGCGGGCAGTTTTATGGGCTTGGCGACCAATCCTGATTACGCGACTGAGGTGACGATGCAGCCGCTGGATCGCTATCCATTGGATGCGGCGATTTTGTTCTCCGACATCCTCACCGTGCCCGACGCCATGGGACTTGGCCTGACGTTTGCCGAGGGCGAAGGCCCGCGTTTTGCGCAGGTGGTGCGGGACGAAGCTGCGGTGGACAAGCTGGCTGTGCCCGACATGAACAAGCTGCGCTATGTGTTTGATGCGGTTGCGTCGATTCGCAAAGCGCTGGCTTTGCGCGGCGACAAGGCGGTGCCGCTGATTGGTTTTTCGGGCAGCCCGTGGACACTGGCTTGCTACATGGTCGAGGGCAAAGGCTCGGACGACTATCGTCTGGTCAAATCGTTGATGTATTCGCGTCCAGATTTGATGCATCGCATCTTGGCGATTAACGCCGATAGCGTGGCGGCTTATTTGAATGCGCAAATTGATGCGGGCGCACAGGCCGTGATGGTGTTTGACTCGTGGGGCGGTGTGCTGGCGGATGGCGCTTTTCAAACGTTTAGTTTGGCGTACACCAAGCGGGTTCTCGCTCAATTGAAACGCACGGGCATAGACGGCTCAGTCGTGCCGCGCCTCGTGTTCACCAAGGGCGGCGGGCTGTGGTTAGACGAAATGAAAGACCTTGACTGCGATGTGTTGGGCTTGGACTGGACGATGAGTCTGGGCAAGGCGCGCGCCATAGTCGGAGCGAATAAATCATTGCAAGGCAATATCGATCCGAATATCTTGTTTGCCAAGCCTGATCAGATTGCGACCGAAGTTGTACGGGTGTTGGATAGCTTTGGCAAACCGCACATGGATGCAACGACTCGCGGCACGGGTCACGTTTTTAATCTCGGTCACGGCATCAGCCAGTTCACACCGCCAGAGCATGTGACGGCGCTAGTGGAAGCGGTGCATTCTCAATCTAAAGCAATGCGACTTTAATGGCTTGGATGCGAGCGGCATTGATGCGCTCGCCCACTTGCTCACCCTTGAGCCCATGCTTCATCGCCGCTTCGGCAATTGGCTGGGAAGCCACAGCCAGCGTGGCTTGCACAGCAGCGGTTAGCGGTGCTGTGTCGATGTTTGGGTGGGTGCAACTTGCCGCTTGCAGGATCAGTGCAAAGCGCTCGGGTTGCCGAATAGCATCGAATGATTGCAGCAGATTAAAAACATCTAAAGCGCTGAAAGCCTTATTAGATATGGCTTTGCAGACATTATTAAGCTGCACGCCTTTATCTGTAAGGTTTTGCGATATGGCGATGCAATCACTCGGTGCTTTCAATGCATCGGCTGGCAATTGCAAGGTCGCAAATCTGACTGGCAGGGCATGATTACGGTTGGCTGCAAGATCAAGCGCAATAAGGGCTGCGGCGTTATCCACAAGGCTTGGCAAAAGCTTTTGGAGTAAGCCGCAGTGTTGCAAAACTTCAAATATGCGCGACGGCTTGGCTTCCATCAAACCTTTGGCAATCTCTTGCCAGATGCGCTCAGCGACCAAGCTATCCGCTTCACTATTGGCGACCATGCCGCGCATCAAAACCATCGTCTCGGGTGCGATGGAGAAGTCAGAAAACCGCGCTGCAAACCTTGCCACACGCAAGATGCGCACAGGGTCTTCGCGGAAGGCGAGTGTGACGTGGCGCAGGATTTTTTGCTTAATGTCGCGCTGTCCGTGATACGGGTCGATGAGGTGGTTTGATCCGTTCGCACTGAGCTTGTCGAAGTGCTCCGCCTCAATGGCCATCGCGTTGACGGTTAAATCGCGACGACTCAGGTCTTGCTCTAGCGTCACATCCTCATCGGCATAAAACGCAAAGCCGTGGTAGCCCTTGGCGGTCTTGCGCTCGGTGCGGGCGAGGGCGTATTCTTCGTGTGATTTAGGATCTAAAAATACGGGGAAATCCTTGCCAATCGGCTGGAAGCCCTTATCCAGCATGGCCTGCGGGCTTGCACCCACAACCACCCAGTCGTGGTCTTTAACGGAAAGACCTAAGAGTGCATCCCGAATGGCGCCGCCAACGAGGTAGGTTTTTATTTCAACCCCAGCACATCAAACATATCGAACATGCCCGTCTTTTGCGTGGCCAAATAGCGCACGGCTCGTAGACTTCCTTGCGCGTAGGTTTCGCGGCTAGACGATTTGTGCGCAATCTCGATGCGCTCGCCTGTGCCAGCAAATAAAACCGTGTGGTCGCCCACAATGTCGCCGCCTCGAATCGTGGCAAAACCAATAGAGGAGGGGTCACGCTCGCCCGTCACGCCTTCGCGTGCGTAGACGGCGCAGTCTTTTAGATCGCGTCCTAAAGCGCCTGCAATCACCTCACCCATTTTGAGTGCCGTGCCTGATGGAGCGTCTACCTTGTGGCGGTGATGGGCTTCAATGATTTCTATGTCGTAGCCGGTGCTCATGGCTTTGGCTGCCATCTCTAGCAGCTTCAGAGTGACGTTGACGCCGACGCTCATATTGGGAGCCATCATGATGGCGATGTCTTTGCTGGCTGCCGCAATGATGGCTTTTTCGGCATCGCTAAAGCCAGTTGTGCCAATAACCATTTTTACGCCTAACTCTTGACATACTTTGATGTGCGCGAGTGTGCCTTCTGGACGCGTGAAGTCGATCAGGTAGTCCGCATTTTTTAGTTCGGCGTGAATGTCGATGCCAATGTCCAGTTGCCCTGCGAGCTCACAGTCATCGGATGCGTTAATCGCGTCGATCAGCATCTTGCCCATGCGACCAGAACTGCCAGATACGGCAACTTTTAATTTTTCGGCGATATCAAATTTTGGCGTTGTCATAGTTGATCAATTGGACTCTAGAGGGGGATATATTTTATTGCTCACCGCGGCAGGCTCATTGTTGTTTGCTGAAGGCTTGACGGCGGAATTTTCTCGATTCGCAAAATCAGCAAGCTCTTTGTCGCTAGCGGTAAGTTGCGGTATCTTGCCAATTTTTCGGCCAGAGGTAAGTGTTTGAACAAACTCTGTTTCGCTTGGCATTGTGTCACCATCCCAGCGTACTAATTGATCACCATTGAAGTACACGGTGAGACGTAGTGCCTTGGAGACGACGCCATCGCGCTCGATGGTAAAGACATAGTCCCAGCGGTTGGCGTGAAAGACGTCGGTGAGTAGGGGGGTTCCTAAAATGTTACGCACTTGCGTGCGCGGCATACCTGGGCGAAGCGCAGCGACTTGTTCGCTAGAGACAAAGTTGCCTTGGACGACTTCAGATTTATAGGGTTTGATGGCGTTTGGCACGCTAAGCGTGGGGCGTGAGCTGCACGCCGTTAAGCTAACAGTGAGGGTAATTGTAAAGGCAGCAACAAAAATAGGGTGCATAGAATGAAGCAAAATCACGCAGTCGCGAATTAAAAAAGTAAGAGATACATTCTATGCAAAACCTAAAGAACATTGGACTGAAAACGACTACGCCGCGCCTTAAAGTTTTGGAGTTATTTCAAAATCAAAATGCGGGTCATGAGCGCCATTTGAGTGCAGAAGATGTGTATCGTCATTTGATGGCCGATAACCAAGATATTGGTTTGGCAACGGTATATCGCGTACTTGCGCAGTTTGAACAAGCAGGTATTTTGAGTCGTAACCACTTTGCCAGTAGCGAAGCAAATGGGCCGGGTGCGGGCGGCGCTGGGCGGGCGATGTATGAGCTAGCTGATGCGCAACATCACGACCATTTGGTGTGTCTAGATTGCGGTAAAGTCGAGGAGTTTTTTGATGCGGCTATTGAGGCTAAACAGCATGCGGTTGCAAAATCTAAAGGCTTTGAATTAGCAGACCACGCTCTTAGTCTTTATGCGCATTGCACTAAGAAGGTTTGTCCATCAAGGCCCGTTGGCGTTTAGAGAACTCATCGTAGCTGTCGATGCCGCGCATTTGCAAAATCGTGTTACGCACGGCGGCTTCAACGAGCACTGCGATGTTGCGACCTGCAACGACTTGCAATACGACCTTGCGTATTGGGATGCCCAACACATCACTACTTAAAGGCTCTTCGGGCATGCGGTCGTAGTCGCGCTCCATTGTTTCGCGGCGCACAAGGTGTACGATTAGACGTAGTCTTAGCCGACGCCGCACGGCGGTTTCACCAAAGATCGCACGAATGTCAAGCAGACCAATGCCTCGTACTTCCAACATGTTTTGCAAAAGCTCAGGGCAGCGGCCTTCAATGATGGTCTGGTTAATGCGGTAGAGGTCAACGGCATCATCAGCCACTAAGCCATGGCCACGCGAAATAAGCTCAAGACCAAGCTCACTTTTACCAAGTCCCGACTCTCCCGTAATCAGCACGCCTAATCCTAGGATGTCCATAAACACGCCGTGCACGGTATCGCGATCGGCAAAATGACGGGATAAATAAGCACGTAGCACATCTATGACATAAGCCGCTGATTCAGTACACACAAATAACGGAATTTGCGCTTCGTTGCACAATTTGAGCAAGCTCTCAGGCGGCTCTAGTCCATCACATAAAACAAGCGCAGGGGGCTCTAAATCAACGATACGCGCCAGTCGGCGCTCAGCATCTTGTGATGTATTGTTGCCAACGTACGCGACTTCGCGCTCGCCCAAAATTTGGACGCGGTAAGGATGGATGTAGTTAAGATAGCCCACCAAATCTGCGGCCGATCGTGCAGCACGAACGGCGACCTCATCAAAATGACGCTCTTTGGCTTGCTGTCCACCGACCCACTCCCATTTTAAAGTTTTGCGATGGAATTGAAAGAGCTCGTTGGCACTGATAAAACTGGGTTTCATAGCGGGGTGCCAGCGTGGATGACGGTCATAAATTCGGCTATGTCTGTTGCAGTTTGAAGCACTGCACGTTTTGTCTCATCGCCTAGTAGATCAGCAATTTCAGCTAATAAGTCGAGGTGCTTTTGCGTGGCATTTTCAGGTACCAGTAGTACAAAAAGCAACTGCACGGGCGCGCCATCTGCGGCATCGAAGCCAATCCCGGCTTTAAGCCGCACGGCGGCTAGCTGTGGTTCTTTAAGCCTTTTGATTCGACCATGCGGGATGGCAACACCATAACCTAGCCCTGTTGAACCTAGGCGCTCTCGGGCAAATAGGCTGTCTGTGATATTGCTACGTGCAATGCCAGCGGTGTTTTCAAATAAAAAACCGAGCTCTTCAAAGAGGCGTTTTTTACTGGTCACGTCAAGCCCGAGCAAAACATGCTCAGGGCGGAGTAGCTGCTGTAGCGACAAAATAACCAGCTTTTGCGTGAGTTAGATCTTGAAGGATTCCTTGCTGGCGCCCGCGGCCATTTTTGCGGTCAGCCAAGTCGGAGCTTTACCACGACCCGTCCAAGTTTGCCCCGTCTCGTTATCACGGTACTTAGGCGCTACAGCAGCGCGTTTATCAGATGGTGATTTTTTGATAGCCTTAACGGGCTTAGTGGATTTTTTGGCTTTAGGTGCTGCAGATCCTTTTTTGACAGGCGATCCCACTGTAATGCCAATATCAGCAAATCCTAGGCTATATAAATTAACCAGACGTTTAACTTCTTTAATAGCGGCGGACATTGCTTGCTTGCGCATGGTATCGGCTTGTTTTTGCAAGTCAACGATTTGCTGTTGAATTTGTTCAAAAGTTTGCATATAAAAACTCCTTAAAGTTAAATGGGATAATTCAAAATCATTAGTAATAAGATTAAATCTTATTACTAATCCAATCTACATTTGGTGAATCGCTACTATAACCTGAAACTAATTGAGCGAGTACTTTTTTAATTCCATCAGAATTATTATTTTGTAAGTCCATCAGCATTTTTTCAAGATAAAGCTTTAAATTAGCCAGCATTAAATGTGCTTCATTCGCTTGCATGATTTTGGCGTGTTGACTAGGCATTGGATTATCACCAATGAGTAGTTCTTCATATAATTTTTCCCCAGGGCGTAGCCCAGTTACCGCAATTTCAATATCACCATTTGGATGGTTCGCATCACGAATTGCTAATCCAGATAACTCAATCATACGCTTAGCTAAATCAAAAATTTTGACAGGCTCACCCATGTCAAGCACGAAGACCTCTCCTCCTTTGGCCATAGCGGAAGCTTGTATAACTAGCCTGGCAGCTTCTGGAATTGTCATGAAAAAACGAGTCACTTCTGCGTGCGTCAGCGTAATCGGGCCACCATCTTTAATTTGTTGTCTGAATAATGGAACAACCGAGCCAGACGAGCCCAGTACATTACCAAACCGTACCATCGTAAAAATCGTCATTGGCTGTGGCAATGTTTTTTGTTCAGCAGCCAATGCTTGCAAAACTAACTCGGCAACACGCTTACTTGCCCCCATGACATTGGTGGGGCGTACGGCTTTATCAGTGCTGATTAAAACAAAATGAGCAACCCCTGCTTTCTGCGCTGCTTGCGCGGTATAAAGCGTTCCCAGCACATTGGCCGCAACGCCCTCGCAAACGTTGTGCTCAACCATGGGGACGTGCTTGTAGGCGGCAGCGTGGTAAACCGTATGCGGCTTCCATGTTTGTAAAATCAAAGTGATTTTTGTCTCATCACGCACGCTTGCCAAAAGCGGAATGAGCTTAATCTGCGGTATTGTGGCTAGTTGTGTTTTTAAACGAGCGTGAAGTTCGGTATGTATCGTATAAAGACCATATTCACTGTGATCTACAAGAATGAGAGACGCAGGGTTTAGCGCCAAAATTTGCCTGCTCAGTTCTCCACCAATACTACCCCCAGCACCAGTGATTAAAACGACCTTGCCAGTTATATTTTTAGCAAGTAAAGAGGGATCCGGCGCAACAGGTGTGCGCCCCAATAAATCATCAACATCAAGCTCTTGAATATCGGTGAGCGAAATCGAGCCACTCGCAATATCGGATAGATTCGGCAACGAACGTACATGCAGCGCTTTCTCTCTGAGCGACTCCAGTATCTCAAATCGACGTGCTTTGCTAATGGATGGAATGGCTAGCAAGACCCCATTCACTGATTCACGATTCATCAAACCATCCAGTTCAACGGGTTTGTATACCCGCCATTCATTAATGGATTTACCTTGTAAATCTGGGGCATCATCAATAAATCCTATGATGCGATAGTTTCTAGCATGATTGAGGGCGTGTGCAATTTGAATACCAGCAGCCCCAGCGCCATAAATAATTAGACGCTCGGTGGCTGGTGATGACGCGCTACGCGCATCGTTGTTAAGCCAAAAACGGACTAAGGCTCGACTAACTGAAACAAGTACCAAATAAAAAATAGGCTGCAAAATACCTATCGAGCGAGGTACGTTTTGCCATTTGGCGATCGCAAGTGCAGCAAAAAAAATAATCCCGTATAACGCCGCTGCTTTCGCAATGGCTTGTAGGGCACTTAGACCTGTATAACGGATTACAGCACGATAAAGACCTAGGGATATAAAAATGGGCACTGATAAAAGTGGGGCAATGAGGAATGGCCACCATTGCTGCTCAGCAGGCCAAAAAACAGTTTCAAGTCGCAAAGAAAATGCGATCCAAAGGCTCGCCCAGGCCGCAAACATATCAAATCCCAGCACCATAGCTTGCTTAATGGCACGGGGTAAGGTTTTTAAAAAATGATTAATGTGAAACTCCATCACGACGCAGCACCCTTAGCGCAGTCAGCCATAAAATATAACAGTCAAATCCAAACGATTGCCGATGTAGGTATTCTGCATCAAGCGCGACTTTATCGAAAATAGCGAGATCATCACGACCATTGATCTGAGCCCAACCTGTAATGCCTGGGCGTAGCGCATGAATACCCATCGCAGATCGCACTTCAATCAAATCATGTTGATTAAAAAGCGCTGGTCGTGGCCCCACAAGACTCATATCACCTTTGATGACACTCCATAGTTGAGGCAGCTCGTCTAGGCTTGTCTTGCGAAGAAAGCTCCCGATTGGGGTGAGATACAAATGTGCATCGATCAATAGATGGGTCGCAACCGCTGGTGTATCAGAATGCATTGTGCGAAATTTTGGCATTTTAAAAATGCGATTGTTTTGGCCAATGCGGTTTGACCAATAAATAGATGATCCTGATGAAGTTAGGGTGATGACGAGAATCACTAATGCTAGCAGAGGAGCCAACATTGCGCAGAGTAATCCAGCCAATACGCAATCCAATAAACGTTTCATTTTTTAAACATATCCCTAATTCCCGTTTCAAAGCTAAACGGGGGAGTCCAACCCAATAGCTCTTGCGCTTTACTAGCATCAACTTGCAAGCTGCCCAGTAACCGATCAGCCATCTTGCCCGCGCCCAAGAGCTGCATTGACACACGAAGCCAAGGGGCGGGCACAGGTAGTAACCGAGCTGGCGAGCTTTGAGCCTGCGCCAATGTACGCAGTATTTTTGTTGTGGATACGTCCTGACCATCAGATAACACGAATGTTTGCTGCGCTGCTTTTGAGTGATGCGTACACAAAATCAGAAAATCCACTAAATTTTTGACATAAAGCAGACTGCGGCTATTGTTGATGGCACCAAACGGGAGAGGGATGCCTCTGGCAGTTAAATACGCCAAGCGCACAAAATTTCCCTTAGCACCATCGCCATAGATAAGAGGTGGGCGAATAATAACTAACTCAAGTCCAGTCTCTTTTGAAAGGGCTGACAACGCTACCTCGGCCTCGTGTTTAGATATGCTGTATGGATCGCTAGGCGATGGCGGACTAAGCTCGGAGAAAGGTTGACCGTTGTTAGTTCGTTCTCCATTGACTTTAATGGAGCTGATGTAGATAAAACGCTTGACTCCTGCTGCAATAGCTTGTTTCGCAACGTGGAGCGCATAGTCGCAATTGGCAGTACGGAATGCTTTCAACGGATCGGGCGCTGAGTCATTCATGATATGAGCGCGCCCCGCTAGGTGTATGACGGTTTTTACACCGCTGAGTGTCGTCGTCACATTCACCTGAGCGTCTAATGTAATTGTTCTTATGCAATGGAGTTGCTGACTAGTAGGCGCAGTGGGATTGCGATCATTACGAAGAAGCATTGCCACTGTGCCGCCCAATCCCTTATCAATCATTTGTTGAACTAGGGCAGAGCCAACAAATCCCGTACCTCCCGTAATGACTATCATGATGAGGATTGCTGCGGCATATTAGGTCAGGAGTATTGCGAGAGAACGATAGCCTTCAAGCGTATTTTCGCCATACTGTTCGATTGACATAGCCTGTATAACTCATTACAAGCCGGAGTATTTTCTTGGATACAGCGGGCGCAGCGTAGTCTGCCACGGGGCGCATCGCGCCGTATTCTTGGTATTGTTTGCAGACAACATCAATGGCACCCATCACTTCCTCTGCTTTTAGCCCGCACATAATGACTGTGCCTTCGTCCATTCCTTCGGGTCGCTCATGCGCGTAACGAATCGTGATGGCAGGTAAGTTTAGCAGGGATCCTTCTTCGCTTATCGTGCCGCTGTCAGAAATGACACATTTAGCCTGCATTTGCAACTTCACAAAATCAAAGAAACCAAAAGGCTTAGCGAAATCTATTAGCGGATGAATCTCAGTAAGTTCAAGCGTCTCTAGTCTTTTTCGTGTTCTAGGGTGAGTTGAGACAATGATGGGATGATTATAAGTCGTTGCAATAGCATTGAGTGCCTTAACAAAATCTTTTAAATTCTCAGGTGTATCAACATTTTCTTCACGATGGGCGCTAACGATAAAGAATTCTTTGGGTTTTAAATTTAAACGCGATACAACATCAGAAGCGTTAATTTTTGGCATGTAGTGCTCTAGCACCTCATGCATATGAGAGCCCGTTTTGATAATAGTCTCAGGCCTAATACCTTCGGCAATTAAATAACGTCTTGCATGCTCGGTTAGTACTAAATTGATGTCGCTTAAATGGTCAAGTACTTTTCGATTAAGTTCTTCTGGGACGCGCTGATCAAAACACCGATTACCAGCTTCCATATGGAAAACAGGTATTTTTCTACGCTTGGCAGAAATAACAGCTAAACAAGAATTAGTATCGCCATATAACAATACAGCATCAGGCTGTTCTTTATTAAATATCTCATCCGATTTAATAATAATTTGTCCAATAGTTTGGGCGACCGTATCGCCAACCGCACCTAAAAAATAGTTGGGTTTACGAATTTGCAGGTCATCAAAAAAAATCTGATTTAACTCGTAGTCATAATTTTGACCCGTGTGTACTAATATATGCTGAGTATGTTGATCTAACTCAGCAATGACGCGGCTCATTTTGATGAGTTCTGGTCGAGTTCCGACGATGGTCATGACTTTAAGCATGCAATTGCTCCTGAATAAAATTGAGTTTTTGAAGTAATTTCTTGGTCGCCAGAACGTTTAATTGCTGGGTATTATGCGAGGTGTAATCCTCAAATGCTGATATACGCTCTTCGCCAGCATCAAAGTATTTAGCATAATTTAAATCGCGATTATCTGCAGGGATGCGATAGTAATTACCCATATCCTCCACTTTCGCCATTTCTTCGCGCGATACCAAGGTTTCAAATAGCTTCTCACCATGCCGAGTTCCTATGACACGAGTAGCCGTTTTAGCGTTGAATAACTCCAGCAATGCTTGAGCCAAATCTGCGACCGTTGACGCGGGAGCTTTTTGGACAAAAATATCACCTTGAGCGCCATGTTCAAACGCATGCAGTACCAAGTCCACAGAGTCATCGAGAGACATTAAAAAGCGGGTCATGTTGGGATCAGTTATGGTGAGTGGCGCCCCTTCTCTGATTTGCGAAATAAAGAGCGGGATAACCGATCCGCGGGACGCCATCACGTTGCCATAACGTGTCGCACACAGCACTGTCTCTCCAGGGCTTTGCATTCGGGCTTTAGCGACCATTAGCTTCTCCATCATGGCCTTCGAGACTCCCATCGCATTGATAGGATAGACCGCTTTGTCGGTGCTTAAAACCACCACGCGCTTGACCTGCTGCGCAATTGCCGCCGCCATCACATTTTCAGCGCCTAACACATTGGTGCGCACAGCTTCCATAGGATAAAACTCGCAAGAAGGCACTTGTTTGAGCGCCGCAGCATGGAAGACATAGTCCACGCCTTTCATCGCCTGGGAAATACTATCTAAGTTACGAATATCACCAATATAAAACTTGAGCTTGTCGTTCTTCAAGGCAATGCGCATTTCTTCTTGCTTTTTTTCGTCCCGACTAAAAATACGTATTTCACGGACAGCTGTTGATAGAAATCGCTTTAAAACGGCATTACCGAACGAGCCCGTGCCGCCTGTAATCATTAATACTTTATTGTCAAACATAGGTTAATTGATGGTTGTGATGATCATGCATGATTTTAATCAAGTCTAACCATGTTGGTGCGGTGTAGCCAGTGGCATTAAAAAAGCGTTCGGAATTTAAAGATCGATTGATTGCAAAGGAGTCATCCTGAACGATTTCAATTTTTTTCGAATAGACGCTTGCAATTAGCTTTAGCAAATCATATTTATTAATTGCATCTGCACCGACGTGATAGAGCCCAGACAGTTGCGCATTCGGAATGACATAGTCACGCACGACTTGAGCAAGTACAGTGTTCGGTAATCCCGAAAAGATAGCGCGTGAAAAACCTTTACAGCTGTCCTTTTGAGACAAAAACCATTCAAGCAAACCATAAGCACTTTGCAATTCATGACCTATCGTTGAGGTACGCAGCGTAATCGTATGTGGATACGCGACTTCGCCTAAGAGTTTTGCTTTTCCGTAGATGTCGGTCGCATCGCCAGGAGCATTTTCCAAATAATTGCCGTTCGTGCCAGCAAATACACAGTCCGTGCTGATGTGTATAAACCTGGCCGACGCTGCAGCACATAAATGTGCCAAGCGATGTGGTAATAGTGCGTTAATAGGAATCGCTTGGAGCGGGTCATTGCAACTGGCATGATGCTTAGTTAGACCAATGCAGTTAATAACCAAATCAGGCTTTACTTGTCCCATGATACGGACGAGATCATCGAAGCGGTCAATATCAATATTGCCTATTAAGTATTTCGTTTGCTGCGGAGTAAAAAACGACTTTGCTGCGGAGGAGCGCATCGTTCCGTAGACGATCCACCCAGCAGCGCTCGTGCTGCTTAGTACGCGAAACATCGCGCTGCCAATCATCCCACTGGCACCTAAAACTAAAATTCTCACGGCAAATCCTTTGTTAAGTCGACGCAATGATGCAGGTGCACCAGCAATTCGTCAACTAACTGGTCATGCTCAAAGTGTTGATTATAAAAACTTCTTCCGTTGACGCCCATTTGGGTGCGGTCTGCTTCAGGTAATTGGTAGATTTTAAGCAGCGCGGCAGCTAAAGCTGCGGCGTCTTGCGCGGGTACGCTGATCCCCGCTTTTGCTTCCTCTACAAGCCTAGCGCCCTCGCCATTTAAGCAAGCCACGATGGGCCTGCCTGCTGCCAAGTAGGCTTGCACTTTGTTGGGTACGGTGAGCGCAAAAATAGGCTCGTTTGCCAGCGTGACTAATAATGCGCCCGCCTTTTGCATCACGTAAGGCATCGCTTCGACAGGATGCTGTCCAAGCAGATGGACATTTTTTAACCCTCGCACGGCTAGTTGATTTTGCATCCACTCCCAGCAACTCCCCTGCCCAAATATCACAAACTGAATAGCGGGATTGGCCTGCAAAAGCGCGGCGGCCTCCACAATAACTTCTACCGCCTGCGCAACTCCAATATTGCCAGCAAACACCACAGGAAAGCCAGATTCTAATTGGGGAATAGCTATGCTTAGGCCCAGCGCTAGATTAGTCGCATTAGTATCGGGCAGCTTGGCAAAAATGCTATCAACCGAATTAGGGTAGTAAGTAATGGGTCTATTCGGAGCCAACTGGCGCACTTCAGCCACAAAAGCTTGTGATTGCACCAACAATAAATCGGCACAGCTATAAATCCAACGGACGATCCATCCCACCGCCTTCAAGAGATGCACGTTTTTGACATGGCCTGTAGCCGCCAAGCTGTCGGGCCAGAGATCTTGCACCCATAGCACAAGCGGCCGATTTTTAATCCAAGCTAAAAAAATGGCAGGGATTGCCTGCAAAATGGGCGAAGGACTGTAGACAAATACCACATCATATTGATGCTTGCGCAATAGCCAAGGCCCAAATACCAGTCCTGATGACACGAACGAGAGGTAATTAAGCGCTAGTCGCCAGCTACTTTTTTGACCACGCGGGAAAAGTGGAACCCGAAAAATACGAGCACCGGCCCATATTTGCTCTGTGCATCCAATGGCACGAAAGCCAGTAAAAATATTGCCGCTAGGGTAATTCGGCTTACCCGTTAGGACATCGACTTGCACGCCCTTTGCAACCAAGGTGCGCACTACGTCGTTGATTCGGAAAGATTCGGGCCAAAAATACTGGGATACAAGTAATATTTTCAAGATTTACAACCTTTGGCGATATCCATAAACACAACATTTTATTTTTTGACATTACGGATAAGATCTCCATATAGCGCCAGTGCTCCTTGCGTCAGACTATCCCAAGTGTAACGAGACAACACCAGCTCTTGCAGTCGTTCACCGCTGGCATGCAAACTCTGCGGATCTTTCAACATTGTCCGAATCCCAGCTGCCAGAGCCTGGGCATCCGCTTTGACGATCAAGCCACCACCTATTTTTTCTACTTCGTCGAAACCGCATTGATCGGTCAACAATACTGGCGTAGCGCATAGCCCAGCCTCCAAAGCCACCAGAGACATGGCTTCCTGACGCGATGGAACCACCAGCAAATCTGCGGCCGCCAAAGCATCCTGTTTGTTCTGTCCCTCCAAAAAACCAATGAATATGACTGCCTCGGCTAACCCCGCACGCTCCACAGCAGCCCGCAAACTTTCACTCAACGGTCCATGAGGTCCCGCAAATACCAGTCGAACCTCATGTTGAATCTCTGGAGTGCTGGCAAAGGCATCAAGCAGCAGGTCAGGCCCTTTGATCGAATTCATTCGCCCTAGAAATAGCATGATTTTTTGATCACCAAGACCGTAACGATCCCTAAACACCTGTGGTCTTGCAATCTTAGTTGGATCAAGGTACACCCCATTGGGCAGTAGTGCGATTCGGGCATCAGGCACTCCATATTCAGAGAACTGCTGCTTCTCAAGTTCTGTAATAGATAGGCAACAAGAGGCGCGTAAGACGATACGTTGACCAACCAGCCAGTTGTACATCTGTTTCAGCAGAGCAGAGCGTCCAAAAATTCGCAATGAACCAGCTGGGCAATAAACGTAGGGTTTGCCCAAGCGTTGCGCCTGTAAACAGACCAATGTACCTAAAATGCTCCAGTGTCCAGTAACATGAATGATATCTGCCGCCGCCACTAGAGTCTTGATTCGACCCAGCGAAATGAGGGGAATCAGGAAGCGCCGTACCAGAACGGGTACAGCCACCAAGTCAATATTCGTGAGTTCGGCTTGGCGCTTTTCCCCCAAACCTATATCCGTGCAGAGAATTGTGCAGGAAGCGCCCGCCCGATGCAAAGCCAGAGCTAATTGAAAAGTCCGCTCAGCTATACCACCGCCTAGCGAGGGATCAATAGCATCCACAACATGCAGAACTTTCATCTTGCCACGCTTTCAAAAATATGATGCTTAGGCATCGACATAGTCATACAAGCTCCAAATACGACGATTGATTTTGAGTCATTTTCCTCTGCGAGAGAGATTATCCTTTATGACTGCTAGTAAAAGCGAAAGCATTAATCCTAAAAGCATTCCTATGCTGAATATTTTTAAGAAAACACCGCCGTACGGCTGTTCTGCTATGGTTACTTCTGTTATTTGCTTAGTGGGGGATGCGGTAGACGCTTTACTTAGTAGCCGTAAGAGCTCGGCTTTATTAGTCTTTTCATAATTAGCAGAATGAAGTAAATCAATAAACTGCAACTTATTTTCCTCTAAAAGTTTGGTCTGATTCAGAATTATATTATTTTTTACACTATTGATTTTTTCAATCGCCATTTCTCTACTGTTTTGCTTTGTTGTGATCTGAATAATTTGTGTATTTTTTATGTTCGAAATGTCAGCAATGTTAGAATATTTATATTTTATATTTTCAATATTTTCAATTAACTCTGTCGTCGTAAAGAAATTTATTTTTTCGCCTATTAATAAACTAACACTGCTTTGCCATGTTGTAGGACGAGTTATTGCGTAGGCGAAAGCAATTGAGGTTGCGGCTAAAAAAATGATTACCATAAATAAATATTGACGTAGGATGAGATGCCCAATGTCAATTAAATTCATATCTTCAGCATTTTGATTTTTTATTTCTTTGTTCATTTGTGTTTTATTAGTATTGGAATAGATGAAAGAGGCCTTAGAAAGCTAAACAGCGACTTATTAATTGGCAGGGATAATCCCCCTTATTTTCCATAAGATTTTGTGGATGTATCTATTGAATAACCCATTTAGAAACATTCGAAGAAATCTGGCACTAAAAAGATTACCTGGCGATAGCTTAGCTCCTGAAGTTATTTCTCGAAAGGCCATCAAATATCTGCCTGCACGTAAATGTAATTGTGCCACAAGAAGATGTGCATTACCCATAGCATAATCTTTAGCTGTTATGACATCCACAGGGAGGTTCGGAATACTATAAAACTCAGTTATCACTTTAAGCGCCTCTTCCGCACGGTCGACGGGGGTCTCAGAAAAAGACTGTGAGCCTTCGTGAACACGAAATGCGGCTAATGATTCTGGGACATGAACAAATCTCCCGTGCAAGCCTAATCGCAGCCAGCAATCATAGTCTGGGAAACGGTGAATATTTGTATTCCATCCGCCGGTTTTCATAAAAGCATTACGCCAAAAAAAAGCACCCGCGCCAGGTGCGCAAATGAATTTCGTGACCATTTCCATATAGCTATATTCTGGCGCCCTGACATGCCGTACGACGCGAGAGTTTGGGTCAATTAAATTAAAATCACAATAGCTTAACACAGCATCTGGATTACTCATTAAGCATTCAACCGAACGATTTATCGCATGGGGCAGCAATAAATCATCCGCTGACAGATATGCCAATATATCCCCTTTTGATCGATTCCACCCCTTATTTAGGGTAGCAGACTGCCCCATATTTTCCTGCGTTTCCCAGAAGAACTTATTTTTATACTGTTCAAGCACGCTTCGCGTTCGATCAATAGATCCATCATCCAGAACAATGAGCTCGATGTTCGGATAGTCTTGATCCAAAACACTGTCAATGGCCTGCTTCAAAAATTCTGCATGGTTATAGGTTGGAATTACAACGGATACTAATGGTAATTTATTTTTCATATTGTAGCCAATATTAATCCTGTCTCGCCAGGACACTCTTCATTTTTATAATATACATTCCAAAAGCTAGATGGAATATAAATATGGCGCTCCCCAAATAGTATGTAATCACTGGGAAATGTATGGAGGATAGAAACATTGAAAGAACGAATAGCAAATTGGCGGCCTGCACTTCAACCGTATCACGATCTGAGCCAGCTACATACGCCAATTTTATCTGCCTTAACGACTGGTACGAAAACTGTAAGAGCAAGAATAAGTTAACTAGCCCGAACAGTAAGCCCGAAACACTAAGGTAGGACAGATAGGCGATCTCAAAATTAGGTGCTGCGTCATAATACTCGCTCAATCCCACACCCAGAAAATAGTCCGAAGGCGTTCGGGTCAATATGTATTCAAGCTGAGTCCCAACGAAAAGATCAAATAACTCATCCGAACGATAGGTTCTCACAAAACCAAAATTTACAATATAATAAAACAATACTGCGATGATTGCAATTCCGCTCAGCAACAGAAACTTCGGCGCGGAGTAATCGCCAATATAGTATTTTATGAGCAACACGTAACCGATAATAAAAACATACATCACACCTGCTGTTGTATTCGGACTGATAGAATACATAACCAAGGGAACAAGCAGAAACCAAAAACAATGTACCAAACGCCCTCGTTGTATAGTTTTACCTGTAAATGAGAAGCCGAGTATGGTTAGCATGACGCAAAATTGTCCATACGCTTGTGCGCCCAGACTAATTGAATTTAAGCCTGCAAAATCGAGATTGAAATAACTGGTAAAGCTATTGTGAAGGAAGCGATAGGCGGGGAATCCATATGCCATATTGCTTTCTGGGAAAAAATCAGAAAGCAAGTCCTGATAGCCAAAAAAAACCAGCAGCAATTCAGCCGCTAGGGTAAAAAAGATCACCATCCAGAATACCCGCACATATCGCCATGTGGCGGCAACATCAAGCCGCAATGTCAGCATGACTGTATACAGTAAGGCAACGCTAAAACATATTGTTAGCAAATGAATTATTAAATTGTTTTTTGACCCTGCTATATAAAATATGCACGTAAATACCACTAGAAAGAAAAGGTATAGCAGCGTGCCTTGCGTGATGACGGGTCTGCGCGACGCTAGACTTATTCCAAGATAATAAATAAAAAGAATTGTTATAGCGGGCCGAAAAGACATGGCGAAAACCGACTCAGCCATGCCGATAAGCAGCACCGCCAGCACTAACGTCCCTGCAACGAAATGTCGGTGATACTTACTCAGCATGACCACGGCGATTGAACGTAGTGTTACCGCAACCATGTTTGTAACTTCGATGAGCCCTGGTTTTTTGATTGACTCATATTTGTCCAATGCTCTTGATCAACTGAATTCCACAAAAGGGCAAACTCCCTTATCAGCAGCTCGGGTGTCTCTGCACCTTTGGCGATGCGCTGGCTTGGTCCAGCAAACCAAAACTGCTGGATATCGCTCTCAGTCTGCTGGATCATGCCCGCGCGCTCATAAAACTCACCTGCCTTGTATTCGGTGTTGACCATGAGATAGGGCTTGTTGTTGAACCACGCCATGGTCGCTGGCCCCGAACCCGCACCCATATGCATGGCGGATGTGTGAATCAGAGCCATGTCCTGCTCCACACCCGTATGGTGATCCTTGGCGAGAATGACGTTGTTGCACCTCCGCATTCGCTCGTCAATCTCTGCACGTGCGCAAATAACTATAAATTTGACTGGATACCGCGATTCACAATGTTGAAACAGGGCGATCCAGCTGTCGAGCTGTGAATTTCTATGCGTATGCCAGCCTAAATTATTTCTAATATTGATGGTGATGGGAACTTGCGGGCAAGCATGTTCTCGATAGAAATTATTCGTCCAATCTTTCAGAAATGGGCGGCAGGACAGGTAAGGAATCGAACCATGTTCGTTGTAGTGGCTGTACAGCAATTCGTTAAAAACTGCGGGGCTAAGATACTCACGTGTACCCACCTTCCAGCCCGACGGCCAAACGTGATAACGGTCGGCATTGTCCACAATGAGACGCTGAAGTTGCTTCTGAGAATTGAAAACAAAGAGTGAGCCCAGTTTTTGATTCACCTGGACAAGCGGCAAGAGCGATGCAATGTGCTGCAATACATTGTCTTTTGTGATCGTCGCGGCAAATACGGGATCTGAAGATGCTGGGTTTGCGGGGTCATAAACAACGGCAAGATCTACAATATCCACCTTATGCTTTTCACAAAGAACGAGTGAAGCTTCCAGCAAAGTCAAGAGATCACCTACGCTGAAAGGCTGAGAAGAAGTATCGTAAATCGCCAATATCCGTCGCTCGGATGCGGTGCCTTGCGAAATCTGATTGTGCAAAGCAGGGAAAACCCAATGCAAAAACCGTGCAATGCGCCTGGGACGTATATAAATGGGGCGCAAGAAGCTTCGAGCCACACGGTTCGATCGCAGTTTATCCCGCCAGGTTTCGCTATAGCGCGAGATCGCTTGTGTGAATAAGTTCCTTGGCTTCATATTCAACAGGTTTGACTCAGTGGCGGGGCATGCGCATGCCATTCCGCCCGACGCCGCCGCCAGACGAGCGCATTAAACGGCGTAGTCAGCGCCATGACGGCAAGGTAGCCCAAAGCTAGATCCTCAACCGAATAATACTGGCCAACCACCACAACCATAATTCCAGTCAGCAGCCCGTTGATGAGTGACAGCGTCAGCATCGGTTCTTTTTTATGCGCGCGTAGATAGGTGGACATAGGCAATGCAGAGACAAGGATAATTGTGGCGAGCAGGAAGTATATCGTGGCGGTCGGCGAGAGCAGACGTAGTGCTAAGTGATGATGCATAGCACCTAGCGCATACACCAAGACCCATACGCTCAATGCGCCGACGCTCGTAACGCAGATAACGACGCCTGTAAGACGCCAGAATATCCGATCCAATTCGCTGTATTTGTGTTGTGCGATCAGCATGCCGAAGACCGGCGCCTTGGGTGCAATCCAGCTCGACGCTACCGCCGTTAAGGCGGCGATGAAGGCCCAGGTCATGCCCATCTGGCCAGCAACGACAGCGCCCTGGTAATGAAACAGCACCGGAGTGAACAGCGAAAAAGTGAAATAACCGCTGAGCCAGCTCAAGGACACCCGCCATTGCATTGGCAGAATGTCCACGCGCCAATTTAAATGTGGGCCAGCGGGGTTACCGAACATGATCTCTCGGATAAATCCGCTGTAGCGATGACCCACAGTCATTACCATTGCCGCTAAAGCTGCCACGCCAATGACGGAGGTCACCCATAGCCCTGCGCCCAGATAGATGGCAGCCCAGGCGGCTGCGCTAGAGGCGACGGACTGGATCAGCCTGTAGACATAAACATTGGACACTTGGTTGCAACCTTCCAGCAGCGCCCAAACAGGCATCAAGCACAAGCTGATGCCTGTGACTAGGCAGAGCACGACCCATGGCCAGCCCCACACCGACACCTGATCCCAGCCAGTTGACCCAAAAAAAACAAAACCGCCCAGCGTCAGGAAAATGGCCACGGCTGCACCAGCCGCCAGATACCAACGCAAGGCAAATCGCCCTAGGCTGATGAGCCGAGATAAGGCATCGGGATCACCGCTCACCCGGCCCTGCGCATCGAATGCCAGTTTGGCCCATTCGTGACTCGCATAAGCACTGATCACGGTGCCTAATCCCAGTTCCGCAAAGACCTGCAGCGCCTGCACCGAAAAGAAAGTGTAATAATACCCTTGGAGTTCGGGTGGGAAAAATGAGGCGATCAGCAAAGTGGTGATCAACCCCGCAATCATGGCCCATAGTTTTCCAGTGATCGCAAAAAAAACGGCACGATCTATTCCTAGAAAATGGAAAATCTTGATCCTGAGCTTGTTCAATTCAAACATGCTGCACGGCTGGATATTCGGTTTGCGCGAGCATCAGGCTTTCCTGATTGCCAATGTCGCGGTGATACACGTTGTTATGAAAGGTGTTGATGCGCCCCATAAAATGCGGAAGCACTTCGGTACTAAAATCAAACACCTCTTTGCCCAAGCTTGCCATGAAATCAATGACGCTGGGCGCGAGAATATATACGGCGGCATTGGCCAAGTTACTGGGCGGATTTTTAACTTTTTCGTGGAATCCGATGACCGCACCCTGTGCATCCAGTTCCACAATGCCACAGGTTTGCGGCACATCAGTGTGAAAGGTCATCATGGTGATGTCGATGTCGTTGGCTCGTTTGTAAAACCGATCTATGAACGCGCGCACGTCAAACAGCGACAAGTTGTCTGCATGGATCAGCATGACTGGGTCTTGCTTGAAGAAGGCCTGGTTTTTTAGTACGGTGCCGGCTGTGAGTAAAAGCTGCTTTTCCATGACCGTGGTGATGTGAACCGGATAGGTGCAAGCTAAGACATAGGCTTTTACCTTCTCGGGTAAATAATGAAGATTGATGAGAATGTCGGTGATGCCGCCATTACTCAAGAGCTCAATCCAGTGATCAATGAGCGGCCGGCCATTGATCTCAACCAAGCACTTGGGGACCATGTCCGTCAAGGGGCGCAGGCGCGTGCCCAGCCCCGCTGCCAGCAGCAAGGCTCGCATCAAAGAAGCTCCTGTAGCAATTCACGAGTCTGAATTGGCGTGTTGCCCACACGCCCGACTTGAACCGCAGCCGCCAGCGATCCCAGACAGGCTGCCTCCCAAATATTGCCTCCACCAGCCAGCGTCAAAGCGCTCGTGATCAGCAGGGAGTCGCCTGCGCCGGCTACGTCTTTGGGCGCCGTGTTCAGCGCGCCAACCCGATCGGTCGGCCAGTCATTGGCCTGACCAATAGTCTTGTCGTCACCTGCATGGATCAACAGCCCCTCTTCCCCGAGCTTGAGCAAAATATTTTGCGCTGAAGACTGGTGCCGCAACAACTCCGCCAAAACCACCAACCCATCTTCATGATTGCGGGTGCTGATGCGCGCTTCACGCTCGGTCGGGGTGAGAAGATCCATTCCTTTGTAGCGGCTGATATCGCCGACTTGGGACGACGATTGGCTATCGGCTGCTAGCAGCACGCCATGACGCTTGGCACTTTCAATGATCTTTTCAACCAGAAGCTGTGGAAGACAGCCATAGTTGAAGTCCGAAAAAACCAGTAGATCAATCTTGGCCAGGGTCTGTTCGATCTCCGACAGGATTTGTGCCTGATGCGCCACCGATATGGCGCCCTGATGCAAATGGCTCACGCGCAGCAGGCTCTTACCCTTGCAGCGATAGCGCTGCTTGAGAGTAGTGGGCCGGCTGTCATCGAGCACTAGATGCGATTGCACGCCGACCTCGGCCAGCCCTTTGATGGCAAAATCCCTTGCTGCATCAGAGCCTGTTACGGAGATGAATTGCACCGCGGCCCCCAGCCCAGCCGCGTGCGCCGCGACAATGCCCGCGCCACCGATAAAGCGGGTGGAGTCGATAGGCATGACAACAATGGTTGGATCTTCTTGCGACATCCCCAGTGGCTGGCAAGTGATGTACTCGTCAACGATGAGGTCTCCGACTACACACACGCGAAGTTTGGCAAACTGTTGCACCAGACTGGTCAGGCGTTTGCGCTCAATGCCGTGGCGGGTGAGGTAATCCTGAGGCAGGCTGATTGAACGGGAATCAAATTCCCGAAATTCTTTGCGAATCAGATCTAGCGATGAAAACACCGTCTCGCCCGAGCTGAATAGCAGCTTACCACCGTATTGCGCTAAAGCTTCCGATTCTGGGTTGAACAGAGCCTCGTGCTCTTTGCCCTTGACCACAAAGTCAGGGCGTAGCCGCGCAATCACAACCGCCACCAGTTCATCCACTATAAAGGCTTCGTCCACCCAACTGTTGCTTTGAATACCTTCCAGGCGGAGTTGTTCTGGTACATGGGCGGCGCTGCCAGCAAGTCGATCACTCTCGACGGCGACGACCAAGCGATCCCCATACTCTTTTGCGAAACGCAGTAGACGAAGATGGCCAGGGTGCAGCACATTGAAGTGCCCCGATACAAAAACGGTTCTTGTTGTCATGGATTTAGCTGTGAAATACGTCTGGGTTTGTCGCTGCAAGTTAGATTGCCACCATCAGGCAGATACAAAATATTCAATATAGGGTTTGCTTTTGAGCGGGTGGTAAATCAGATCCCCATTGCTACCCCCGCCAAATACCAGTGTGTTGTCTGGTACTGTTTTGTTGATGACAACCACCCCAGCAGACACGACAACATTATTACCGATACTACTCGAACCCGAGATGACGCAATTGGGCATGAGAACGATGTTATTGCCCAAAGCAGGACATTTGTCCCGATAACAACCGACGGTTACCCCTTGGTAAATCACTAGGTTTTCGCCGTAAACACAATCCGAGAGAACGATTTGGGTGGCGTAATTCAGGAAAAAGACCGCGGGCAATTTAACCCGGTAAAACAGCGAGCAGCCATGGAGTGCTTTGTTCAGGCAATAAAGCCTGTCCTTGATCCGGTATTCATCAGCGACCTTCTTTTCAAACAGCACCCGTGACAGCAGGTATAGATAGATCGGATGCTTCATCACATGCCAGGGGTCTGGGCTAGTGCCCGTGCGCTTCAGGATATTGACTCGCGAAACCAGATATTCAAAACGCGCATCCACTTCTGTGGCCACCGACTGCATCGTAGCAATATCGGTCTCAACAGGGCAATCACCAGGATACATACTGGACAATTGCTTCGCAATGTAATCTGGCGGATTCATGCGCTAAATTATCTCTAGGCTATTGCTTTTCAAATTAATTCAAATCCCCGGCTCAGTGCTTTAAATCTGCAGTCGTATTTTTGAAGAAACCATCCCCATTTCCAATGACCAGGAAGCGTGCTGCGGCAGGCGTTAAGTGTGCGTCATCAAAAGCTGTGAGACTTTTATTGTTGCCGACACCTAGAGTTGCAAAGCAACCTTTTTCATCGCAAAAACTTTGGTATGAAGAAACATAAGTGATTTCGAGCTTCTTGGAAATCAACATAAGCTCCTTGTCAAGTTGCTCGATCTGCTTTATTTGCGGCGGGAGTAGTCTATCCGGGGCGATGTTGGCATTACTTGATTGCATGAATCTCACAAGCTCCGCAGGCAATGCCTTGCCCCAATGAGGTACTGGCCCCACAAGCACAATCCGCTTTACACCTGCGGCAAGCAGTTTTTGTATTGTTTCTGGTAATTTCGCGAGCGAATTTTCCGGTACCGACTGTGGCCAGTCATGCGCCAGAACGACAGTTGCTGGGCGTAATTCAACTATTTTTTTGAAAATCGTATTGTTGATGCTGCGGCAAAGGGGCCTGTCTTTCTTGTCAAAATCTAGGATGGGCGGACATGAGCTGGATGTGAATTGTGCGACTGAGATACCTTTGGTCTTGGCAACTTCATCCAAAGCGCGGTACAACATGGCTCCGTGGGAGTCGCCCCAAATCAGCATCATGGGCACCCCCGCCTTCACCTGTGCACATTCGGCTGCAAAATCCTGTTCAGTGCCGGCCAGAAGGCAGCGGTGGTTGCGGAAACTTTCACGATAATCGAATTGGTAATCCAAGAAAGGCCTGACTGCTTGCGGGTAACGGCTACTCCAGCCTTTCTGGAAATAAGTCAAAGCACCAAGCGAGCCCAGCAGGACCATGGCGCCTAGCAGGTATTTGGCAACTGAATTGGCTTTCCATTTGACACCATAGCGCAATGGCTTTTCTACCCAGAGGTAGGTCAGTGTGCTCAACAGGAAGGCCAGTGCAACCATGCTCAGGGTCGTAAGCCTGGGGTGATCCATGCCAATGGAAGTCATGCGACCAAAGGTCAGTAAGGGCCAGTGCCACAGGTAAAGCGGGTAGCTGATCAGGCCGACGGCGATCATCCAGCTATTGGAAAGAAAGGTTCGGTTAATCCATGCATGGCTACCTACAGCTATCAGCAGCATAGAGCCCAATGTGGGCAGCAAAGCCCACCAGCCTGGGAAGCTGCTCGAATCATCGACTGCAAAAATACTCGCCACGATCAGCAGGAGGCCTAACACGGAGGCCACAGACCGCAGGGAAATGCTGGTCTTGCCAAGTTGGCAGACTGTGGAGGACAGTTTGGACTCCAGCGCATCGAGGTGATGAAGATGGACGTATGCCAACAGGGCTCCAGCGAGCAATTCCCAAAAGCGGCTCAGCGGAAGATAAAACGTGGCCACAGGATTGCTTTGTACGCTCGCAATATTCACAGCAAATGAGCCCGCCAGCAGGATGAGAATCGAGAGATGAATGCGCCAGTTGAATTTGGTTGCGAAAATCAGCAATAAAGGCCACACCAGATAGAACTGCTCTTCAATTCCAAGCGACCAAAGATGCAGAAGCGGTTTGAGCGTAGCGGTCGGATCAAAATACCCGGACTCGCTCCACAAAAGAATGTTTGAAAAAAAACCTGCACCTGCAACCATATGCTGGCCTAGCAACGCATAGCCTTGTGGCCCGAGCAGAAACCAGCCCAACACCCAGCTACAGACCAATACCAACAATAAGGCGGGGAAAATGCGCCGGATCCGGCGAACGTAGAAATCGGTGAGGCTGAAGTTGTTGCACCTCAATCCATTCAGGATGATGCCGGAAATCAGGAAGCCAGATATGACAAAGAAAACGTCAACACCAATAAACCCACCGGATATTCGTTTTGTGGCGTGAAACGCCACAACCGCGAGCACGGCGATCGCCCGTAGCCCATCAATATCAGGGCGGTGACGCAAGCTGGAACTGCTTAACATCAGTTCAGGGCAGTATTGCCATGTCGGGAAGAGGGAGCAGAAATTTCCCGCCTGCCTCGGTAAACTGGGTGTGCCGTTTCATGATGGCCGCCGAGTACTGCCATGCGAGGATCACTACGATATCGGGTGGTGACGAGTAGAGTTGATCCGACGAGAACACGGGGATATGGGCGCCTGGGCTATAAAGGTTGTACTTGAGCGGGTTGTCGTCTACGATGAATTTCAGCCGAGTCTGAAGTTCAAAGTGGTAAAGGAGCGTAGTGGTGGTGGTGGATGCCCCGTAGGCGGCTACCGTTTTCCCTTGGGCAATGGCTTTATCGAGATATACCAAAACGGCCTGTTTGCGCTTTTCAATGGCCTGATAGAAGGCGCGGTAAATTTCCGGGTGCGCGACACCTCTGCGATTTTCTTCCTCCAGCATTCGCAAATAAGGCTGTGTCTTGGCACGTTTGCCCGTTGACAGAGGCTGTGCAAAGCCGCGAATGGAGCCACCCTTGGTCGCTACGCGCTCAACATTGAAGAGCGCCATGTCTAGGCTGTTGAAAAAGCGTTCCAGCGGAATTAAAGCGTGGTGCGAGACGTGTTCGTGGTAAATGGTGTCGAAGACAAAGTTGTCGATGATGTCAGGGACATAAGACACTTCAAAGACAAACACGCCATCAGGGGCCAGCAAGCTCCTGATGCCTTTGACAATGTCTGTAATATTGTCAGCGTGAGCAAACACATTGTTAGCACACATGAGCGTAGCGGGGCCACTCTCGGCCAGGATTTGCTGGGCAATGGCGTAGGTAAAGAACTCTGGCAAGGTTTTGACACCCTCTGAAGTTGCCATGGCTGCAATGGCTTTGGCGGGATCCACACCCATGACACGCATGCCTTGCGCTTTGTAAGCCTTGAGCAGTGAGCCATCATTGCTGCCAATCTCAACAACGAACGATGCTTGGGGAATGCTCAAGCCCGAAACCACGGTTTGTGCATATTTTTTGAAATGCTCAACCAATCCCATGGAAGCAGATGTGCGGTAGGTGTAGTTGCGAAACAAAATTTCTGGATCGACCACATCGAGATTTTGCAGGTGGCCGCAATCCAGGCAAAGATAGGTGTCCAGCGGGTACAGGTCTTGCACCTCATTGATCTGGTCTTTTGAGACAAATGCATCGCCAATGGCGGAGGGGAGTATGGGCAAGACCAGCTCAAATTTTGTCGAGCCACAAAGGCGGCAGCTGTTTCTGTGTTTATAGTGTTTCAAATTTTGCTCCAGGTAAGGTAACTGTTTTGTGGTTGAGATCAAAGTCCAGCCATTGATTTGGCCAGTTCTTCGGGCCAGATGACTGAAACGCCGCCGTCCACGAATATTGCCTGGCCATTGATGAAAGATGCTTTTTTGCTGCACAAAAATTCCAGTAAGTTGACAGAATCTTCTGCGCGCCCGATGGTGCCCATGGGCACAAATTGTTGATACAAACGCATTAGGTCTTCATTGGCCAAGTAATAGTTTTGTGACTCTGCTTTGAGATAGGTCAAAGGCATGATCGCATTGATGCGAATGCCTTTTCGCCCCATGACCCACGCGTTATATTTTACCAATTGATTGAGGCCAGCCTTGGCGACGTGGTAGCTCTCAGGTTGTGAGCCCCCGACAAATTCGGCGTAAACGGAGCTCACCACGCCAATGGCACGATCGCCGTCTTGGCAGAAATGATCCGCAAATCCATTAATTAGCAGTCGCGTGGCTGTCAAAGAGACCTGTATTTCACCCTGCCAAGGATCACCAGAGCCACGATAGCGCTGGCAAAAAATCAGGTATCTGATATTGCCGCCGACACGCAACACCTCTTGGACAACCGCTTCGCTCGAAGTCATGGTTTCCAGATCGGCTGCTACGTGATTTAGCCGCGCCTCGGCTACGAGTGGGTTGCGCGAAATCACCGTGACAGCATATCCCTGTTCGGCAAATCGAAGTGAAACGGCCTTGCCTAATCCCTTGGAGCCGCCCACCACCGCCACATGACCTTTAGAGTTCATACGGTTTGCCTCACACGATCTGATAATTGCTTTTGCCATGTGCCGATATCGTCCGTGCTGGAGTCCTCGGACGGCGCGAAATCCGCAAAAATTGTGCCGTCCTTGACGAACGGGCCATTGGTGATTTCATGCACGACCAGCACGTCTGATTTAATGATTAGCGTATGGAAAAATGGTTGTGACATACGATAGTAAAAGGAGCTTAAGTTGCTGCTTGCGGCTAGTGGTACGACCTGCCGAATGCCTCCGTTGTCCTCGAATATGACGATATCGACTTCGCCGTAGACAATGTGAAAGGCCTCGCTTTTGTGCGGGTGCTTGTGCGGCTGGATGTAGGAGTCGGGCCGAATAGCAATGAACATCTCGTGCAGAGTGTCGGCGCTGTCCGGATGCAGATTGATGCGAACTCGACCCTTGATATTGCCCGCCAGTTCGCTGCGCAGATAGTCAATCTCCTTATGACCGATGGATGCGATCGGGCCAGGAGCCATGTAGACGTCAGCTGATTTTTTGATCAGATTCACTTTATTTCAAACCTTCCCATCTATGAAAGTAGCGCTGCCCGCACCGGGAAAGATGGTGTACATCTGGCCGCCACGTTTCAGATAGCCCGCGCATTTGTTTCTAACGCTCTCTTCTATATGGTGCCCCACGCCTAGCAGACATACATCGATAGATGGGTCACGCGTCAGGTGCTCGGAAGGCACGATCGGGATAGACGTGCCAGGGATTAGGTAGCCGATTTTTTCGGGGGCGTCGTCAATGGCGTATGAGATGTGATGTGCCAGGCCCAATGCGTTGACGAACATGATGCTTTGGTGTCCTGCGCCAAAGATGGCAACTTTTTTCCCGCGCGCCGAAATAGACTTTAAGGCGTTGCGATACTGTTGCCGGACGTTTTCAAAACCCGCGCGGTAACGAATAAACGTGTTCGAATTCCCCCAAGTGTGCTTGATTGCTTTGGGTGCGGGTGAGTGCTTGGTTGTGCGCAGCACAAAAATCAGCGCATCTTCAAGTGCACCTGGGTAGCGGGTGAATTGAACAATTTCATAGCCAGCTCTTAGCGCGCACTCGCGGAATGTGTCTTCGGTGAAGTAGCAGATATGCTCTTCCCAGATGAAGCTGTAGTCCATCATGAGGAGAAACCTGCTGCTATCTGGGACTTCGATAAGAAGCAATCCATCGTCAGTCATCAGATGTCTAAGACCTCGTAGGCTTGCCACTGGATCGTGGCTGTGCTCCAGCAAATATCGGCAGGATACAAATTGCGCAACCCCCTGAGTGGCAGCCAGCTTGAACAGTGTATAGGGCCGCAACACGGCCTGAATACTTTCTAGATATGGGTACCTTGCTGGTTCTTGGGGCAACTCCGCTGACAGATCCAAATGCATCTGGTTAAATTCGCGCTGGGCTAGGCGATCCAGTAAAGGCTTATCAAATGGCCCGACACCCATGATCTTATGCGGCGGGGCTGCAAAAAAAAATGGTTCCAGATGTTTGATTGCGGCATCTAGATGCGCAGTTGGTTCGTTGTAGCGAATCCAGGGAAGTCGCGGTTGCACATATTCCAGCGGGGGATATTCTGACAGCTGCACCAGACGGCAAGCCTTGCATTCTGAAATGCTCAGCGAATGTATTGGTACATTCGTAGATGCATTTTTTTCAAACCGATTACAAACAGCCAGAGGCCCCAATGCCAGCGTTGACGCTGTTAGCAGAGACTCGCCACATAGCAGGCAATGAGTCATGTGAGTCAGATCACTTTAATCAAAAATACTGACAATCTGTTCAAAACCATATATTACACCGCATCATTGTGCTCGCATATCAATTAGACAGCGTCCGCTCATCTGTCCCGAACGCATCTTGGCAATAGCGTCGTTAATGCTTTCTAGCGACACTTTTTCCGTGATGAGTTCAGATAGCTTGATACGTCCAGCATTGAACAGATTGTGGTACCGAGGAATATCCACGTGGGGAACCGCTTCCCCACCTTGCGAGCCCGACATGCGCTTGCCGAAATGCAGTGGCAATGAATAGATATTGATATTGCTTCCCTTTCGCGGTACACCGACTAGCGTCACCTTACCTTGGGGCTTTGTCAGTTGGTAGCCCATTTCGATGAGGGCTGGCTGCCCAGTGTTATCAATAAAGTGGTCCAGATTATTTATGCCAATGATTTTTTCTATTTCGGCCTTGGCATCCTGAGTTTTGGAGTTGATCAGATGGGTGGCGCCTAAGTCTTGTGCGAGGACCAGGCGGTTGTCAAACAGGTCTACTGCAATGACTGGATAGGCTCCCACTAAATTTGCCGCCTGCACTATGTTCAGTCCGACACCGCCAGCGCCAAACACCACAACCGACTCCCCGATGCGAACTTGGGCATTGTTTTCAATCACGCCAAAGCCAGTGGTGACAGCGCAGCCAAATAGGGCCGCGACCTCCATGTCGCTGCCCTGGGGGATGGCGGTGACTCGGTTTTCCGCTACGATGGCGTATTCATTGAATGTGGCTATCCAACCGGCATTTAACTTTTGGCCACGCCATTGGTATTTGGGTGGCGCACCTTCTATGCCCAGACCTTTTCTCCAATGCATGACTACCTCATCTCCAGGTTTCACATGTTTGACGCCCGAACCTATGGCTTCCACGATGCCAGATGCTTCGTGACCCAGTAGGTGGGGTAAAAACTTGTCTTCGCCCTTGGCACCATCTATTTCGCCCAGCTGAGAGCCGCAGATGCCGCTCAAATGCACCTTGACCAACACCTGACCGATGTCGAGTGCTGCCGGCAACTGAACTTCGTCAATAGCCAGAGGTTTACGTAATTCGACCAGAATGGCCGCCTTCATGCTTTTAGGAATCACCATGGGATGCTACTCAAAATAGATAAAAGAATGATCACCGGTGTAACCAGTCCTTTTGAACCACCAGTCCCACTCCTCAGGGGTGCAGAAGGCCTCGCAAGTCACTTGCCAATAGAGTAGGTTAGCTTTTTCCTGTTCGTTTCGGTAGGACTCCACACAAAGGTATTTATTCTTTTTGCCGACCCGCTCCATTTCACGCAACGCTTTGTCCAAGTCGTAGTTGTGGAGGTTATGTAGGGTGGTAATTGAAAATACAAAGTCGAAATACTTGTCAGGAAAAGGTAACTTGTTTGCATTGCCTATATGTAGCCGATCTTTGATTTCTTCTTTGGCGTTTTCGATGGCATAAGGCGAAATATCAAGACCGTGTACTTCCACGCCAGGAACCAGTTGTGTCAGTTCATACAACTGGTAGCCTTTGCCACAGCCAATGTCTAAAATTTTGTCTCCTGGCTTAATACCGTAGTGGTCTACCATGGCCTGCCCAATGGGCGCCCATCGGCCAGGCATGTATTTGTAGCCCCCGTAGCAAATGCGACGGTCGCCATCCCAGTAGTCATAGCCCCATTGTTTGGCTAGGGTCGCAGCCTTAGCTTTTGGGTACTCGGATTCGTTCACGCGAGCCAAGTAATCGCGCGTGGTGCTTTTGTGAACAGCAGACAGAAAATCAATATAGGCCAAGGTTCATCCTTTAGGGTTGGAGAGATTTGAAAAGCTGGATTGCCTTACTAAGCTGAAGCTCTTTACGCGCCTGTGCATCATTGCTTGGGTTCGCAAAATTGCGGCGCTTAGCAGAGACAGGTAAAAATTCGTTCAAGATGATGCAACACCACTTGATCTGCGAAATGGGTTCCAGTAAACGAACACGAGCAGCCATTTGTTCGGCGTGATCAAAGGGTTTCAATACTTGTGCCATAAATGATTCAAACTGCGCATGTGGCACGGCTACACCAGGATGTGAAAAAAATTCACCTATGGCTTTGGCTGGGTCGTCCCACCCTGCATATTCAAAGTCAATAAAGCACAAACTTCCATCAGGACGGAGCAAGGCGTTGTTAAAACCGAAGTCAGATGGTGACAAACATCGCTCACCCATTGACAATGCGGCGTCAAGATTAAGCCCCAACGATGCGCAGCCAATCTGTAGTCGCGCCTTGGTACCTTGCCAAAATTTTTTGACGCGTTTGACGAATTCGGTAGCCGTCTTATCAAGATCAGATTCAATAGGCATTTGGCCCAGTCGCGCCAAGCGCGCGTCGATTATTTCGAAATGCGCTGAAACGCTGAAGCACGACTCAGAGGCTTCGGGCAATGCTGATGCAGCAGCACGGCTTTGCTGTGTATTGAGTTGTGCTAAGAACTGGGCAGCCTGCTGCATCAACGCCGCATCAACCTGTGACGCATCGATCTTTTGACCTTCGACAAACTCATAAAGTGCCAAGTGTGCGGATGGGGTTTTATCTATGGGCTGAGGAATGCAACGTAAACCCATGGCCCAGGCATGTTCCAAAAATGAGTACTCCGCCCCAAGTCGATCCCGGGTGTCAGCGGCATCATGAAAATACCACTTGAGTACCATTTTTCTATCATCGTAATGAACAGTAAAGACACGATTATTTCCATTGGCAGACAAGGGCTTTAGTCGGAAGTCCGCATTGCCAAGCCCTACCTTGGAGAGGAGTTCAATAACGGCAGATTCTATGCCGATGCTTGCCATTGTGATTCCAAACGGTGATGTATGTCATCCCAATGACTCGCACGAGACAAGTCCTGCGCATGATGATGATGATCAGGGTCAAAGAGGATTTTGTTAGTAGACGGAGGAAATTCTGGCGCCAATAAAATTTCGGGTAAATCGTCAACATAAACAGTGCAGCCAATATCGGCAATTCGTTTCACTTTTGAGTCTTTAGTAATTTCAAAGTAGATGCATTCAGGTATAACAAGTGGCCCTGTAGCATCAGTTAAGTACAGTTCAATCCAATGCCGCGCAGATTGATGCAAGTCGTATTGTTTTCCAGAGAAGGGGTGACGCGTTTTGTGGCTGACGATTGACACGGGAATGCGTTGCTCACGAGCCCAGGTCAGGCATTGCAATACGCTAGGGTAAGCGACAGCTTCGTCCATTCGTGCGCCATACACATAGCCTTGCATCTCGGTCCAGATGGGCTCTTGACCCTTGGAATGCAAGTGATCGCGCACGCTAACCTTAGAGACGGGCACCTCGTTGGTGATCCAACCGCCCTCGAGCGCCACTTTGTGGAACAAGGCGTCATAGCTGACGATGGTGTTATCGAAATCTAGACCAATGTGCATAAATGGACTCAGCCGCGCAGTGCCGCCAGCGTGGTTGCAGCAATGTTTTCAGCAGTAAGTCCGTATTTCTTACGTGCATAGGCTTGGCTACCTACTTCATGCATGAACACATCGTCCGTGCCGAAGCTCATTTGCGCAACGTTATGGGGTTGTGCCATTCGCCATTCAGCAACAGCACTGCCAAAACCACCGATGCGGCTGTGCTCTTCAACAGTCACCAGTAGCTTGAAGCATGCCGCAGCCTGCTGCAGGTAATCGGTATCCAAAGGTTTGACTGTGTGGAAACTTACCACCTCGGCTGAGACACCACTGGTTGCTAGCAAGTCTGCAGCCTTTAGCGTATCGGCCATCATATTTCCCGCGCACAGAAGTGCGATGTCGGTGCCGGGGCGAATAACAAGCACTTTACCTAAACGCAGGTCAGGCGCAGAGGTGTGAATATTTGCCTCACCTTTTTTGCCAATGCGGATGTAGGTGGGGCTATCATCCTTGAGTGTTTCGTGCAACGCTTGTCGCAGCTCTGCGGAATCACAAGGCGCTACGACACGCATACCTGGAAGGGTGCGTAAAATCGCCATATCTTCTAATGAGTGATGTGTTGGCCCTAACTCTGAATAGGAAAGCCCCGACCCCGTGCCCACAATGACCACAGGGGCATGGTGATAACAAACATCCACCCGGATCTGTTCAAAGCAGCGCGTAGTGGTAAACGGTGTGATGGTGTAGACAAAAGGGCGTAGGCCAGACATTGCCATGCCAGCGGCAACGCCCATCATGTTGGCCTCGGCGATGCCGCAGTTATAAAAACGCTTTTCGTCAACCGCTTTTAGCTTGTCGAACAGTTTATTACCAATATCACCAGATAAAACAACTACGCGCTTGTCAGTTGCGGCGACGCGCGTCATTTCCTCAGCAAATGCGTTTCTCACAATGCGACCCCTAGCTCAATCTTAGATTTCACTACTTCTTCCGCCGTGGGGATGCGGTAATGCCAGTTGTTATCGTCTTCCATGAAAGATGCGCCTTTGCCTTTAATCGTATGGGCAATGATGGCCGTAGGCTGTCCATTTGGATAAGGGAACTTTTTAAGTGCTAACAACAAATCATCGAAGTTGTGACCATCCACCTCCACAGCGTTCCAGCCGAATGCGCGCCATTTATCAGCCAGGGGGTCAAGTGCCATGACCTCTTGACTACGACCTGTGGCCTGCCACTTGTTGAAGTCGATGATGACACACAGATTGTTCACTTTTTGAGCAGATGCCAACATGGCGGCCTCCCACACAGATCCCTCGTTGCATTCGCCATCACCAAGCACAACATAGACGTTGTAATCTTGGCTCTGAATGCGTCCAGCCATCGACATGCCAAGACCGAGGGGCAAACCATGCCCCAATGACCCAGTGGCGGCCTCAATGCCGGCAAGATGCTCTGGAGTAGGTGGGTGTTCGGCGAACACACTGCCATCTTGACCATAACTATCCAAATCAGACAATGGATAAAAGCCACGTTCAGCAAGAACATGGAACAAACCCATTGCGCCATGTCCCTTACTTAAGATGCAACGGTCGCGCTCTGGATCCTGTGGGTTGCCGGTGTCTACGCGTAGCACGCCGAAATAAAGCGCAGTCAGAATATCAACACACGACAGGCAAGAGCCCAAATGGGGCGTGCCTGTTTTTGAAGATGTCTCGATGATGCGCGCACGTAATGTGGCGGCCAAGTTCACTAGTTGAGATTTGTCTTTGGTCAGCATCAGGGTTTGTGGGTGTAGTCATAGTCGGAAGCCTTGAGCGCTTCAAAATTCTTGCGCACCCAAGCGATGCACTCCCCCAACCCTTGGTCAAGCGTGACCCGGTCTGTCCAACCAAGTTCTGTGCGCACCTTGGTGCTATCGAGGTGGTAGGCGGAGTCTTTACCCATGCGATCGCCCACGACTTCTACATGGTCTTCGAAATTTACATTGAGTTTGGTGCAGATACGCTCCACCAGCTCTCGGATTGAAACCACTTCACTGGTAGAGATGTGGTACGTGTCTCCGTTGTGGCCACCGTGCATGATTTTCCAGGTGGCATCGGATACGTCATCCATATGGATGAACGAGCGAGTCGAGACACCGCCGCCGTGTAGCTGGAGCTTGCGACCAAGCAAAATGAACAGGATCGTCCGAGGAATAATCCGATAAAGTTGTTGCCCAGGACCATACACATTTGCGGCACGTGTGGTCAGCACAGGAAAGTTATACGCCGTGTGAAACGTGCGCAAACTCATGTCAGCAGCAGCTCGTGATACTGCATAGGGCGTACTTGGGTTGAACGGGAAATTTTCATTCACAAAGCCTGAGCAGCTTCCATAAACCTCTGGCGTGGAGACATGCACGTATCGCTCTAGAAAATCGCACTTACGAAGCGCGTCGTGCAATTTCACGGTCGAGACAACATTGGTCATAAACCAATGTTCGGGGTGCCGCCAGCTTTCCCCCACCATACTTTGGGCCGCAAAATTGATGACGTGCGTAGGCTTGACTGCGTGCAGCAATTCTATGATGCCCTGTAGATCCTGGTTGAGATCTAATTGGTGGAACGCAAACTGACTGTGGTGGCGCCATTTGTAAGGCAACATGGCATCAATAGGCTCAGCAGATCGGCTCGTACCAACCACCTTCACACCTTGATTGAGCGCAAAATCTATAAAACTGGCGCCAGAGAATGAGTTGCTTCCGATAACGAATACGGTTTTCATATCGTGTATATTGTGAATTTTTAATGCTCAGCAGGTCTATTTTCATATAGAAATTGCATCAGCATGTGACCTACAATTAGCTGCAAGTCTTCTGCAATCTGCATATCGTGAACTGGAAAATGAATCGCGACATCGGCTTTATTCTTGGCTTTACCACCAGCGTAACCAAGAATGGCATAGCTCTTGATTTTCTTCACCTTCGCACAGTCTAGCGCTTCAATGATGTTGGGTGAGTTACCGCTACCAGACAAAGCCACTAGAACATCACCCTCATTGGCTAACACAGCCAATTGTTCGCTGTAAATATGGTCATATCCCACATCATTAGCCAGACATGTCATGACTGCAGAGTTAGCCGAAAGCGCCACTGCACGAAGGCCACCACCAGTACGCTTAGCAATGCCGTAAATAAAATCATTTGCTAAATGAATCGCATTGCCTGCGCTACCGCCGTTACCGCAAAAAAATACTTGCCGTTTATTCAGCCAAGCATCGTGCATATCTTTGGCTAGTAGAGAGACACCCGACCAGTCAGATGTTTTTAGCACCTCAGAAAGTCGTTCTGCATACCCTGTGAAGTAGCTTTTGTCGGGCAAGTTTATACTCATAATCTGACTTTCAATTTATTTGGATAAAACGGTTTGCTCCATCCACTTCAGGTTATAAAAGCGGTCTTCGTCTTTCAGGTCGCCCGCCTTATATTTGGCAATAATTTCCAGAACTGCATCTTCTACTGTTTTCTTTGGCTTATAGCCAGTTGCCAGCAATTTGTCCGAGTTGACGCGATAAGAGCGTGGGTCGTTGGACTCAGTAACCACTATTTCGACTGGAATGTGCTTGGTAATAATCTTAGCGATGTCGAGAATGGAAATATTTTCAAATCCTGCGTTGTACACGCCTGTTACCTCAGGGTGATCAATAAGGTGGAGGTAAACATCTGTGATGTCGTCAATGTGAATATTGGGGCGCGTCTGAGCGCCACCAAACACAGTGATTTTGCCCTTTGACAGGGCTTGCATAGTTAGCATGTTGACGGATACATCGAGACGCATACGAGGAGACACTCCGCACACCGTTGCTGGGCGAACAATCTGAACGACCATGTCGTCAGAGTAGCTCAATAGAACTCGCTCGCCGACCATTTTTGTTTTGTTGTACTCAGAAATTGGCTTGAGCTCCAACTCCTCTGTAACCTGGAGCTCATCTTTGATGCCGTACACACTACCAGAAGATGCGTAGATGAATCTCTTCACCCCCTTACGTTTGGCCTTGTCAGCCAATTGCATGGTGGCCAGGGCACTCACTTCCCAGGTAAGCTGGGGATTAAGATCACCACATGGATCATTCGCTATAGAAGAAAGATGAATGATCACATCAATGCCATTTAGGTTGATGCTTTCGATATCGCGCACATCACCCTTGATAACCTTGAGGTTTGGGTGCTCCCTCAAAAAATTCCCAAACCACATCGCGTCAAAGGCAAAAACTGAATGGCCGCGTGCCAGCAATTTCGGCACCAAAACGTGCCCTTTGTACCCACAAGCCCCAGTTACAAAAATTTTCATGCGTATTCCTTGAATTTTCGACTGAAAAGTCGACTGGCATTAGTGCAAAATTGCTAATATATTTTGAATATTGTACCCTCAGCCCAACGCTGAAGGTACCTCGTTTTTTATTTTGTGTGAGACTTCAGCGCTTCCAACGTAGCGTCTCAATCTCGGCATGCAGTAATTGGTTTTCCCCAAACTCACACCCAAGGCTTCAGCCATCTCACGCTGATTGAGTTGCGGACTATCTGCAATAGCCGTAATACTTTGAGGTGTATTTCGTCTTGCACGCTACCGCCTAGGGGTGTACCTGTTCATGCATTGAACTATACATGAAAATCGGCGTAGGCTAATCTCAATCCAGCTTCTAATCCAGTTTGGGCTTGCCAGCCTAAATTTGCCAAACGGCTGCTATCCATCCATTTACGCGGCGCACCATCTAACTTGGCACTGTCAAATTGAATAGTACCTGCGTAACCAATGACCTTGCTGATGGTATGAGCTAATTCGGCAATCGTGATGTCAGTTCCTGAGCCCACGTTGATATGGCTTTGCCTTGGGTGGGTGTGCTGCTCATAGATGCCTTTGGGTAAATTCATCACATGAACGCTGGCGGCAGCCATATCGTCTACATACAAGAACTCACGCCTTGGCGTGCCTGTTCCCCAGATGGTGACGGAAGGCGTGTTTTGGACTTTGGCTTCATGAAAACGCCTGATCAATGCAGGAATAACGTGGCTGTTCTGCGGGTGGTAGTTGTCGCCAAGTCCGTATAGGTTAGTCGGCATCACGCTGCGGTAATCCGTGCCATGAGTGCTTGCGTATTGGCGGTTGTAGCTTTCACACATTTTGATGCCCGCAATTTTGGCGATGGCATAAGCTTCGTTAGTGGGTTCTAAGGGGCCTGTGAGCAAAGCATCTTCACGCATGGGCTGTTCCGCTAACCGTGGATAGATACAGCTTGAGCCTAAAAAAAGTAATCTTTTAACGCCATTCACATGCGCCGCATGGATGACATTGGATTGCAGCATCAAATTCTGATAAATGAACTCAGCGGGATAGGTGTTGTTGGCATGAATGCCGCCTACCTTGGCTGCGGCGAGATAGACCTGCGCTGGGCGTTCAGTCGCAAAAAAAGCTTGTACGGCTTGTTGATTACACAGATCTAGCTCTGCGCGGGTTCTTGTAATGATGTTTTGCTCTGGTATGCCACTGGCTAATAAGTGCCGAACAATAGCACTGCCGACCATGCCTTTGTGACCTGCGACATAGATTTTTTCCATTGAGCTAATCCTTTAGGCGTCTTGACTAATTGAGACGGGGTAGCCATGTGATTTCAACAAAGCCTGTCGCTTGGCCTGTGCTAAATCGCTTGCCACCATCTCTGTAATCATTTCGTCCAAGGTGATTTCAGGTACCCAGCCAAGTTTAGTTTTGGCTTTGGTCGGGTCGCCCAATAGAGTCTCCACTTCTGTGGGACGGTAATACCGAGGATCAATCCGCAACACAATTTTATTTTGCTCTACCCAGGTGGCCGTCTCAGTCACCCCTGAGCCGCTCCAGCTAAGGGTCATACCCAGTGCATCTGCCGTTTTGTTGATAAATGCTCGAACGCTGTATTGCACGCCCGTGGCAATCACAAAATCTTCGGGCTTCTCTTGTTGCATCATCATCCACTGCATCCGCACATAGTCTTTGGCATGTCCCCAGTCGCGTAGCGCATCAATGTTGCCCATATAGAGGCAATCTTCTAGTCCTTGATTAATATTGGCCAAGCCGCGCGTGATCTTGCGCGTCACAAAGGTCTCGCCACGACGCGGACTTTCGTGGTTGAACAAAATACCGTTGCATGCATAAATGCCATAGGCCTCGCGGTAGTTGACCGTAATCCAATAAGCATAAAGCTTGGCGACGGCATACGGACTACGTGGGTAGAAAGGGGTTGTTTCTTTTTGCGGTGTTTCTTGGACAAGGCCATAGAGTTCGGAGGTGCTGGCTTGATAAAAGCGGGTTTTTTTCTCTAGGCCAAGAATGCGAATCGCTTCCAAGATGCGTAGCGTACCCATGCCATCGACATCTACTGTGTATTCGGGGGACTCAAAACTCACCGCCACATGGCTTTGCGCGCCAAGGTTATAGATTTCATCAGGCTGAGTTTCTTGAATGATCCGAATTAGGTTGCTACTGTCGCTCAGATCACCGTAGTGCAGCTTGAAGCGTGCATTGTCAATATGCGGATCTTGATAAATGTGGTCCACGCGTTCGGTATTGAAGGAGCTAGCACGGCGTTTGATGCCGTGAACCACATAGCCCTTTCCTAACAAAAATTCAGCTAAATAAGAGCCATCTTGGCCTGTAATGCCTGTGATAAGAGCTATTTTTTGGGAATTTGTTTTGTTTGACATTGTGACGAGAGAATTCGGTGAGCTAGTGGGACGGGGGACTCGTTTCGATAACTTCTAATCGAAGCGTTTCAATCTCGGTACGTAGTAGCTCATATTCTTGAACCTTGCGCTTCAAGAACCCTGCCGTTAATTGCGCTTTTTCTTTGATGCCTGTGGGCGTTAATAAATAGCTATATGCTAGTTTGTTGTGGCTACCCAAAAAGTTTTGCACCTTGATATGCCCCTTCTCTATCAAAGCTTTAATGCAATAGTTCGTTTTACCCAAACTAACACCTAGCGCATTGGCCATTTCACGCTGGCTCAGCAATGGATTGCTTTGAAGCAAGCGTAGGACTTGAAGATGAGTCTCGCTGTAATTTTTCATATTTAGAAACGGGCACGCTACCGCCAAGGTGCGCGCCCGTTCAATTCTTGAACTATACCTTTTTGTTTTGTGTTTAGCGAATTTTTTTCAAATGCTCTGGCGCAATAGGCAGTGCAATTGCTTTGCTTAATAACTCAATCAAAACAAACGCTCTGGCTTCACCATCGGGCATTTGTGCAAGGCGCTGGTACAAGCCTTCAACACCTGCGAACGCACCTTGCTGAATGACGACGGGATCATTGGCATGAAAGATCGCCACAGGCTTTTGCCGCGCCTGGTGATGCGCCGCTAGCTCGGCTATTAGCTCGTTGCCAACAACAGCGGGGCTTGTGCCAAAGCTAACCAAGCGCTGCACGCCAAGGGTAGACCGAATCGGTGCCCAGCTTTGTTTATTCAACCCTGCATCCTCTGTCGCATGTTCCAGCTGAATAAACACATAGCGCGGAAAGAGTGGCTCAGTGGTGATACGAAATTTACCTCGGCTCACTTTCTCCACGTCCAGCGTGGGTAGAAAACAGGTGTAGCCTTGGCGCTCTAAGTTTTCTAGGGCTTGCGCCTCCAAGCGAGGCTTGGTGTGAACGACGTGCCAGCGATTCATTTGTTTTGCTTGGGCTCAATCGCACGCCCATAGATGTCTTCGTACCGCACGATGTCGTCTTCGCCAAGATAGTCGCCGCACTGCACCTCAATCAATTCCACATCAGATCGGCTCACGTTTTGCAGGCGATGTTTAGTTTGCTTAGGGATAAACACATGTTCGTAGCGCTGATAGATTTTGATGTCCAAATCATCGCCATGTCCCAGCGTAATTTGCGCCTCGCCTTTAATAATGACCCAGTGCTCAACACGGTGTTCGTGTGTTTGCAAGCTAATGCTCGCGCCTGGCTTGACCATGATGCGTTTGACTTGGTGATTGCTACCCAAATCGAGACTGTCATACCAACCCCAAGGCCGCTGCACTTTGCGGTGATGCTTGGCCTGATCAGGCGAACGCTTAGCGAGGAGCAGCATGGCGTCTTTCACTTCTTGCGAGTTAGCTTTATGCGTAATCAGGAGTGCATCATCCGTATCCACCACCACCAAATCGTCAACACCGACTAGCGCAACAGGCTTGTCCGCATGGATATGGTTGCGGCTGGCGTTGACCTGCACATGCTTGCCTAAGTCGATATCGGCACTGCTAGAAGCCTTATCCAGTATGGCCTGCGAGGCAGAAAGGTTGGCTGATAATTCGGCCACGGCGCTCCACGACCCGAGATCGCTCCACTGGCCATTGAAGGGCGTGACGGCGGCACGAGCGGTGCGCTCAAATACGGCATAGTCCACGCTAATGCTGGGGCTGGACTCAAAGGCTGCTTTATCTAAGCGAACAAAATCGGTTTCAATTTTTGCCTTGGCAGCGGCATTTTGGGTCGTTTCAAAAACCTGCGGCGCATAGGTTTTGAGTTCGTTCAAAAAATCAAATGCCCGCATCACAAACATGCCGCTATTCCAAGTATGCGTGCCTGTTGCCAAAAGTGCTTTAGCGGTCTCCAGATTGGGTTTTTCTAAGAATTTAGTGACGGCAGACATGCCCTGCAAGCCTTGTATAACTTGGCCTGCGGCGATATAACCATAGCCTGTTTCGGGTGCTGTGGGCGTAATACCGAAGGTGACCAAATAGCCCGCTTCTGTCGCAGGTAGTGCTGTCTTGACGCAGCCCACAAACGTATTAGGCGAGGGCATGTAGTGATCGGAGGGCATGACAACGAGCGTACGTTCTGGGAATAAATGTGCGACGGCTGCAATAGCGGGCGCAGTATTGCGAGCAGCAGGTTCTAGCACGATGTGAACCTTACCGCTAAACACGCGAGCTGCTTGCTCTGCCGCCATAAAGCGATGTGCCTCGTTGCAAACGATGGCGATCTCGGTTACGTCTGGCAAAGCTACGGCACGAAGTACCGTATCTTCAAACAACGTGTGCGAACCCACAAAGCGGTGAAATTGCTTGGGGTAGCTTTCGCGTGAGAGTGGCCACAGCCGCGTGCCCGAGCCGCCGCACAAAATGACGGGGATAAGATAATTTTTGGAAGCGGAACTCATCCTCTAATTGTCGCCCAAGCTACGCCCAGCCTATCCTTTGCTGAGAGTTGCAGCTCGGCCCCGTTTAGTTTTTCTAACTGCCAGTCAATGGCAAGGTCTGGGTCGTTCCATGCAATGCAGCGTTCATGTTCTGGGCTATAAAAATCAGTGGTTTTGTAGAGAACCTCGGCAGTTTCTGACAAAGTGACAAAGCCATGCGCAAAACCTGATGGCAGCCAAACTTGCTTTTTATTTTCAGCAGATAAAAGTACGCCAAACCACTGGCTGCGCGTGGCAGAGGCTTCTCGCATATCAACCGCGACATCCCACACCATGCCTTGCGCAACACGAACCAATTTGCCTTGCGCGCGTGGTGAAATTTGGTAGTGCAGACCGCGCAAAACACCCTTGCTAGATTTGCTGTGGTTGTCTTGTACAAATCGGATGAATGCCTTATCGGCACTCGTGCAAGCCCTACTGGGTGAGGCCTGAAGAGCCATTTGAAAGTTTTGCTCGTTAAAGCTCTCGTAAAAAAATCCACGCTCATCACTAAACACCTTAGGTTCAAAAATAAGCAGATCAGGGATGAGGGTCGCTAGGACTTGCATCAGGCTACTTTTTCATTAAGTACGTGCTGTAGATATTGACCATAAGCATTTTTAGAAAGCGGCATGGCGAGACTTTCTAGTTGCTTTGAATCAATCCAACCCGCGCGCCATGCAATTTCTTCAGGGCAAGCGATCTTGAGGCCTTGCCTTTGTTCTAAAACGGATATGTATTGACTAGCTGCAAGCAAGGTGTCGTGTGTGCCCGTATCCAGCCACGCATAACCGCGCTGCATGATTTGTACATTCAGATTTCCCTGCTGCAAATAGACATCGTTGACGGCGGTGATCTCCAATTCGCCGCGCGCAGAGGGCTTCACATTCTTGGCGATTTCAACGACTTGGTTGTCGTAAAAATAAAGCCCAGTCACGGCGAAATTACTTTTTGGCTTGGCTGGTTTTTCTTCAATGCTATTGGCTTTGCCTTGCGCGTCAAACGCTACAACACCATAGCGCTCAGGATCTTGCACGTGATAGGCAAATACCGTTGCGCCACTGGTTTGCGCATCTGCATCTGAAAGCAACTTGGCAAAGTCATGACCATAAAAAATGTTGTCACCTAGCACCAAGGCGCATGGGTCGCTGCCAATAAACTTCTCGCCAATGATGAATGCCTGCGCAAGCCCGTCGGGACTGGGCTGCACGGCGTACTCAAGGTTCATGCCCCAGGCCGTTCCATCACCCAGCAATTGCTGAAAACGCGGCGTGTCTTGCGGCGTGCTGATGATGAGTACGTCCCGAATGCCAGCCAACATCAGCACCGACAGCGGGTAGTAAATCATCGGCTTGTCGTACACAGGCAAGAGCTGCTTGCTAATGGCCAGCGTGGCAGGATGCAGCCGCGTGCCCGAACCACCAGCGAGGATGATGCCTTTACGTTTTGTTGTCATAGTTGAGTGTGAAGATGGTCTAAAAGTCGATCAACACCTTGTTGCCAAGGTGGCGGCGTAATTCCAAACGTGGCTGTGAGTTTAGAGCAATCAAGCCGTGAGTTGTGTGGACGCTTAGCTGGCAAAGGGAATGCCTCGGAGGTCACAGCAGATATAGCTTTTAGCTTGACCTTAATGGGAAAGCCCAGCTCACATGCGTTAGCGATGAGATAACTAGCGTAGCCGTGCCATGAGACTTCGCCCGCGCTGGCAGCGTGGTAGACGCCAGAGGCGAGGCTGTCGATGGCCTGCGCCGTCACATCCGCCAACCAAGCCGCATCTGTTGGTGCGCCAATTTGGTCGTCAATCACTGATAGTGCATTTTTCTCGCAAGCCAAGCGCAGCATAGTTTTGGCAAAGTTATTACCTTTTTTTGTATATACCCAACTGGTCCGAAAAATGAGATGGTTACAACCGCTGTTTTGAATCGCTTGCTCGCCCACCAATTTGCTTTTGCCATAAACGCTCAGCGGTGCGGTGGGTGAATCCTCAAGCCAAGGCGCTGTACCTGAGCCATCAAACACATAGTCCGTGGAGTAGTGAATGAGCTTGCAGCCTATATCCCGCGTGACCTGTGCGAGAGCCGTTGGTGCTAGCGCGTTGATAGCGTGCGCCAGTTCGGGCTCGGATTCAGCTTTATCTACAGCGGTGTAAGCGGCAGCATTGATGATCACATCGGGTTTTGCGGCAACGACTTTTTCGTAGAGCGAATCAGCATTGGCAAGATCGCATTCGCTTCGCCCCCAAGCGATGAGGTCGCCCAGCGGTGTTAGGCTGCGCTTTAGCTCGCGCCCCAGTTGTCCGTCTTTGCCGAGCAACAAAATCTTCACGGGTTGTCCAAAAACCAACGCACGGTTTTGCGAATGCCTGATTCAAACGTCTCGGCTGGCTTCCAACCCAGCTCGCGCTCAATCTTGCTGGCATCAATGGCGTAGCGTCTATCGTGGCCCAGCCGATCAGTGACATAGGTGATTTGTTCGGCATAGGATTTGCCGTCTGTGCGCGGCTGCATTTCGTCTAACAAAGCGCAGAGCATTTGTACCACCGCCAAGTTAGGCATTTCATTCCAGCCGCCCACGTTGTACACCTCGCCAAGCTTTCCCGCCTCTAAGACGCGTCGAATTGCACTGCAATGGTCGCGCACATAAAGCCAATCGCGCACCTGTTGACCATCGCCATAAATTGGCAGCGGCTTGCCTGCAAGAGCGTTTGTGATGCACAGCGGAATCAGCTTTTCTGGATAGTGCAACGGCCCGTAGTTATTGCTGCAATTGGTGGTGAGCACGGGCAGGCCGTAGGTGTGGTGGTAAGCGCGCACCAAGTGATCCGAGGCGGCTTTCGACGCGCTATAGGGGCTATTGGGTTCGTAGCGATGGGTCTCGCTGAAAGGCTTATCCAGCGGGGCTAGCGAGCCATAGACCTCGTCGGTAGAGATGTGCAAAAAACGGAAAGCTGCTTTCGCGGCATCGTCCAATTGATTGAAATAGGCACGCGTCGACTCCAGCAAACGGAACGTGCCCACGATATTGGTTTGAATGAAGTCTTCGGGGCCATGAATCGAGCGATCCACGTGCGATTCGGCCGCAAAATTAATGATGGCGCGAGGTCGGTGAATCTTGAGCAGCGAGTCCACCAGCGCCGCGTCCCCAATGCTGCCTTGAACCAAGGCATGATTGGGATTGTCGTTTAAGGATGCCAGATTTGCTGGGTTGCCCGCATAAGTCAGCGCATCTAAATTGACGATGGGCTCACTTGATTGCTCGAACCAATCTAGTACGAAATTGCTACCAATAAAACCTGCGCCGCCAGTCACCAAAATCATGTCTGTCCCTTGTTAAGTTTCGCTCTTGGATGGCTATTGTCGTAAATTTGTGCAAGGTGCTGAAAATCGAGCCGCGTATAAACCTGCGTACTGGCAATCGAGCTGTGACCCAGTAGCTCTTGCACAGCACGCAAATCGTGACTCGATTGCAGTACATGGCTAGCAAAGCTGTGGCGCAGCATATGCGGATGCACGGGCGCGTCCAGACCCGCCGCTAGGCTGCGGCTGCGCAGCATAGCCCACACGGCTTGGCGAGTCATGCGCGCGCCACGTGGACCCAAAAAGAGGGCGGCTTCTAAAAATGGCTCTTGTGCAAGCCTTATACGCTGTGGCTTGTAGGCAAGATAAGCCTGTAGCGCTTTCTCGCCCAGCGGTACCATGCGGCGCTTGCTGCCCTTGCCAAAAACGTGGACTTCGCTTGCTTGCTCGTCAATCCAACCGCGTCCGTCTCGCATTGCCTCGTCGCTGGCTTGCAGATCGAGTCCCACCAGCTCGCTTGCCCGCAGACCACAGCCATAAAGGAGTTCCACGATGAGTGCTTCTAAGACCAATCTGGATAAGGCTTGCGGGCTACCCGCTGTTTCAGACGTAGTGATTGGCGCAAAGTTAGCGAGTGCCATCGCCGCATCCACCCCCAGCGCCTTGGGTAGTGGCTTGGCAGCTTTGGGCGGCTTCACGTCCAAGCACGGGTTGTGAGTGATCTCGCCATTGCTAATCAGCCATTTGTAAAAACCGCGCCAGCTAGACAGCTGTAGCGCCAATGTTTTAGAGCCTTTGCCACTGCTGTGACTGCTAGCAACCCAGCGCCTAATGTGCAGATTTTGCACATCCGTCAAAGCCAAATTTTGCGCATCGCAAAGGCTTTGCAGCTTTGCGAGTTCGTGCGCATAGAGATCAACCGTTTTTGCCGCGAGCCGTTTGCCCACGCGGACGTGCTGCAAGTAGTTGGCGATTAACCCCGAAGGGTCTTTAGACGACGAGAGCTGCATGGGCGAGCTCACCAAGGCGAGTTAAAAACTCCGTGCCCATCTCGGCTGTAAAGCGATTCGGGTCATTGGATGCCAAAACCAGCAATCCCACATGGGGCAGTGGAATCACCGCCAGCGAGTGCACGTTGGCAGTATTTGGCAGCGCGTGCAGGACATTCGCGTTTTGAAAAAACGTTTCCGCAGCCAAACCGCAAGTAGGGCCTGCCATCTGGGAAGCCACGTCCCGTGCGGCCTCGGAGCCATCTAGCGCAGCCTCGGGCACATCAAAAATGCTTTGCAAGCTGGTGCAGAGTTGTTCGGTAGCCACTAGCTTGTCGCTGTTGCCAGCATGTGCCAAAAGTCCCACCATCCATTGATGTAGCTTGCCAGCCAACGCGACGTTTTCTTTGCCAAGGCGCAGCAAATTACCGTGTTTGAGCTCTAACTGTTTGTAGCGCTCGCGTTGCAATTCGATTTGCCTGTCGGCCAAACTGATCGCCCGTCCGCTGTGCGGATGCGTGAGTTGCACGGCGGCCAATAGCTCAGCGTGGCGATTAAAAAAATCAGGCGTCGCCAATAAATAGTCGGCAATATCGTCTTCGGAAATAGCGTGCGTCGTGGATGTCATAGCTCAATCGTACCTTGATAAACCGTAGTGGCGGGGCCCGTCATCATGACGCTGGCGTTGGGTGCTTTTGCGTCCCACGAAATCGTGAGATTGCCGCCGTGCGTACCCACCACCACCGTGCTATCCAAGAGTCCAAGCTGAATGCCCGCTACGACAGCGCCGCAAGCGCCCGTGCCGCAGGCCAGCGTTTCGCCCGCACCGCGCTCATAAACGCGCAATTGGATTTCGCTACGGCTGACGACTTGCATAAACCCGACGTTCACGCCTTGTGGGAATGCGCTATTCGCTTGGATCATTGGCCCGCGAGTCAATACGGGCGTGGCCTCCACGTCATCGACAAGGCACACGGCATGCGGGTTCCCCATGGAGACGACATAGTCCCAGTCAAGCTTTGTTCCCGCTGCTGGCGCAGCATAAGGAATCTGCGCAGCTTCAAAAATCGGCGCACCCATATCAACCGTCACTTGCCCGTCTGCGTTTTCTGTGAGCGTGAGTACACGGTTTTGCGTGCGGACTTTGATCGTTGTTTTATCCGTCAAACCAAGGTCACGCACAAAACGAACAAAGCAGCGCGCGCCATTGCCACAGTGCTCCACCTCGCCGCCGTCGTTGTTGTGGATCACGTAATCAAAATCAACGTCAGGCGAAGAGGCTGTACGCACCGACAAAATTTGATCAGCACCCACGCCAAAGTGTCTGTCGCCAAGGCGTTGGTAGTCAGCCGCAGTGAGATTCAAACGCACACGCGTTTCATCCAGAACAACAAAGTCGTTGCCCGCGCCCTGCATTTTGGTGAAATTGATTTTCATGGGGTGATTATCCCCCCGCCTCTATCTATTTAGCGTCATTTCAGCCGTAGCGACTTCTGGCCAGCGCTGCACCCGCACCCAGCGCCGCCAGCTTCGCCATCGCGACCTCACGGCTCATGGGCGCGAGGCCGCAATTGGTGCACGGAAACAGCTTGTCTTTGCGCACGTATTGCAGCGCTTTGCCGATGGTGTCCGCCACTTGCTCGGGCGTTTCGATGACGTCACTGGCCACATCAATGACTCCCACCATCACGTCTTTGCCTTCTAGCAGCTTCATCAACTCGGGCGGTACATGCGAGTGGTAGCACTCTAGGCTGACTTGGTCGATCGAGCTTTTTGCAAGTGCTGGAAACACCTGCTCATACTGACGCCACTGGTCGCCCAGTGTGTCCTTCCAATCGTCGTTCGCCTTGATGCCGTAGCCATAGCAAATGTGCACCGCTGTCGTGCAGACGAGGCCAGCCGTGGCTCGCTCCAGTGCCTCCACACCCCACGTGGCAGCATCCGCCATAAACACATTAAATGCAGGTTCGTCAAATTGGATGATGTCCACGCCCTCGGCTTCTAGCGCTCGCGCTTCTTGGTTTAGCAGGTCGGCAAAGGCAAACGCCATCGTTTTTTTGTCGCCATAAAACTTGTCCGCCACGGTGTCGATGATGGTCATCGGGCCGGGCATGGTGAACTTGATTTTGCGTGTCGTGTGCGCTCGCAAGAATCGCGCCTCGGTCCCGTGTACTCGACCTTTGAGCGTGAGCGGTGCAATGACTTGCGGCACCTGCGCGTCATAGCGGTTGTTGCGGATGCCCATGGTGACTTTGTGCTCGAAGTCGATGCCATTCACTTGCTCTAAAAAGCCATGCACAAAGTGCTGGCGCGATTGCTCACCGTCCCCAATCACGCCAAGACCAGCGTCTTCTTGCGCCTTAATCCACAGCAAAGTCGCGTCCAGCTTGGCCTGCGCGAGGTCGTCGCCCTCAGCCATCCATTTGGGCCAGAGCTTGTTGGTCTCCGACAGCCATGCTGGTTTTGGGAGTGAGCCAGCAATCGTGGCGGCGAATAGGGATGTAGTCGAGTGTGAGGTAGCGGGCATAAATGAGGATAAGTAAAAAAGTGGGCGCGCTACTTAGCACGCACCAGCGTTTTTACTACTTCCCCATAACCATGCAGCACTTGCACGTCCGCTAGGTGACCTTGCGCTTTTAAATGCGCGTGTAGCTTGGGCAGGTTGTACGACGGCACTGTTGGCGCAAGGTGATGTTCGAAGTGAAAATTGACGTAATTGGGCGCAACGGTCAGGCGTTCCCACCAGCGGGCAATCACGGTGCGCGTGTTGCGCAGCATGTCTGTCGTCATCGTGCCTGCCAAGCCGCCATGCTCTGCTGCATTGCGGATGCGTGTAATCACCATGTAGCTTGTCATCCAAGCCACAGGCCACAGGATGTAGAGCAGCGGGTGCCCTAGCGCCCATAGCGCGGCAAACATCAACAGTTGAACCACTAGAACGCGGCGCGTGTTGCGCAAAAAATAAAAGACGCGTTTTGCTAACGGAACGCGCTCTACTTCGGTCGCATCAGCCGTTTGTTTGCGATAGGCATAGCCAAATTTGAGAGACTTAGGGTCTTCGTAAGAATACAAAACGGCGAGTGTTAAAAGCGCCTTCACGCCAGTGACACCAAACAGATCGCGCAAGATTTTTCGTACAAACGAAATGGGTTTGACGGGATAGCCAGAGTAGTTGGGTAAATCTGGGTCTTCAACCGTGCCTGTTTTCACGTGGTGCGTCATGTGGTAGCCACGGTAAATTTCTAAATCCGCAAACATAGGTGCTGCGCACAGCCAATTGCCAGCCCACTCATTGGCTTCACGCGAGTTGAGGAGCGAGCGATGCGCCGTTTCGTGCATCAAAATGCCGAGCCCTAATTGCCTGCCGCCAATCACAATCCATGCGATGACGAAAGACAAGGCGCTTGGAAAAATGATTACGAGTGCAAAACTAGCCACGATCAACAGCCAATTAAAGGCAATCATCCAAGCGCCAAACCAAGTGGCTTTGCGCTGAAAAATAGCCAATTGCTCACGCGGGAGAATAGTTGTTGGATCGGACATGGCGGTTTAAGTAAAGTTTGAGTCAATCATTCGATGCGTAAATCAGTATAGAGATACGGCATCAAATCAAGCTATCAAAAATATGACAAAAAACCTAGATCCTCATTAGGTTTTACCCTGCTTTTGCAGCCTCACACGCCATCAAAATCCGCTCAGGCGTAGCAGGTGCATCCATCGACACGAGATTTTGATTCCCGCCCGCCGCGACCACCGCATCACGTAGCGAGAAGTACGCGGACAGCGCCAACATCAGTGGTGGTTCGCCGACGGCCTTGCTTCTAAACGGCGTGGGCTTGACGTTTTGGGTGTCAAAAAACGAGACGTTGAAGTGCTCGGGCACATCGGATGCGACGGGGATCTTGTATGTGCTTGGACCATGCGTGAGCAGCTTGCCGTAGTTTTTGCTGCCTTTTTTCATGTCCCAGATGCACTCTTCCATGGTGAGCCAGCCCATGCCCTGAACATAGGCGCCCTCGATTTGGCCTTTGTCGATGGCCGGATTAATCGACTGTCCCACGTCGTGCACGATATCGACTTTTTTAAGCCACCACTCGCCCGTGCGTGTGTCGATCTCAGTCTCTGTCACGGCTGCACCGTAGCAGAAGTAATAAAACGCTTTGCCTTGCAGCGTCATAAAGTCGTATTTGATATCGGGCGTCATGTAGTAGCCCGTTTGACCCAGCTGCACGCGGTTAAGCCACGCTTGTTTGATCAAATCCGTCCACGGCAAATTACGTCCCGCGTCCAGCACATCCAAGCGCTCGCGCAGTTGGCGCGTGGCGTCGTTAATTGCCGCGCCGTTGATGTCCGCACCGCTGGAAGCCGCAGTGGCACTGGCGTTAGGGACTTTTTGCGTATCGGTTGCGGTCACGCGAACCAAGGACACGGGGATGCGCAGACCATCCGCCGCCACCTGCGCCATCTTGGTGTTCAAGCCCTGTCCCATCTCTGTGCCGCCGTGGTTCACACTGACCGAGCCATCTTGATAAATGTTGACCAAAGCCGCGCCTTGGTTCAGCATGGTGGCGGTAAAGCTAATGCCAAACTTGAGTGGCACAAGAGCCATACCGCGCTTTTTGTATTTGCTGATTTTGTTGAAAGCGATCATGTCCGCGCGGCGGGCGCGGTAATTGGATTCGACCTCCAGCTGATCAATCACTTTGTCGCCAATCCAGTCTTCAATTTCTTGGTTGTATTGGGTGGTGAGTGATTCAGGATTGCCAGATGTTTTTGGGTCTTGGTACAGATTGGCTTTGCGAACGTCCAGCGGATCGAGCCCGAGTTTGTTGGCGATTTGCTCAATCACCGTCTCGATACCAAACATGCCCTGCGGACCACCAAAACCACGGAATGCCGTCGCTGTTTGCATATTGGTTTTGCAGCGGTGGCTAATGATGGACAGGTTCGGCAAGTAGTAACAGTTGTCGATGTGGAGTAAGGCGCGGTCGTTGACAGGACCCGAAAAATCGGTGCTGTAGCCGCAGCGTGATGCGAGTACAAAATCGACACCGAGGATGCGTCCCTTGTCGTCATAACCGCACTCGTAGTCCAAACGGAAGTCGTGGCGTTTGCCCGTAATCGTCATGTCATCGTCGCGATTGGCACGCAGCTTGACGGGGCGTTTGAGCTTGAATGCCGCCAGTGCCGCCGACTGGCTAAAGATAGACGCTTGGCCTTCTTTGCCACCAAACGCACCGCCCATACGGCGGCAAATCACCTCGACATCGTTGGTGCTCAGGTTCAGCGCCGCTGCTGCTTCGCGCTGGTTGCCATCGGGGTGCTGGGTCGAAACGTAGAGCGTCAGCTGGTCGTCTTCGCGAGGGATGGCGTAAGTCACCATGCCTTCCAAATAAAACTGCTCTTGCTGACCGCATTCGGTACGTCCCGATAGCTTGTAAGGCGCGCTGGCTATGGCTTCCGAAGGTTTCCCCCTCGTAATCCCTTTCGCGGGCATGATGAAGTTTTTGGCTACCATTGCCTCATCAATTGTCAAAATCGCTGGGAGTTCTTTGACCGACACCACCGCAGCTTTAGCCGCTTCACGCGCATAGAGCATGTCGCGAGCCACGACCAGTGCGATGGGCTGACCCACGTATTCGACCTTGCCAGCCGCGAGGAACGGATCGTCGTGAATGATCGGGCCGCAGTTGTTTTCGCCAGGAATATCGGCAGCAGTAAACACCGCCACCACGCCGTGCATGGCCAGAATGGCCGCGCGGTCTACCCCCTCACCAATCAACTCGCCGTGCGCGGTAGGCGATAGCACCAAAGCCCCGTACAGCGTGCCTTGCAGCTCGGGGATGTCGTCGGTGTAGACGGCCTTGCCTGTGACGTGCAAGTGTGCGGATTCGTGTGGTAACTCGCGTCCTTGCTCGCCTGTGTGTTTGGTTTCTCGTTTGGCAATGCCAGCCATGGTTGGTGCGTCAATTGTCTTCATGCTGTCACTCCTTCGCTGGTTGATTCCTCAAGGAATTGCATCACTAAATTTCGTGCCACCAGCGAGCGATACGCCCACGTTGCTCTTAGGCCATCACGCGCTGTAAAGCTGGCAGCAATCGCATCATCAATTGAGTCAGCTGTGATTTGATCGGCAGATTTACCTTCAATCGCCGCTTCAATTTTGGCAGCGCGCATCGGATACGGCGAGAGGCCGTTGTAGGCCACACGAACGTTTTTGAATGTGCCGCCAGCGACTTCAAAACTCATCGCGCAGCAAGTAGCTGAGATGTCTTGGTCAAAGCGCTTACTGACCTTATGTGCTCTGAAGGCCATGCCAGCTGTGGCCTTGCGCAGTACCACCGCCTCAATAAACTCGCCACTTTGCAGTGCGTTGGCCTTCATGCCTGTATAAAAATTATTGATAGAAACCTTGCGTGTTTTGTCGCCCTTGCGAAGAATCAGCTCTGCATCCAGCGCCATCAAACACGGCATGGAGTCACCAATGGGTGAGCCATTCGCGATGTTGCCTGCCAGCGTGGCAGTGGAGCGAATCGGGGGCGAACCAAAGCGGCGTAGCACTTCGGCAAAGTCAGGGTAGGCGCTTGCGACTAAGGACTCGACAGCGGTGAGTGAAACGGCCGCACCAATTGTCCAATGAGTGGCTGTTTCTTTGATGGCTTTGAGCTCGGCCACGTTGCCCAAGTACACGATGTGATCGGGGCGGCTAAATTGCTTGTTGACATGCAGACCAATCTCCGTGCTGCCTGCCAGTAAGCTGGCCTTTGGATGCGCCAGCAAATACTCCGCGACTTCTGCTATTGTGGCGGGCGCGACGAACTCGTTGCCTTTCTTGGTACGCAGCACAGGTTGAATGACCGTTTGACCATCAAGACCAATCGTTGCTTCAGTTGGACGCTGGATTTGTTTGAGCAGAGCCACGTCGGCGGCATCTTGAATAAGAGTGGGCGACGCCTGCAAAGCCGCATCCACAATGGGTTTGTAGCCCGTGCAGCGGCACAGATTGCCTTGTAACACATCGTTGATTTGCGTGCGACTTGGGCACGTGCCGCATTTGGCGTGTGTGTCGGACAGACCCGCCAAGCTCATCACAATGCCTGGTGTGCAAAAACCGCACTGCGAGCCGTGGCACGTGACCATGGCCTCTTGCACGGGATGCAGTGTGCCGTCCGCACTTTGTAAGCTCTCGACCGTTTTGAGCGATTTGCCATCTAAGGAGGGCAGTAATTGCATGCAGGAATTAGTCGGGATGTAGTTGACAGTTTTGCCATCCGCTGCCAGCTCGCCCACTAGCACCACACACGCGCCGCAGTCGCCTTCCGCGCAGCCCTCTTTGGTACCCGTGCGATGCAAGGACTCGCGCACATAGTCGAGCACGGTGGTGGTGCGGCGCACGCCCACGGCTTCCTTGATTTGCCCATCTAAAACAAAGCGGACGGTGTTGGTGACTTGGGTCATAAGAGCCTTGACTGAAGAGAGGAAAGTGAGCTATAGATTTTAAGGCTTTCGGCTTTTAAACCAAGCGGCGATTTGCTCGCGCTCGACGGGCGTGATACCCGTCGCGTTATTCATCGGCATGAGCTTGGTGACGACGGCTTGCTGATAGATGATGGCGGCGTTTTTTTCTATCAATTCAGTGGAATCCAGCCGCACGTTTTTCATTTGCAAAGCCGCGCCGTGGCACATGATGCAGCGCGATTGCGTAATTTTTAAAATATCGGCACTCGTGGAAGCCTTATCCAGTGTGGCCTGCGGGATAGGTTGGCTGGATGGCGCTAGCCACACAATGACCGCCAAAATGATGGCCACACCTGCAACCGCATAGCGAATCGGATTGCCGTTTCGGCCATGCTTAAAGCCATGGCGCATCACAAAATATTGTCTAATCGCCGCGCCTGCCAGCATCATCATCACCAACACTAGCCAGTTGTGTTCGTGCGTATAGGTGAAGCTGTAATGGTTGGACAGCATTGCAAACAAAACGGGCAGCGTGAAGTAGGTGTTGTGCACACTGCGCTGTTTGCCGCGCTTGCCGTGGATGGCGAGCGCCTTGCCATCGTAGGGCTTGCCGCTGGTCATGGCGGCGACCACTTTGCGCTGACCAGGGATGATCCAAAAGAACACGTTGGCACTCATGGCGGTGGCGATCATCGCGCCCACCAAAAGGAAGGCGGCGCGTCCTGCAAACCAATGGCAGGCAAGCCATGCGGCGGCGGCAATGACGACGAGCATGATGCAGCCAACAATTGCTTCGCCGTTTTTGCGGAAGCCAAACACGCGGCAGACAAAATCATAGATCAACCAAAAGCCACCCAAAAAGCACAGCGCTACGCCAATGGCGTCGGCCTTGTCCCAATCCATGAGGGACTTGTCAATCAAATAAGTGCCCGCGTTGTAGAGGTACATCAGCGTGAAGAGCGCAAAGCCCGAGAGCCACGTGGAGTAGCTTTCCCAATAAAACCAGTGCAAATGCGAGTGAATGGTTTTGGGCGCGGTCAAATACTTTTGCGGGTTGTAAAAACCACCACCGTGCACAGCCCACATGGCGCCGTCCACACCCTTTTCTAAGAGATCAGGCGATTTTGGTTTGACGAGGTTGTTGTCTAAAAAGACAAAGTAAAACGACGACCCCACCCAAGCAATTGCGGTGATGACGTGCACCCAGCGGATGAGAAGGTTTGCCCAGTCGAGTAAATAAGTTTCCATAAGCTCAAAGTGTATACAATTTTTGCAGAAGCTGTGCTGCCACCGCCACGGCAATGACTTCGGGCTCTTTGCCAGTGATGCCTGCCACACCAATCGGGCAACTCACTTGCGCGAGTTCTGCGTCAGTAAATCCGCGCTCGCGCAGTCGGTTTTTGAATGTCGCCCATTTGGTTTTAGAGCCAATCAATCCGATGAAGGGCAAATCGTTTTGCTCGCGATTTCTCCTCAAGCACTGCTGCACGATCTCTAAATCTTCAGCGTGGCTAAAGCTCATGATGAGTACCGAGCTACCAGCGGCAAGCGATGCGACGGCGCTTTGCACGGGGTCGGAATGCTCGCAGATGACTTTGCTGGGCACACCCTCAGGGAAGATTTCGTCTCGGCTATCAATCCATGTGATGCGGTAGGGAAGAGTTGCCAAAACATTCACAATCGCACGCCCAACGTGACCTCCACCAAACAATGCAATGGGCTTGTAGGCCACATCCTGCTTGGCCTGCAGCAGTGCCAATTGGGCAGCATCGATGCGTTCAAACGATAAATTCATTACGCCGCCGCAGCATTGACCAAGGCTGGGGCCGAGGGCAAAACGCTTCGTTTGTTCACTTTCATTTTTAAAATTTTTTGCATGAGCGATGGCTTGATATTCCACATTTCCACCGCCTAGCGTCCCAATGATGCCGTCGTCCTTCACGACCATCCACGTGCCCGCCTCGCGTGGCACGGAGCCTTGGGTTTGCGTGACTGTGATGAGGATCATGGCAAGATTTTAAGAGGTGAGTTTTAAAATAAGGGTTTCTCATAATGTGCACAATTACATTTTTGTGCACAATTATTGAAGCCATGGAAAACGCACTCCCTACCGCAACCGTCTCAGACCAAGCCTTTCAGGCTTTGCGAAACGACGTTTTGTTTGGCATTCACAGCCCTGACGTCAAACTCAAAATGGATACGCTGCAATCCTTGTATGGGTTCTCTAGTAGCCCACTGCGCGAAGCGCTCAACCGTTTGACTCAGGAAGGCTTGGTCATGGCGGACGAGCGGCGTGGCTTCAGGGTCAGCCCGATTTCTCCAGAGGATTTGGTTGACATCACAAAAATGCGATTGATGATTGACTTGCCAGCGCTGCGCGACGCTATTGCTCTAGGCGACGATGCGTGGGAGGCGGACATCGTGTCGAGCTTTCATCGCTTGTCAAAAATTGAATCTCGACTGCCAGACGGTCCCGTTGTGCTGGATGCCCAGTGGAGTCAGCACCACCGCGCATTTCACTTTGCCTTAATTGCGGCTTGTTCATCCGAGAGGCAGTTGGCATGGAGCATGAGTTTGTTTGATCAGGCCGAACGTTACCGCCAGTTTTCAGCACGAAACAGACGCGTGCTGAAACGTAAAGACGAAGAGCACCAAATTTTGATGAATGCGGTTTTAAACCGCAAGGCCGAGCAGGCGGTAGCGTTGCTTGCTGAGCACATCGAGAGCACCCAGCGTAATGTCTTATCGGCCTTGCAAGGCAAAGGAAAAAAATGTTAAAAGTTACCCAGCCCACACCTTCGCACTTTGGTATCTACGTGACCGACGTTGAAAAAATGGTGCATTTCTATACCACCGTTTTTGGTCTCAAACAAACTGACCGAGGTGTGGGTAAGACATTCAAAGCGCCATTGGTGTTTCTAAGCGCTAGCCCCGATCAGCATCACCAACTTGTGATTGCGGGCGGTCGTCCGCCAGAGGCGACATTTAGTACAGTCATGCAACTCTCATTTGCTGTGCCGTCGATTCAACATCTGCGTGACTTGACGGCTGCTGCTACGGCGCTGGGCGCTAGCAAGGTGTTGCCGCTCAATCACGGCAATGCGCTGTCGGTTTATTTTGCTGATCCAGAGGGCAATACCGTTGAAATCTATTTAGATATGCCTTTTTACATCACGCAGCCGCATGGTGATCCGCTTGATTTGACCAAGGACGACGAGACCTTGATGCGCGAGACAGAAGCGATTTGCATAAGCGATCCGACATTCATGCCGATTGCACAGTGGCAAGCGCAGTTTGCCAATAAAACAGCTCAATAAATCACATTAACACTCCACTTTTTACAAGGATTCATCATGAAATTACTTTCCTATAGCTATCAAGGGCGCGAAACTTGGGGCGCTGTCGTCGAAACCGACGATGTTGTTGATTTAGGCGCAGCCATGCCGCAGTACGCAACGCTGCTTGACTACATTGCCGCCGATGCCTATTTGAATGCAGCCAAGGACGTGCAAGGCAAGCCCGCTAGTGCCAAATTGGTCGACATCACGTTTCTGCCAGTCATCACTAAATCCGAAAAAATTGTCTGCGCTGTGCGGAACTATATGGATCACCATAAAGAAGTGCTGGCGGCAGGCATGCACCGAGAACTCTCGGAAGAGCCGCCTATCTTTTTGCGTGTGTGGCGCTCGCAAGTCGGTCATGGGCAGCCGATGGTGTGCCCACGTGTCTCGGGTTCTTTTGATTGGGAAGGCGAGTTGGCCGTCATTATTGGCAAAGCGGGGCGCGACATTCCAGAAGACAAAGCGTTTGAGCATGTGGCGGGCTATTCTTGCTACAACGATGGCAGCATCCGCGAATGGCAATTTCATGCCAAACAAATTGCATCAGGGAAAAATTTTGAAGCCACGGGTGGCTTTGGCCCTTGGATGGTGACGGCGGATGAAATTCTTCCGAATCAGAAGTTGAAATTGGTTGTTCGTTTAAACGGCGAAGTGATGCAAAACGGCCACACAGGGGACATGATTTTTTCAATCGCCAAGCTCATCAGCTACGCCTCGACGATCTTTACCTTGGTACCTGGCGACGTGATCATCACAGGCACGCCAGCAGGTGTGGGCTGGAGCCGTAAGCCCCCGCGGTTTATGAAGCCAGGTGATGTGTGTGAGGTGGAAATCGAAGGCATTGGCACCTTGGTTAACCCCATCATTGCGCAGGACTAATGATGCGTGCCATTCAAGTGCGGGTACCAGGCGGTCCCGAATGCTTGATTGAAGTGAATCTGCCCGAGCCCTTGCCCAGTGCTGGACAGGTCAGAGTCAGAGCGCAGGCCATCGGCGTTGGTCGCCCAGATGTCTTGATTCGACAGGGCACCTACAAATGGATGCCGCCCTTGCCAGCGATTCCTGGCGCGGAATTAGCAGGCGAAATAGACGCAATTGGCGATGGGGTGCAGCAATGGCAAATCGGCGATAGGGTTTTAGTCAGTTCCCGTGAGCTTGTCCAGCGCGGTGGTTGTTACGTGGAAGCTATCGTTGTGCCAGAAGAGGCGCCTTACCGATTGCCAGCCAGCATTTCATGCATTGACGCAGTGAGTTTGCCCAATCTGCAGTTAGCCATTGCGCTCATGAAGGTCGCTGGAACGCCCGATTGCGATCAGCCAAGCGTGTTGATAGCAGGCGCTTCTGGCGGCGTGGCGGGCATGTTGTCAAGGTTAGCCAACCATTTGGGATTCATGACTATTGGCACAAGCAGAAAGGCCATTCAACCAAACGATCCAGCGATGGCAGGTTTTGACCATGTGCTCGTGTGTGGCGGAGCGCATTTGCCAGATCGTATTCACGCATTGACAGAGGGGCGCGGTGTCGATTTGGTATTTGATCATTTGGGTGGTCAAACCTTGATTGACGGCCTCTACTGCTTGGCCGCGCTGGGTACGGCTGTGTCTTACAACATTGTGCAAGGCCTGCCCAGCCAAGACGTTTTTCAGGTCCTTCGCAAACTGCTCGCAAAAAGTCTTGCCGTGCGGTGTTTTTCGATGCACACCTTGGATGCTGACAAGACGGGGCGGCGTGCCTTGATGCAAAGTGCGATTGATTTGATGGCCAATGGGAGCGTCAAGCCACCTGCGTCTCAGATCCAAGCTTTGTCCGATGTGCAGCGCATTCACGAATGGCTGGATCAGGGGCTGGTCAGCGGCAAGATCGTGATGCAACCTTAATTTATTTAGGAGACAAACCATGCTTCGCAGAAAACTTTTTATAACCGTTGCCATATGGAGTGCTGCTATGTGCACCTTAGCGCAAACCTATCCCGAGCGCCCTATCAAGATGCTTCAAGGCTTTGCGCCAGGTGGCAATGCCGACGCCATTGCAAGGGCAGTCAGTGGGGAAATGAGCAAGGGGCTTTTGCAACCGTTTGTTGTGGAGGCGCAAGCGGGTGCGGGCGGAACGATTGCAGCGACGACCGTGTCAAAAGCCAAACCCGACGGCTATACCTTGCTGCTTGCTACAGGTGGTCATGCCGTAGCGGGGGCGCTGTACAACAACTTGGCGTATCGCACGGTGCAAGACTTTGAGATGGTCAGCACCATCACTTATTTCCCGTTTTTAATTGTGGTCGCGGCTGATAGCAAAATGAGTAGCTTGAGCGCTTTGCTTGCCAACGCCAAAGCCAATCCAGACAAGATGAGCTATGGCACGGCAGGCATTGGCTCTACGCATCACTTAGCTGGCGAGTTGCTGGCAAGCATGTCTAAAACGCAGCTTTTGCACGTTCCTTACCGCGGCGATTCTGCGGCGCTCACGGCTTTATTGGCAGGCGATATTCCCATGATCATTGCGCCGCCCACGGCGGTGATTGCCAATATCAAAGCAGGCAAGTTGCGCGCGATTGCAACTACAGGGCCGCAACGATGGCCAGGTTTGCCCGACGTGCCTACCGCGGCTGAGCAAGGTGTCGCAGGGTACGACGTGCGCTCGTGGGCAGGGCTAATGGCGCCAGCTGGTACGCCGCGCTCGGTGATTGATCGTTTGAATACCGAGTTACACAAAGCGCTACAGGTGCCTGCTGTTAAGGCCAGGTTAGAGGATATGGGGGGTGAAGTGCGCGATAGCACGCCCGAAGAAATGCGGGTGATGGTTGCCAATCAAACGCAAAAGTGGATTCAAGTGGTGGGTGAAGCCAAGATTCCTAAGCAATAAATTCTGACTCGATTCATAGGAGATACACATGTCATTGATTGAAATTCGCAAGCGCAGTTTAACGATTGAAACCCAATATCACGAAGGCGGACCCGTGCTAGAGACGCCGCTCAAACTAGCCGCTGCTTGTGCTGTGATTAAGAACCCTTACGCGGGTCGCTATGAGCCTGATTTGATGCCTTTTATGGGTGAACTCCGAAGCCTAGGAACATTGCTTGCAGAGGAGTTGGTCGCGACTTTGGGAAAAGAAAATATCGAGGTCTACAGTAAGGCGGCTATCGTCGGCGTCAATGGCGAAATGGAGCACGGTGCGGTGTGGCACGAAGCGGGCGGCTGGGCGATGCGCAGTGTGCTGGGTGAGCCTAAAGCGATGGTGCCAGCATCTAAGGCGGTGGCAGCAACAGGCTACAGGTTGATGGTGCCATTGCACAATATTCATGCGTCTTACGTGCGCAGTCACTACAACAGCATGGAAGTCGGCATTCAGGATGCGCCGCGCCCGAATGAGATTTTGTTTGCGCTGGTGATGGGTACTGGCGGACGTGTGCACTCGCGCTTAGGCGGATTGAGTAAAGACAAAATTTCTGTGCATGACGGTCAGCGTTAATACCAGCGTCTACGACCCACGATATGTCGAATAACTCCAAGGGCTCACCAGCAGCGGCACGTGGTAATGCTGCTCAGGGTTGGCAATGCCGAAGTCGAGACTGACCTGATTTAAAAAATTGGGCTCAGGCAAAGCTGTGCCGCGCGCTTTAAAGTAGGTGGCAACATCAAACACCAAGCGATAAGTGCCGACGGCTAGCTCATCCGTTGTCAATAGTAGGCCATCAGGATTTCGTCCATCAAGATTCAAGGTAAAAGCCTTGATTAAAGTGATCTGCGAATGGCTAGTTGCGTAGAGTTGAACCGCCATGCCGCTAGCAGGGCAGCCGTGCATGGTATCGAGTACGTGTGTGGAAAGTCCCATAATGCTTCCTTTGATTGAATTCTAAAAAGTGTATACAATTTTGCCATGACTAAAAAAGCCGCTGAGAAGGCGCTCTCCAGTACCGACACGATTGTGCAGGCTTTGACTCGCGCCATCATCGAACATCGACTCGCGCCTGGTGAAAAACTCAAAGAACAAAAAATCGCGGATCAGTTTGGTGTCTCGCGCACCTTGGTACGCCAAGCGCTGTATCAGCTATCGCAAAAGCATTTGATTCGCATCGAGCAATCGCGCGGAGCGTTTGTTTGCGCGCCTTCCAGCCGAGAAGCGCGCGAAGTGTTCGCTGTGCGGATGATGTTGGAGTCGGCTATGGTGGAGAAGTTGGTGAGCAGTCTTACCGCTGCCAAACTCAAAGCTTTGCGCGAGCATATTGCTGCCGAGTCCGAGGCTGTGGACGGCACGGACGCGGCTTCGCGTGTGGAGCTGCTGGGTGATTTTCATGTCTTGATTGCCGAGTTGATAGGCAACAATGTTTTGGCGCAGGCGCTGCAAGATTTGATTTCGCGGTGTTCGTTGATCACGCTACTTTATCAATCCGATCGCGCTGCCGTGCATTCACACGATGAGCACGTGGCGCTGGTGGAGGCCATAGCCAATAAGGATAAAAAGCTCGCGGTGCAGCTGATGAACGAGCATTTGGGCAGCGTTCTCAATGGCCTAGATTTAAAAGACTGAATTGGCGTGAACCACATCTACGACAGCACAGCCGCCTACCCCAGAGACCTTGCTGGCTATGGCCGCACGGTGCCCCACGCCCATTGGCCAAACAAGGCGCGTATCGCCGTTCAGTTTGTTTTGAACTATGAAGAAGGCGGCGAAAACTCACTCTTACACGGCGATGCAGGTTCGGAGCAATTTTTGTCGGAGATGTTTAATCCAGCAAGCTTCCCTGACCGTCACATCAGCATGGAAGGCATTTATGAATATGGCTCGCGCGCTGGTGTGTGGCGCATCTTGCGCGAGTTTGAACGCCGGAATTTACCGCTGACTATTTTTGGTGTGGCAACGGCGCTTGAGCGCTCGCCCGATGTGACAAAAGCGTTTGTGGAATTGGGTCACGAAATCGCTTGCCATGGCTACAAATGGATTCACTATCAAAACATTAATGAAGCTACAGAACGTGAGCACATGCGCCTCGCAATGGAAATCATCGAAAAATTAACGAATCAAAAACCGCAAGGCTGGTATACGGGACGCGATAGCCCTAACACGCGGCGTTTGGTCGCGGATTACGGCGGTTTTGCTTACGACAGCGACTATTACGGCGACGATTTACCGTTTTGGATGAAGGTCAAGAAGACCAATGGGAACGTGGCTTCCCAGCTCATCGTGCCTTACACACTAGATTGCAACGACATGCGTTTTGCACTGCCGCAGGGCTATTCACACGCCGATCCGTTCTTTCAATATTTGAAGGATACGTTTGATGCGCTGTATGCGGAAGGGGATCCGAATGGACTCAATCGTCCCAAGATGATGAGTGTGGGCATGCATTGCCGCCTCTTGGGTCGTCCTGGCCGAATAGTGGCGCTGCAAAAGTTTTTAGATTACATCGCCGCGCACGACCACGTGTGGGTTGCCAAGCGCATTGATATTGCCAACCATTGGCGCGAGCACCATCCATGCCCACAAATTTAGTTCTTCCTAATCTTGACGGTCTCTACGAACATTCGCCTTGGGTGGTGGAAGTGGCGCTAGCCCAAAATCCACAAGGCTTCCAGAGCATGGCTGCCTTGAAAGCCGCATTGGCATTGGCTGTAGAGAGTTCAAGTCTTGATAAAAAATTAACGCTCATCCGTGCCCATCCAGAGCTGGCGGGCAAAGCGATGGTCGATAAAACGCTGACCAGCGAATCGACCAATGAGCAAGGCAAGGCGGGGCTGACTAACTGCACGCCAGAGGAGTTTGCCAAGATTCAAAAACTGAACAGCGACTACAACGCCAAGTTTGGCTGGCCGTTTATTTTGGCGGTGCGCGGCGCGCGTGGAACGGGACTGACTAAGGCGCAAATCATGCAGACGTTTGAGCGTCGTTTGAGCTACCCAGCCGACTATGAAATGGCGGAATGTCTGCGCCAAATCAACCGTATTGCAGAGATTCGGTTGGACGATAAATTTGGTGTGCAGCCCTTGCTGGGTAACGAGCTTTGGGATTGGCATGAAGAACTAGCCGCCTTTAGTGACCCAGAATTTAAAGAGCGCGGCGAGCTGACGGTGACGTATCTCACCAAGGCGCACTTAGCTTGCTCAGCTCTCATCAAGAGCCAGATGCTAGGCGAGGGTTTTGACGATGTGCGCATCGACGCGGTGGGCAATGTGGTGGGCATTTATCGTGGTCGCCCCTGCGAAGTAGGGGAGATGTCACGCAGTGACAGAGGGGTTCTTCCTACCCTCCTTACAGGCTCCCACTACGACACCGTGCGGAACGGCGGCAAATACGACGGTAGGCTTGGCATCTACGTTCCGATGATGTGCGTGCGCGCGCTTGTCAAAGCTGGCAAGCGCTTGCCGTTTAACTTAGAAGTCGTCGGTTTTGCCGAAGAAGAAGGTCAGCGCTACAAAGCCACGTTTCTAGGCTCAGGCGCACTGACGGGTGACTTCGACCCTGCGTGGCTTGATCAACAAGATGCGGACGGCATCACCATGCGACAAGCCATGCTGGACGCGGGTTTGCCAGCTAGTTTGGATGAAATTGCGAAGCTGAAACGCGACCCAGCGCACTATCTTGGTTTTGTTGAAGTGCACATCGAGCAAGGCCCTGTTTTAAATGAGCTGAACTTACCGCTAGGTGTGGTAACTTCCATCAACGGCAGCGTGCGCTATCTGTGCAAAGTTGATGGTATGGCGAGTCACGCAGGAACGACGCCGATGACGCGTCGCAAGGACGCTGCGGTTGCGGTGGCAGAAATGATATTGGAAGTTGAGCGCTGCGCTGCTGCCGAGCCTGAGCTCGTGGCAACGGTGGGACAACTGCATGTGCCAAGTGGCTCGATCAATGTCGTGCCGGGCGTTTGCACATTTAGCATTGACCTTAGAGCGCCCGTTGATGCGAAAAGAGACCTACTGGAGGCCAATATCCATAAGGCTTTGCGGGCGATTGCTGATTCGAGAGGTGTGAACTTGCAGATGGATCGCATCCTTGCGGCATCGGCTGCTCCCAGCAATCCCGCGTGGCAAGCTCGCTGGGAAGAGGCCGTACAAAGTCTTGGGCTGCCTGTACACCGCATGAATAGCGGGGCGGGGCATGACGCCATGAAGCTGCACACCATCATGCCGCAAGCGATGCTGTTTGTGCGCGGTGAAAATGCAGGCATTTCGCACAACCCGCTGGAGTCCACCACCAGCCACGATATGGATTTGGCCGTACAAGCGTTTGCGCACCTATTGAATCACATACAATAAAAGTGTATACACTTTTTACGAATGGAATTTTGATGTCGAATGACGCACAAAACCAAGCGCTAGACCAATGGATTGATGATCATTTTGACGAGCAAGTTCGCTTTTTGCAGGCCTTGATTCAAGTCCCTACCGATACACCGCCTGGCAACAATGCGCCTCATGCAGATCTTACGGCCGAGCTACTCAAAGACTTTGGTTTTGATGCCAAAAAATTTGTCATGCCCAGTGACAAAGTAAAAAAGAATGGGCTTGAATCCATTACCAATTTGATTGTACGAAGACGCTATGGCAGTGGCGGGAAAACCATTGCCCTCAACGCACACGGTGATGTGGTACCACCAGGCGAGGGCTGGACACATGACCCTTATGGCGGCGAGATTGTGGGCGGCAAAATTTATGGTCGCGCTGCAGCTGTGAGTAAGTGTGATTTTTCAACTTACAGCTTTGCCGTTCGCGCCTTAGAGGCCGTGGCAAAACCCAGTCAAGGCGCGGTGGAGTTGCACTTTACGTATGACGAGGAGTTTGGCGGCGAGCTAGGCCCCGGCTGGCTCTTGGCAAATGGGCATACGCAGCCCGACCTGATGATTGCCGCGGGTTTTAGCTACCAAGTCATTACGGCACACAACGGCTGTTTGCAGCTAGAGGTGACCATTCACGGCAAGATGGCGCATGCGGCAATTCCAGACTCGGGCGTGGATGCTTTGCAAGGCGCGAACGCTTTGATGACCGCGCTCTATGCACAAAACGAGGTGCTCACAAAGATCCGCTCAAGCGTTGTGGGCATCACGCATCCGTATCTCAATATCGGCATGATTGCGGGTGGTACGAACACCAATGTGATTCCAGGCAAGGTGGTGCTCAAGCTAGATCGTCGCATGATTCCTGAAGAAGATCCCGCAGTGGTTGAAGCGGATTTGCGGCAATTGATTGCGGATAGCGTTACGGCTTGCAACGCCCGTGGGTTGGCGGTGCGGGCGGACATCAAGAGGCTCTTGCTGTGTAACGCCATGTATCCGCTTGCGGGCAATAAGCCCTTGGTGGATGCACTGCAAAAGCATGGTGAAGCGGTGTTTGGCGAGCCGATTCCTGCGTTAGGTACGCCGCTCTATACCGATGTGCGCCTGTATGTAGAACGCGGTATTCCTGGCGTGATGTATGGTGCGGGACCGCGTTCGGTGCTGGAGTCCAATGCCAAGCGTGCCGATGAGCATTTGCTGCTTGAGGACTTGCGCCGCGCAACTAAGGTTGTGGCTCGGGCGCTTCATGAGCTGTTAGGGTAAGCACTAGCGAAGGGCGACTAAAAACTGTATACAGTTTACATTTTTGTAACTTTATCAAGAGGAGTCACTCATGGATTCATCCATTCACGCTGTTGATGAGCGCTTGCCCAATGGCAAGCTGGGCATCTTAGGTCTGCAACACGTCTTAGTGATGTATGCGGGGGCTATTGCTGTTCCGTTGATTATTGGACGCGCATTAAAACTCACACCTGAGCAAGTCGCCTCCCTTATATCTGCCGATTTATTTTGCTGCGGCTTAGTCACCTTGTTCCAATCACTAGGCGTAACTCAGTGGTTTGGTATCCGCCTACCCGTGATGATGGGCGTGACATTTGCGGCAGTGGGTCCGATGGTCGCTATGGCCAATGCCAATCCTGGAACTATGGGGGCACAGATGATTTTTGGTGCTGTCATTGGCGCTGGTATTGTGTCGATGCTGATAGCGCCGTTGGTGAGCCGTATGCTGCGTTACTTCCCGCCCGTGGTGACGGGTACCATCATCGCCATTATTGGGATTAGCTTGATGCGGATTGGTATCAACTGGATTTTTGGTAATCCATTTGGCCCCACTGCACCAAGCATTGTGAATCCAGATCATGCCAAGTGGCTTGCTGATGTTGGCGCTTTAGCCAGCGCCGCTGGCTCTACTGTACCTGCCGTGCCCAAAGGCTTGGCAATTGTGGGAAGCGTGCCTAATCCAGCCTACGCACCGCTGGCCAATATCGGCGTTGCCTCATTGGTGCTGGTGTCAATTTTGGCGATTGCCAAATTCACAAAAGGCTTTATTAGCAATATCGCCGTGTTACTTGGCCTTGTGATTGGCGGCATTGTTGCCACGCTCATGGGCACAATGAACTTCGACAAAGTAGGCAAAGCGGCATGGTTTGATTTTGTGATGCCTTTCCAGTTTGGCATGCCTATTTTTGACCCAGTTTTGATTTTGACGATGTCGCTGGTGATGATTGTGGTGATGATTGAATCCACGGGCATGTTTTTAGCGATTGGCGACATGACGGGCCGAAAAATTGATCAGCAAGCGTTGTCTGCAGGACTGCGTACAGATGGACTGGGCACTTTAATTGGCGGAATTTTTAATACCTTTCCGTACACTAGCTTTTCGCAAAATGTGGGCTTGGTTGGCGTGACGGGCGTGCGTAGCCGCTTTGTCTGTGTGGCAGGTGGTTTGATATTGATTTTGCTTGGACTTTTGCCAAAAATGGCTGCCTTGGTCGAGTCGCTACCTACTTTTGTCTTGGGCGGCGCTGGCCTCGTAATGTTTGGCATGGTCGTGGCTACGGGCATACGCATTTTGGCAAATGTGGATTTCAAAGGAAATAAGCACAATCTTTTCATTGTGGCGATTTCGATTGGTATGGGCATGATTCCTTTGATTGCCCCTAACTTTAAGCAGTGGATGCCGCAAGGACTACACCCGCTCATTGAATCAGGCATTTTGCTTGCTTCTCTAACAGCCGTTATTTTGAACATGTTTTTTAACGGTGCAAATGGTGATGCCGCTGCAAGTATAGAGGCAGCTAAACAATCGGATGGTGCGCACTAAGTATGCGGGCATGAACCTTGCGTGATAATCAACAGGTTTTAGCCTATTCATTATCACCAAGGAGTTCCCACATGAGCAAGCGTACCTTTATCAAATCTGCGGCAGCGATCGCAACTATTTTTAGTCTTGGCGTGTCAACGCTTGCCCAGGCGCAGGCTTTGACACCTATCAAATTCCAGCTCGACTGGCGTTTTGAAGGCCCAGCAGCATTTTTTCTAGCGCCAATCGCTAAAGGCTATTTCAAAGATGCCAAGCTTGACGTTACCGTGGATGCGGGTAATGGCTCTGGCGGCGCAGTCACACGCGTGGCGCAAGGCACTTATGAAATGGGCTTTGCTGATTTGGCAGCGCTAATGGAATTCCATGCCAATAACCCTGATGCTCCCAACAAGCCGGTGGCTGTGATGATGGTCTATAACGACACGCCAGCCTCTGTGATGGCACTCAAAAAATCAGGCATTAAGACGCCAGCCGATTTGAGTGGTAAAAAATTAGGCGCTCCCGTATTTGATGCAGGCCGCAAGGCGTTCCCTATTTTTGCCAAGGCCAACAACATCACCAACGTCACATGGGTGGCAATGGATCCCGCACTGCGTGAGACCATGCTGGCCAAGGGTGATTTAGATGCAATTACAGGTTTTACGTTTACCTCGCTGCTCAACCTAGAAGCTCGCGGAGTGAAAGCCGAAGACGTGACGATCCTGCAATACCCAGACTACGGCGTCAAGCTATACGGCAATGCCATCATTGTCAGCCCTAAATTCTTAAAAGAAAATCCAGCTGCAGTTAAAGCCTTTTTGGCTGCGTTTACAAAGGCGGCCAAAGAAGTAGTTGCCAACCCTACACAAGGCATCACCTACGTCAAAGCACGTGACGGCATCATTAATGTGCCACTAGAAGAGCGCCGCCTCAAGCTAGCGATTGACACAGTCATTGATAGTGCGGATGCCCGTCGTGAAGGCTTCGGCAAGATTAATGATTCGCGCTTGTCGCTGATGGCTAGCCAAGTGTCAGATGCTTTCAATACCAAAACTCGTGTGGATCGCAACGCGATTTGGAACGGCAGCTTCTTGCCTAGCGACGCTGCTTTGAATGCGGTTTTGCCAGCCAAGAAGAAGTAATCCGACGTATGGCGTTTGTTGATTTTAAAAGCGTCTGGCTCGCCTACAACGACGAGCTACTTACGCAAAACCAGTTTGCCGTTGAGGACATCAATCTATCGGTCACCGAGGGTGAGTTCATCGCCATCGTGGGGCCGTCGGGTTGTGGTAAATCGACTTTTATGAAGCTGACAACGGGTCTGCGTATGCCTACGCGCGGCTCGATTTATGTGGATGGCAATCCTGTTACGGGGCCGCTCAAAATTTCGGGCATGGCCTTCCAAGCCCCGTCCCTCTTGCCTTGGCGCACAACGCTGGATAATGTGCTCTTGCCTCTAGAGATTGTTGAGCCTTACCGTAGCAACTTCAAAGCCAAGCGCAAAGAGTACGAAGAGCGCGCGCGTCAGCTTCTTAAAACGGTTGGACTAGACGGCTACGCCGATAAGTTCCCGTGGCAATTGTCGGGCGGCATGCAGCAACGCGCCAGCATTTGCCGCGCCTTGATTCATGAACCCAAAATGCTGCTGCTGGATGAGCCGTTTGGCGCTTTGGATGCGTTTACTAAAGAGGAACTTTGGTGCGTTTTGCGTGACTTGCATCAGCTGCAAAAATTCAACGTCATCTTGGTCACGCACGATTTGCGCGAGTCGGTCTTTTTGGCGGACAAAGTATTTGTGATGTCCAAGAATCCAGGTCGATTTGTGGTGGAGCGCAAGATTGATTTGCCGCGTCCGCGCGATTTAGAAATCACTTACACGCCCGCGTTTACGGCTATCGTTCACGAGCTACGTGGACATATTGGCGCCATCAGAGGAGGGAAGCCCGCATGATGTCTAAAAAATTAGAAGCTCGTTTGAACAAGTGGGCACCACTTATTTTGTTTGTGATTATGGTGGGCATTTGGCAAGCTATTTGCAGCGCTTTTAACATCGCCGAGTTCATTTTTCCAAGCCCTTGGATGATTGCGAATGCCCTCGTTGAATTTACCCATCCCATAGCCACAGCAGCTTGGCAAACGTTTTGGGTGACGATGATTGGTTTTGGCTTGTCCATTATTGTGGGCGTTTTGCTTGGCTTTTTGGTCGGCTCGGCACGCTTGGCTTATTCGGCGGTGTTCCCGCTACTGGTCGCCTTTAACGCTGTGCCTAAAGCCGCCATCGTGCCCATTTTGGTGGTCTGGTTTGGCATTGGCACAGGACCAGGTGTGCTCACGGCATTTTTGATTTCCTTCTTCCCCATCACGGTCAACATCGCCACAGGCCTTGCTACGCTTGAGCCCGAGCTAGAGGACGTACTGCGCGTGCTGGGCGCTAAACGCTGGGACGTGCTGGTCAAGGTTGGATTGCCACGCTCGCTGCCGTATTTTTACGCGTCACTCAAGATTGCCATTACGCTGGCTTTTGTCGGTACGGTACTAGCCGAAATGACGGCAGGCGACTCGGGAATTGGTTACCTCATGCAGTCTGCCAGTTCGCAGCAGCGCTTGGCGCTGGCCTTTGCAGGCTTGGTTGTGATTGGCGCGATGGCAATGGCCATGTATGAATTCTTTAGTTATGTTGAACGGCACACCACGGCATGGGCGCACCGCAGCTCGCAATCCTAATTTTGTAGTGGCAGATTTAGAGCGGGTTAGGAACGGAATTTTCCATAGTAATTTTTTGTAAATCCGTTTAGATTTAGCGTTGACTTTGGGTGAATCAATGGCATATTCGGGGCTCGTTGATGTTTTTTTATTGGAGCTCTCATGCCTATTAAGCGCGGTACCCTTTTAGCTTCTGCTCTCTTGCTTGTTGGCGTCACTTTTGTGGGCATTTTGGCGTTGACTCACACAGCGTCTAGCACCGCGCAGTCTGCCGCAAGCCCTTTAGTTAAAGGCCTGCCAGATTTCACGGAGCTCGTCGAACAAGTGGGCCCTTCGGTAGTCAATATTCGCACGTCAGAAAAAATTAAAGTACGGAATCCGTTTGCAGGTAATAGCGATGACGAGGATGACGACAATGCGCAGAGCGGCATTGATCCGCGAATGCTCGAGTTTTTCCGACGTTTTGGCATACCTATTCCAAATATTCCAAGTAACCCTAGTACGCCCAAAGGCGAGGCCAAAAAAGCGCCATCTGCACCGCAAGAAATCGAGCGCCCACGCGGTGTGGGTTCGGGCTTTATCCTTTCAGCCGATGGTTTTATTATGACGAATGCGCATGTTGTGGAAGGTGCAACTGATGTGCTTGTCACGCTAACTGATAAGCGTGAATACAAAGCCAAAATTATGGGTAGTGACAAGCGCACAGATGTGGCGGTCGTCAAAATCGAAGCGAGTGGCCTGCCGTTTGTCAAAATTGGCGAGGTGTCTCGCCTGAAAGTGGGCGAATGGGTGATGGCGATTGGTTCGCCGTTTGGGCTAGAGAACACGGTGACGGCCGGCATTGTCAGTGCCAAAGCCCGCGATACAGGCGAGTACTTGCCGTTTATTCAAACCGATGTGGCGATTAACCCTGGCAACTCGGGCGGGCCACTCATTAACATGCGAGGCGAAGTGGTGGGCATTAACAGCCAAATCGTGACGGCGGGCGGTGGTTACAACGGAGTGTCACTCTCCATCCCGATTGACGAAGCCATGCGAGTGGCCGATCAATTGCGCAATGGAGGTCATGTTGCACGGGGCCGTATTGGTGTCGAGGCGGGCTCTGTCAGTGCCGAACTGGCAGAATCTATTGGCCTTGCAAAAGCACACGGCAAGGCGCAGGGCGCATTGGTGGGGCGTGTTGTTCCAGATGCTCCCGCTGCCAAAGCTGGCATTGAGCCTGGTGACATCATCCTCAGTTTTGACAGCAAGCTCATAGATAAATCTAGTGACTTGCCACGTGCTGTTGGCAGTACAAAGCCTGGGACAAAAACAATCGTCAGTGTATTTCGCCGTGGCAAGATGCTGGATTTACCCATTACTGTTGCAGAGATGGAGTCTGATGAGCCTAAAGCAGTTAAAGCCAGTAAAACGGAGAAGGCTGAAAAATCGGCAGAACCCATTTATGCCGCGGCAAGCAAGCTGGGCTTGAGCCTAGTCAATTTGACAGAGGAGCAAAAAAAGGAAAGTAAGCTTAAAAGCGGGGTGAGGGTGGAGCGGGTCTCGGGGGCAGCAGCCAATGCGGGTTTACGCGAGGGTGACGTGATTGTGGCTATCGCCAATAACGAAGTATTTAGCGCAAAAGAGGCCGAGTCTGTACTGGCGCGTCAAGATAAAAACAAGTCGATTGCTTTGCAAATAAGACGAGGCGCAAGAGGTGATTTTGTGTTGATTAAGCCATAAACGTGCTCTAGTAGTCTTTCGTTAACGTTATGGATGTTGTTTCGCAAAAAAACAACATGCTAATGGTGGGGCGGGGAATATGAATTGCTTTTAGCGCAATCATTGTAAAATGACCCGCTAGCTTTTAGTGTTAACTTTTTTAATACCTCATTCTTCCCATGCAAATATTTTTCACGCTAAACGCCTTCTTGGGTGGTCGATCGTTCTGCCAGCGAATGATGCAAACAGTTCTCATTTTTTCTTGTTTCACGACAGGTTTTACATGGTCGCAAGTTCTGCCACAAGCGGGACAAGTCAATAAGGATGCACAACAAATAGTGCCGCCGCACGAGGCAAACCCTATCAATACGTCTGCACCATTACCAGGGCCACGAGAGAGCCTGCCCGATGCTGTGACGGTTTTAATCAAAGGCTTTAAATTTAACGGGAATGTCGCTATCGGTAATGAGGAGTTGCAAAAACTCGTAGCTGACAGCGTGGATAAGCGGCTTGATTTTACGGCCTTAGATCGCGTGACCGATGGCATTTCGCGCTATTACCGCGCCAAGGGTTTTACGGTAGGTCGGGCGTATTTGCCTGCTCAGCAAAGTGTGGATGGAATTATTCTGATCAACATTGTCGAAGGTCATTTCAGCGCCATCAATATCAAAAATAATAGTCCAATTAACACTGAGCGTATCCAGCAGACCATTGCTAATAATTTGTGTAGTGTGGGCAATAACAAAGACTGCGTAGGTAAGCTGATTACAGATAAAGGCTTGGAGCGTGCCGTTTTGCTTATCAAAGACTTACCAGGTATTACTGGTACGGCCAATTTGAAACCAGGCACGGTTACTGGTACTTCTGAGTTGGATGTGGAGGTTCGTGGAACCAAACCTAATGCCTACAGTATTGGCTTTGATAATTATGGAACTCCGTCAACAGGCATCTATCGTTTGAATGCCAGTGCTGATATCAATAATTTGAGGCATATGGGTGATCAACTCAGCATGGGTTTGGCAACGACGACGATGGTAACTGCTACTAAAACAGGTAGTGCCAGCTACTCACTGCCTGCTGGTTATGAGGGGCAGCGCATAGGGGTTTCGTTTGCAAGAAGCCAGTATCGACTAGGCGCAGGCTTTAGTGCAACGCAGTCATATGGCCTATCTAATGCGTTATCTGTCTACAGCAGCTATCCCATTATTCGCTCAGTCAATCGCTCTTTGTATGCGAGGTTTTCTGGGGAAGTCAGGGGTGGCTATAACAATGTCGATACGGTGGGCACATCGTTTAGAACCAATGCCAATGTGCTACGCGCAGGCCTTAGCGGAGATAACGCTGATAGTTTTGGCGGTGGCGGCTATTTGGTTTACAGCGCAACCATGAGCGGTGGTTTTGTCGGTAATAGTGATCCTAGCGATGCAGTTTCTGCCGGCGGGGCGGGTAGTGCTGGACGCTTTACTAAGCTGGTTTACAGCATAGCGCGTCAGCAATCCGCTGTTGGTGCGTTGACGCTTTACAGCGCTTTAAATGGACAACGAGCTTGGAAAAATTTGGATGGCTCAGAGCAAACAGGTCTTGGCGGCCCTAGCTCCACTCGTGGTTACGGCGGCGAGGCAGGAGGAAGTACAGGTGCGAATGCAACGGTCGAACTTCGGTACTCAACACCATTCAAAATTGGTGATGAAATTAACAGTGTGACTTACGGATTGTTCGTCGATCACGGTTGGATTCGTTACTATGAAAACGTGCCGACTGGGACAGCGGCTGGAACGGCTAACTCGCGTGCGCTGAGTAGCTATGGTATCACTACGACTTTGCAATCCGCTGCCAAAACTCCTACACCCACATCTTGGGGCTACTTTTTACGCGGTATGTATGGCTTACATAGTATGAATCAACCTTCTGCGGTGGATCCATCTTCTAGATCCAAGTTCTGGATTCAAGGTGGTATTAATTTCTAATAAAGAAGTTCAAGCAAAAATAATTAATACTTTTTATTTGGACGTACATCAATGCGCCGTCATATTGTTTTTGCCATTCTTTTTGCCTGTTTAACTGCTGTTGCGCAAACAACTGATACAGTTTCCATAGTGGTTGAGCGCGATGAGCAGTTAGGGACGATTGCGGAGCGATATTTCAAACGCCCAGCCTATGTGAATTGGCCAGAGGTCGCCAAATTAAATAATTTAAAGTCGGCTCCATATACGATATATCCAGGTATGGTGTTGAGGTTGCCGGTTCGGTTATTGGCGGCTCAAAGCAGCCCAGCAAAATGGCTTGCCGTTACTGGTAATGTACGAATCGTTTCACCTGGTTCTTCACAAAGTAGTGTGGCTGTTCAAGGCACGCTGGTCGCTGAAGGTACTCGTGTCATAGTGGGGGCAGATTCTTCGGCATTGTTGGAATTACCTGATGGCAGCCAAGTCAAATTATTAACTGGGTCGCAATTTATTTTGGAAGAGAGTCGCTATTACCGTGGCTATTCACGGAATGGGAACTCAGAAAATTACTCAGGCACAAAAGCTTTCTCTGGATTGATGCGCTTAATTCAAGGCGCGGTTGAGACAAGAGCAACGACAGCGACAGATCGCGCGAAGCCGCTTAGGATACAAACACCAACTACGGTGGTGGGTGTGCGGGGGACAGATTTTAGGGTGACGCATGGTTTTGACTCAGCTAACAATGCTGGGGATGCTGTGACGCGATCTGAGGTTGTTCAAGGTTTGGTTTCCGCTGAATTAGATGAGAGACGCAAGACACAAGTGCCGGGGGGGTTTGGGGTTCGGCTAGATCCCAAAGTGATGCAGATACCAACTCCTGTGGCCTTGCTCGAAGCGCCAACCCTGCAAAACTGGGCAGTCAAACAAAATACATTAGCGCTTGAATTTCCAGCTTTGCCTAGCGTGCAATCTGGTAGAGCAGTCACTGGCTATCGCGTGCAAATGGCGACAGATGAAGCCATGAGTCAAGTGCTTTATAGTCAGCGATTTGCAAGTGGTCAGAGTATTCGTATCCCAACCCAGCAAGACGGCGCATATTATTTGACGGTACGTGGCGCTGATGAGCAAGGGCTAGAAGGGAAAGATGCAAAAATGGCAGTGAGCGTTGACGCAAGGCCGCAACCCCCCTTATTGCAAGCGCCTAGAAACGGAGAAAAACTAGTTCAAGGTTCAGATGTGACTCTTCTGTGGGCAAAGCCCCAAGGTGCGACGGGCTATATTGTTGAAATTCAAGATAACACTCAAAAGCGAACCCAATACAGTGTTGAGAATACTCAATACGATTTGCGAAACCTGTCCTCTGGCTCATACAGCTGGCGAATTGCAGCGCAAATGAAGACTGGCCCAGACGTGATCAAAACAGGTGCGTGGACTGCACAGCAGACTTTTACTGTTTTAACCAAACTTGACCCTCCTGATGGCAAGGTGGATGACAACTACAGAGTCTTGCACTTGCGCTGGACTGATCAACAAGTCAAAGAGTATGAGGTGCAAATATCGCGATCGGCTGGCTTTGAGATTACTGCAAATGACAGTGATTTGGTAACCAATGTTGTTACGAAACCTGAGCTAGACATTCCTGATGCAGCAGCAGGAAAGTACTTCGTTCGCTACCGCATGATAGAAGAGAATGGGTTCGTTAGCGGCTGGAGCGGAACCATGGAAATCGATGTTCCCAAGGATTGGCGAACCTTATGGTTCTTCTTATGGGCAGCGATTGCGCTTTAGTGATAGCAGGTACTAATCGACTTTAGCGCCAGACGCCTTCACGACATCAGCCCACTTTTTATGCTCGGCGGCAATAAACGTTGCAAACTGTGCGGGTGTATTCCCGCTGGGGATGGCGCCTTGGGCAACTAGTTTTTCTTTGATTTCAGGACTGCCAAGCGACTTAGCCACTTCTTGCTGAATACGATTGATTGTGCTGGGGGCTGTACCTGCTGGTGCGAGTAGGCCAAACCACGAACTCGCTTCAAAGCCAGCCAAAGATTTAGCCAAATCACCACCAGCCAGTTTGCCAGCTTCTTCAATGGTTGGCACATCTGGCAAGGCGCTAGAGCGCTGACTGCTGGTTACCGCAAAAGCCTTTAATCGTCCTGATTTGATATGCGGTAGTGAGGACGGCAAATTGTCAAACATCACATCCATGCTGCCGCCCAGCATGTCGAGTAGCGCGGGATTTGAGCCGCGGTACGGAAAATGTAGCATGAAGATGCCTGTGCGACTTTTGAAGAGTTCGCCCGCAAGATGGATTGACGTGCCATTGCCGCTAGAGGCCATGTTGAGCTTGCCAGGATTGGCGCGGGCGTAGGCGATAAATTCTTTGACGTTCGTGATGCCAAGTGCTTTGGCTTTGTCTGCATTCATCTCCATCACATTGGGCACGGCCGCCACTAGAGTGATAGGTGCAAAATCTTTGATAGGGTCGAAAGCTAGTTTTGGATAAAGCGCACGATTGATGCCGTGTGTGCCTACGGTACCCATGAGTAGTGTGTAGCCATCATTGGGTGATTTGGCGACAATATCAGCGCCTAAGTTGCCGCCCGCTCCAGCGCGATTCTCAACAAAGAAAGACTGCCCAAATGCTTTGGAAAGCTCAGGTGCGATGGCTCTTGCCAGAATATCGGTTGTACCGCCTGCAGCAAAAGGCACGACGATCCGCACGGGCTTGCTTGGCCACGCGGCTTGACTGAAAGCGTTGCCAGCAGCGGCAAGTGCAATCAGGCTGGCTGTGGATTTTAGAAGATGTCGTTTAGTGTTCATTATTTGTAGCTCCGTGCGTCTTCGATGACTTTACCATCGTTGGGCAGCGATCCAACTACACAAAGTTCAATATCGGCACGTAGCTTGGTGATTTCGCGCACGGCAGCACTAATGCGTTCGGGAAGGCCATCTACAGAGCCCACCACTTCAGCCTTAAATAGCATTTGATCATTCGCCATTTCGCCGCTCACAATCATGCGAGCGCGTTTTATTTCTGGAAAACGTTTTGCTACTGTGTCAATTTGCCCAGGATGTACAAACATGCCACGCATCTTGGTGGTTTGATCGGCGCGACCCATCCAGCCCTTGATGCGCGTGTTGGTACGACCTGTGGGGCAATTGCCCGCAAGCACGGCGCTTAAGTCGCCCGTGCCAAATCGGATTAGTGGATAGTCTGGATTGAGTGAGGTGATGACGACTTCGCCTACTTCACCTTCTGGCACAGGATCACCCGTACCTGGGCGTACGATTTCTAAGATCACGCCTTCGTCTAGCACCAAGCCCTCGCGTGTTTCGGTCTCGTAAGCGATGAGGCCAAGATCGGCTGTGGCGTAACATTGATAGCCAGCGATGCCGCGCGCGAGTAGCCAGTCGCGTAATGAGGGAGGGAATGCTTCGCCGCCCAGCATGGCTTTGTTGAATGATTTGGGTAGTGGTTGATTGAGCTCGGCAGCTTTTTCAATAATGATTTTGAGAAAGCTCGGCGTGCCAATATAGCCCGCTGGATGCAAGTGCTGGATCGCTTGCACTTGTTGCTCAGTTTGCCCCGTACCGCCTGGAAAAACCGTGCAACCCACCGCATGTGCGCCCGACTCCATCATCGAGCCCGCGGGGACAAAGTGATAACTAAAGCAGTTATGAATTAGCTCGCCAGCGCGAAAGCCAGCGGCATAAATAGAGCGCGCCATGCGCCAATAATCTTGCGCCTTGCCTTCGGGTTCGTAGATCGGGCCCGGGCTTGCAAACACGCGCGGCATTGCCGCACCGAATGCTTGCGTATTGAATCCACCAAACACGTTTGCTTGGCTTGGGTTAGCGGCGCGTGCAGCCTCTTGATGATCTAGCAGTTCATGCTTACGCGTCACAGGCAATGCCGCCAAAGCCTTACGGGTATTGACTTGCGAGGCATCAATGCCCTTGAGGATGCTAGCAAAAGCGCTAGAGTTTGATTGAGCGTTGGCAATTTGAGCGGGCAGTGTCGCCATTAATGCGGCTTCGCGTGCAGCGGCTGAGCGCGTTTCTAAAGAGTCGTAAAAATTCATCAAAAAAACCTTATGCCAACCAACGCTTGCGGCGCTTATAACTCTTCACATCTTTGAAAGATTTACGTTCACCGCCGCCCATGCCGAGGTAGAACTCTTTGACGTCTTCGTTGTTCGCCAGCTCAGAGGCCGCACCGTCCATGACCACGCGGCCGCTTTCCATGATGTAACCGTAGTCAGCGTATTTAAGCGCCATATTGGTATTTTGCTCAGCGAGTAAGAAGGTGACTTTTTCTTTCTCGTTTAAGTCTTTCACGATGTTGAAAACTTCTTCCACGATTTGCGGAGCCAATCCCATGGAAGGCTCATCGAGCAGAACCATGTTTGGATTCGTCATCAAAGCACGACCAATGGCGCACATCTGCTGCTCACCGCCTGATGTGTAAGCCGCCTGCGATGTGCGGCGTGTTTTCAAGCGTGGGAAGTAGTTGTAGACCTTCTCCAAATTGGCGGCAATTTCAGCCTTGCTTTTTCGCGTGTAACTGCCCGTGAGCAAGTTCTCTTCAATTGTTAGATGTGCGAAGCAGTGACGACCCTCCATCACTTGTACTACGCCGCGCTGAACAAGATCAGCGGGAGAGAGATTTTCGATACGCTCACCACGCAACTCAATCGAGCCCTTGGTTACTGCGCCGCGTTCGCCTTTGAGTAAGTTAGAAATGGCACGTAGCGTCGTTGTTTTACCAGCGCCATTGCCGCCCAAAATAGCGACGATTTTTCCATCAGGCACTTGCAACGAGACGCCCTTTAAAACCAAAATGACGTGGTTGTAGATGACCTCAATGCCGTTGACATTGAGAACGATATTCGAGTTGGGGTTCTCAGGATTCATAAGTAATATCTCTTGTAAGGCTTATCCGTATTGACTTGCAGGACGTAGGGTTCTGTAAGTCAATACGGATAAGGCCTAGCGGAAGGTTGTTCCGCTAGGCCTTATTGATTAAGACTGGCAGTCCGCTGGGGTGCGGGGAGCAAGTTTTTTCTCAGCTGCGTACTTGGTGGCGTATTGCTTCACCAAAGGCTTGATGATAGAGGTGTCAGCTTCAATCCAATCCGTTGTAAAGTTCCACTTTTTGCCATCCCATTGGTGGATACGGGCAGAGCGTGAGCCTTCATGGTCTTGGCAAGATGTGCTAATCGGGCGAAGTAGCCCCGTCAGACCTAGCGACTCGATACGTGCAGCCGTGACGTTTAAGTTTTCAAGTCCCCAGCGTAATTGATCACCTGTCATAACTTTGCCTTTGCCATAGCGCTCTTGGGCGCGATAGGTGCCCTCGACAGCCAAAGCTGCTGACACCATGCCGCGGTTGTAGAGAACTTGACCGACTTCTTCAACTGGACCTGTGCCTGCTTTTTTGCCGTGTAAGTCTTTGCGAATGGCATCCAAAATTTTGCCGCTGTTGCCAGTCACGACAAGGCCGTTGTAGCCTTTTGCGCCTTCGCCAATGTCCTTGACATCGGGTTCAGCAGCTGACCACCATAAGCCGTACATTTTGTCGCGTGGGTAGCCAGTAGCCACAGCTTCTTTCAAAGCCGCCGAGTTCATCACGCCCCAACCCCAAAGCAAAACGTAGTCAGGCTTGTTTTGACGAATTTGCAGCCACGTTGCTTTTTGCTCTACACCAGGAGCAGTGACGGGTAGCAAGCTCAAGTCATAGCCTTGCATCTTTGCACGTTCTTGCAAGAGAGCGATGGGCTCTTTGCCATAGGGACTGTCGTGATAGACCAACGCAATTTTCTTGCCTTTTAAGTTGCCGCCTTCACGCTTGGTGATGACCTGCATGATGATGTCCGCGCCAGACCAATAAGTGCCCATCAGTGGGAAGTTCCACTTGAACACATTGCCATCAGCCGACTCAGAGCGTCCGTAGCCGCCAGTGATGAGCGGATTTTTGTCGGCAGGTGCTTTTTCAGTCAAGGCAAACGTGATGCCTGTCGATAGCGGCTGGAAAATCGCTCCAGAAGCTTTGCCTTTTAAGCGTTCATAGCACTCCACGCCGCGGTCCGTGGCGTAGGCTGTATCGCACTCTTCGGTGGAAATTTTGACACCATTGATGCCGCCGCGCAGATTCACCATTTTGAGGTAATCGGCATAGCCATTTGCCCATGGAATGCCGTTAGGCGCATAGGCACCCGTGCGGTAAGGCAGGGCTGGGAAAAACTGCTCTTTTGCTTGGGCAAAAGCGGCAGTGCTGGCAACAGCCAGCGTCGCTGCGGCAGTTGCCGCAAGTACGAGTTGACGAAGTTTCATGACTAGCTCCTTTAAAAATAAAAATACAAAAACACAAACATAATGGGTGGATTAATGAGGGAAGGGCCAAAGCCGCAATTTCTGTTTCCCAATACTCCACAACCGTGCCAAGCCATGCGGCTCGACAATTAAGAACCACACAATTAGTGCACCAAAAATCATGCTCTCAGCGTGCGTGACGGCTGCCGTGCCGACTTCCCAGCCGACTAAGCCGCCCAGCTCGGGCAGCACGATATTGATAACGATAGGCAAAATCACAATAAACGCCGCGCCCATGAAGCTGCCCATGATGGAGCCCATGCCACCCAAAATCACCATAAACAAAAGCTGAAACGAGCGGTCAACCGAAAATGCCGCAGGCTCCCACGAGCCCAAGTGCACAAAACCCCACAGACCGCCCGCTACGCCAATGATGAAGCTGCTAACGGCAAACGCGGAGAGCTTGGCGTACATGGGGCGGATACCAATGACAGCAGCAGCCACGTCCATGTCGCGAATCGCCATCCACTCACGTCCTACAGCGCTGCGGACTAAGTTTTTGGCAAGTACCGCAAAGAAAATCAGAAAGCCAAGGCAAAACCAGTATTTGGCAAGGGGCGAGTCAATCGGAATGCCAAAGACATTGAAGCCAGAGACGGATACGCTGCCAGACGAGGAGTCGTTGGTGAACCATTTGATTCGCGAAAAAGCCCAATCGCAAAAGAATTGAGCGGCTAGGGTTGCAATCGCTAAATAGAGACCACGAACACGCAAGCTGGGGATGCCAAAGAACACGCCAACCAGCGTAGAAAACACGCCGCCAAGCAATAAGCAGAGGATGACAGGCATGCCGTCAATGCGAACATAAAAGTTGTACGCGGCGTAAGCGCCAACTGCCATGAAAGCGCCAGAGCCTAACGAAATTTGTCCGCAATAGCCGACCAAGATATTGACACCTAATGCGGCAAGCGACAGGATCAAGAACGGAATCAAGATGGCTCGGAATAGGTATTCGTCCACGACGAATGGGACGACGAAAGCTGCAAACGCCATGAGTCCCAATACGAACCAGCGATCTTGAGTGATGCCAAAGATTTGTTGATCGGATGTGTAGTTCGTTTTGAACTGGCCGTTTTCGCGATAAATCATGTCAAACCCTATCAATAATTTTTTCGCCAAACAAACCTTGTGGACGGAACAAGAGGAACACAAGTGCGAGCACGTAGGCAAACCAAATATCGATGCCACCACCAACTAAAGGACCTAAATAAATTTCTGAAAGCGTTTCGCCTACGCCAATGATGAGACCGCCGATGATGGCGCCTGGCACGGAAGTGAGACCACCCAAAATCACCACAGGCAAGGCGCGCATGGCGACAGTTGCGAGGGAGAATTGCACGCCAAGTTTGCTACCCCAAATGACGCCTGCTACTAAAGCCGTCACGCCCGCTACGCACCACACAATAACCCAGATACGATTGAGCGGAATGCCAATCGATTGCGCCGCTTGATGATCGTCTGCAACAGCACGTAGCGCACGCCCTGTGGCAGTTTTTTGGAAGAAGACTGAGAGTAATGCGACCAGCACCGCCGCGATCAACGCAGCAATCAAATCTTCTTTGTTAACCAAAATTCCGCCTGGAAATACGCTCTCTAAAATAGTCACGGGATCTTTGGGCATGCCTACATCAATTTTGTAGATGTCGCTGCCAAAAATAGTTTGTCCAAGACCTTCTAAAAAATAGGTGATTCCCAGCGTTGCCATTAAGAGCGTCGTGCCTTCTTGGTTCACCAAATGACGAAGAACCAATTTTTCAATCACCCACGCCAAGATAAACATGACACCCGCAGCACAGACAAAGCCGGCGATGTTGCCAAATACAGGATCTTCAATCCCTGTAATTTTCGGAACCCATTCAGCAAATCGTGCCATCGCTAGCGCCGCAAACAGCACCATCGCACCTTGGGCGAAGTTAAAAACGCCCGAGGCTTTAAAAATAAGGACGAAGCCCAGAGCAACAAGGGAATAGAGCATCCCTGTCATCAAGCCGCCGAGTAGTGTTTCTAGAAAAAATCCCATATTAATGACTCGTTCCTAAGTAAGCATTGATGACATCAGGGTTGGCGCGCACCTCTTCGGGCGTGCCGTCACCAATCTTTTTGCCGTAGTCCAGCACCACCACGCGGTCGGAAATATCCATCACCACGCCCATGTCGTGCTCAATCAAAACAATAGTCGTACCAAACTCATCGTTCACGTCCAGCACGAAGCGACACATGTCTTGTTTTTCTTCTAAGTTCATGCCTGCCATGGGCTCATCTAGCAAGAGCACGCTAGGCTGCATGGAGAGGGCGCGACCAAGGTCAACGCGCTTCTGCAGGCCATATGGCAATTGGGCTACGGGCGTTTTTCGGTAGGCTTGAATCTCTAAAAAATCGATGATGTGCTCGACGTATTCGCGGTGCTTGACTTCTTCTTTTTCTGCGCCGCCTAGTCCCCATATTCCAAATGGATTGCGGAAGGCCTGCGCAAAAATATTGCTCTTGATGTGCAGGTTGCGTCCCGCCATCATGTTGTCCAAAACACTCATGCCTTTGAAGAGCGCTAAGTTTTGGAAGGTACGCGCCACGCCCATTTCCGCCACTTGGCGTGAGTTCATGTGTTTGAAGGTTTGACCTCGAAACGTGATCGAGCCCTGCTGCGGCGTATAGACGCCATTGATGCAGTTCAGCATCGAACTCTTACCTGCGCCGTTAGGGCCAATGATGGCGCGGACTTCGTGTTCGCGCACATTAAAGCTGATGTCCGTCAGTGCTTTGACGCCACCAAAGCTGAGGGAGATGTTTTGCACGTCAAGGATGACATCACCAATTTTTTTAGTCGTGCTCATAGTGTGGTTGCGTCCATGATCTTGAGTGTGGCGCTTACCGAGCCCGTGCGTCCATCTTCAAACTTAACCGCAGTTTCAATAAACTGCTCATACTTGTCGCCATACAGTGCATCAACCAGTGGTTGGTATTTTTCGGCAATATAACCACGGCGCACCTTGTTGGTACGTGTCAGCTCGCCATCGTCCGCATCCAGTTCTTTGTGCAAAACAAGAAAGCGACTAATTTGCGAGCCAGACAGCATGTCGTCTTTAGAGAGATCGACGTTCACCTGATTCACGCAATCTTGAATCATGGCGTAGACCTCGGGCTTTTGCGCCAAATCGGTATAGCCTGCGTAAGGTAGATTTTTGCGCTCCGCCCAGTTACCCACTGCATCGAAGTCGATGTTGAGCATGACGCAAACCTTCTCACGTTTGTCGCCGTATGCCACAACTTCTTTGATGAACGGAAAGAACTTGAGTTTGTTCTCGACGTACTTCGGTGCGAACATTGAGCCGTCTTTAGCGCCGCCCACAATACGTCCCACATCTTTCACGCGGTCAATGATTTTGAGGTGTCCGTCGCTATCCAAAAAGCCTGCATCGCTGGTGTGATACCAACCGTCTTCGGTCAATACTTCTGCTGTTGCCTTTGGATTTTTGTAATACTCCTTGAGCAAACCTTTAGAGCGAACCATCACTTCACCATCGCTGGCGATTTTGATTTCAACTCCGCGGCATGGAATACCCACCGTATCAGCTTTGGCGGCGTTGTCGGGCTGCAGGCAAACAAACACAGCTGTTTCAGTTGAGCCGTAGAGTTGTTTTAAATTCACGCCGATGGAGCGATAAAACGTAAACAGATCAGGGCCAATCGCTTCGCCAGCGGTGTATGCCACGCGGACACGGCTCATGCCGAGGTTGTTGCGCAGCGGACCGTAAACCAAAAAATTACCGAGTGCGTAAGTGAGGCGATCAAGCAAACCCACGGACTTGTTGCCATCGGTGAGAGCAGGTCCCACGCGTTTGGCGACGTTCATGAACTTGTGGAACAGGTTGCGTTTGAGCGGAGACGCATCTTCCATGCGAATCATCACGCTGGTCAGCAAGCCTTCAAACACACGCGGCGGCGCGAAGTAATAGGTCGGACCAATTTCTTTCAGGTCAATCGACACCGTCGCTGCCGACTCGGGGCAATTGACGATGTAGCCGCAGCATAGCCACTGCGCATACGAGAAGATGTTTTGCCCCACCCATGCAGGTGGCAAGTAAGCAAGCACTTCTTCGCGCTCGGTAAGGTGGTCGAACTCTTGACCTGCTTGCGAGCGATCCAGCATGCTGCGGTGGGTATGCACCACGCCTTTTGGATTGCCAGTGGTGCCGCTAGTAAAAAACATGGCCACCACGTCATCGGGTTGGCATTTGGAGACTTCGCTTTTAAAGAAGTCGGTATGTGCAGCTGCAAAGGCTTTGCCAGTGGCAATCAAATCATCTAGTGACGACACGCCACTTGCTGCGTAGTTACGCAGACCACGTGGATCATCAAAATAAATCGTGCCCAGCATGCCAGGACATTGCGAGCGGATGTCCACGAGCTTGTCGACTTGCTCTTGGTCTTCGGCGAACGCAAACTTTACCTCTGCGTTGTTCACAGGGAAGACATACTCCGCTGAGTTTGCATCTTGGTACATCGGGATTGGGATGGCGCCCAAGCTCTGCGCGGCCAGCATGGTGGCGTAAAGGCGCGGACGATTGCTACCGACGACAACCATGTGGTCGCCGCGAGCAAGACCTGCTTGCGAGAGCCCGCAGGCTATGGCTTCCACAAGGGTCGCCATGTCTTGCCAGCTGGTTGTTTGCCAGATGCCGTATTCTTTTTCACGCATGGCTGCAGCCGTTGGGCGCTCTAAGGCATGCTTGAGTAATAGTTGGGGGAAGGTGGTATCCATGACGTGCATCGTAGAACGGGCTTTGACGCCATGTTGTCGTTTCGACGACAATCCTAGGGACATTCCCACTAGGACTTTCCCGCATGGCTGTTGTAAGTTTCACGACGAATAGTTTGATCAAGCGCCAACGCCCGCCTACGAAGCTGGAGTTGGCGGCGATCCCTTGGTTGGGCTTGTTATCAAAATCTGATTACGACTATGTACTGCCCGAAATCAAAGTCACGATGGCCGAAGAGGGCGATGTGATTTGCCGCATCGGGCGGCCTGTGACCTATTGGTTTGGTGTGATTGAGGGTTTGCTCAAAATGAGTAGCGATAGTGCGGAGGGCAAAACCATGACCTTCGTCGGCGTGCCCACGGGCGGTTGGTTTGGCGAGGGAACGGCACTCAAGCGCGAGCCCTACCGCTACAACATTTCAGCGCTACGGGATAGCGTTGTTGCGGGTATTTCCATAGAAGCGTTTCATTGGCTGCTTGACCATTCAATTGCCTTTAACAAATACTTGATGCGGCAATTGAATGAGCGGCTCAGTCAGTTTATTGCCGCTCGAGAGGTGGATCGCATCAGCAACCCCGAGCACCGCGTGGCGCGGACGCTGGCGGGGCTGCTCAACCCGACGCTCTATCCGCAAATTGGCAACACCTTGACGATTACGCAGCAAGAGCTTGCGTATTTGGTCGGACTCTCGCGGCAGCGCGTGAACGTGGCGCTGAAGGCGCTTGAAGCACAAGGTACGATTCGCTTGGAGTACGGTGGACTCGTTGTACCTGATCTCCATAGATTGACGCAATAATTTTGGCTATGACTGAACCGACTTTGATCCGATTAAATAAACGCATGTCCGAGCTGGGTCTTGCGTCCCGCCGCGAAGCTGACGACTGGATTGCGCGTGGATGGGTACGTGTGAATGGTGCGCCTGCTGTGCTGGGGCAGCCTGTACCTGTGGATGCGCACATCGAAATCCACCGCGAAGCCACAGGTCGCCAAGCCGAGCAAGTGACCGTCGTTATCCATAAACCGATTGGTTTTGTCAGTGGCCAAGCCGAAGACGGCTACGAGCCCGCCAAGGTGCTGGTTGTGCCCGCGCAGCGCTGGGATGATGACCCGTCCCGCACGCAGTTCCACCCAAGTCATTGGAATAGCCTCGTGCCCGCAGGCCGCTTGGATATTGACTCCACGGGCTTACTCATCCTCACACAGGATGGCCGCGTGGCACGCACTTTGATTGGTGAAGATTCGGACATAGATAAAGAATATTTAGTGCGTGTGAGTTACCGTACGCAGGCGCACGGACTACTCACGGTGGATATTCAATCTGTCTTCCCACCCGAGCAGTTAGCGCTGCTGCGCCATGGTTTGCACATGGATGGCAAACCGCTGAAACCCGCCAAGGTGGATTGGCAAAATCCTGAGCAGCTTAGATTCGTTTTAAACGAAGGCAAAAAACGCCAAATCCGCCGTATGTGTGAGGCTGTAGGGTTAACGGTGGTGGGCCTCAAGCGTGTGCGTATTGGTAAACTGATGCTGGGAAATTTGCCGCTGGGGCAGTGGCGCTATTTGCGGCCAGACGAAAAATTTTAATTTTAAAAATCTTTAGAAAGATCACTATGAAACTCATAACCCTCTCGCAAGCCTTATCCCGCCTGGCCTGCACGAGTGCCGTTTTCGTGTTGACTATGCTCACGGCACATGCACAGCCATTAACCGTGAACGCCATTTGCTCAACCGATCAAACATGGTGTGATCTTGCAGCAAGTGATTTTCAAAAGGTGACAGGTGTGCACGTGCTACAAGTGCGCAAGCCCACAGGTGAAGCGTTGGCACAAATTCGCGCTGAGGCCGCTAATCCTAAAACCGACATTTGGTGGGGCGGCACGGGCGATCCGTATTTACAGGCGGCGGAAGTTGGCCTACTAGAGCCGTATCGCCCAAGCTATATCAACGATCTGCACTTGTGGAGTGTGCGCCAATATGCCATGACGCAAAACAAAGTGGGCGGCTTTTATACGTCCGCCATTGGCTTTGGATGGAATACCGAAGTGCTCAAGAAAAAGGGCTTGCCCGAGCCCAAGTGTTGGAAGGATTTAATTGACCCCAAATACAAAGGTCAAATCGAAACGTCGCATCCCGCAGTCAGTGGTACGGCCTACACCATTTTGGCTGGGCTAGTGCAACTCATGGGCGAGGATACGGCTTTCGATTACATGAAAAAATTGCACAAAAATATCACCACATACACACGAAGCGGCACAGCGCAAGCGCCCAATGTGGCTAGAGGCGAAGTGGCGATTGGTTTGTCGTTTATTTTTGGTTTTGATGGCTGGACACAAAACGGCTATCCCGTCAAATCTGCCGCGCCATGCGAAGGCACGAGTTACGAGATCGGCGGCATTGCACTTATCAAGGGGAGCAAAAATCCTGAAGCCGCGAAAAAGTATTACGACTGGCTCATGAGCCCTGCTGGGCAAGGCGTAGGCGCAAGAGCGAATAGCTTGCAAGTCCCAGCTAATAAGACTTTCAAGCTAGATCCTCGGATCCCATCCCTCGACAACGTGCGCTTAGTCAAGTACGATTTTGAAAAATATGGCAAGGCGGCGGAGCGAAAGCGATTGCTAGACCGTTGGCAGCGTGAGGTGGAGAACGCGCCGAAGTAGATGACTTGACATCACCGCATATTTGCATAGAATCATAAATATGCGTACTACACTAGACTTTCCAGGCGAGCTATTCGTCCATCTCAAAACCAGAGCGGCAATTGATGGTGTGACGCTACGCGAAACCGTTATTGGCTTGCTGGAGAAGGGCTTGGCGGTGACGGATGCACCTGCGGCAGTTGCGGCTGAGCCTAAAAAATATTATCCACCGCCCATGATTTCGTGGGAACTTGATATTCCGCTTGAGGCTCAAAAAAGCGGCAAACTATGGGATTTAGTCTACGCAGACGATGACGCCAAAGCTATCGCCTTAGCCCAGAAATGATGGTTTGCCTGTGAAATATCCCCCGTACAAGGCGGCTGCGCCGCTGCTTGTGAATGACGGCAACGGACTCAATGATTGGCTGGATGTGCAAAATCCAAAGGGCGATTTTCTCGATGTGAATGTATGGCTGGCTTTGGCTGATCCAAAGCACGAGCACCACGACTTCGCGATTGCTTATTGGAGCGAGATGCAGGCGCTGGGCTTGAAGGTTTGGTTTAATCGCCATACGATGCTTGGGTTGATTCGCCTCCTGTCGCAGCGTAAGGTCATGACGGATCGGGCCTTGCACTTACAGGCCGCCATGGCTGCCTACAAGCATTTTCTAGCCTTGCCGTTTGTGAGTTGGTTGCCAGAGACGACTAGCTTGGGTAAACAAATTGATGCTCAAATGTCTGGCTTGTTGGCGGGACTGCCCGCCCGTTTATCAACTGATGCCTACTTAGCGACTGTAGCAAAAATCACAGGATTGCGGATGGTGACATTCGACACAGATTTCAAACGTTTCGAGCTAGAAAATTGGTTATTGCTAAGCGCTTGAATTTTTCCATTAAGTCCTTAATTCAGTGGGGCGTTTCTTTTCTTTTTATTACTTTTGAACCATGACCACCAAACATTCCTTTCAAGCCGAAGTCGCACAGCTCTTGCACCTCGTCACGCACTCGCTGTATTCCAACAAAGAAATTTTCCTGCGCGAGTTGATCTCCAACGCCTCCGATGCTTGCGACAAGCTGCGCTTTGAAGGGCTGAATAACCCAGAGTTGTTTGAAGGCAAATCGGAGTTAGAAGTTCGTGTGTCGTTTGACAAAGCGGCACGCACCATCACGATTTCGGATAACGGCATCGGCATGACTGCCCAAGAAGCCATTGACCACCTTGGCACGATTGCTAAATCGGGCACGAAGGATTTTGTGTCTAAGTTGGGTGAAGCGCAAAAGAACAACGCCAAAGAGCAAGGTTCGCTGATTGGACAGTTTGGCGTGGGTTTTTATTCGGGCTTTATCGTTGCCGACAAGATGGTTGTGGAGACACGTCGCGGCGGTACACAAGCAGCTGAGGGCGTGCGCTGGATTAGTGGCGGCGCAGGTGATTTTGAAACTGAAGTCATCACCAAAGAAGATCGTGGCACGAGCGTCACGCTGCACCTGCGCGATGACGAAGAAGGCGAGAACGGAAAAGGCACGGAGATTAGTGATTTTCTCTCTGCCTGGAAGCTCAAATCCATCATTAACAAATACGCCGAGCACATCTCTTTGCCGATTCTCATGCGTAAAGAAGAGTGGAAGGAAGGCAAAGACAACCAGCCTGGCGAGATGGTCACCACCGACGAGTGGGAGACGATTAACAAAGCCAGTGCTATGTGGACGCGCGCAAAGTCGGACATCACACAAGAACAATACGACGAATTCTATAAGCAAATCAGTCATGACTTCGCCGCCCCGCTAGCCCACAGCCACAACCGCGTGGAAGGAAAAACCGAGTACACGCAGCTGCTCTACATCCCCTCGACCGCTCCGCACGATTTATGGAATCGCGATAAGAAGGCGGGCATTAAGCTGTACGTCAAACGCGTCTTCATCATGGATGATGCGGAAAGCCTAATGCCCGTATATTTGCGTTTTGTCAAGGGCGTGATTGACTCGGCTGATTTGCCACTCAACGTCTCGCGCGAGCTGCTGCAAGAAAGCCGCGATACCAAAGCGATTCGCGAAGGTAATACACGCCGCATTCTCTCCATGCTTGACGATATGTCTGCTGCGCAAAAAGAGGGCGAGAGCAAAGAGGATTTCGATGCGCGTGCTGCCAAGTATGCCAAGTTCTACGAAGCGTTTGGTGCGGTGCTCAAAGAAGGCGTGGGCGAAGACATGCAAAACAAAGACAAGATCGCCAAGCTCTTGCGTTTTGCATCCAGCACGACCGATACAGTGACGGTTGGCTTTGCGGACTACAAAGCGCGTATGAAAGAAGGGCAAGGGGCCATTTACTACATCACGGCAGAAACACTGGCTGCTGCCAAAAACAGCCCGCAGCTTGAAGTGTTTAAAAAGAAAGGCATCGAGGTTCTCTTGATGTCCGACCGTGTGGATGAATGGGCACTTGGCTTTTTGAACGAGTTTGACGGCACACCATTGCAAAGCGTGGCCAAGGGCGCGTTTGATTTGGGCAAACTCCAAGATGAAGCTGAGAAAAAAGCGGCGGAAGAGGCTGCCGAATCCGCTAAGCCGCTCTTGGCAAAGCTCAAAGAAGCGCTCAAAGATAAAGCTGAAGATGTCCGCGTGACCACGCGACTGGTGGACTCTCCCGCTTGCTTGGTGGTCAAAGATGATGGCATGAGCGCCCAGCTGGCGCGGATGCTCAAGCAAGCAGGCCAAGCCATGCCTGAGACTAAGCCGATTTTGGAGATCAACGCCGAGCACGCGTTGGTTAAAAAACTAGAAGGCTCGGTCAATTTCAATGACCTCGCGCACATTTTGTTTGATCAAGCCGTGTTGGCGGAGGGCGGCTTGCCAGCTGATCCAGCGGCGTATGTCAAGCGCGTGAATGCGCTGCTGTCCTGAGCAAAAATTAACCCGACAATGCGATGATGTTTTTAAGAAAAAATCAATCGCATGTTTGGGCAGTACTTTGCGCCATGTTGTGCGCCTTCACGACCCACGCGCAAGATGCCAAATGGCCTGAGCGTCCTGTCAAAATCATCGTGCCGTATTCGGCAGGCGGTAGTGCTGATACGCTGGGACGTATCGTTGCGCAGGGTTTGACGGAGGCGTTTAAGCAGCCCTTCGTGGTGGAAAACAAAGCGGGCGCGGGCGGCGTGATTGGCTCGCAGCTGGTGGCCAAATCTGCGCCTGATGGATACACGCTGGTCGTCTCAGGCGTTGGCTCGCACGTGATTGCACCCGCCGAAAATCCTAAAGCGTTTGATCCCATCCGCGACTTCACACATATCGCCATTCTTGGCGGTCCGCCATTGGTGTTGGCGGTGAACAGCAACTATCCCATCATCGATTTAAAAAGTTTTACGGCTTATGCCAAGAGCAGCAAAAATGGCATCAGCTGGGGTTCTCCAGGGAGGGGGACGCACGGCTATTTGATTGGTGAGAGTTTTGAAGTCGCCACAGGCACACCCATGACCCACGTGGCTTACAAGGGCGCGGCACCTGCCGTGGCTGATCTTGTGGCCGGACATATTCCAGCTTCCTTCACGACACTTAGCACAGCTAGTGTTCACATTCAATCGGGTCGTTTGCGTGCGATTGCGGTGACGAGTTCGAAGCGCCTTGCTGACTTTCCAAATGTGCCCACGTTTGCGGAATTGGGCTATCCAAAGCTCACAGCGCTCACTTGGTTTTCGCTCTCAGGTCCCGCAGGCATGCAGGCATCTTTGGTGGATCGCATCAATGTACAGGTACGGAAAATCATGTACGGCAAACAAGCGCAAGAGGAGCTGGCGAAAGCTTCGATGGAAACTTTTGATTGGGATGTGCCGCGCTTCAATCAGTATGTGGTGGACGAAATAAAACGCTGGACACCGATGGTGAAAAGAATTCATTCCAATTGAATGGAGAGCTCGTCCGCATCAAGCTTCACCGTATAAGTCTTGAGCGCCACAGTGCAAGGCGCGGCCACAGCCTCGCCTGTGCGCACATTGAATACGCCGTTATGGAAGTTGCATGTCACGTGCTCGCCTTCCATGTCGCCTTCTGATAACGAACCTGGACCATGCGTGCAAGCGTCATCTGTGACAAAAAATTGATTGTCGATATTGAAGATGGCGAATGCCTGCCCATCTTTCTCGACCTTGAGCGGCACACCTTCCCACACGTCTGAAGTTTTGCAAAGATGGATGTATTGGCAAGGAGTTGTCATGGGGCGATGATATCCTTAGCACATGCTTAAAAAAGAACAAAACGACTTGCTTACACAAACGGATAGCGGTACGCCCATGGGCGAGCTGTTTCGCCGCTATTGGTTGCCTGTGCTGATCGCACATGAGCTACCCATACCCGATTGCCCGCCCGTACGCGTGGAAGTTCTGGGCGAGTGCATGCTGGCGTTTCGCGATACATCGGGCAAGCTGGGACTCATTGATGAGTTCTGTGCGCACCGAGGCGTGTCGCTGTGGTTTGGTCGAAATGAACACGACGGAATCCGCTGCCCATACCACGGCTGGAAGTACAACACCAAAGGTCAATGCGTGGAAGTACCGTCTGAAATGGGCACAGGATTTTGCGAGCGTATTAAGCTCAAGTCTTACCCGCTCATTGAGTGCGGCGGCGTGATTTGGGTTTATATGGGCGCACCAGAGCGCCAGCCGCCTGCACCCGAATATGAGTTTGCCACCTTGCCGACGGAGCACTCGTATATGTCCAAGCGCGTGCAAGCGTGTAACTGGCTGCAAGCACTTGAGGGTGGGATTGATTCGAGTCACGTCTCGTTTTTGCATAGCGGCAGTTTGAATCGCGATCCGCTCTTTAAAGGTGCGAAAGGTAATCAATACAACGAGAGCGACAAAGCGCCTGTGTTTGAAGTGACCGATGCACCAGGCGGCTTGTTTGTGGGCGTGCGCAGGAATGCCGAAGACGACCAATACTATTGGCGCATTACCCCGTGGGTGATGCCGTGCTATACGCTGGTTCCGCCGCGTGGCGATCATCCTGTGCACGGACATTTTTGGGTGCCCATGAATGACCACACTTGCATGGCGTGGAGTTTGGACTATCACCCGACGCGCACGCTCACGGCGGGTGAGCGCGAGGCGATGGAGGGCGGTGCAGGCGTACATGTATTGGTGGACGACAACTTCCACCCGCTACAGCACAAGGACAACGACTACATGATGAACCGCGAACTGCAACGCAGCGGTGTTTTGTACAGTGGCATCGAGGGCATTGGGATGCAAGACGCGTCGTTGCAAGAGAGCATGGGAGCGATTTCGGATCGCACGCGTGAGAACTTGGTGTCTACCGACAACGGCATCATCATGACGCGCCAACGCCTGATGAAGGCTGCCAAAGCGCTGGCTGCTAATCCAGACTTTGCATTGCCTGGACTGGCTGCCGAACACCAACATGTCAGGTCTGCGGCCGTTTTGCTGAGACGCGATTTGGCGTACAAAGAGGCTGCCAAAGATGCCTTGCAAGCCGAGGCAGGCAAGCCGCATCAGACGGTATGACGGGTGGCTATGGCAACGACATCAATCGCCTTCCAAGCCGCAGTGGCTGTGGCTTCCACGAGTGCCGATTTATCGCCTTCGATTGAAATTCAAACACTGTACACGCCAGAAATCACACCAACTAATGGTCTGCTCAAGGTTGCTGTGACGGGCGTATGCGGCAGTGATTGGGGTTACTTTCAAGACTTGCCGCGCATGCGTGGCAACGTGATTTTGGGTCACGAGACAGTCGGGTATGTACAGGCCATTGGCGCTGTAGCCCACGCCAAATGGGGCGTGCAAGAAGGCGACCTTGTGGCGCTAGAAGAATACTTGCCTTGCGGGCACTGCGCGTATTGCCGCAGCGGCGACTTCAGACTTTGCGATGCGACCGATTGGCGCATGGGCGGTATGCGTTATGGCGCAACCGCGATGAACATTGGCTCGGGGCTGTGGGGCGGTTATGCCCAGTACCAAGAGCTGCATTTGAATACGGTGTTTCACCGCGTGCAGCATGGCGTATCGCCGCGCCATGCTGCGCTGGCGCTGCCGCTATCCAACGGCATTGAATGGACATACTTGCAAGGTGGCGCAGGGCCAGGGCAAACGGTACTCATTCAAGGCCCTGGTCAGCAAGGTTTGGCCTGCGTCGTAGCGGCGCGTGAGGCTGGCGCAGAGCGCATCATCGTCACGGGCTTAGCCACCGAGACCGACAAGCTACGCCTTGTGATGGCCAAGGCGCTTGGCGCACATCACACGATTGCAATTGGCGAAGACGATTTGCTAGAGAGCGTGGGCGAACTCACCAACGGGTACATGGCAGACTTGGTGATTGACTGTGCCTCGGGCGGAACGGATTCGGTGGTGAGTGCGATTCAACTAGCACGCAAAAAGGGCGTGGTGATCTTGGGTGGACAAAAGCGCAAACCTGTTCCGCAGTTTGATAGTGACCGCATCATTGCAAATTTTTTAACGGTCAAAGGTATGCGTGGTCATAGCTTTGAATCGGTGGAACTCGCGCTGCAATTGATTGCTGCCAACAGACACAATGTCACGCAAATGAGCTCGCATCAGTTTGGTCTTGCACAGACCGAATATGCCCTCCAGACCTTAGTCGGTAAGGGCGCACCCAGTGCCGTTCATATGGTGATCGACCCTTGGAAGTGAAAACGCTCTTTTAGAAAAGCCTTATCAGATAAGGCTTGCAGCAAGGCATTTGGCGGAAGACCATGCTGTGCTTGGCTTGTGACGATGATGATTGTGTCAAACCTTCTGATACGTCGCTCAAGTCTTGCCCAAAATAAATCTTCTAGTGCTTCAGCTAAATCGGGGATGCCGATGCAGCAAGCGCAGTAAGGGCTTAGTTGCGTGTCGCTAGGCTTGGCTGGAGAGGCGATGAGATTTGTGAACAACCCTGCGCTAAGCTTTATGGCGCTTGGGCTGCCATAGCTGATGGTTATCGTATTAGCCCATTCTGATAGGCCGAGTAGCTGCTCTAACGCATGGCTCGCATTTGCCTCGGCGTTAATGGCAAGCCAATAAATTGGGATGCGCGTGATGTTCACTTTTTGATGGGATGCGCACTCATCCAGCGCACAAGGTCTAACCACATTTGACGCATCTCAGGCGGGGTAGGCGCTTTGGCTGCTTGAGGTAACTCGACAGTGATGACAGGAATGCCGAGCGTCACGCCGCCATAGTTGCCAAGACTTCCAGGGTAGATACCAACCTGATCAAGATAAAGCCTCCCAAGCTTTTGCGGCGGCACGGATGGTCCATCGAAATCAAGCACGCCAAATGGCGCGTGAATACTCACAATGATGTCAGGCTTAAAGCTTTCGATTTGATCGAATAAAAATTTAGATTCGGGTTCAGAAAGCGGCGCTTTTCCAGGATAGCGGCGTGGGTCTTTTTTGGTTTTAGCTGTCCAGTAATTAACTGCATCGCGCTGCCAGTCGGGTGTCGGGAAGTTGCGATTTAAATCGACCCCATGCGCATTGGTTCGCCTAGGGGGCTGCGCGAGTAATCCATCAGGATTGAGGCCTGGAATGAAGCGCCAGTGCGTACTGGCGGGAGTCGTCTCTGCGTAGCCAATCCAGTGGAAAACCAGCGAACTGGCTGAGCGCTCATCTCCATGAATGCCGCCTAGCACAAGCACGCGGTGCTTAGGATTTTCGCTAACCACATCACGTTGTAAAATCGTGCGACCCATGACTGACGTGGCATCAGAGGCTTCTAATTTGACGCTGCTGCACAGTTTATCGGGGACGCTGGGCAATGGAAGTGAGAGTTGCAGGCACAGTGCAAGTAAATTCAGCATGGCTTATAAATCAGCTGCCATAACAGGATCTGTCATCTCTAACTCGTAACTGGCCGCCAGCATAGCAAGGCGTGCAATCACGCCGTACATATAAAAGCGATTAGGTGCGCTGGTGCCAATTTTCTCGCCAAGCTCGGGTGTGTTGGTGGCGTTAGCAAAGGCCAGCGGAACAAAGCTTGCGCCTGGGGCGTTTAAGTTCTCGTCCACACCGCGCTCAGCATTGACTCGGTAGAAGCCCCCCACCACGTAGCGATCCAGCATGTAGACCACAGGCTCAGCCATGGCCTCGTTCACACGTTCCATGGTTTGCACGCCCTCTTGGATGATGACTTCACTCACCGTTTGACCGTCTTTCACTACGCTCATTTTGTTTTTAGTTTTACGGTTGATGACTTCCAAATCTTTGGTGCTGCGCACCGTCATGATGCCCATGCCATACGTGCCGTTGTCGGCTTTTACAATCACGAAGGGTTTTTCAGTGATACCGTATTGGTCGTATTTAGTTTGGATTTTTTTGAGTAATTTGTCTACCTCGCCTGTCAAACAATCCATGCCCGTACCCTGCGCAAAATTAACCGAACCGCAGCGTGAAAAATAGGGATTGATGAGCCACGGGTCAATACCAATCAGGCTTGCAAAGCTTTCGGCCACTTTGTCGTAAGCCGTAAAGTGTGTCGACTTGCGCCGCATGAACCAACCCGCGTGCAGTGGCGGTAGCAGGTGTTGCTCGTGCAAGTTTTGGAAGATCTCTGGTGTGCCCCCGCTCAAATCGTTGTTTAGCAAAATCGTGCACGGATCAAAATCTTTGAGACCGAGGCGATGCTTGGTGCGAACAACGGGTTCAAGCGTCACACGCTCGCCAGTTGGTAGATCAAACGTGGTGGGCTCGGTAATGTCTGGGTTAATCGTGCCGAGGCGAACGTTTAGTCCTGCTTGATAAAAAATCTTTTGTAGTCGCGCAACGTTGGTTAAATAAAACGTGTTGCGCGTGTGATTCTCTGGAATGAGTAATAAGTTTTTGGCTTCGGGACAAATTTTTTCAATCGCCGACATGGCAGCTTGCACGGCGAGCGGTAGCATTTCTGGCGTCAGATTGTTCCAGCCACCTGGGTAGAGATTGGTGTCCACAGGCGCAAGCTTAAATCCCGCATTGCGCAAATCGACTGAAGTGTAGAACGGGGGCGTATGCTCTAGCCACTCCATGCGGAACCAACGCTCAATAGCAGGTAGGCTATCTAGAATTTTTTGCTCTAACTCGTTAATCGGGCCTGTGAGAGCGGTGACAAGATGCGGGACCATAGAGACTTTCGGATAAGTAGAAAACAACTGGTAGAGAGTGACTTGCAAGTGCAGGCAATTCTCCATGATTCAAGTGCAAGCACAAGTAAGGCGCATGGGATAATCAAAGGCTATGCCAATTTACGCTTATAAATGTTCCGCTTGCGGAATGTCCAAGGACATTCTGCGCAAAATTTCAGATGCCCCGCTGACCACTTGTCCCGCTTGTGGCCAAGAGACGCTGGCCAAGCAAGTCACAGCCGCTGGTTTTCAGCTCAAAGGCTCGGGTTGGTACGTCACCGATTTTCGCGGCGGCGATAGCAAAACAAGCTCGCAGGCCACGCCAGATAAGGCTGGCACGAGTGCCGATTCGGGTGCGAATGGCGGTCAAACGGCGCCCAAGCTTGCCGACTCTGCGCCTGCCGCAGTACCCGCTTCTGTACCTGCACCCGCGCCAGCACCCACATCAAGCTCTGGAGGAACGACATGATGGCTAATTTCCGCAAATGGTTTTTTGCAGGTCTTTTGGTTCTTGTGCCATTGGCCATTACGATTTGGTTGCTTGAGTGGGCAATTAGCTCGCTCGACAAAACTTTGCTGCTCCTACCTAAAGCGTGGCAGCCTGACAGTTGGCTACCTGTTCACATCCCAGGATTTGGTGTGATTTTGACGTTGACCGTTCTCCTCTTGGTTGGTGCAACGGTTAGTAATTTTTTAGGTAAACGATTAATTGGATGGTGGGATGCTCTGCTCGGACACATTCCAGTGGTGCGCTCAATTTATTCCAGCGTCAAGCAAGTGTCAGACACCTTGTTTTCGGAAAATGGCAATGCGTTTCGCCAAGCGGTGCTGGTGGAATGGCCACGCCAAGGTGCATGGACGATTGGCTTTGTGACGGGCGTACCCAGCGGCGAGGTACTCACGGCGCTTCAGCATGGCGTGCACGATGAGTACTTGAGCGTGTACGTACCCACCACACCTAATCCAACGAGTGGCTACATGATGATGTTTAAAAAATCCGACTGCCAAGCGCTGTCTATGAGCGTGGACGGGGCTTTGAAATACGTGGTCTCTATGGGCGTTGTCGCTCCTATGCACGCATCAATAAAACAATAAAAATTGAAATCAGGAAACTAAAAAATGACGATAGCAAAAACCTCTATGAATAGCAAAACTTCTATGCGCACCACGTACTGTGGTCTTGTTGATGAAGCGTTTATTGGCCAATCGGTCACGCTTTGCGGTTGGGTGAACCGCCGCCGCGACCATGGTGGCGTGATCTTTGTCGATCTGCGTGACCGTGAAGGCTATGTGCAAGTGGTGTGCGATCCCGATCGCGCTGAAATGTTTAAAGTGGCCGAAGTGTTGCGCAACGAGTTTTGCATCCAGATGACGGGTATCGTGCGTGCACGCCCTGAAGGCACAATTAATAAGGATTTGAAGAGTGGTGGCATTGAAATTTTGTGTCACGAACTCAAGATTTTGAACGCGTCGGTTACGCCGCCATTCTTGTTGGATGACGACAATTTGTCCGAGACCACGCGCCTCACACACCGCGTGTTGGATCTGCGTCGCCCTGCCATGCAGCGCAACATGATGCTGCGCTACAAAGTCACCATGATTGTGCGTAACTACCTAGACGCACTTGGCTTTGTCGATATTGAAACCCCGATGCTGACCAAATCGACACCCGAAGGCGCACGCGATTACCTCGTGCCAAGCCGTGTGCAAGAAGGTCAGTTCTTTGCGCTGCCGCAAAGCCCGCAGCTCTTTAAGCAGCTGTTAATGGTGGCGGGCTATGACCGTTATTACCAAATCACCAAATGCTTCCGCGACGAAGACTTGCGTGCGGATCGTCAGCCAGAATTCACCCAGATTGATATTGAGACCAGCTTTCTCACTGAGCAAGAAATTCGCGACATGTTCGAGGGCATGATGGTTGAAGTGTTCCAAAAAGCTATCAACGTCAATCTCGGCGATGGCGCTGCTTTCCCAGTGATGACGTATGCCGACGCGATGCATTTGTATGGCTCGGACAAGCCCGATTTGCGCATCAAGATGCAGTTTGCTGAACTGACAGATGTGATGGGTGATGTCGACTTTAAAGTGTTCTCCGCGCCAGCCACCATGAAGGGTGGGCGTGTCGTCGCGCTGTGCGTACCAGGCGGTGCAGAAATGCCGCGCTCCGAGATTGATGCCTATACCGAGTTCGTCAAAATCTACGGTGCAAAAGGCTTAGCTTGGATCAAGGTCAATGATGTCACCGCAGGTAAAGAGGGTTTGCAAAGCCCTATCGTTAAAAACTTGCACGACAAAGCCATTGCCGAAATTATGGCGCGTACAGGCGCTAAAAACGGCGACATTATTTTCTTTGGTGCAGACAAAGCCAAAGTGGTGAACGATGCCATTGGTGCGCTCCGCGTCAAGATTGGCCAAAGCGCGTCAGGCAAAAAGTGGGGCTTGTTTGAAGACCGCTGGGCACCGATGTGGGTGGTCGATTTCCCGATGTACGAGTTCGACGAAGAGAACCAGCGCTACACAGCGACGCATCACCCTTTTACAGCGCCAAAAGACGGTCACGAAGACTGGATGACGACGGCGCCAGAGAAGTGCCTCTCCAAAGGCTACGACATGGTGTTGAATGGTTGGGAAATGGGCGGCGGCTCGGTGCGTATCCACCAAGCGGACGTGCAAAAGAAAGTGTTTGACGCACTCAAAATCACGCCAGAAGATGCGCAAATGAAATTCGGCTTCCTCTTGGACGCCTTGCAGTACGGGGCCCCGCCGCATGGCGGCCTTGCATTTGGCCTAGACCGTATCGTCACTTTGATGACGGGCGCAGAGTCCATCCGCGACGTGATTGCCTTCCCTAAAACCCAACGCGCCCAGTGCTTGCTCACTCAAGCGCCCAGCCCCGTGGATGAGAAGCAATTGCGTGAATTGCATATTCGTTTGCGGAATCCTGATGCGGTGAAGGCGGGTTGATTTAGGAGTTTGAATTGAATATTCTCATCACAGGCGGCAGCGGATTTTTAGGCTCTAAGCTCGCACGCACGCTGCTTGTGCGTGGACATTTGGATGGCCGTAGCATCACGCACATGACGCTTGCGGATCAGTTTTCACTCCCTAGTGATCTTGCCGCTAAGCCAGATGTGACGGGGCTTGTGGGCTCGTTGCTATCGCAATGTGAGACGCTTAAAGCCCAATCCTTTGATGCGGTGTTTCACCTTGCTTCTGCTGTCTCGGGCGAATGCGAAGCCGATTTTGATTTGGGGCTGCGCTCCAACCTTGACTCGACTCGTGCGCTGCTCGATGCACTTCGCCACAGGTTCAATACAACAGGCCACAAAGCAAAACTGATCTTCTCTAGCTCGGGTGGCATTTTTGGTTCTGACCCCGCACGGCGTATGCCTGCAACGATTACCGATGACACCTATCCCATGCCGCAATCAAGCTATGGCACGCACAAATTTATGCTCGAGCAATTGGTGGCGGATTACTCGCGCAAGGGCTATATCGAAGGGCGCAGTGTACGCTTGATGACCGTAGCCGTTCGTCCAGGTAAGCCTAACGGCGCGGCGTCTAGTTTTTTCTCGGGAATCATCCGCGAGCCCATTGCTGGCGTGGCTGCCGCGTATCCTGTGCCACTGTCAACACGCCATGGCATCTCATCGCCAGACAACACGGTGGATGGCATCATCAAAGTGTTTGAAGCCACACCTGAGCAGTTCGGTGGCCGCATGGCGCTTAATATGCCTGCGCTCAGCGTCACGGTGGGCGAGATGCTGGATGCGCTGCAAAAAGTGTGTGGAGATAAGGTGCGAGCCTTGGTGACGCACGAGCCCGATCCGCTAGTTGAAAAAATTGTGTTGGGCTGGCCTACACATTGGGAAAACAAGCGTTCCTTGGCAATGGGCTTGAGGGCTGATGAGAGCTTTGAAGCCATCATTCGGCAGTACATAGGGTAAACCCCTATAATAAGGGTATGACAACCGAAACATCCCTTGTTCGTAGTCTCGTTAAAAATTGGCAGAAGACCTACGGGTATCTCTCAGGCCGATTTGTACGCATCTCATCGCTCAGGCATCAAGATAAAGCCGAGATAGCGAAGCACTTGCAGGCGCTGCCCGAGCGTGATCGCTATTTTCGGTTTGGCTTTGCTGCGACCGACAGTCAAATTCAAAGCTATGTCGATGGTTTAAATTTTGAACGTGACCATGTGTATGGTATCTATAACCGCCAGGCCCTTTTGATCGCCGTAGCGCATGTCGCGCATATCAGCGAGCCGAATTATGCCCCTCTAAGTTTTGGTTTGGGGTTTTCACAAAAAGCTGAATTTGGCGTATCGGTATTGCCTGCCTACCGCAGCAAAGGCTACGGTGGTCGCTTGTTCAATCGCGCGGTGACTCATGCTAGGAACCAAGGCATTAGCCAATTCCATATTCAGGCGCTGACCGAAAACTCCCGCATGCTGCACATCGCTAAAAAACGAGGTGCAACGCTGGTTAATTTTGGCTCTGAAACCGAAGCGCACCTGCTGCTACCGAAGGCCGATTTAGACAGTCGCATGTCTGAGCTAGTGGCCGAGCATTTTGGTAATGTGGATTACGGTATCGCGCATGCGAAAAACCCCTACAAAGCTTTCGCCTTGCAGGGGTTTTAGTATTGACTGAGTCAAGGCTTTCGCCTTGATGAGCTAATGGGAAATTACATCCCCATATCGCCCATACCACCCATGCCGCCCATACCACCACCCATGCCGCCGCCCATAGGAGCGTCGTCTTTGGCGGCTTCGCAGACCATGCACTCTGTAGTCAGCATCAAGCTTGCCACAGACGCTGCGTTTTGCAGTGCGGTTCGGGTTACTTTGGTTGGATCCAAGATACCCATTTCGATCATGTCGCCATACGTATCGTTGGCTGCATTGAAGCCGTAGTTGCCTTTGCCAGCCATCACAGCTGCGACCACCACAGAGGCTTCGCCGCCGCCGTTGAACACGATTTCGCGCAGGGGCGCTTCAACCGCTTTCAAGACCAGCTTGATGCCAGCGTCTTGGTCTGGGTTTGCGCCTTTGAGTTCGCCCACGGCTTGCTTAGCGCGCAAGAGTGCGACGCCGCCGCCAGCCACAATGCCTTCTTCCACAGCTGCGCGGGTTGCGTGCAGTGCGTCTTCTACGCGAGCTTTCTTCTCTTTCATTTCGACTTCGGTAGCAGCGCCAACCTTAATCACGGCAACGCCGCCAGCGAGTTTTGCAACGCGCTCTTGGAGTTTTTCGCGGTCGTAGTCAGATGTCGCTTCTTCGATTTGAACGCGCACTTGTTTCACGCGGGCTTCGATGTCAGCAGCATGTCCAGCACCGTCAATGATGATGGTGTTTTCTTTGCCCACTTCGATACGCTTGGCAGAGCCGAGGTCTTCCAAAGTCACTTTTTCCAGTGTCAGGCCGACTTCTTCAGCAATCACTTTGCCGCCCGTCAAGATGGCGATGTCTTCCAACATGGCTTTGCGGCGATCACCAAAGCCTGGGGCTTTGACGGCGACCACTTTCAAGATGC